>JACABD010000014.1:60128-70631 GCA_013377075.1 Geobacteraceae bacterium | reverse complement strand
GAAACAAAAAAGCCGCTTAGCAGTTAAGCTAAGCGGCTTGAATGTTTTTGGTTGCGGGGACAGGATTTGAACCTATGACCTTCGGGTTATGAGCCCGAACCTATATAGGTTCCACAATCAATGAAATCGCCAACATACTGAAATAACATTATACTTCTTTTTATTATACTGTGCATCCTGACCACTTATTGCCGTCTCAAGGGTACATACGAAGGGTACATCAGCAGGCAAAACACCCAGCCACCAGCAAGCCTTATTTCCCTCCTCTTTTCAGCGAAATTATATGCAAGTTAAGGTCACATTAGCGTCAATTGAAGTAACTGCGTTACTTATACGTTTACATTACCGCATTTTTTCTGGCAACATTTTGCCATTATGGGTCTAAAAGTCAGTTAGAAGTCACAATTGCGTCACTACAATGACTACGTCATTATGCATGACTTCAGCGCTTTAGAAAGGCAGCTCTTCGTATTCATATGCTAGTGCATAGATCGCAGTACGATAGAATCTGATTGCTAAACGAACTTCAATTGCTGAATCCAGAGTAAACAGTCTAAGCATCGAATCAATACTAGCTTCACTTATTCGCTTATAGACGATCCTGTCCTGATCGGCGAGGTCAGAACAGCGATTTAGACCGAACTTGTAGATGGAAAGACCGTCTGATGAAATTTGAACAGCGTGAACAGTCTGGTCATGCATACAGCAGTAATCCCTGGTAATAGCCACACCTACCCCGCTCTTTTCAATTACCCACCAGCCAGATACATGACGTGTCTGCCAAAAGCGTAGAAAGTCATTCGCAGTAAAATCATTCCTGTGCTTATCTGCAAGGTCAACCCCTAGTAGACCGGTATAGAGGCCTTCTACGACCATACATGACGGAATTATGTCCTGTAATGCATGCAAACTTATTTTTGTTTCATCAAACCGGCAGATGGGATGCATACCGAAAATCTCATCTGAATCTTCAGTATCGAAAAGCTCTAGCGTATGCTCAGCATGAAAAATAGCTGCTGTAAGATAAGAATTGCTACGAAGCCATGGGAGCCGTTTCTTATTAAACGGTACTTTTGCTGTCCGGCATTTTCCCCTGTCTGGCAAGTTTACATATTTCCAGAGAAGCCGATTGCCAAGCCAGTGACGCTTACCGGCCATCATTCTCACCATGAGGTCTAAAACCGGCAAGATAGTTTTCACGAAACCGACGATATCGCTCATCGGCCGATTTCTTTTGCGATTCCAAAAATAAAATCAACTTTCGTTTCTGGAACTCAAGCAAATAGCACCATGCAAATGCAAAAGCGATGCTAAGAGCATCAACAGCAACACCAACATAAGGAAGCCAAAAATACAACAGGATGCTGATCATGAAGATTAGGGCTATGGAGTCAGTTAATATCTTTTGAACGAACTGGCGCTGGCTGATCAGTTCTGAAACTGCTGTATATGTCATTGTGTCAACTAAAGCCATATAGCCGTCTGCATTAGCGATAAATGAATGGAGTTCACCGTTTTGGAGATTGTTTTCCAAAAGGTTTTCGTACGAGTCAAGTCGCGCATTCCATCCCCGAATATGCAGATGAAGTGGTTGCCAGCTTTTGATTGAAGCTTCAGCCACAACTTTTTCATGCGGTGACAAATCAAATGTCAGCATTATAGGAACGTCAACATCATTTCCTGTACTCAAAAATGATCTCCATTGCTTTAATTTAGCTACAACCATGAATTTATAATCCATGCACACGTGCATATCTGATTGTTGAAGCTGCATAAACAACCAGTAGTGACGTGCCTATCATTGATGCAGTCCCATATTGATGTCCGTATGAAGCAAGGCAATGAAGGGGCAATAATGAAAATTCTGCAAACCATCTCAGCAAATGGTGATATCGATCAATAACTTGGCCCATTAGTCCTCCTTTACGTTTGAGCTAGTGGCTCAATCCGCCACGTTTACGAACATTATTATACACCTTTTAGTGTATATTGTAAACAGCAGTATAAAGTATTGGATTAAGTTTTATCGCAAAGTAGCTAAAATAGCTGATTTAAGGCGGAAGCATTAATTGTGATGTATGTCTGGATCAGTCTGCGAAGTGCTACTGCTTTAGGACAGTTTTCACGGTTTGCAATACTGGCAAGAACTTCTGAATCGGAAAGATTAAGGTGGAAGTTAAAACGTTCGGGAAATGGAGCTGGTGTGTCTGGCTCAAGCAACATGTTTGAACACTTGCGGATTGATAATCTGGCAACGCCGGAAATTGTAAGCCCGGACTCGAACAGACGTCTGAGTTGCTCAGCCTGGGTAATGCTCAAATAAAGGTTATAACGAACCCGAGTGTTGTTCTGTGGCTCTTTCATACTATGATAGTATACAAATCAATGGTCACCGTCCAGAGATAGCTAAATAATTTGCTTTTCGAATCGAGACCATTATTATACTGACAGCAGAATATAAATTCCGAGCAGATTCATTGACAGCATGGTTCTGTTCTGCTTTGGTAGAGAAGTTGGCGTCTTTATTCACTAATTGAAATAATATCGAGGCTTATTATGACAAAAACAGAACTTGTTGAGAAAGTTTATGAAAAAACAGGCGGGGTGAAGAAGGACAGCGCAGATCTTGTCGAGCTTGTGTTCGACATTATGAAAACTACCCTCGAAGCCGGCGAGAATTTGAAAATATCCGGTTTCGGCAATTTTGAAGTCAAGAAAAAGTCCGACCGCAAGGGCAGAAATCCGCAGACCGGGGAAGAGATCACTATCGCAGCCAGGCAAGTTCTGTCATTCAAGCCGAGCACAGTATTGAAGTCAGCGATCAACAAGTAATGTGCGGCCGCTTCATTTAATTGCTGTCACCGCTGTCGCCAGATACTACAGGAAAACGGGGAGTATTCCGCGTTTGTTTTTTCATACTATCATAGTATGAAATGGCTCTGTTCGGCCAAAAAATCAACAGCCACCTCCGTGAAGAGATGGCTGTTTTTGCATGTTGCACTCCTTAACATTATGCGATCCCGCAGATTTGCAGAGCTAGGGGCCAAGCCTGTAATTGCGACGCTCATGCGGCGTTCAACGACAAATAATTATCGGCCACGGACGCTTGGTAGAATGCCAGAGCCATATCAACATGATCATCCGTTAGTCCAAAACTGACCTTGGACATCTCGCGTTCGAATTGCAAATTTCGCTCATAGTAGTAGCACCAGGTATTTTTCAAAATTAGATCACGCACTGATGAAACTGATTCTTTCTTTACCTGAAGAAAATCTGGACACCAGCTTACATTCACATTATTTCCGTCAAGCTCCTCAAGTGTAGCCGCTTGCCGCGAAAACTGGTAGGTGGTAAGGTCGAGAATATTGTGCCCGATCTCGATCCATGCGTGACAAGGAAAACCTTCGTTCAAACATATTTCCCTGGTAACTGGCATACAGAGGATCGCGTCACCAGATCCCTCTCCGACTCGCCAACCGGCGAAGCCAACAACCAGCTCTGATTCGACTCCAAGCCGATTAAGAAGGCTTTTGCCGATCGACGCATGTATATAACAGTCCTTCCCCGGAAATTTAGTTGCAATTGATGCAACATGTCGTACTGCGCCGGCAACGCGTGACATATTGACACTGCGCAACTGTTCTGCCTGCCGTTCACGCTCTTTGGCTCTTCGATTAGCTTCTCCCATACCCCCCCCCTCTTGTTGATATTGACATATTCAACCCCCGTGCCGTTCCAAAGCTAAGGCCCAACGCTGAAATTGCATCGCTTTGCGGGCACTGCAGCAGTCATAGCATATTAGAGACTGACATCGGGCTCCCAGATAATCAAATCTTACCCTTAGGCTTTCTCGGGCGCCCGTCGGGGTAATACAAAATTTCGTACTGATGCCAGATTGCAGCCGGCTTCTGGGCGTCGACTCTTTTGGCACCAGGCTGCCGCACTGACACTCGCTGGTCCAGGTCATTGGCAAAATCAACCAGGACGCAGTTCGACTGAATACGCTCTACATTAGCTCCGGTCCAGAGCCGTGCCACGTAGCGAGAGCCGGATGAACGCCTGATCGTCACCTGGTCTCTTCGCCAACCGCGCACTGCCAGAAAGTCGTCGACGTTCAAACTCTCCGCGTTAAGCCCCTTACCGTGCTGCAAAGTCTTTATGTTTTCATCCTCAGAGCTGTAAGCATCATGTTCAGTGAAAACCAGCTTCTTGAAACCTTCCGAGACAATTATCGGCAGCCACATGCTACTTCCTGACCTGCCAAAGACGGCATTAAACATTGACTTGATCAGCTCGGCTTCCGCCGCCAAGAGCTCAATCTCTTCCATAATCTCAGCACGTTTTTCCGGTGGAATGGCAATGCATGACCTGACCGTATTCTCATAGAAGACTGTCACGTCAGTCCCGTAAGGTTCTAATTTCCACAAAGCCTCAAAGTTCAGATGCTCTATGAGAGAATTCCGCCGTCGCAGCCAATCCTTATGCTCATTATCTGCGTGCTTGCATAGCTGTCTGCAATAATCGTAAGGCAGCCGACTGGCAATACTGTTTACAAATATATTCACTCGGCGGTTAACATGAGTCATCTGATCGACTGTCTCAGCTCTAGCCGATAAATGTACAAATGTTAGAGCCATGCTGACTTTTTCTTTGACGAACTTAGGGTCATCTTGATTATTTTCAGATATCGCTAAACCAACATAAGAAAGACCGGTTTCTAAAATCCTTCTCATATATACAAGTTTTGCCTTCATCTGTTCCTCCCTTCAGCATGATGTAATCACCTTAGCAAAGGGCAGCTGCAGTCCACAAGGGCAGTTGACATGTATTTTTCGACATATTGTTGTCATGGATATTGAATAAGACGGCAATGGAATGTTGAACAGACATAATTTATTATGCTGACCTGACGTTCATGGAACTGCTCAGCAATCAGATATTTGATTGTTGTGGGTTTGGAGCAGATAGGCTAATGCCTATTTGAACTTTTGAAAGGAATTGAAGGCTTGAAAGTTTGTATAAGCATGAGCCTATCAAAATTATTATGAGGAATTGGAATGGAAGAATACTTGATAAGGATGAGCCTATCAGTAATTATGGGGTCCTGGCATGCCTGACGATATCGGCAATTAAGTGCATGAAGAGACTCTTTGGTCAATACGCAGATATTTGTACACTGTCTCGCGGCAGACCCTGAGCTCTCGTGCAATTCTTGCTTTTGGAACTCCGGTAGATGCCATCTTCTGGGCCTGCTCAATCTGCTCACCAGTCAACGCCGCGCCCCTGCCCTTATAAACTCCCTTAGACTTAGCTATCTTAATCCCTTCGGCCTGGCGTTCCCTGATGACAGATCTCTCGAATTCACTTACGGCACCCATAACCGACAGCAGTAACAACGAAAGTGCATTATCGTCACCAGTAAAAGTGAGACCTTCCTTTACAAAAATGACTATTACCCCTCGGTCGGTCAGGTCTTGCACCATCTGCCGAAGATCAACAAGATTGCGAGCCAAGCGATCCATGCTGTGCACGAATAGTTCATCCCCCTTTCGGACAAACCGGAGCATTGCCTGCAGCTCAGGACGATCCAAATTCTTGCCTGTAATCTTATCGGTAAATATTTCGTCAAGTTCGATACCGTCAAGTTGACGGTCAGTGTTCTGGTCTATTCCACTAACCCTAACATAACCGATTTTCTGTCCAGCCACATAGACCCCCTTACAGATATGTCCATAATCACCTCATACCCACTCTACTTGGACATTATATCACTCTGTCTGCGCTGCGTCAATTAGGGTATACCTCAGACTGGCATATGAGTCTTTTAAGCTTCTGTACATATCAGAACTCTCAAATAAAGCCGATAATCTGGGTTAATTCGACAGGCGAAAAGCGCACCGCAATGATCCGAACTCCGGCCAGTGACAGCACCAGTGTGATCACCATTCCTACCTGTTCCAAGTCCATCACCCGATACTGAACGCCATCACCTCGGCAAGAAATGACAGGAGTACACAGGCGGAATTCTCGAAAAAACTGGTGATCTTCAGGTCAACTAAAACGATCATCTCTCCCTTGCTACAGAATAAGACTCTGAAAGCTGTTGCCGGTTTTCTTCTGCGGGTTGAAAGCCGGATGATTGTCTCTGGCCGTTGCAAACTTCTGGTGGCAGGCGCTACAGGCAAGACCGTCCCGCTCAAGCCTTGTCCAGATGGTGTAGTTTGTACTGTCGCACCAGTCGCAGTGCCATACGTAATAATCGCCCATGGGCATCAGTTCCATAATTTTCTCCTAATCGTCTTATTCTCGCGGATATCATAGCGGCAGTCTGTATCTGGGGCGTTACAATTGTTGAATATTACGGTTACAAAACAGCACCGCTCTAAGCTGACTTGTCATTAGTTGCTATCTCACTTTACCATTGGCACATTCGTTATAATTGCCATTAAGGTTCTTAAGGACTTCTGTCACAACACGGAAGCATTTCCGGTATACCTCACTGAAAGGTCCTCATCGTTGACATAACTCTGCTTATAAAATCGAGAGTTGTGACTACACAATTATTTACTTCTTTCCTATACATGGGGCCTTGTTAAGTTGCGCTTACTCAACTGGATGATGGCCGTTGCTTACAGTTTCTGTTCGTCGATTCGTTCAGCAGTAATTTGAATTGAATACAGATTTTATATTCGTAACCTAAAATTAACCCCGCCCTAACCCTTCTGACATAAACTTCAATTAAAATTCTCAGCAATGATCAAGCATTCTGGCAAATCATTGTTCAACCTGCCTTTTCAAAGAACCCTTTCAGGTCGCTTTCACCTCAACTGTTCACAGTTTATTTCAGACCATCATTTGGCCATATGCTGGCTCAGGCAAAGCGTCGCCTCTTGCTTTCACCATAACAGGAGCTTTTATGTCAAAATTCCGAAACACAAGCTTCACTACAATTGCCGGCAGTCAGGGAAGAGTAATGGAAGGAATTGACGATAATTTTCGCACAGTTTTTGCGAAAGCCGGCGTCTCGTTTTCATCCGCTGACAGCCTCGCCGCTACCCTGCCATTTTCCTTCGACGACGTAACTGCCGGATCAGAAAGTGAACTGCAGGCAGTGGTCTGCGGTGAAAAAAGTGATATTGACCTCCCTCTATTTATCGAAGAATCCAACTTCTTCTCGCATATGATGAAACGGGCAAAGTCAGGTGAAACGCCTCGTGATACTGTAAACAGCCTGGAAAGGTTCCTTGCGGATAATCCTTCAAAGGTCTGGGAGAACAGCTGGGTCCGCTTTCCCCGCAAAAACCTCTCCAGATTTGCTGAAGAGGTTTTTGAAGGCGACCTGCTGGCAGACAAGAAAAATCCTGCTGCTGGCAGACGAATCGACGTGGGACGCTTCACCTTTTACGGATCAAACGGTGAGGAAATGCTTCGACTCCCCGTAAGCTATCTGATAAAACTGGCACTTGCCGATCTTGTCGGCTCCCAGCAGATACTTCCTGAAGCCATCCGCAATACAGCAATCCGGCTGCTTGGCCACTACCTTAATGATAATACTTCTCCGGAAACCTTCTCATTTAATGTGGTGTCTCTGACGCCTAAAGAAAGAATGGGTAGGGGTATTGCCAAGGAAACAGCAATACGCTTTCTGATGACACAACTTCTGATCATGTACGCCAATAAGGCTTTCGGCATCGCCGAACTGGGTCAGGAGGCCATGGCCTATTTCGCCCCCCACCCGCCAGTTCGACAGAAAGAGCTTAATGACCATGTGCCGGACAGTTTCTATCGCGAACTTTTCATGAGCCCCTGCCTTTCCGGATGGGACAAAGGGGCAGAGAAGTTCCGCTACATGCAGCTCTGTCATCAGGTGCTCTCCAGAAGCCAGTTAAATGCCATTGCAAAACTCCGTGACTCAGGGATCATCCTTAACAACCTGGTGATCCTCCCCAATGTCTCCAATGTAAGTCTGGCCAACAACGGCACCCATATCAGCATCGGCAGCAGATGCCTCACCAGGGCCCTTGCAAACGGCAATTCAGGCTTTAATGCCAGCCATGAAAAGTTTTACGGTGATCTGGCCATAAAGATAACCGAACATTTCCTGCCGCTTTTTGTCGGAACTTATACTGCAGCACCGTTCCGCATGGCTTTCAGTGACTTCCATCCTGAAAAAGCGCTCGGCTTCCTCCCCCATGAACTTGATTTTACCCACCTGAGGATGATCTGGCGGCGCTGGAAAAAGAAAGCGAATCTCTCTGTTTTCGGCCAGCCAATAACCCCTTTCGGGCCTCAGAAGCTGGACAGCTTTGTCAGTTCCGTACTTGGCCTTAAGGGTGATTTTGTTCCGGATTACCGGCTGGTTGATTATCTTGTCTGCCTGCTCTCAACAGAGCAGAGTCCTGGTCTGAATGGCGTGAGAGGTAACACAGACCAATTGCGACGGGATCTTGCCGATATGGGTGTGTTTGATGAACAGATGTCGGTCTACCTGCTCTACAAGCAGCGTGAATTCGCAAAGATGGGATTTTCAGGCTTTGAAGGGAGACACTATAGTCTTTTCGAAAATTTCGGCAACGATATGGGCCGCGCCGCTGACATGCAGACACTGATTACCGCCCTGGCATACAAATACATGGCCCTTGGCACCAGCCATAACCAGATCCCTGACAACCCGTCAGTTGAGAGCGAACGTCGCCAGATTTTCTTCGGCGCAGCCATCGGCATACCGACTTTCTTTGTACGCCGTGACACCTCCAACAGCTTTTTGGAGAAGCTTCTCAAGAAAACAAAGGGAATCAGAGCAAGCCGTCGCTATCCCGGCTATCTCCGGGTTCAGATTGACGAGTACCGCAAAGCCCTTTTGAAAGTGATTCGCGAAGATGGTGCCGACCTGATCGAACTCATGGATCTGGGCGAAACCATTAACGACCTTGAGCTTCGGCTGAGCGGCTCTTCCCAACATACCGCCGCAGGTCGCATTACCGCCGGAATACTTGCTGAGGCAGGCGCATCATCTCCGCTCAAGGTAAATGCCCGTGAATTCAATACTGCCGGTGAACGCTTTTATCGAACCACTTTAAGGAAAAATCACCTCGAAGAGTCGTTACAGTTTCTCGCTGAAGATTGCAGGAAATTTGACATGGAATCAGCCACACTTGACCCCGCTCTGCGCAAGGGGCTCAGGGTAATTCTGCAAGGGAGGTCAGCGGCAGAATTTATTACAACGGTAAAAGAGGATATCTTGAACAACAGCGCTGATATTAACACCTTGCAGCGCCTGATGAACCTGCTTCTGCTTAATGTCAGTCGTGATGAAGCAGCCAGCACAAAGTCGTCCGAAAGCCAGAGGAGTGACAGATATGATGCAGCACCAGTATATAGAGCGGGATAGCGGAAGAGTAGTAACAGAGCCACTTATCGCCGACCGGATGGTCAGGCTCCTTTACCATGAAGTCAGGGAGAACAGTACAAGGCTCTTCAGACTCCTTACCAGCAGCAGATCATCCCACATTCTCGGCATGGTGAACTTCGACCGCCCGGTACTTTCCAAAAGGAATTTCCTCAATGACTGCGGCATCGATCTCTCCGAATGTCTCGACCCGCCTGAAAAGCTTGATACCCCACGCAAGATATTCGAGAGAAAAATCAGGTATGCAGAGTGCCGTCCCATGCCTGCTGACAAGGATGTAATCGTCTCACCCGCCGATGCACGGGTACTGGTAGGCTCCTTGAGCGAAACATCCATGGTATTTCTAAAGGAGAAGTTTTTCTCTTTCGAGGAGCTGCTCGGCAGTCAAAATAACGTCTGGCACGAGGCTTTTGCTGCTGGCGACTTTGCCATTTTCAGACTGACTCCTGACAAATATCACTACAACCATACTCCGGTTAGCGGCCAGATAATTGATTTTTATACCATTGACGGTGAATATCATTCCTGCAATCCCACTGCAGTTGTGTCTGTGGCAACACCATACTCCCGCAACAGACGGGTCGTGACGATTATCGACACTGATGTTTACGGCGGAACCGGGGTTGGCCTCGTGGCGATGATCGAGGTGGTGGCGCTTATGATCGGCGATATCGTTCAGGCCTACAGCACCGAAGAGTATAACGCACCGATGAATGTTGAAAAATCGATGTTCCTCAAAAAGGGGCAGCCAAAGAGTCTTTACCGTCCCGGCAGCAGCACCGACATCCTTATATTCCAGAAAGGACGGATGAATTTCGCCGAGGACATAATTAATAACATGAATCTCTCAGGAGTGAGCAGCCGTTTCACCAGCGGATTTCAGAAACCGCTGGTAGAGACTGACATCCGGGTCAGATCTCTTTTGGGGAGAGCCGCCATATCTAAAGAGACAGGAGGTGTCCAATGCAAATAGCCGTAACGCTTGCCTTCGTAACTGCTCTTGCACTCTATTTCTGGTGGGGATTTAAAAAACTGCCGGGTGAAAAGTGGCAGTTTTTTGCTTCTGTACCGGCTGGGAAGTGTGAAAACGGCGG
>JACABD010000014.1:21926-60028 GCA_013377075.1 Geobacteraceae bacterium | reverse complement strand
GTGAAAAGTGGCAGTTTTTTGCTTCTGTACCGGCTGGGAAGTGTGAAAACGGCGGCTGGAAAGGCATCAACTTCACCTGGTACGGCCTGCTTACTGCCAATGCCTATCTTGTGGCCCTTGCCGTTATGCTCGTATTGATGGGTTCGGTCGGTGTCCCGGCAATTGGCACGGCAATACTGGCGGCATCTCTTCTTTGCTGCTGCGTTCCGGCATCAAGGATAGTTGCCCGGATTGTCGAAAAGAAAACCGATACCTTCACCGTCGGTGGGGCAGTCTTTGTAGGCATCCTCATAGTTCCTTTCCTGATTGCACTGATCAACCGTACAGCAGGCACCCTGCTATCCTTCCATATTCCTGTAATGGCAGCATACGCGGCAATCGCAGTTTCCTATGCTTTTGGCGAAGGGTTGGGGCGGCTTGCCTGCATAAGCTTTGGCTGCTGTTACGGGAAGCCGTTGAGTCAGACCCCTGGCCTGCTTAAGGGGCTTTTTGCCGGTCGTGGCTTCGTATTTTTCGGCAGAACCAAGAAAATCGCCTACTCCGGAGATCTCGAAGGGGTCGAAGTAATCCCGCTTCAGGCTGTCACAGCACTTTTATACACTCTCTGCGGAGTTGTGTCTGCCTGGATCTTTCTCAGCTCCTACCCGACGTTAGCCTTTGTTCTTGCATCTGTTATCACCCAGGGATGGCGCTCCTACTCTGAAACCATGCGAGCCGACTACCGCGGTGATAGTAAGATCTCGGCATACCAGATCATGGGGGGTATAGGCGTTATTTACGGCCTGCTTGCAGCTTCACTCATTTCACCGGAAGCAGCATATACACCGACCGATTTTGCAACCGGACTTAAGGGGCTCTGGAATCCCGCACTGATTCTTTTTCTACAGAGCATCTGGATGATTATCTTTCTTTACACCGGACGAAGTACCGTTACCGGGGCAACGCTCAAGTTTCATGTACATCAAGACCGAATTTGAGAGTCAACAGAGGGGTGCGCATGCTGAACCCAGCTTCTTTTCTCATCAAACATATTCGCACGATATTTTCATCCGGCATGACACCCAGGAAAATAGCCTTGACCATATGCCTGGGTTCGGTGCTTGGAATCATGCCGCTTTTCTGGGGGACTTCGTTAATCTGTCTGATATTCGCTCATATTTTCAGGTTAAACCAAATTGCTATGCAATCGGTGAACTACCTAGCATATCCTCTCCAGCTGGCACTGGCATTCCCTTTTTTCAAACTTGGCGCATGGCTCATTCCGGGGAGCTCTCAGTTTACCGTAGAGATGCTCCCAACTCTCCTCCAGCATCCTGCAGCTTCACTAACCACTTTGACTGTTATTACCCTTAAAGCTGTATATGCCTGGATGCTTACCGCGCTACCAGCTGCGCTGCTTGTCTACAGACTTTTACTGACGTCAGTTGCGCGAAGGGCCACTTATTTACGGAAAGCCCCAACGTCCGATCAGGAGGGAACATAAGTGCCCGGTCCGTATGCCCATATCACGATGCTTTATGATCTGCTAGACCACGATCGGACCCGTACCGTATTTTCTGATCCGGCCTGTTGCCGCAATGTCCTGACAAAACATTTCCACTACGCTGTCCTTGGCGCAGTCAGCCCTGACTACCCGAATCTTGCCGCAGGCAATCCACTGGCGTCATCCTGGGCCGATATTATGCATACAGTCAGGGCAGGTGATATGCTTGACAGGGGTATCAGCATCCTCATGGATTCAGACGATTCCAGCCGTGAGAAGCAGCTTGCCTGGTTGCTGGGCTTCGCTGCCCATCTTGTGACTGACATGACCATTCACCCTGTCGTGCAGGCCAAGGTAGGAGTTTACTCAGAAAACACTGCTATGCATCGTATCTGTGAGATGCACCAGGACAGCTACATATATCAAAGGATGAATAGTGGCAGAATCGGCGAATCCGATAAGTTCTCTTCGATAGTCGCTCAATGCAGCTATATTGACAAAGAGGTGACGCTTGATGCTGATATAACTGTTTTTTGGGAGAAGATGCTTCAGGACGTTTATCCAGAGGTTGTCAGGGTGAACCCTCCTGACATTGAACTGTGGCACCGTGAATTTATAGCAATTAGTACCAGGGAAGCTCCTGACGGCGTCAGGCTCTTTCCTTTAGCCCATCTGATCTCTACCAGGACTGGCACGTCTTATCCTGATTACAACAACATCGACCGGCAGTTTATCGATAATCTGTATATTCCCACACCGGCAGATAACCATCTCAATTACGATGATATCTGGCACCATGCCACCTATAATATTGCTGTTATCTGGAGATCAATCGAAGCTGCTGTTTTAGGGAAATCTACTTCCCCGCAATTCAAGCCCTGGGATCTGGATACGGGTCGTGATGAATCCGGACAGCTTGTATTCTGGTAAAACCACTTTCCTTGCAGTTAAAAAGGTCGCCCAATCTCTGGAGCGACCCTTTTTATTCCCAATTACTGCATGCCGGATTTACCGGGAAATTTATCTTAAATCGTCCGGGGTAACAGCGAAACAGTTACTGAATTACCCCAGTTTTTAGAGTTCCAGCGGTATTCCCTTACCATCATGAAACTGGCTGAAGCGTCAATGGAGACTACCTGAAAGGATAGTTTGCTGGCATCAGTTGCCGAGATATCACCCTTAATCGGTGGATCAACGCAAAATACATTCAGGCTGATGTCTTTATCCGGACCGGTGTACGTGTAGAATTCTTTCTGGTTATCGTTACCATTGAAATAAGCTACGATATTCCTGTGTGTTTTCAGCCAGGCAACGAAAGCTCTCTGCTCTATATCAGTAGAAAGACCTGGTATATTGCCCGTCCCTTGCACGTCTGCGTATGTGTCGAACAACAGGTTTTCATACTTGTTGGTTCCGTTAATATCAAACGGTGAATTTGGATTGGTGAAATACTTTGCTTCCGAGGTCGGCTGATCATGGGTAAAAAGAATTACCGGAGTTGTTGCCGGAACTTTCGCAAGGTCTGCATTAATGAGAGGCGGTGATACAGAGTCCGGCCACATTCAACGAATACAAAATAAACTCCATTCACGTCACGGTACGTTACTACCCTGTTACTTTTATTAAAACTGGCCCTACTGCCAGTTCATAACAAGCCCCAAAACCTTTTCGCTTGGCAGAAGTTTCAAGGCTCTGTTCACATCTTTATGGGATGTCTTTCCCGCCTGAACCACTACAAGGACATAATCGACCATAGGTGCAAATGCCTGAGAATCAGCACATGTCAAAAGCGGCGGAACATCAAATATAATATATCTCTCTGGATAGCGGTTTTTCATCTCCGTCACCATATTCTTCATGCCTGATGAGCCCAGAAGTTCGCTACTATCCTTGACGGTTTTACCTCCAGAGATAACGGTCAGCTTTTCAACTCCCGGCCAAACCATCAGATCAGAAAAAGGAGCATCATCAATGAGATAATCGACAATTCCCTTATCGCTTTCAAAACCAAGCCTTTCATGAATCTGCTGACTCTTCAGGTCGCAATCTACAAGCAGCGCGGTATGTTTGTACTCCCTCGCAAAAGTAAACGCCAGATTGATTGCAGTCAGGGTCTTTCCTTCGCCTGGAGTGGCACTGGTGACCATGAAGGTGTTTCCCTTCCCTTTAGTCTTCTGTAGTATCTGGGTACGAAGCATCCGGTAGTACTCAATCTCAGCAGCCTCATGCTGGTATGCAACGCAGCGGTTTTCTGCAAGAGTTTGAGGGTTGAGCCTGATTGAGCGTGAGCTTGAGTATTTCGGTGAGATCCAGCCGGCTTTTTCATGATCGACAGGACGAACCGGCACTACAGGCTCCGTCATCTCAAACTGAGATGTGTTTGCTTCTTTTTTCGCTTTCACAGCCTTGACTTCCCTCTTGGCGGATACAGAATCCGCTTGCAGCTCTTCACTGACTGCAACAAGTCCCTCAGAAGGGCTATTTTCAGGGTTTTTGACAGTATTTGTTTTGATGGCCATGACCCTCTGCTCCTTTTCTACAATCTTGATTGATATTGTGCATCAGCTGTTTTACCCTGAATACCATAAGCTGCTGGCAACAGATCATATTCGTGTCATTACCCTAAGCAGTCTTGCCCAGAATACGTCAAGATCAATAATAGCGAAATGAACCACCAACGGACTTACCAGTAAAAGACAGATTGCTCCGGCCAGCGCTCTTTTTCGCTTGATCTTCATCGTGTCAACTTCCTGCCAGGTTACAATTTTTGGAATTGCTGCCAGAACCGGATAGGAAGTCGCCCGGGACAGGACTTCAGGAATCCTCACAGTATCGTCGCTCTGTTCGTTAATAGCAGCCAGCCCAGCACCACAACCTATTCCAAGGATCAGTCCCAGAATGAGGATGGCTGGCACACTCGGCTTGATCGGCTTTTCAGGCAGTCGGGCTGCATCAATCAAAGTAAAGCGCTCACCTTTCTGTTCTTTTTCCAAACCGCTCGAAACTTTGGCTTCCATGAATTTCTTGGAGAGGTCGTCAAACTTCTGCTGCAGATTATTTCTATGAATCAGGATATTCTTGTACCCCTCTTCAACTCCAGGGGTAGCAGCAATTCTGTGACGAAGCTCATCTGTCTTCTTTTTAAAGGTTTCAATCTGCCGTTTTGCAGAAGTGATTTCTGACCTGATGCTGGCGAGTTGTGATGAGAGGGTAATGTAAGCGACATTGTCCGGCTTGCTGTCAGCCGAATCCTTGCCGGATGCGCGCAACTGCTTGCTCAACTCTGCCAGCTCGTTTCTGGTCTTGACTACATCAGGATGTTCATCGGTAAAGCGCGACTTCAAATCACCGAGGTGAACTCGCAATTCATTCAGACGAGCCTTGTCCTGGCTTCCAGCATCAGTTGGAATAGTTGCAAGCTGGGACTCTATTGAGCTTTCTTTCTCCTTCAGTGAGCGCAACTGGTAGTTCAGGTTGACCATCTCCCGCTCTGTAGAGTCGAGACTTTGGAGATTAACCTGTGCCAGTTCAGGCAATGAATTCAGATTCCTCTGTTTATAAGACGAAATCTTTCCATCCGCTTCACTCAACTGCACCTGGACCGATTTCATCTCGTCTTCCATGAATTTGGTAGTCCCTTGAGACTGCCTTGAGCGAACCGATAGATTTTCTTCAAGATAAAGCGAGGCCAGATCGTTTGCAACCCTTTGAACCAGTTGCGGATTTTTTCCATCATAGGAAAGGCTGAAAGCAATGGTTGCAGGCCTAGGCTGCCCGCTACGCGGATCAATGACATCCGCACTGATCGTTTTGAACTTAATATCCTTACGCAGCTTGGCTATTATCTCTTCAGTCGTCCATTTGTTCTTCAATTCAGGATAAAGACTGAAGCGGTTTATGATATCAAGCAGCTTTGTCGTCCCCATGATTCTCTGGTTAATGGTCTGGAGACGCTGATCGGCATAGGTTGTCACAGTCGTACTGACAAAATCCCGCGGGACCTCCTGATCCTCTATCAAAATGGTAGATTCTGATCGATAGACCGGTGGCAGAGTGAACGCAATGACAGCCGCGACAACGAATATGCCTGCAGCGGGAAGGGCAATACTCCATTTACGGCGTTTAAGAATACCTGCCAGATCCTTTATTGATGTGACTCCCATTTCCATATACTCCTCGCTCCGTTAAATCTATGTAATCTAAAATCAGTTCACTAATTACAGTCGCATAATATCCTGGCGAACTGTCAACCGCAGCATGAAGAGATTCTGACTGGTGTGCGGCATGGATTGGCTGCTGCTGTAGTTGTACCTGTAATCTCCTTCCAGAAAAAGATCATCGGTAAAGTTGTAACGAAGACCAGCTGTTACGACCAGATCATCCTGACTGAATGCCCTTGACGAAAACTGATTCTGATCAGATTTGTACTTAAAGTATCCAAAACCTAGATTCCCTGAAAAATCGCTGGTGATTTTTTCGTTAAGGTTCGTGGAAATGCTTGTCCGCTGGGTCGCTCCGGAATTACCAGACGCGCTGACAATATCATGATTGAACGAGAGCCCAGCGGTTGTGCTCTCATCAGCGTAATTAATCGACAGACTTCCGATCAATCCATTGCCATAACTGGTTGCACTATAAACTGGGACAGAAGAAGTGGTTGCCACATCAAATTCTGAGCGGGTATACCGACCGCCTGCGCTCAACACAAATCCCCACAATTCATTAAACTTATTTTCAACACCGACACTACCCGAATAGTTTTCTACTAGCGTTGTTCCCGTACCATAATGGCTATAACCTAAAACCCCGGTGATACGTTCCTTTCGCGGAGAGCTCTCAAGATCATATGCCTGGGCAATATTTACGGTATGCACCGAAGTATTAAGATAGAGACTATCGCTAAATGTCTCCTGGGAATATGCGTACGAAAAGTTAGTACTGCTTCTTTCAGTCAATAAGTAGTCACCAGATAACCGGTAGTTTTGCCTGTTACTTCCTGTCTTGGAAAGCAAACCTGTCCCAGGCTCAGCATGATCATGTCGTGAATCACGGACATAACCGGAACCGGCAGAAACCGACAGGCGAGGGTCAATCCGAAAATCCAGCCCGCTTTGCACAAAATAATCTAACGCGTTAAGTGTTGAGTTACGTGCATAATCGAGGAAATTAACCCCTGACGAAACCTTGAGTTCCCCGCGTTCATCAGCACCTGAAAAATCAAGAAAAGGGGTGACAGTCGTTATGAAATCCGATTTACGAAAACTGGAAGACATCAGAATATTGTCACTGATTTCTTCCTTGAGAGTCACCCCTGTAATCAGCTTCAGATCTTCAGCCATTAGCGTCAGAGGAGCGATAACAACAAGGGCGGCTGCCGAAACTACATATTTTGCAAGATCACGGAACAATTATTACATCACCTCTCTTGAGATCTATATTCATCTCAAGGTGCCTTCCTTCCATGACATCTGCATAGTTGAAGGAGTACATATCTGTAGTCCCATCATGCTGCCGGAATATCCTTATTCCGCTTTTCCTTGCAAACGGGTTCAATCCACCGGCCATTGCGATAGCTTGTAACACATTGGTGTTAGCCATCAATAGCTGCTTGCCAGGAAGATTAACTCTACCGGTAATGTAGATGATCATACTGTTAGATTGTTTCACTTCGACCGTCACGGCCGTATCACCAGTATACCTAGCCAGAGACTTCTGCACTTCCGCTTTAAGCTGATCAACCGTTTTGCCTGCTGCAATAAAATCACCCACCAGAGGTAAGGTTATCTTTCCGTCAGGCAGCACGTTCACTGTCCTTGTAAGGTTTTCATCTCGCCAGACTGATATACCGATTTGATCGCCAGGGCCGATGATATAGTCAGAAGATTTCGTTTCATCCACGCTTGTGACTTGATTGCCTGTCACCCCTCTGTCAGGTTTAACTGTTGACGGAATCTCCTTGGTTTCTGACTTTGCCGCTATAACCGCACCTTTTTCAACCGGTATATTCTCGGTTTTTGATGACTGGAGCGGAGCTGCCTGGGTAGAAGCCTCAGCTGCCTTGCTCGATTCAGCCTGTTTTTGTGCAGCCAGACGCTCTTTTTCAATTCTTTGAGCAACCGCCTTCTCTTCAGCCCTCTTGTCAGCGGCATCCTTCCTGGCAGCTTCAATCCGGGCGGCTCTTTCAACAGCATCATCATTTACTGGCACTGCACGTTCGGGTTCGATCAGATTAATAACTTCAGCTGCCGGTTCTCCAAGTGCCCATGCTGAAAAAGTACCGAAAGCACTGAGAATCGCTGTGACACACACCATTTTTTTGATATACATTCCGCCTCCATAGGCATTGTCTTGGATGAACAGTTCAGAGCTAATGTCCTTAATTATAATTATCCTGCAAAGGTTACATTCTAATTACAGCCATGAAAGTATTCTGCAACTTAGTGGAACGAGTTTAAATCCGGGCAAAAGTCCGTTCTGCTTCTGCACGACCAGGGAAGCTGTCTTTTTTATCCAATGACTTCTTAAGAAGAGCCTTGGCCTCTTGGGATTTTCCCGATTTGAATAGAGCCATTCCTAGATGATAGTTGATAACCGGAACTTCGGGAGTTTTGGCCTGAACCGGTTTAAGCAGCTCAACAGCCTTGTCATTATTACCTTTTTTATAATTGAGCCAGCCAATAGTGTCCTGAATGGTCAGCTCCCCCGGGTTTAGTTTACGGGCGTTTTCAGCAAGCGACATAGCACGATCGATATCCTTTGAGCTCTCACCAAGCAGAAAAGCCAGATCGTTGGTTATGCGCCATGACTGCGGATTCAGTTTGAGTGCCTGTTCATATTCAGTTGCAGCACGCTCAAACTTCCCCTGTTTGATATACAACTCTGCAGATTTCACATAACCAAGCGGATTTTTAGGGTTTAGCTTCTTAACCTCGGCAAACTCGTTTTCGCCATGCTTTAAATCACCGGATATGACCAGTATATCTCCAAGTAGAGCCCTGGATTCCAGATCGGTCGGGTACTTTTTTACAACATTGCGAGCTGTCTCTAAACTGCTTCGAAAATCCTTCTGAATGGCGAAATAGCGGACAAAAGCAAGCTGTACTTCTCTTGAATCGGCATCAATTTTCTGGGCACTCTTCAGACTATCCAGAGCAAGATTGACCTCTTTGTTCATCAGATGACCCTCGGCAAGGCGCAAGAATCCATCCAGGGATTGCGGGTTTTCATCCACAACAGTTCTGAATTCGGTTACAGCATTGGCACCCTCACCTTTCAGCAGGTGCAGGCTTCCCTTTGTAAAGTGGGCATCTACGCTCTTTGGATTTTCCTTAAGCACTTCATCCAGATATTTCGAAGCCTGGTCAAATTCCTTTCGCTCAAGATAGACTCTTGCCAGCGCATTCCTGGTCTTGAGAACATCCGGGCTGCCACTTTTACCGAGTGGTAGGCACTCCTTTAATACCGTTATCCCCTGATCAACGCGATTAGAGTTCAGATAAAGTTCGCTCAGCGCAAAACGGAGATGAACACTTTTTCCATTTTGGCTTATGCCATTTTTCAATTCCTGTTCAGCTTCTACAGGCTTGCCATGTTTCATGTAAAAAAGTGCAACCTGAATACGGTTCTCTTCATTGTCTGGCGCTGCGGAGATAATCTGCTTCAAGGATTCGACTGCCTGAGACTCCTTTCCGGTTGCCCAGTAGAGAGATGCCAGACTGATTTTATGCTCGGCTTTGGCAGGTTCCAGCTCGGTGACTTTTTTAATCAGGGCAGCCGCCTCATCGACGCGACCCAGTCTGGCAAAGAGCTCTGCCTGAGACAGGTGCAGCACCACTGATTGGGGATTTGCCTCAATCCCTCTGCGGATAACATCTTCACCATTTTTTGCATCTTCACCCTGAAGATAGGTTGAGGCCAGAAGCAGAAAGACATCCGGCGTTTTTATACCCTGACTGATAATACCTTCAAGGTAGGAGCGCGCTTTGACATACTCCTTCTGATACACCATGACTGCGCCTTTCAGCTGCAAGGCAGCTGCATTCTTTGAGTCCTGTTTGAGAAGAAGCTCCGCTTTTTCCAGCGCTTTCTCAGGCTGACGCGCCAGAAGAAAGATCTTGCCCAGCTCGTACTGGGCATCCCGGTTTGCCGGATCCAGTTCCACAGCCTTGTTGAGCAGCCCGTAAGCGTTTTTAAGGTCGTTTTCTTTCAGTGCTACCATGCCAAGCATCTGAATCGCTCCGGCAAACTTTGGATCGATCTGCACAGCATTTTTAAACTCCAGCTTTGCTTTTACATACTCCCCTTTTTCGTAAAGCTGCTTTCCCTTATTAAAGAATTTCGCTTTTTTTGCATCGGGCCCGCTACATGAAGCCAGCAGCACAATCCACAAACCTGTGACTGCAAGTTTAACAAGGCGACTACTCATCATTGACTACCTCCGTATGATCGTAATGATTGAAAATGCAGGTTTATAATAAAGGTGCCGGACCTATTTGGTTGCCAGCACGAGCAATGAAATTAATGTCGTTGAAGTTATCAGGTGAAGCCTGCCTCGTTGTTCGGCCATCAACACCTCAAAGCTGAAATAGAACATGATGACTTTTGCTGCGACAAGGCCGACCTGATACTCCTGAAGCCGCTGTTCAGGCAGGTTTGGGATTGCCACCGCCAGAATAATGATTAGAAAATCCATCGGTGAACTTTTAAAGCCGCTCTTTCGTTGCGACAGTTTCGATATAAGCAGAATCATGATTGCAAATATAACGAAGAGTAGAGTGAAGGCAGTATGGGTCATCCGGTCTAGTTGTAGTACCGGCTTTGTTTCGCTCAGATATACGGCAAAAGGGATAACAAGATACAGCGTAGCCCGCAAAACCGTGCTCAGATATTGCCTGCCCCAGAACCAGACAATGCAGTTAACTGTGAATAAAACCAAAGCTGCTGCCTTCACATATTCAGGTGCTGCTCCTGCAAGCCCGCATGTAACGAGGAGCAATAGCGGTATTCCGATTTCGAAAACATGGAACATCCTCTGCACCAGAAGCCCTTTTTGCCTGATGAGCCTCAAGCGCGACGCAATTTTGTCATAAAAAAATCTGCACCGAACAAACTGCCATTCATTGCGCCTTGTCTGGCCGAAAACTGACAGGACTGTAGCCGAGAATATCAGGTAGCAGGTCAGAAGCATCCAGTCAGAATAGTAGCGCAGCAGCAGTGCAGCCCCGACCAGAAGGGTCTGGAGAACGTAGATGATCAGCACAGATTCGGATTGTTGCAACCCCAGGCCGAGCAGATGATGGTGAAAATGGTTTTTATCGGCAGAAAACGGAGATCTGTTATGGGAAATCCGGGTCACCATGACAGTGAGAGTGTCAAGTATGGGAAAACCGAGCAGGATCAGAGGCAGTATCGGGCTCAGCGTCGGTCTTGACTGAGTAAGAGCTATTGACAGGGTTGCAGCAGAAAAGCCCAGGAACTGACTGCCTGCATCTCCCATGAAGATTGAGGCAGGATGGGTATTAAAACGGAGAAAACCGAAAAGAACCCCGAGAAGAGCCAGAGAAATCAGGCCGATTTCCGGACTCTCTTCAAGGTAAGCCAGATAGCCGATTGCAGAAAATATGAGCAGGCATATCCCTCCGGCAAGGCCATCAAGCCCGTCTGACAGATTGATCGCATTGGTTGCTCCGACAATTGCCACCAAAGTGAATATGAATGCAACAGGCACAGGAAGATGCACCCCATCAGGAAGAAGCATCCCCAAAGAACTGATCTGCACATCTCCTACGACGATAACTATTATTGCGGCTAGGATCTGTCCGATGAACTTGGTTTTGGGAGGTAGATCCAGCATATCGTCGAGCAGACCGAAAAAAACCAGTACTGCTGCACCCGCAAGAAACGCCATGACGAACCTGTCTGAATGGTACCAGTATAGCAGCGGGACAAATGCGCCACAGGCCATGGCAATACCACCGATGCGCGGAATGGGTCTGGAGTGGATTTTGCGGGGATCCGGCAGATCTACCAGATTATGACGAATCGCCAGAGTGCTGAGCAGCGGGGTCATGCCTATGGTAATCATTACTGCCAGAAGCAGTGTTGACAGAAAAATCATTGACGGTTGTTCAGCTCTCCGCCTGAAGACAGATCATCTACGCGGATAATTTTTTCCAGCTCCGCTATCTTGTCACCAAGCCAGCTGTGAAGAGACCTGGCATTCTGATAATTAAGGACTACCCCACTGGAAACATAGCGGATTATGAGGCTGTTAAGATTTTCCGGATCTGTTGCAATTACGTTCGAACCAATGGAGCCGTCTGGATTGACCGCATGGGTAATTTCATTGGGAAGCGGTTGACGCTCCAGATAGAAATTGGCTATTATCTCACCTCGTGGAGATATGCCCCCTTGGGCGCCATTGATGTAAACCGGGTTGTAATCATACTTGAAGATATACTTGAAACTGATCGTAGGGTCATTTTGGGACATCTGTAATTTTCCTTTCGTGTGGGAGATATTTTTAGAGGATTCTGCCTCGTCATGTCCTGGCAGCAGGTGGCAGAAAACGGCCAAGCGTCGTATTAAACTGCTGGAAAAATTCCTTTAATCTTTCATCCGCTGCCGCCGCAGGCTCGTTTTCCCCAAGCGGGGTAATGAGCCGAACCAGAGCACCGTCGGTCCGGTTCAGAGCAATCGAATCAACGAAATTATAGAGTTTGATCTGGAAGAGATCTGTCAGAATTCGACCGCGCTGGTCAAACCAGTAGTATGTGAGTCGACGCTCATTGCCCATGACCATCATGGCCCTATTGACGGTTATTGAACGCCCGCTGGCGTCGACGACCGGAATTTTCTCCGGGCTTCTGAGTTCCCAACCACTTCCTGGCAAGCAGGATGCCGGTGAGTGACTTGCCTTGCCTTTTGACTGATAATCGCTGAAAGCGACATAACAATTTACAAGTTCGCCCCGGCTGTTGCGAAAGTCTGCAAGCAGGTAATCATTGAGTTCCAGCGCATCAAGAGACATTTTTCCCATTGTCTGTTTTTTGCCACTCCAGCTCCCGATCGCGTCCGGAAAAATAGAAAAAGGCTTTTGCATGGCAGTTCTGTGCCTGTCGGAAACCCCCTGGGCTGACGCTGCGCTGGCGGCCATAAGAAGCAGTATGACAAGAAATTGTGGCGAAACGATGCGGGTTAACCCGCTGATTGAAGTCTGTCTTGGAGTGGACGGCTCAAATCGGATTACTTGAACCAATTCCGGTTGATCCAGCCTGTTCCTGCCAGGGAGTATCCGCTTGAGCAGAGCCATCTCCAGAAGCAATATTCCAAGGCTTAACATAAAGATAAACCAGCCTGAAAAATCGTGGAAAAAACCTTCAGCTGCCGCTGGCCCCATGTACTGGTAGAGTATGCCGACCGATGCAATCCGCATGCTGTTGGTAACAATCGATATCGGCACAGCCGAAAGGACAATCACGATTTTCTTCCACAATGCTCCCTTGAAAAAGTAGGCGAGAAGAATACCCAAGACGATAAGCGGAAAGAAATAGCGCAGGCCACTACAGGCATCCACCACCTGAAGCTTTGTGAAACCAAGGTCTATGATATTCCCTTCGCGATAAGCAGTAAGTCCGCATAGCTGGAGCATTAGCACGCCGATCTGCGATGAAATCAGCTTGAGGCGCAGCGTCAGCCCGTTGTAGAAGATCATTGGCGGCGGGATCATTGCCAGGACAAGCATGACCGGGAAGAGAATCACACGAAGTTTTCGCCAGCCAAGACTCGACCAGAGTGCCCCGAACCCCAGCAGCCAGAGTGAGATGAACATTATTGTGAACTCGCCCCCCAGCTCTCCGATCCAGAAAAACAGGATTCCAATCGTCACTGGCAATAACCCGGCCCAGTCACGGCATATCGGCTCCGCGGCAAACTCTGTGCGCTTCTCCCAGATCAGATAGGCAACTACCATGGGGATAAAATAGCTGTAGGTGAAGTCGTCCACCCCCCATTTCCCTAACAGGTATGAGAAGGTACTCTGGTACATTATTGCTGCCAGTCCCATGAAAAGCAGGATACCGACGATTAGCGGCAAGGAGACTTCTTTGCGCATCAAAAATCCTTTGCGAATTGCAACATTAACACTTGACAAAAAAACTGTTCTGCCATCAGTACGAGGCTCATAAATTCAGTCCTTTACGATTGCAATGCTGCATCTGTTATTGTTCACTTACCCTTTCATAATAAACTGGCTGATCTTGGAGACCGGCTTAAGATAGGTAGTCCAGGGGTAAGGTCGCAACCCGTTTTCCTGCCAGGCACTACGATCCATTCGATTTGCTTTCAGCCTGTTTATTATGGAGAAATTACTCACACCACCTGCACGCATCCTAACCATGGTCTCAGGAATGTAAGTTGATGTGATTCTGTGTTTAACCAGGAGCCGTAGCATCAATTCATAATCCGAAGCTGAACCGAAATTCAGTTTGAACATGCCATGCTTTTCATAAACTGATCTCCGCACAAAAAATGTAGGGTGTGGTGGCATCCAGCCCCAAAAAAAGTTTCGATAATTAAATGGGCCAGATTTCCAGTAACGGGTTATCCTGCCGGTATCAACTGAATCGACATAAGCCAGATCGCCATAGCAGGAATCAATGGATTTATTCTCAAAAATCCGGGCAACTGATGCCAGAACGTCCGGATTTGCATAGAAGTCATCAGAATTCAGGATGCCGATAATATCGCCGCTGGACGTGGCAATCCCCTTGTTCATGGCATCGTAAATGCCATTATCAGGTTCGGAAATGATAGTTGAAACATGGGGGAAGGACCTGGCGATTCCGACTGTTTCATCGGTTGAAGCACCATCAATGATGATGTGCTCCGGAACGACCCGCTGTGAACTGACACTGCTCAGGCACAGCCGCAGAGTCGTGGCGCTGTTGAAGGTTGCTGTAATGAGAGAGATTGAATTTGCCATTTGACTCGATACCCCCCGGCTCAAACGGGCAGAAACTGTTTTCTCAGCTCTGCCTCGAGCGCTTTGCAATTAATCATTAACTCGTAAAATGACCGCAGAAGGCAAAACATCAACCCTGCCCTGCCGTCAAGAAAACCGCCGCGAATCAGATATAGCCCACAGAACATCAAAAACGGACGTCCCGGCATCCGATATACAATCGACTTTAGAACCTTTCTGCTGCGGACAGGATCTGAGCTCAACAACTCCATTATTGAAATCGTTTCGAGATCTCTTTTCGCCAAACATTCACTTTCCATACTTGAATATCTGTTATGCTTTTCGAACCAGGCGTGAAATCCCTTGTTAAACGGATAGTGGAGCAGATGTTCCTTCAACAACTGCACACTGCCATCCGTGACATACTCCTCGTTGATCTCCCTTTCCACCCGGACACGACCTATTCTCACCAGTCGCCCGAACCAGGTCGGGTAGCCGCTACTACGCCTGATCCACTGCCCCAGCAGATAATCTTTCCGGCGAATGCGATACATGCATATCCCTGAATCCGCATTGCCAAGCACCTCTTCAATCTCCGCTGCCAGCTCAGGGGTCACGACTTCATCGGCATCCACAAATAAAAGCCAGGGATGAGCGTAGGCAATCTTTTCAAGCCCGAAATTTCGCTGATTCGCATAGTTGTCAAACTGACGTTCAACTACACGGGCACCATGTTCTCTGGCGATAACTGCTGTTTGGTCAGTACTTTGCGAGTCAAGAACAACAATGTCGTCACACCATTTCAGTGAGGCAAGACAGCGAGGGAGGTTCATCTCTTCGTTCAAGGTCAGAATTAATACCGAAACATTCATCATTCTTTCCTGTTGTTAGATGATTCCATGACAACTAAATGATTCAAAGATGGCAGTAAAAGGCAGGTATCAGCATCTCTTTGCGGAAAGATGCATCCTCTTATCAATTGAAATACACGATGAATGTTACATCTTTAAGGCAGACACGTTAATATTTGCTGGACTATTCAGGAATTATTCAAGAGGGTTTAGCAGTGGTAGTGGAATGGTCAGGCCTGACCGGTTTTCAGCACTCTCATCTTTATAAATTGGGCTGGATTCCCTGCGACAATCGCCCAGGGGGGAACATTTTTCACCGCAACTGCCCGGGCTGCGATAATTGCACCTTCACCAATAGTAACACCAGGCCCGACGAAAGCATCCGCACAGATCCATGCCTGATTACCAATGACTATATGCGGTTTCAGCAAAGGCAACTCTGGGCTGGTATAATCATGGGTGCCGGCGCAAAGATGTGCGCGCTGCGAGATTGTTGTCCTTGAACCAATCGAAATTTTCCCGAGATTGTAAATATATGCATGCTCTCCGACACTTGACCAGTCACCTATTTCCAAGTTCCAGGGCATATACACAGTAGCAGAGTTATAGATATGAACTGACCTTCCAACCCTGGCGCCAAAAAGTCGCAACAGAAACGATCTCCAAGTGAAAAAAATTCTTGGGCTGAAATGGAACAGTGGCTTTGCGAAACCCCATAAGACACGGAGAATCTGTTCTCTATTTGAATATTTTGCCGCCTGCCGGTTTCCCGAAATGTCCAGTTTGCCTGATTCCATCAGTAAATTCTCACACATGGTGGAGGAGAGCCACCATGTAAAACCCATTCATACGCCGACAGCATTTCACCGGCAATTTTGCTCCACCCGTATGAGCTCTCAACCATTTCCCTGCCCCGCACTCCCATGTCACGCCGCTCTGAATCCGGACAGGCCAGAGCACTGGCCAATGCGTCTGCAAGCGATTGCACACCGACATCAACCCACCAACCACATTTGTGCGTGTGCAGACTCTTCCAGGGAGTGCCGGTAGTCGTTATTACCGGCACGCCACAGGCAAGGGCTTCAGCCACAACAATACCGAAATTCTCGGAATAGGTCGGCAACACAAACAGATCGGATTGAAAATACAGATCCCATTTTGCAACATCGTCGACCGGGCCGGTAAATTCGAAATATTCCTGGAGTTCAGCCTCCCGGATGGCCTCTTCGACTTCCTGCCGATGATTTGACTCATCCGGACCGGCAATTACAATCTTCCAGCCGGTTTTTTTTATCTTCTGCCAGGCGCTTACAAGATTGAGCAGACCTTTTTTCGGATGAATCCGCGAAAGAAACAGTATGGTTTTCCTGCCACTGCTGGACGAATCTCGCTCCCGCCACACAGGGACATCTACTCCGTTAGGAATGATTGCCACCGGCTTGCGACACAATTTTTGTACATTGTCTGCTTCCTGTTGCGATGTTACATGGATCAGGCTTGAGGATTCCAGATCGCACCGCTGATATAGCTGCCAGGCAACCTTTTTTTTGAGAGCGTTATTGTTCATTGACCAGGGCTCAAGCATGCCCCTGGGGCTTATAATCAAAGGGGTCCCGCTTTTTCTGGCCGCGGCAACAGCCGCATGATTGTTCATCAACCAGATCCCCTGGTCGTGGACGACTGACCTCCCGGCCTGTTCGCAAACTTCTGCGGTGAGATCCCTCACCATTCTGTCGATAGCATTCATCCTGCCCATGAATGACCGGTCGAACATATAGAGATCAAGGCCATAAGAGAGGTTATCTTTACAGACCGCATCGTTACCTATGGACTTCAAGCGCACTTCCGCACCCATAAGCGCGAGATGATGGGCAAGGCATGGCACAGAGCGGGACGGCCCCCCCGCTTCCGGCTCAATCCCGGCGATGGTTAGAAATACGTTCATATTGTCCTCTAGCGACTATTCTGATTATGGCACTCAAGAGCGCTGGCCGGGCAAACGATCAGGCAGTTTTCCAGGCATAAATAAAGCTTGCACGATCAGGTCTGCTAAGCTGCTGCAAATTTTCATCTGCTATCTCGTATGAAAAGCCATTTTGGGCTAGGGTCATTAAAATATCACCAGGATTACCATGGGATGGGTGCACCTCCATTGAGAGCGCATTTACACGTTGGAGCCAGTCCGGAGATGCAAAGAGTGCAAACTCACTCCCTTCAATATCGAGTTTCATCATATCTACTGTTTCGATATTGTGCCTCTGAAACAGCTCGTCCAAAGTAAGACTGGGTGAGCCTGACTCACTGACCGCCCCCCCTGTTCCAACAAATGCAGCTTCGACAGCATACTTAGTAAAATCATTAGCACTCATATTATGTTTAATTGCTGGAAGGTACTTTTCCTGACACTCCACACTGAGAATAAACCTGGCTCTAGTGGTCATTAGTGCCGAAAATGCACCACGATTTGCCCCAAGATCAATTACGGTTTTTGCATTATCGTAAACAGAAGGCGGGAGCCATTTGAAATAGCAATCCCTTATATAAATCTCCCGTGCAATACCAAAGCTGAATGAGTTCTCTCTGAGCAGTTCATCGCAATAATTACAATCAAAATTAAATGTTGAACCACGGTAATGAAACTGCTTTACACTTGCCCCCATGGCCTTGTCCAATGGGCGCAGATCACCGATACTAAAAATCTCCGGGATATTTTCTACAAATTTCAGAAGATACTTTGAGTATTGCACCGGAGTAAGTACAGAAACTGCATGTGCTGAAAAGAGATTATTACGAATTTTTCTAAGCGCATTCATGGTTGGCCCCTGTTTGATCCTGGGTTAGTTGGTAAAATCTTTCAGAGTCAATTTTGCTGTGACAGAATCCAGTCAGCAATTACTCGTGCTCTCGCATCGTAGCTGTAAGCAGGTACACAGCGCTCATAAGCCCTTTCCAGCATTTCATGGCGCATTTCGTCACGGGACAGATAAAAGTCGATTTTGTTTTTCAACTCGTCCATATTTCTGAATACGTCAATTTCGACTCCCGGTGTAAAGAGTTGCCTTACGTCATCGTTATCAATATGAAGCATGAATCCTTTACAGGCTGGGATCTCGAACGTTCTGGTCGACACCAGATCACTCCATCCGGACTCTTCATGCCTCCCCATATGTATCCCGAGATTGATTTTAGCGCTATTTATTGCAGCAGCATAATCGGCACCATACAAAGGCCCTTCGCCTATTGATGCCCCAAGAATATTTTTTGATTTGACATTTTGCCAACGGTTCCCGTAAATCTTCAGTATCGCATCAGGAAAGCTCTGTTTGATCGACAGCAGCCATGACTCCTTCTCCTCGGAATGATTACCGATATAAAGAATGTCCACAGAGTGCTTTCCACCACTCTCAAGGATCTCCGGAGGGGCGTGAAAACCGGGCAGATAGCCATGGTTCAGGAACTCCACCCGGCCGGTTCCAATCAGTTTCTCCAGATAATCTACCTGAAAGGATTTTGTGGTGTAGAAGCGGTCACAGCTTGCAAATTCTGCTTCATCTACCCCCTTGTAGCTGAAATGCAGATCCGGGTAGTAGTTAATGACAAGCGTACCTGCCCTGCGAATTTCATCTATCGTTTCCTGCGAAACATTTGTCCCTTTGATCATGAGAAAAGCGGCCGGTTTTAGGGTCAGGACGCACTCCAGAATAGCCCTGTTATATTTCCTGATCATAACATTCTGGAACAAACGGCCAACAATCCTGTCGGTCAAAGAACGGGATTTCGGCGAAAAGCTCCCCAGATCAACCCTATGCACCTCCCAGCCGATCGACTTGAATCCGTTTGCCAGCCCCAAAGTAGTTGAGACATAATTGTAGTTACCGCAGACTACAATGCATGGCGGGGATGTTGCTTTGCCTTTTGTCATACCACCGTCCTGACTGCATCAAGAAAACCGTTAACACTCGAATCCACATTCAGCTCCTCAGCGATGCGCAGTGATGCAGCTCCCATACTCCGGAGCAGACCTGCATCTATTGCTAACAGTTCAATAGCCTCTGACAGGGCATCCACATCCCCAGCAGGATAAACAATGGCGTTTTCCTGCGGTCGGGCAGCATCATCAGCTCCGATGCACCCGATCTGGTCACTGACTATCAATGGCAGCCCCAAACATATAGCCTCCCTGGCGGACAGACCATATGCCTCCCTGTCGGAAGGAAAAACAAGGAGATCAGCCATGGCGTAAATATACGGGAGAATATTCACATTGATAAATCCACCAAAAATGGCCTGAAGGTTATTGTTTACTGAATATTCTTCCAAATCCGCTTTAAGTCTGCCGTCACCTGCGAAAAAAACAGTCAGGTTCGACCATTCTGAACTGCGACTGGTCGTTTTCAACAGTGCGTGCAAAACATCCTGCGGTCTCTTCAGGGGCATTAGCTTGCCGACAAACAGAACAAGGAACGCATTCTCCGGAACCCCGTAAGTTCTCCTCATCTTGATCCGTTTTGTGCCGATTGATGCCCTTGCCATGGCAAAATGTGTTTCGTCAACCGTGAATGGGCATCTGAATAGCTTCCGGCGCGGAACACCATAGTTCAAGTAATAGGCTGCATTGTTGCTGCCTGTTGTCAGGACACCGTTGAAAAGACTCATCAGCAGGGTGATGACTATTTTCTTTGCCACTCTTTTAAACAGACTTCTTTGAAAAAGAAGCGAGCTGTCCGACCAGAGCAGAAGCGGCACCCCGTATAATTTGCTCCAGAGTAGCGCCCGAAATACCGTAACATGGCCATAACCGTGCAACTGCACCACGTCCGGGCGGAATGTTCCAAGAGCTGCTGCAATGCTTGGATTGTTCAGTGTCCAGAATCCGGTTCTCTGAATTGAAGATGATTCGGGCAGGAACACCGAATTGTATCCGGAAAGCAGATCGGTCTCCCACGCTATTTCTACATTCATATCCTTATCGAAATATTTCCGGACTCCTATATCTGCTGCGAAAATCACCAGCAAATCGATTGTCGGCACTTTTGCCAGAGCACGATACAGATGGACAAAGTGCTGAATCGGATGCGAAACAACTATCGCTACACGGATACGATCAGACATGTATAAGCTCATAAATCACGAAGCTTTGGTCGGATTCATTTCCGCTGATTCAGGCACTTCAGGTGTGTCATAAGTTGCCCCGCCCCCACGGAATATCCTCAGCAGAACGTCAAGTAGATAAATTATTAACAATGACCGCAGGAACTGGACTGTCTGCTGTGCGATACCAGTCTCGAATCTCACTATGAGCAGATATATGGCGCTTATCAGAATCAACATTTTTGCAACTGAAGCATGATCACGGATATTTGCCACCCGTCCGATTACCCCCCAGAAAAATCCCATGCAAAACATGCCGAGAAGGGTTCCTGCCCAGCCGAAGTTCCAATAAAACTCACCGAGAAACGAGGCCGAAACATAGGAGTTTCGATCCAGAGAAACATGAAACTCGCGATTGAAAAGCTGACCGGTACTGACTGCCGGCTTACCTGGGTATACAAGTCTGGGGACAAAAGCATAGGGGAGTTCTGCCAGGGTATGGCCCCCCTGAAAACGGACGGTTCTGCCGACTCTGTTAACGATCAGATCAATCATGGATTTGTAATCATTTCGCGAAGCGAACTTTTTGATGCCCGAAGCAGTTTCATCCTTTTTCTTATACTTCTCGGCCTTAACAAATAGCTGGTCAATATCATCCATAGATTTCGATACCGTCATATTGCTTGCGCCGAGTGAAGCCCTGTAAGCATACGAAATCGGAAAATAGACAACAATAACTACCGATAAAATAATCACCCAGCGATAAGGGATCCTCCCTGTGTAGATCCAGTGGGTCATAATAAAGATGGCAGCAAACGATATACCGATCTCTTTTGAATTAAGGATAATGCCTATCGGCAGCTTTACAGCCGCAATCACAAGAATGAGCAAGAGCAATTTAAAGTTTTTACTCTTCATATAAGCGTACGATAGGAGCACCGCTCCGACCGGCTCAACCATGCGTCCTAAAATCATAAACCCCGCATCTATCTGGCTTTCGACCAAAAACTTCTGATTCAGATCGACCGATATTTGAGCTATCCAGGTTGCATATACGCCAACAACCGTGCATATCAGACCGATAGTAATAATCTGCCAGGTTTTCCAGTCCGAACTGAATGCTGGACGACCTTTTTGCTTGATTCCCAAGATGGCCAGTGCGTAACCGATAAACAACGATGAAATGCCTGAGAGAATCACCATCTCTGCACTCGTCATGAGATCTTCCGCCGGGCTCAAATACCGGCCCTTCAGCTCCATAAAATATGACAGCAGATCATTGAAACCGAAAAAGAGAAACATTAGCGGCCCGGCAATAACAAGAAGGCAAAAGCGACCGGTAGGCTCCTTTACCATGACAAGAGGGTAGCTGCAGAGGGCAAATAACAGAAAAAGATATGGCAGCGGATCATGGCCATTTTGAACGCTGAACGCCCTGAAAATAAGCAATAGAACCATGAATAGCAGATTCGCCATGCAGTAAGTGCCCAAGCGGCCAAACAATACCGATTTAGGCAGTTTCTCAGCTTCTGGAGAAAAATCCGGATAAGCACTCATTATTTTAGTTACCTGATTCATGTTTAACCCCATAAAACCTGAAAATGCCGAAAACTTCTTTAGCTCTGTTTTCTTACTATGGACAGGATATACCCTGAATACTTTCCGGACCAAACAGCCTCTTCGCCGCAGGTATGGTGCTAATTGCGGGGCTGCTCTTCCACTCGATAATCATCGGAGAAGTCTTGCAAATCGAGTTAGACTTCATTGTCAATCCTTTCAGCTGGGCTGGGGAAGGTTGTGCAAAATAGAAGATGCTTTTTGAAGTCTTTAAAAAATCGTTCCCCTTGACTACATAGCCAACAGGCGGATCATCCGCAGGAACAAAGGCAAGACCGTAAGCCCCCCCACGGCACTTGTTCCCTGTTATCTTTACATTACGGGAGTTCAGTACCGAAAAGATGATCTGGGCATTCTGATTTTCCGGCGTCAGTTCTATCTCGTTTTCTTCGATAACAAGGGGCGGATGCAATACTGCGTTCCCCCTCACATGAATCCCCGCAGCGGCAGAAAGGAATATCCGGTTGCGCCTTATTACTGGCGTTCCGATGGCGTCATCCATATCAACAAATATTCCGGCAGATGGATTTGTCCACTTACTACCCGGCAAACTTACCCCTTGAATCAGATTGTCGGTTATCAAAGCGGACGTTGATCCGGTACAGATTCCGCAGCCACTGTAGCCGAGGTTTCGCAAGGTATTTCCGGCAATAAGGACACCAGCATTTCCGGTCTTGACTTCGATTCCATCACCATTAAATGCCGACTCCGGCCCTTCACCACGCCAGCCGAAATCCGGATCGGCCGGATCGCCGACAATGTTGCCGGTGATTTCCACGGCAGTTCGTGCCGCGTTCCGACCGATATAAATCCCTTCGGCACCACTCATCCTTATTATGTTATTGCGAATATCGATCCTGTCATAACTCATGGCGCCGGACAGGCAGACTGCCGAAAAGGCATTGCCTATAAAGGTATTGTTTTCTATCAGCACACTCCCCTGGGTTGCCTTGTCACCTTGCCACAACGGACCGATTCCATACCGGTTTGCCAATGATATCTCAAGGTCGCGGATAGTCAGGTTGTTTATCTGCGAACATCTGATCTCGAAAACATTTTCCTGCCGCCCGACAAAAAAGGTTTTTGAAGACACTGCAGGATCAAGCGGCTTTACATAAAGGTTCTGGGAGTGCTTGTTGTAGTAGAACTGTCCTTTGTCGGTTAATCGGTCAAGGGAATCAACTCTCCTGTAAAACCTGTTACCCGTCTCCATGACCAATTGGACTTCCCAGTTTGTCCAATCCTTACGGGTCAGTGGTCTTGGGAAAAATGTGTAGTAAACTCCTTTGCCGTGACTTTTGAATTCGTCGAATTTTACAATAACACTGCCAACAAGCCGTGGAGCCTCTCCAGTACCGTAAGCACCGAAGGTAAGATCAGGCGCTTCAACGTTAATCATGACGTCGAACCACTCGCTGCTCCGTTTGAAAAGGATGGTGTCACCGGCAGCAAAGCGCTTCATGTTGACACGACTAATGGTTTTCCATGGGAAAGCCTCACTGGTGCCAGGGTTTGCATCCTTTCCGGCGGAACTGTCCACGTAATAGGTTTCTGCTCCGGAGGGTTCTGCCATGATCAGGAAAATCCCGAGTAAAATTCCAAGTACCATGGCGACGCTTGACATTGCATTTTTCTGATTCAAGATTTCTCCGTGATTAGCTGGCAATCAAGCTCTGGCAAATGTCGCCTCTTGACATTAACTGTTGATGCAACAAAGGTGATGATTAGCATTGCCCCGAAATATACCGGAACTGCCATTGCTGCTCCGACTAGTCCGAACAGCTTTATCCCGGCATATGCCGAAACAATGCTGAGTAGAGCCCCAACTATCTGTATGCCAAGAATCCGTCTTGTATAACCGTATGCGTAGCAGACTTTTACAAAAACATCGCTCAATGCAAGAAGTAGATACCCCCCTGCAATCCAGAGCATAAGCGACAGGCCGCTCCGATACTTATCGGCAAGAAGCAGTGAAATTATCTCACGTTCAAACAGTGCAATGCCGACAAATCCCGCGCCAGTCAGAAGCGCCACTGCAGAGAGCCATTTAAGCAATAGACCATGGGCAGCACTCTCCCTGCCATCGGCAACTAGTTGATTGTAAAGCGGCCGCAGCGTCAGTTCGACAATGCCGGAGACCATCTGAAACGGTCTGCTCATCAAACCATACACAGCAGCATAAATTCCGGCCTGTTCCAGACCGAGAAGCGCACCAATCAGGTATCTGTCTCCGATGCCATTCATCCAGCCCAGTGCCGACATTGGGACAAGAGGCAAAGCAAACTGCCTGATCGAGTGCTGCAATGTCTCCTTTTCAGGTTCACTTGGCAGCGCCATCGAAGGGTCTTTCTGCCTGACAAAAACGTAGAAGAGTAGCAGTATACCTGCCGTGGTAGCGACGTAGGCCATGAGAATGGTTTTGAAATCTGCCCCCATGGATTGCACGGCAAGCACCGCCAGTAATGGTCTGCCCCAGGCCTCGCCGATCGATATCATTGCGAACGCTGCATGTTTTCTGGCTGCGTTAAGCAGCGTCGTTTGATAGCTGCGCATACTATCGAGGATCAAAAGGAGCACGCAGATAAGTATCAAGTAAGGGTCGAGCCTGCTGAACATGCTTATTAAAAGGGTCACAACAGTTATTACTGCGGCAACAGTGCCGACACGTCTGAACAAGATACTCCGTAGAGACGCTCTCAGTTCAGCTTCCCGTTCCCCCGAATACTCAGGATAATACTTCAGGGATGCCTGCATGACAGGTGATACCAGAGTCCCCAAAGCAAGCGCCGTGATACCGATTATCAGCGTAGTAGCGCCGAATACCGCCGGAGTAATATACTCGGTAAGGAGACGAACACCTGCGAGTGCACCCAGTGCCGAGCCTATCTGTCCGAACGAAACCCAGGCGCCATCAGTCATCAATCTTCGTCTGCCTGATGCAATCGCCATTTAGTCGCCTCCTTTTGACAAGGAGTCGACTACCCTATTGATTCGGGATTTAAAATTTGCCTCTGAAAAATAATCCAGCCCTTCCGGCACCGCTCGCCCAGTTTTCAGAGCTTTTTTGATACCGGCAATGATCTCTTCCGGCTTATCCGGATCAACCAGTGTTCCGAGGAAACCATCCCGCAATGCCTCTCTGCTGCCATCTGCGACGCTGGCAACAGTCGGGATGCCGCAGGCCATCGCTTCAAGAAGTACAATGCCGAACCCTTCGCCCCTGCTCGGCATAACGTATGCGTCTGCAAGCCGATAATGATCCGTTTTCTCCTCCTCAGAGACGAAGCCGGTGAAAACAACCATTGCCTCGACCTGCAACGCTTTTACCTTCTGTTCGAGGCGGGCCCTGTCCCTGCCGTCACCGGCAATCAGGTATATGATGTTCGGGATCTCTTCAGCCAGCTCAGGCAATATCTCCAGAACCTCGTCAAAGCCTTTGGCCCGCTCTCTGGAGTCGAGCCTGCCAAGAGTCAAAAGAACTATTCGGTCATCAAGGCCATAGCGATCCAGCAGAGCCTGACTCTTCCGGCCAGGAGAGAACCTTGCAAGGTCAATGCTGTTTGGCAGGATTACACATCTGCCATCTTTCAGACCGGCCCAGCCAAGAAAACGCTCTTTTGTGTATTCGCTGACAGAGATGAGAAGATTCACCCTCTTGACAACTAGATTGACTATGCTGCTGCCCGTAGGTTGCCAGGCATCAATACCATGAATAATCAGAGCCAGTGGAGCGCCGCTGAAAATGCTACAGAAGAAAGATAGCGGCGTTAAATTTATATGACCGCAGATTATCAGGTCAAAGTGTTTGCGTTTACTGTTTAAACGCAATACTTCACCGACAAATCCTGCTTTGCTGTTCAACCCTCCGGTCAGATATGTCAATTTTGCGGGAAGATCACCGGGAAGATTAGGCATAAGACGCGGCACCGCCACCACTTCATCAACATCAGGGTGTGAACAGAGCGCTGTCAAAAGATCACGGTTGAATTTGGATATCCCGCCATGGCCACCGAATGCATCGGTCATGAGGCAGAGGATCTTCATTGCAGCCTGTCACTCTGCATTTTTGCAGAACCTATCTCAGCCGCATCCATGAAAGGATAAACATAAAACAGTTCGTTTGCCTTGAGCGCTTTCCTGTAATAGCTCAGATCAAACTCAGTTCCGTTTCGCAGGTAATCAACCAACGCATGGAACGTGTTAGAGATGAAGGCTGCTGTCGATATGTTGATCCGGTATGGGAGCGGCCTCAGATCATGCATGGCATCCAGCGCAAATGTTTTTTCAGTGAGGACATTTTGAGGTATTTCATAGGAATATATTGAGCTGAATTTTATATCCGAAAAGAGGGGCGGCAGCGAAGTCATACTCCCCTGAGGCCCGGATTGACAGCTTCTGCCGAGGATATAATGATTACTATAGAGATATAGTTTGCCATCACTTGAAAGCTTCGCTTTCTTCATAGCCTCAAAAACAGCATGTGTCGAAAACTGATGATCCAGATTTGAGTCCAGAAGAGGATGGGGAGTAACAATGATATCCGGCTTGATAACATTCAGGACATAAACTAGGTCAGATACAAGACTCTGCCAGTTAGGCCTCGAATCATGGGGTAGCGACGGGATGTTCAGCTTCCTGAGAGGCATATTGTCAAGCTGTCCAGAGTACTTATTCTTGACATCCACAACTGGAGCGCTGTTCATTGTTTTCAATGTCTCAGCAAAATATGCGAGGTTATAGCAGTTTTGTTGGGCTACTCCCCCCATTACAGGAACAGTCAAGCTGTCGATAACCCGCAGCTTTGCGACCATGCCATAGGACGACTCCTTGTCAGTACCGTAGAAATATTTTTCATACTTCGCCGCCCCGGTGCTTCCATCGGTAACCGTGAGGACATATGAATTTTTGTAGCTGTATAGCCCGAATGCCGCTATTTCTGCATCGTCAGGGTGAGGCGCAATGACAAGTATTTTTTTGTCCGCAATTTTCGGATTTTTGAACAAGAAAAACTGGCTGTCCTGAACATCCCAGGAGAGATGGTGCCCTTTAAGTGCAATCCTTGATGAAGCAGCATGACTCAGGTGGCTGATATTTATGTATCTGGTCCCTTTTGCGCCATATTCGAAATACTGATTATACTGCTTGCCCTGGCAGGACACCTCAATATATGGGGCAAATACTTTCCCGAAGAAAGATGATTTAATATCTACCCTTAACAGCCCGGTATCCCAGTCATCACTGATTTTTGGCAAAATGAAATGGTCTTTGTCCACCTTGACCGGCAGGCTATTCATTACATTTTTGTTGTTAATGAAATTGTACCGGTAATCTGCAGCGACATCGAAATCGTACAGATAGCCCATGGCGAAATAATGTCCGACTATCCCCGCTACCAGTAGCAAGAGCACTATCAGACCGGCATATTTGAGTTTTTTGGACAGGATCAAATTAAGCTCTTTCCAGTCAGAGAAATTCCAAATCAGGAGAAACATCGTACCTGAATCAGTTGCCAGCCTACGGGTCAAACTATAGAGCTATAGTTGTTCGAGAAAATGAGAGTGTCCATTAAGCTTTGGGAAAGTAGCATTGAATTGTTACAGGCTTGAGGCGAATCGATTACCGTTTAGAAAAGAATATGGCGGGGTAATGCCGGATTGCCCTGTCTGCAATCGTTTGACAGGCTTCCACACTCGCGTAATGACGGCTATCTGCCTTAGCACCGATCATGGCGATCAAGCTGATAAATCTGCAAGGAGCATTAAATTGCCGTTTTCATTCTCCGGCGCAGTAACCCAAGTGCTGCTAAACCGGAACCAAACAATGGCATGGCTGGTGGTATTGGTGTTGCCAGAGAAATGTCACCTCCGCCAACTGTCGTAATTCCTCCATCAGAAATTCTTATCGTTTCAGTCCCTGGAGGGAGTGTGACATCTCTATTTCCTATTGTTAATGTTAAGTTGCCTGTTAATATTCCACTTCCTGCTGTTAATACACCACTGCCCGCAGTCATACTCCCGTTTGATGTTATTGAAGTCCCAGCGGTCAGGTTAATAACTCCATTATTTACGTTAATAACAGAATTGGAATTTAGGGCGATAGATGCTAACGATGACAATGTAAGCACTTGTGAATTCGTAAGATCCCCGAATTTAAAAGTACCGTCAATGTATATACTATCGGCGAATATGCCTAATTGATCACTTAAAGAAGCTACAACTGCACCATTATTAATCTGAAACAACCCAACGTTTGAAAATGTTCCCGACAAAGTATCACCATCATTAAGGAAAAGATTTTCACCGCCCCAGTTTCCACCCTGGTAATAGTAGGCTGATACGTGATTAACAAAGGTTCCTGTAATAATCAACATACTAAACATCATGATTGCACCCATATGCCTGAGCGCATGAAATATCTTTGCATCAGAGTTTTTCATACAGGAAGGAACTCCTTTGAGAGGACTTTATTAAGGTAAATAATTCCATAGCACTGTTTCCCATGCCATGATGTGGCAAACGGGTAAACGTTATGAAACAACTTGCAGGAGTCGCAGATTACTGCGACTGCTCCGGATATAATCAGGGAGAAGTACATGCTCTATTTTGCCTACGGATCAAATCTTTGGAACCAGCAGATGGAAAGTCGGTGTCCGCAATACAAAAAAATCGGAACTGGCCGGATAGATGGGTGGCGCTGGATCATAACCAGCCGCGGCTACGCCAGCATTGTTGAGTCTGAAGCTGATTATCTATTGGGAACTGTGTTTGAGCTGTCTGAATCCGATCTCCTCAATCTTGACCGTTTTGAGGGGGTTACCCGTGGCAGTTATTACAAGGAGATTCTTCAGGTTAATATTGAAGGGAAAATACTGGATTGCATGGTTTATATCGATCCTGTTGTCGAGGAGGGGAAACCCCGCGAGGAGTATATTAACAGGATAAACCGGGGGATTGTTGATGCCGGACTTGCCGATGATTATGTACAGCGCTACCTGCGTCCATTTGTACCTGCTGAAGCCCTGAATAAGGGGTTCGACTGATATTCCGCTTCAGATTTCCCTATTCACCGATGTGGCCTGAACCGAGTATGAATTCTTCTCACCCCTGCTGTCCTGACGGTACATTATTACTGCCGAACCATCCCATGCTATCCAGCGGCGTGCCTTCTTGTTCTGATCCGAGAAGTCGACTATCCTGCAGGGGTAATCCTTGCCCGCTATGGCATAGTGAGAATTGCTGACCAGTCGGTAATCTCGCTTCACCACAACCATCTTTTCCACGTCGAGAATCCTCACGGTGATCTGTGGCTTTCCCGAAAAATCAATCCGCGCCTCAGGACACTCCATGGTGGTATAGTCATAGCTGCTTCGGGGTATGACAACAACATGCTTTGCCCCATGATCGTGCAGCTCAAAACGGAATTCATCATTTACCAACTGCCCTTCGACATCAACGCTGACACCGTTCTCCTCACCTTTGCGGGAGTAGCTGGTCAAGGCACCGTTCAACAGCTCACCCTTTTCGACTGTTGAGAGTTTATAGCCCATCCAGAGAAAAGATGCCTTGACCGCAGTCCTTGTTTCAAAGCTGACCCTTGCAGCGCCGCTTTCTTGGTTTATTCGCTGGGTGGTAGTAACGTCACCGATTGAGAGCCCCATTGATGTGACTTTATATCTGGTTACAGTTTTGGCCGAAGAAGCAGCTGAGTGGAGAAAAGCCGGGGCCAGACAGAGTGCAACAATGAACAGTGTAAAGAAGTATCGATCTGGATTGTATCTGATATTTCCCAAGCCCGGCAAACTCCTAAGAACAGCTATCACATGCAGTAGTAAGGAACCTGCAACTCTGGTGTTTCCTTTGTGATTTTACGGATTGCGATTACAGCCGCGGCAACTGCAACCAGGGTAACGATAGTTTTCTTCATAATATTTCTCCTTTTCGCCCCGCATCTATATGAAGAGGGCTTTCATCTGGGTAATATGTGATCGGGAATTCCGGACATAATCTGAAAACGGACTATTTTTTTAAACTCCGGCTGTACTCCTCATTTGCCCGCTTGACGATCAATGAAGTAATATCAGCCTCCCTGCTGAAATAATAGAGACCGGTGCTGCGATCAAGAATGGCGGTGTAATTCTCTTCCTCACCTACCTTCGACATGACCGTTCCCAGCCTGGCAGTAATCTTCCTGAGATATTCGGCTTCTATCTGTTTGAGATCTTCCTGGGCTTCCCGTTGACGGCTTTGAAAGTCCCTGCTCTTTTTCTGGAGAACCTTTTCCCGCTCGGAACGCTCATCAACAGATAGTCCGGCTGCATCTTTTTCAGCTTCAGCTCGCATCTTTTCAAAATCTGCCAGCAAAACCTTCAGATCGGCATTGAGCTGCTCTGTCTTCCTGAGCAGGGAGGATTTGGCTTCGATCCCTTCCGTACTCTCCGACACGGCACGCTGCAGGTCAACAACGCCTATTCTGGAGGGTGATGCCGCCATGGCCGAGGTTGCAAGAGAAAGTAAAACAAGCAGTAACAGTGAAATACGAGTCATTAACAAATTCCTTTTCAGTTAAATTAAGCAGAACATCTGGAGCCACTCTCCTGCTGTTCAAGCTCAATCTAATTTATAGGGTCACTATTTCATTTGCGTTGCAAAGATGAAAATTCTTAGTAACGCAAACCATATTAAGAGCTTGTCAGTAAATACGGTTATTGGAGATGGCACCCGGATTGTGGTCGCAAATTAACCCGGACCGGATTTGAATCCAGTCCGGGTTTTATAACACATCCAAGACTATTTCATTTGCCTTACAACCTTAGTTTGCACGCGGAGCAAGCGATACTGTCTTGGCGTCGCCCCAGATCTTACTGTTCCAACGGTACTCTCGGACGGTCATCTGGGTTGCCGCGGGATCGATAGAGATTACCTGGTACGACAGCCGGCTCGGATCGGCAGTTGAGCCGAGATTGGTAAGATCAGTTTTCGAAGCTTCGCCCTTCATTGGAGAATCAACCCGGAAGGTATTCAGGCTGATGTCGCTGTTCGGGCCGGTAAAGGTGTAGAACTGGTTCCAGTTGGAGTTACCATGGAAGTAGGCCACAATGTTTTTGCGATTCTTAATCCATGATGCAAAAGCGGCCTGCTCGACTGTGCTGGCGCCACCTGACGAAGTTACGCTTGCATACCCGCCAACACCTTCTCCATACACAAGGTTTTCAAACTTTGCACTGGAGTTGATATCATGAGTTCCATTGGGGTTCATCAGATGCTTGGTTTCGATGTCCGGCTGGTCGTGGGTAAAGAGGACCACCGGTGTAGTTGAGCTTACAGTGCTCAGATCGCTGTCCATCCATGTGCGGGCGGCACTGTCCGGCCACATACCGAGGAAAATGAAGTGAACGCCACCAATGTCCTTCGAGTAGAAAACCTTGTTAGCGGCATAGCTGGCAGCGGCTGTGGTGGCATTGGGGGTGGCGCCAATGAAGCCGACGTTGGTTAGCGCAGTGGTGGGCTTCATCATCATGTTGTAGATGTTCACATAGGAAGTGGCGTCGAATGCCGGGGTCATGGCTTTGTAGTACCCGATGGCGTTGCTGACGTCATGGTTACCCGGAACCAGGTAGAGCGGTGACTTGGCGCCGTTCTTGTCCTTGACTTTAAGGCCGAGGATATAGTCGGTGTTAAACTGAGCCCAGGAAAGGGCAGCAGACTGAATGCCGGTTTCCTGACGATTGGCGACGTCGCCGGTGTTTGCGACGAAATCGATATTGTTGACTGAATTAGCGCAGGCATTAACACCGCCGTCGCATGGGATGGTTATTGCCGGAAGGGCATTAACGGTGGCAACCAGAGCCTGGTTGACCGGTTGGGCCCCAGTAGCGCCACTGGCGATAGCTGTCCGGGATATGCCGTAGTGTGAGTCAGATGTGTAAATAAACTGGGTCGGAGCGGTGGTGTTCACGAAAATCGGGTTGCTGTAGAACCAGAGGTCCTGCCATGCCTTGGCAACAGTGTTGGAGCCGGGAACGTTTTTCAGCGGGTTGCCATTGGCATCGGTGCCGTAGGCAGGATCGCTGACACTATAGCCGAGGTTGGTGCCGCGGATACGGAAGAACATGTCATTCTGAACGGTCGTATTGTATGTGATAGTAGTGTAGCCGGATACTGCGTCGTAGGACCAGGCAGGGGAGTTGGAGTCGAAGGTGCCGACAACCGTTGCCGCTGAAGGGTTAACCGTGTTGAATGCGGCGTTAGGTGTCACGCCGTCAGCCAGGAACTTGCTGGCTCTTGCTGCCGGGTTCATGGTTCCCTTGATCAGCTGCACATGGTGAACCTTGGCAACATCGCCATTGTTGTTGGTAGCGCCGTCCTTGAATTTGATCTTGACAGTTACGCTGTTCCCCTGCTTGAGCGGGAGGGTCTCACCCATGGTGACTGTCTTAGTGCCGAACGGGGTCTTCCAGGAAACTGTGTAGTCGAGGTCGGTGATCAGGTCGCCATGAACCGCGTATGAGTTACCTGAACGCATGCCGTTGAGGATGTCCTGCTGGGTGAAGGTGCCGTTTTTGTTGGTAGCATCCTTCGCCTTGATGTAGGTCTTGGCGTACTCGCCCGGATAGAAGTCGTCGCGGGTCATGTGGAAGTCGGAAGAGACGAAGTTGTAGATCTTGCGGCCATCGGCCAGCAGGTTGTCCCAAACGCCGCCGACAGTGGCGATGTAGGCGCCTGCGCCGCCGTAGGTGCCGCCGCCGCAGGAGGTAGCGCTGATTTCACCACGGTTGGATGCTTTCTGGTGGCCGGGCATCCCTTCAAAACCGAAGAATATGGATGGGGCAGTATTGTTCATATCGCGCATTGCAGCGATAGAGTAACCGCTGTCACTGGCAGTACCGCAACCGGCGCGCTCGATGTGGCCAGGGTTGACCCACATTGTTGTCGGGTGGTTATCGTTGGCCCATTTGAGACCGGCGATGGCCTTCTCATGAAGCGGCTTAAGGCCAAGGGTTGCAGAGTAATCCGGATAGGTTGGAGCAACATAGGCCGAGGTCTGGATCTTGCCGGTCCAGTTGATGCCGGCAGCGATGGACTGGGTCGAAGTTGCGCCAGCGGCATCGGTGTCTGTCTGGTCAAAACGGTATTCAAACTCGGCGATACATTTGCCATTGTTCTCCAGACAGCCGGTGGAGGCATGCTCGTGACCAGGTACGTTCCACTCCATTCCTGTCAGGAGGTATTTACCATTGGCTTCAGGGTACTGGCCGCGCAGGGTCGTGAGCCAGTCGAAGGCCGTCATGTAGGAGCCGAAGGTGCTGCCGGCGATCAGCTCCTGCCAGCGCCACATAACCTGGTGATTGCCTGCGGCGCAGGAGGGTGCATCCGTCGTCAGGTAGGAACAGGCACTGCTGTAATTGGCCACGGTGCCGAGCAGGGGGATGGTTGAGGCAGGCGGAGCAGCGTAAAAGTTCGTGTCGTCCCAGAAACGGCCGAAGGCGTCGTGGGAGCCGCGGTTACCGCCATGCTCCGAGTTGGCCTGGAAAGTGAGGCCGTAGCGGAAGCCCTGGGGGATGACCCCTTTGTAGGCACCCGTACCGAATGTTGCCTTAGGGTCGGTGACGCTCGGCCCGTTGAGGATGACAGGGTTGGAGGGGGTGTTCATGTCAACGTCACCCATGAAGTTGGTGCCATCGGTGAAAAAGGAATGCTGGTGCCAGTCGCCGGTCATCCACTGCTCGGCGGCGAAAGCACTGCCGGTTGACAGCATGGCTACGGCGAGAGCCGCGGCGGCTATTTTCTGATTTCTTTTCATTATTGTTTCTCCTTTTGGTTATTAGTTGAAAAAGTGAACCTTAATTACTTTTTGCGACGACGGACACCAACCAGGCCTAGCAGACCGGAACCGAGCAACCAGGCGGCTGCCGGGATCGGAGTGGCGGTGACTTCCATATTAGGGCCGAAAGCGCCATATGTTGTAGCGCCATATACCCCGCCCGTAGCTGCAGCCCAATTGGCTGGAAGAGCAGCATCTGTGGCAAACACGTCACCCAGTAAGGCTAAATCAGTCAAGGTCAGATTACCGAACGTTCCTGTCCCGCCGAATGTACCGGTGGTATCAGCAGTAAATTGTCCAGTGCTGCCGAGAGTGGTAACCAGTGTGTATTGTTGTCCTTTATCAATAGTTGCTTTGGTGGCAAGGTCAATCATACGAAAGAACCCCGATTGCGCACCCTGATTGAGAGGATCAATAGTAGCAGATGCCAGCAGAGTGCCAGAAGCATTGTAGAGGCCTACACTGCGGGCTTCGCCAACAGAGCCAAGGTCGAAATAGCCGAGTTTGGTGACATAAAGATCTGTATTGGCGGTGAACTGCCAACCGACGATGTTGTAGCCAAGGCTGACGTCGTATACATCAGCGTAGCTGGAGAAATTTACTGCGAGTGCGGCTTGGGCCGTACCAGAGACGACCGAGGTGGTCAGTGCAAAAAAAGCAGCTATGAGTAAAATTTTAAAACCTTTCATTTTTCATCTCCTTTTCTGTCGTTTTTTCGTGTTTTGGTTACTTAATCAGGTATAGCGAGTATTCAATTGTCATAAAGCTATCGGACATTTAACATCGGGATATATTGGAACCGATAAGGCTCCGGTCAGGCCGTCAGGAGACATTGCCCACCTTTTTTCCAGACATGTCACATCAGACCGATATACTTTGTATAAAGCTGGCAGTGGCACCTCCCTTTACAGGAACTGCAAGAACAGATCAGTAAGCTTTTCATCGTTGAAATGCTGAGCGGCTGTTCGCTCGAACCCTTGATTTCTTTTCTCAACCTGTAAATTTGTTTTTTTAAATAGTTGTTACTGGCAAATATAGATGGTTGGGTATTCAGACCGGAGAGGCCCGGCTGCCTTTTCCCGAAACAGAATCGCTGGTTACTAGCTGGAGGAGAGGATTAGAGTGATTAACTGTGCAGATAATGAGAAGTGGTGCAGTAATACCGGCAGAAGTTGTGATGATCTCAGGAGAATCATTGTGCGATTCCGGATGAGCGTCTGTTGCCGGACAGCTTACTGTAGTGCTGAGAGAATGGAAACCATCCTGATTGTCATGAAATGAGTCGTCAAAGTGATGATGCAACAGCTGGATACTTGCCTGGAGAAGCAGCAATCCGGTAGTGAGCAGGAAGAGAACACTGATTTTTTTAATTCGTGAACGCATGGTTCAGGATTCCTTGTCAGCCCTGTTGCTTTGGCATGCCTTGAGGCAAAAAAAGCCCGCAACGCTCCTTGCGGAGATGTTGTGGGCTTTCTGGCACCTACACATAGGTCAGACAAGTACCCGAATATTCGGTTTGACTTCATGAACGTTGTAAGCATAGAAGATGATCATTACAATTTCATTACGATATTAAAACATTATGCGAAACTGTTGTGATTTTCCCAGGAGGAAAACGGTGGCATTTCAGGTTGGATTTTTGGCGGAAAGCCTACAGGTCTTGCTGTCAGGATAGGTGCGGCAAATACAGCGGAGATGATATACTACGACCCCAACAACATCAAGCATCCGGATTACACCACTAACGAAGAATTTCCTGTTGGTGGATGTGCACATCAGCCATCCGAACCATTCCACGAAACGCTTCTTCCAGGTTTCTGGCAAAACGCTCGGCAGCACACAGGGGAGAGTCAAGCAGGGTCTGGCGCAGGCCGCTTCGCAGGGCTGCAAGCCGCTCCAGGTCGAAAGAAAGAGCAACAGCCCTTTCTTTGTACTCTTTCACAGAATTGGCTACCCAATCATCCAGACCGATCGATTTCATGACCAGTTCGCCATTATGGCCGTACATACCGCGCGACATCCTCAGGGTCAGGGTCGGCACTCCCATCCAGAGCGCTTCACAGGTCGTGGTCAGGCCAGGAAAGGGGAATGGGTCGAGGCAGAAATCCACCTTCTGGTATGCTGCAAGATACTCTTCCCGGGGCGATGCTCCGAAAAAACGGAGCCGGTCCGGATCAACTCCATATGAAAAGAACCGCTGCCGAAAAAGCTTTCGTTCCGCCTCATGATCAAAATTCTTGTATTTCAAAAGCAATACAGAATCCGGAACCTCCAGCAGGATATCCGACCAGCAGGCAACGACCATGTCATTCAATTTTGCCGGGTAATTGAAACAACCAAAAGTTATGCAGCCGTTTGTCAGAGCGGGCAAGCCAGTGACCGGCAGATTGAGTGCCGGTGGCGTAAAGCAGACATAGGTTTCAGGCAGACGCCAGACTTTTTCTGAATAAAACCTCTCATCATCCGGTGGAATAGTGATCGGATCGGCAATGATAAAATCCATTGCCTCAAGCCCGGTGCTGTTGGCATAACCGAGCCAGGTCGCCTGAACGGGCGCCGGTTTGCGGGCAAAGGTCAGTAGTCGGCTGCCATTTGAGTGCCCGGACAAATCGAGAAGCAGGTCAATCCTGTCTTTCCTGATTTGAACAGCCAGCTGTTCATCCGACATATTTGCAACATTGATCCAGGTCTCGAAGCAGGGCTTGATCCGTTCACTCAAGTCATCATCTACCGACTGATTTGCATAGGCAATCAGGTCAAAGGAGGATTGATCCATCTGATGGAGCACCGCTTCAAGAAAATAACCCACCGGATGACTGCGTAAATCGGCGGAAACCAGACCAATCCTGAGTTTACCATCCGGTTGCCCTTCTGCCTTGCAGGCTTTCCAGGTTTTTTGAAATGGTGTTTCAAACTTTTCAGCAAACTGCCGGGCCAGGATAAATGATTCATCGCAGTTGGTCAAAAAGGAGTACTGCTGCGTCATCAGCAGAGCACTGTAGGTGCTGGCATAATCCGGGGCGATGGTCAGCGCACGCTGGCAGGTGTCTATTGCTTCATCAACTCGCCCCTGGCTGTTGCAGGCAGAAGCCATATTGATCAAAAGAGCAGCGTTATCCGGTGTGACCGCCAGCGCCTTTTGGCAACAAGAGATCGCTTCATCGTTACTGCCAGTGGCTCGAAGCGAATAGGCAAGCTTGTAAAGAGATGAAGAGTCAGGGGTAATTGCCAGCGCTCTACGGAAAAAAGGAATAGCCTCGTAATGCCTGTCAAGGTCGGAGAGGATATTCCCGAGATTGGTGTTAATCTGCACGGAATCGGGAACCAGTGCCTGAGCCTGACGGTAACTGGCAATTGCTTCTGCATATTGCCCCAGCTCTTTTAAAACATTTCCCAGATTATTGTGTGCACCGGCAAAAGCAGGCGCGAAGAAAAGCGCCTGTTGATAGCAGAATATGGCCCGGTCAAAATTTCTCTGATCTTTCATTACTATGCCGAGATTATTCCATGCTCCGGCAAAAGCTGGATTAATCTCCAGAGCTTTTTCATAGCAGCGGATTGCGTCAGCAATCCGCCCTTGATCAGCAAAAGCATTGCCCTGCTGGTTGTATCCCTCTGCAGTGGCAGGAAAGCCCAAAGCCCCGCCTGTGCCTTCCCCGCAGCAATGCTTGTTTTTTTTGCCACTGCCGCAGGGACATGGTTTATTGCGACCGATTTTGCTCATCTGGCTAAAATCGTGCGTTAATGTTCAGATGCAGAACGTCTATTGAGAGCGGCACACCTGAAATTTCGTTTGACGAGAACCAGCGAGTTGACAGCCAGACATTCTTCGCCAGTCCCAGATCTCCACCGGCGATCCACCCCTTGGCATTGGTGCCGCCAAGGTTGAAATCAGAATCGGTAAAGGCATCCATGACAGCATCGGACTCAAGATATTTGTAGTAAAAAAGAGCCTTCCACTCCCATGGATTGCGGACGGCAGGGTAGCCGACCGAAACTCCGATCTGGTACCCCAGGGTCTCTCTTTTCACATCACTGCCATAGTTGGCACTTACCGTCCCCTTGTCAAATCCTAGATTTTTGACATAGTCGCCAAGAAAGATGACATGAATCGGATCCCACATTGCAAGATCAAGAGTTCCTGTAACATTAAGCTCCCTGAATTTTGAGGCATAAGCAATCTTGGGTGGGGTACTACTGTCGATAGCCATGGGGGTATTCCCCTTCTGCATGAACTGCGGCGTACTCCAGTTTGTCAGACCTGAGTTGGAGGGGTCGA
>JACABD010000014.1:20265-21826 GCA_013377075.1 Geobacteraceae bacterium | reverse complement strand
TTCTGCATGAACTGCGGCGTACTCCAGTTTGTCAGACCTGAGTTGGAGGGGTCGACCACCCCGACAGTATTCTTGAAGTCGTAAATTGCAGCTCCCAGCCGTGCAGTGAGCAGACCTTTCTTCTGATACTCGGCACCGATCTGGGCTCCGAACAGCCATTTATCCTTACCGGAGAGCTCAACTTCCTGAATCGGAAAAATTCCTCCATTGAAAAACAGACCCCATGACGAGCTCAAACGGGGATGGTATTGAACTGCTACCCCTTCAAAATTGATATCAGCATCCCAGACAAGATCAGAGTAGAACCATGGGTTGGGGAAACGACCTCCCCAGACAGAGAGTGCCGGAGCCGGATTCCAGTTCAGGTAGGCCCGATCAACAAGAAAGTTCTTCTTGTTTAATGTGTCTCCCATCGCTGAATTTGTTGAAACCGGATTTGTACTGTTCCCGGTAGCCAAGCCGATTCCGGCGGTAATATCATCCGTGACCTTTGCCTCAAGGCCCAGTCGTGCACGGATGGCAGAACGGGTACGGTCAATTGTAGTGTTCAGAAGTTGCGAGGTATTATCCGGCTTCATTTGCACGCCATTCGCCTTGTCAAAATAGTCAGCTTCGTAACGAAGTCGCAGATCGCCGCTCAGCTTGAGTCTCTGGGTCCAGTCGTTACGGATCTTCGGTAGCGCATTCTTTTCCAGATCAGCGACAACACTCTTGCTGATACGGTCCAGATAGGTCTTTTCCTTGGCTTCAAGGGAGGTGGCGACGGCTCCGGAGAGATAGTAGGTTCGGTACTGCCTGAGCAACTCGAAAGCTTCATCATCGGTGATTACCTCTGCGGCTTTCATCCTGCTGATGATATATTCCGGATCCCGTGAATCATTAAAGGTCGGGTAAAACTCATCGATTCTTTTACCGACATCTACCCACTTGTCCTTCAATAGCTGGACAAATCTCCGGTCGTCCATCGGCAGAACCAGCGGAACAGTTGCGGTATTTCGCCCTGCCGGTCCGGGCAGTTTCTTTGCTGAACCTGCCGGATTATCCGCCAGATTGGCCGCCTCTTCAGAGGTTATAACCCCTTTCCCCTGCAAGAGATTCAGCAGGTTATTCATATTCTCTTTGTCAATCCCTAAAGCCGACTGCTTACCTAAGGCGGCTGCATCCTCGGCCGTTATGACATTTTTATCCTGCAACAACCTGAGAAGCTGTCCGATGCCGGTTGGCGCAGGAGCAGCAACATCTTTCTCCTCTGCAGACACAGCTGCAGCGGTAATGATCAACAGACTGAAAATACAGCCAAATAATGCGCTGATGCGCTTCATACAACCCTCCGATTTTTGTGAAGTACCACTTATCCCTGCGAATTTATCCTGACCGTCATACCTGACGGCATCCCCTCTGGCGGAGGCTCGCTGATTCGGATCTGCGCCAGAGTCGAACGGAGCGCATCATCCATTTTTCTACTCCCGGAAGTTCCGACCAGCTCGTACTTTACGATTTTGCCCTTAGTATCAAGCGTTATCCTGACAACCGCCTGCAGCTTCCCTTTAGGAATGCCACC
>JACABD010000014.1:9056-20165 GCA_013377075.1 Geobacteraceae bacterium | reverse complement strand
ATATCAAGGACATCAATGATGCTCTTGTACGAGATCTTTTCATCACCCCTTACAACAACCGGCAGGTTGGGATCGGCGGCCTTGTACTGGCGAAGCCTAGACTCCAACTCCGGTGCTGTCACCGGGAAGCTGTCAAGGAAGATGGTTCCTTCGGCTGTAATGGTGATGGCCTTGGTGGTCGGCTTGATTTTGCTGACCGCAGCGCTCGCTTTCGGGAGATTGACACTGATCCCCTGTACCGATGCCGTAACAACAATCATGAATACCACCAGAAGGTTCCAGGCAAGGTCGAGCATCGGTACGACGTTGATTTCGACTATCTCATCATGGTCATCCGACGGCGCTTTCATGCTTCCTCCCCATGGAATCCTTCAACCCTCAGGGCATATTCTTCGATAAAATGGCGGGTCTCGACGTTGATGTTTTTCATGTGCAGAACTAGGAAGCTGTAGGCAAACAGCGCCGGAATGGCAACGAAAAGTCCAAAGAGGGTACAGGCCAGCGCCGAAGCGACCCCGGGGGCGATAGCCGAGAGATTTGCCTCACCGGCTTCAGCAAGGCTGGCAAAGGTGTTCATAACTCCCCAGACCGTGCCGAGAAGCCCCCAGAAAGGACCTCCAGAAATACCGAGTGTCAGCACGATCATCCAGGCATTCATTTTTCTGACCTCATCCGAATTGGCACGATCAAGAGATGCCCGGAAGATATTCATGGCCGATGTGGTCAGAACGACATCCTCCTGACCGGTTCCGTGCTTTTCAGCCCAGTGCATGACCTGATTATGTCCGGCCTTATAGATGCGAAACAGGGAGGAGTTTTCAAAGCTGTCGTCTTCCTGATCCAGTTCCAGCGGATCATGAAGTCCGTTGAAACTTTCCAGAAAGGCCTCGTTCCCTTTTTTGATTTTCTGGATTCTGGTGAACTTGCTTATGAATACACCGGCTGCCATGAGCAGCATAAAGGTACAGAGGCCAATGATCGCCCAGCCGTCAAAGGTTATGCTTCTTGCCGTAACCTTGATGAGACGGATGGTAAGATTCTCTCCCCCCCCCTTGCCGCTCTCTTCCTGCTGGAGAGCCATCAGTTTACCGTCCGGTCCCTGTCCCTCGGCAGCAGCGGTTATCCATGAGGCAGAGCGGGCGACAGAGGATATCTCAACCTCGTCCAGTTCACCGGCAAAGGCGTTCTGTCCGTTCATGGTGGCGCCGATGGCTATCTCCACGGCAGGAGCGGGGAGCGCGGCAAAGATATTCAGCGCCGACACCTGGCGTCCGTCCAGATAGACAGCTGCCATCTGCTTTTCAGAGTCAGCGGTTACGGCTACATGGTGCCAGCTCTTTAGTTTCAGAGCACCTTTCTTGTCACTCACAACCGGCGGCTTGCCGCTGATGCCTACACGGAGGTAGGGACGATCCTGATCAATACCGACAACAATAGACTGTTTGCCATCATCCCAGGAAAAGAGGCGGGCATCGTTTTGCGGCTGGTCAATCTTTACCCATGTGGAAAAGCTGAAACCCTTGGCAAAATTCAGCGAAGGAGAGCGCTGCACAACAATCATCTCACCTGTGCCCTTGAAAGAGTAGCCGTTACCGATGGCAGTAGCTGTGCCATGTGTACCGGCAAAGGTCGAGGCATGATTGGCATTTGCCGTTGCATCCTTAGGTGCCCCTTCGGCTTCGCCCAGATGATAGACCAGTACCTGGGAAACGTCATATGTTCCTCCAGACTCCTCAAGTGTGCCGGGAGCAGACTCGTTGCCATAGTAAAGCCAGACGGAATCCTGATTGCCACCACCTGCCATCTGGGGCACTCGCACCCAGACCAGGGCCATGCCAAGCTTAGGATCAAATTTTTCTATATGAAACTTGAGGGGCACCTTATCGTCACCGCTGACAAATCGGAGGTCTGTGCCATCCTTCTTGGCATTGGAAAAACTGAAGTTGCCCGAATGAAGGCGCACCAGCACCGGCACGTCGGTCAGGTTTTCCTTTATGTTTGCCCCTTTTTCCGACAGGTCGAAGGCAACTTTCTTCCGGTACTGCCACTTGGCATCCCACCAGGCATCGGCCCGGCTGACGTTGACCATAAACGTGAGCAAGAGAATAACTCCTGCCATACCGGCAAATCTGTTCAACATCCCGCGTAAATTCATCCTTAATCCTCCGTACTCCAATTTTCGACCAATTTATGATTCCTGAAGATATGCATCCATCAGCTTCACTTTTTCTCTTTCTTTTCCTTTTCCTTCTTCTCCCGTTCCTTCTTCTCCTGATCCGTAAGATTCTCATCCGTGTCGAAGCTGACAACCTTGACATCTACAATCTTCGACATGAAATCTTCCATTTGATTGGCTTGGGCAATTGCCGACTTTTCTTTGCTATTCCCCATGGCCGTACTCTGCTCAATCATCTTGTTGTTGTCAGCCAGACCGCCGGATCCGGCCAGCGCACCGATGCTGACCCCACCCTCGGAGGAGGTCGGCACTCCGACTGATCCTGCCGCGTTGGTGATGTTTTTGGCATTAACCACCTGTGCTGCGCCGATAAGTATCTTCCCGCCGTACACACCAGCTTCGCCTGCATCAAATTTCCCGTCAGGAGCAAAACCGTAGATGTTGCCAGGTTCAGGGACAGGCAGGGTGCCTGCCGGCGTAGGATTAGGGTCGAAGGTAACCGCCCGGATACCACTGCCGATTGAAGGGGGTTCGATATGAAATCCAATGATTTTTGAGGAATCGTTCGGATCATAATCATATTTAGTCTGCGGAGGAGCGACGGTCGTTTTCGAACCGCGCCCGGCGTTGATATCCCCCTGGTCGCTCCAGACTGTAATATTTCCACCAAGCAGGGTCATCACCCGCGATTCATTAACATTAATATCGTGACCGGCATAGATGTTGATCGGCCCGCCACCGGTGGTGGAAATTCCGGTCATGTTACTTTTGCTGTCGCTGCTGTCGCCACTGAAGGTGCTCTTGCCCACATTCAGATCGGTGCGGGCCAGAACAAATATCTCGTCAGGGCCTGTCAAAGTGCTGATTTGGGAACTGACCATACTGATAGAGCCGCTGCCGTCACCTGACTTCTCTTTGAAATACTTGCGGATGATCTCATTTCGTGCTGTTGCAAGACGCTGATCTGCAGCGACCGTCTCACCCTTGTTTTTAAGATTGGTGTATTCGATACCAGCCTCACGCAGACCGTTACCATTACCGTCATTGGCGGCATGATCGGCGCCGTAGAAGAAATCGACCGCCTCAGTTCTAGTTATGTCAGTCTTTGCCCCGGCAATCACGAACAGATCGCTCCCCTTGCTGCCAAGAGCTGTATTGAGTCGGTTACCAAAGGACTGGATACCTGCAGAATTACCCAGGTCAATGTTGTTGCCCGCCTGTACCAGCAGCGTACCTGCCCCCCCCAGACGTATGCCCGGTGCAGCCGCTCCGCCAAGAGAATAGGTAGCTTGCGGCAGAACATAGCTGTAGTAAATATCGTGGCCGGCCCGGATGAGAGTGAGGTTGTCATTCGCCACTGTTGCTCCGGTGTTTTGACCGAGAAACTTCAGTTCGCGGATGTCGTTACCGGCGGTTATGGTAGCCTGTTTGTTAAGGTCCAGTTGAAGGTTACTGATGTCTCCACGTACTGCCGTGATCTCCACCGGAACATTGTCGGCAGTATGAAGCAGGAATCCTGGCTGATAACCGCTTTGGAAGAGGGTTGCCTGCAATTTTGAGCCATCAAGGGCACTTAATCGACCGTAGACATTTTCCGGTCTGACATCCACCATGGCAACCTGCGCCGCTGGGGCAGAAGATATAGTTCCGTCAATAGAGTTACCAGCCACCAGTACAAGGTTACCGGTCGATGAAGGCGCCAGAGCCAGCTTGCTTTTCAACAGGATGTCGTCTGCTGCCAGGATCGAGAATTCCGGTGTAACAATTCGCCGGCGAATATCAATTGCCGAGTCCAGATAGCCGTCATAACCGCTTATGCCATCAAAGACCACACTGCCGTTGAGCGATCTGAAAGCTGCCCCGGAGTTGCGGCTACCGGCAACATTTGTATCAGCATGACTGTAGGTAAGGTTCCAGCTGTTGTTGAGTAACAGCTTGTCTCTTGAATTATCCGGATTCAGCACCGTACCGATATGCATATCCCCCTGGGAAGAGACGGTGATCCGTGCATCGGCAAGCTCCAGCACCTGTTTGCCGCTGTCTGTGGCAGAACCGAAATTGCCCATGGCACTCAGTTCACCGTCACCCTTCATCAGACGGAACCTGCCGTTGAGATCGCCACCGCTGATTATTTGCAGATTCCCCTTGCCAAAGGCGCCGGTCTGGCTGGTAAAGTTACCCCCTGCGCGGACATCAATATTACCACCGGCCATGGTGATGATCCCTTCGCTGGCATCGGTACCACCATTACTGGTACTGCCATAACTGGCAGTCAGAAATTTATCCTTGAAATTATCGCCGCCATAGGCTGCATCCCAGGCATTACCAAGTCCTGCATTGTTTCCGGAGGTGGTAGTAGTATTGATCCCGCCGTTCACTGCTCCGCTGACATCAAGGGTAATATTGCCGCCATTGGCGTAAGTCCAGTAATCGGTCATCTGGGAGAGTCTGGTGCTCCCGCCGGGGCTGTTTTCCACCGTAGCCCCCGGAGAATACTCTCCTGTTGTGCGGATAGTTCCAAGGGACATGCTCCTGCCACCGGAATCATTTTTGTTGAGCAGATTCAGATTCCCGCCAACCCGCAGGTCAATGTCACCTACCGCACTCTGGATGGCACCGGCACGGATCGTCAGGTCATCTCCCGTCTCTCCTCTGATGACACCTCCATAGGTGCCGATGTTGTAGCGGATGATCGAGTTGATCATGTAATTATTGGCCAGGCCGTAACCGATATCGGTACTGCCGCCAGATGCAAAGCGGAGCGGTGCGTTTTCGGTGTAGACAATAGCACCGCCATTCGCATTCCCGTTCGTATCGGTAGAAAGGACGCCGTTGCTTGATGGACCAAGAAGAAGGTTGCCGCTTCCCCCCCGTGTGGCAAGGGGATTTGCACCAGTCAGATCGGCACCGGCAGCCAGATTAAAGGCCCATGAATTCTGCATGGTTGAACTGACCAGATCAGTTGCAGCCGTAGGATGGTCGGTCAGGTTAAAGCCGCTGGTGCTGCTACCAAAGGCAAGGTTGCCGCTTGCCCGCAAGGTCAGCACGCCTGACTCGCTGATTGATCCCGTACCATTATCAAAGCGCCAGCCTGTCAGATCCCAGTCTGCGCCAAGAGCCAGGTCCCCGCTCCGCCTCACCTCGACGCCGGGGCGAAAATGCAGCTTCGTAGCAGTATCAACGGTCAGATTTGCCAACAGAGAGTTACGGTTGGCAGCAACATTTGCTGAAGACATGTATGTCTCCGCATCGCTCCTGTAATCAGCCTGATCATTAGCTGAAACAGTGCCGCTGGTATTGATGTAAACCCGGGTTGCTTCGGCCACTATCTGGGACGCACCCTTGATCTTGCCGCGAAGATCCATGTTGACCCCGCTTCCGTTGCGCAGTCCCCGTAGATAGACGCTCCCCCCATTGCCTGCCTGACCGCCTGCAAGATCAAGCTGCGAGCCGCTCGCCAGGAGTAGCCTTGAATTGACGATGTCGTTATTATTGCCGCTTCCGAGCCAGATTTCGCCACCGTTGGCGCCGTAGCCAGTACCGTGGACATCGATGCCCGAACCGCTGAGCAGGCTCAGGCTGCCGCTGGCATACAGCTCTGCACGGCCTCCGCCTCCGGAACTGTTCGAGACATCGATTCTGCCATTACTGCCAAGGGTCAGATCGCCACCATCAGCCGCCATGACCAGTTCCCTGGCAGTGATCGTCTTCCCGGCAAAAAGCAGATTGCCGTTTCTGGTGCGGATATTCAGCCGGTTATTGAAGCCGTTGTTGCCAAGTTTATCGATCAGACCCGACAGCTGGTTAACGCCGTTGACCGTGTCAAGACTGTCTGTATCGATGGCAAATGAACCGCCGCGCCCGTTCGCAGAACTCCCTTTCAGTGAAGCACCACTCAGGTCAACCCCTTTTGTCGGAGCAAGCAAGGCAATGGTACCGGCATCGCCATAATCGGCAGCTGATACATCCAGAACCGTACTGTTAGTAGCGGCATCACTGAGCAGTTTCACGCTGCCGTTGCTGCTGTGAAGGTTTATCTGACCCCCGGGCGAGTACTCCCAGGTCTTGCCATCCGCAGCAAGTTGACTGAAGCCACCCGCCTGTATTGCGGCCCCTTCAAGGGTAATGTCACCCGTTGTGGCAGTAAGATTCACCTGACCTGAGGGGAGTACGATATTCCCTGAATCTTTTATGCTGCTGCCGGTCATCGACAGGATGCCGCCTGGAATGGTGGTATCGCCCTTGACGCCATTGACACTTTTGGTGATAACGATGTCGCCATTGGCAGTGACGTTGAAGTCAGCTCCATGATAGACATTGTCGGCCCCTCTGGTGAAAGTGGTTGTAATCCGTGCAGCCGAGATATTCAGGTCGCCACCGGTTTTCAGGCTCCCCTGACCGGCAAAAGTCAGGTCATTGACCGCCTTGACCGTATTGAGCGGATCAAGATCGGCCAATGCCTTGAAATTAACCTGATTGAACCCGTCAACAACGATGTCATTTGACAGGGTTGTTCTGTTTGCATTGACCGTGAAACTGCTGCCAGCTACCACCGGAAGAAGGGGAATGGTCTTGTCCGGCGCCTTGCCGCTGTTCTGCAGATTGACTACGGGAGCCGACATGGCCACAGTGTAAGGGGAATTCGCTGCTCCGCCATTGACCAGGCGGGCTGCATCGATTGTCAGGGAGTTTTTTGCCTCAAGGGTTACATCTTTGAGGAAAGTAATGGCGCCGCCGCTCTTGCTGTCACCGGTACTGGTCAGGCTAACATTGTCAAGGCTCTTGAAACTTTCGATCAGCTTGCTGCTCAGGTGAAGACCCGATGAGCTCTCGCCGTCAGGGGCAATGAAGATGTTCTTCGATGTCAGGCTCATGTCGTGGCCGCTTTTCAGATCACCCTGCAGGTCAAGGCTGTTGACATCCAGACTGATCTTGTCACTGGCATTGACAGTAGCGGACGACTGTATGGAGACCGTACCGTCATGGGCAGTAAGTGTTGCAATCCCGGCATTGATCTGACTTTGCGATTCAAGGGTGATTGAACTCTTTGCCAGAAGTGTTATCTGCGAAACGTTCAGCTGACTCCCGGCCTTGACTGTTATCGAATCGGTCAAGGAGGCATCGCCGATGGTCAGCGGTCCTCCGCCGCCACTTGACAGCGCCGAACCGGCCACAAGCATAGTGCCGTCAAGATAGAAGAAATCTCCTGCAAGGGGGGTATCGAAACCAAATGAGACTGGCAGATTGACTGTCCCCTCCTGGATTGTGATATTCTTCCCGGAGAGTATCAGCGACCCCTGCTTGAACTGATCTGCCGGACTGCTACTTAGAGCGTTTCGTTTCAGTGTGCCGCTCAAAATGGTGCTTTTTGCATTGATAGTCAGATCGCCACTATTGCCGGACACAATCTGCTTTGTGGAAAAATTTCCCTCTTTGAGCACGTCAGTGGCCAGCCTGATCGAGTATCCTTTGAAGGAATTGGTGGCTCCTGTTCCGGCATAGGTGTCATACCCCGCCACCATCTGGTACCCTTCATTGGTGCGAAGTTTCATCCCGCTCGCCAGTGAAGTCCCCAGATCGCTGATAATCCGGGCTCCCGGGACAAAGGCGTATGCTTCAGGGAGCAGGGAGTAAGTCCCCTCCTTCAGCCAGGTGCCGTCATCCAGACGGGTTGCCTCAAGGTGCACTGCGCCTGCCAGTTTTGTTTTTCCGCTGGCATCGGTATAGGTAAAGCCGGGAATCTGCACGGAGTTGTCAGGGAGAATGACGAACCGGTTGGACCCGCTTCTGAGGGTGTTATTGACCGAGGAGCTGCCGATGATCGAGATGGGATTGTATGACCCTTCAATTCCCGACTGGAACAGATAGGATGAAATCGAACCGCCGCCGGAAGTGTCGATTGTTGCCCCTTCGCGGACGATCACCTCTTTAGCGTCAATGCTTATGGCATTTTTTGGCTGGGTTGTGACAATGGTTCCGCTGGTTGGGTCAGCAGGATTTGTAGCTTTTACTCTCCAGTAGGTGCCGTCGAAAGAGCCGTAGTTGACCTGGGTATCACCTGATGTTTTGGTCACACTGCCGTCTGCCAGATAGATGCGACCCGAGTCGGAAAGCAGTGTTATCTGTCCCATGGGAGCTGCCAGGTATCCGGAGTGATTGATGCCGACGGCAGCATCAATGGTAAGGCTCCCCCCTGCCGAGTAGATCGGCGAACTGTCAACAGTTGCTGACGGCAGGATGGTAACAGTGCCACCTGATTTGATCAAAAATTCGGACGCAGTGGTCGGGTAGATGCGGGACCCTTGCAGCACCAGATCGCCACTTGCCTGAAGACCGCCGTACCAGCCAGCTACCCCGCTGTTAACGGTGCCATAATAGCTGTCAGACAGGCGCATATCCTTGTTTGCCAGAAGTCGGGCAGTAGCAAAACCGGCCAGTGAACTGCTCCCTTCCAGATCAAGCCATTCACTGCTTAGTGTAAGCACGGCTGAACCTGTTGCCACAGGCTGGCTCAAGGGGAGGTTTTTGCCGGTATTGATCAATCTGATCCAGGGTGCGCTCAAGGTCACATTATCACTGCCGCTCCCCATGATCAAAGGTGCATCGAGCGTAAGACTGCGCCCAATCTTCATCTCGGCGCTCCCCTGGAAGGCCAGGGTGCTGGCGCTGCCAAAGGTCAGTGCATCGAAGCCGCTCACCATGTAACGGCGCATGTCCTCTTCACTGATCAGCAGCCCTGTTTTGGATGACTGATTTGTACGTACAGAAAGAGTCCCTCCTGTCTGCCCCTGAATACCGGCCCTGCCGTTTATCTGCCCGTCAAGAGTGAAACCATTGGCAGACGTTATGTTGAGAGTACCCGGTGTGCCGGCCACAATTACCGGCACAGGTATACCCGCAGCGTTTTTCACAATATTGGTGACCGGTGCCGAGCCCGACAGATCTATCAGTCCCCCCTGTTCCAGTATGACCTGGCCATTGACCGATTCCAGCGAAACGGTTCCACCTTTCTGGGGAATGCTCCCTGCCGGAATTCCGGCAACAGAATTCAGAGTCGGCTTGTTATAGCCGCTGGCGAGAATCGAAGCACCGCTGCCAATGCTGACATCGCCTGCGGATGCTCCATCTGCTTTAAGTGTTATGCTTCCGGAAAGAGACTCAACTGCTCCGTCCACCCGGATTACCGGACCTTGCAAAGTGATTGTTCCACCCGGGATGGTCGCAAGACGTGAACCGCTTCCCACACTGATCCTGGCTTTGGTATTTGCAGGGGAAGCCGGTTTGCTGCTGCCGTTACTGAAGTCGTTGTCTGTATAAATGTTTGAGCCGGCAACAAGTTTGATTGAAGTCTCACCGGAAACATCTGGAGAAACGTCGCTACCGGCAGGCGCTGCTGCAAATCTGACCGAGACCGGAAGAATTGCCAGATTCTGGTAAGCAGGTTTTGGCTGGGCGATCTTTTCGACCGATGGAGTCAGGCTGATACCATCGGCAATGTAGATATTGTTTATCGCATCAAGTTCGATCCGGCCAAAACCGCTTTTCTCAAAGCGGTGTGCTCCTAGCACCAGCTTGCCTCTCAGAGTATCGGGAACGGCCGCATCAACCGGGATCTGATCGGGAATGTTGAGTGAAGACTCAACAACCTGGATTTCACCGGCATGGAGTATGAGTTGTCCCCCTTTTTTGCCAGCCAGTGAGAGTCCATGCAGGTCACCGGCAAGGCTCATGGTGGCAGAACGGAGCTCAAGTGTGCCTGCATCACCGCCACTAACCTTCCCTTTGGCATCAATCAGATAACCACCGGAGACATCAAGCTTTGCCCCGCTCCTGATAATCAGGTTGTGCCCCCCCGGATCATAGCCTTCCAGAGGGGTAACAACCCCCTTGGTGCCACCGGTTGTGTTGTCCTTGATCGTAATAGTGCCACCGGTCGTGATGCCACTGCGAAGTCCACCCGCTGCAAGGCTTGCCAGGCTGTTGTCTATCTGCTCCCCGGCAACTGAAATAATGCTGCCGCTCTCCATGGTAAAAGACTCTATCAAAGGTGCGTACTGATCGTTAATCAGAGAATATGCGACACCCTGCTCATCTTTCTGCTGCAGTTGCTGGTGCGATGAAATGTTGTCCTGTAACCGCAGGCTTACTGTGCCTCCAGGGATTACAATCTCCCCCTGGTGGTCGATAACCCGCGCCATGGCCTCAAGGGTGCCGCCGGGCAGCAGACTGAGCCTTGCGCCCCGTTCGATAGTCAGGCCGGTATTTGCATAGAGTCCCAGCATTCCCAGATTCAGGCAGCTAAGGGTCTGTGCAGAAATTATGCTCCGGCTGTCGCTAAGGAGGTCATCCGGTCCGATCGAGAGAGATAGTACCGCAGGGTTGGCAGAGATGACGATCTCACGTGTCCTGAAGTCCTGAAATGCTGCCACATCGCCACCGGAGTCAGATCTTCTGCCAATCAGCAGTGTACCGCCATCAGGTCTTTCCAGCCCCCTCGCAACTGATATGTCATGTTTTTTACGATCCTTGTTAGTATAGGATGTGATTGCTGTCTGATACAGGCCTCTTGTTACATCAGCCTTAAGTGTACCGTTCAGCAGCACCACCCTGGATTCAAGGGTCACCTTGCCTGCATCGCTCCCCACTGTACGGGCACCAACGGACTGTTTTCCTGTCAGCAGCTTGCTGTAAGCCAGCCACTGTGGAGCAGTGCTGATATCATAAATTGTGGTACCTGACAGGAGCCTGCTTGTTTCAATCACTCCGGGCGCGTAGCGGAATCCCCCTCCGGAAAAATTGATCAGTGCTCCGGGATTGACAATAATATCATTGAGGACGTAGCTGATATCGGTTCCCGGCATGGCCATATCAGGTGCCCCAATGAAGAGTGAACCCCCTTTGGTACTCCGCTCTCTGGCAGTTTTCGGCCCAAG
>JACABD010000014.1:0-8956 GCA_013377075.1 Geobacteraceae bacterium | reverse complement strand
CAGGCCATCCTGCCGCACCTGGTAGCCGAACATGCCGACCTTACCCTCATCGGCAAGCAGCTGGCCGCCTTCCAGATTCCGTGCAGCCCCAATTGTGGGCAGACTTCGATACTTAATATCATTAGTACCGCTGTCAGCAAGCTCGGTGATCGTGATGTCAGGGACTTTACCGGTTGGATCATGGCCTGACTGTGCCGATGAGATCAGTTCGATCTTGCCCGCATAGGCGGTTATGGTGCCGCTGTTCTCGACGGTTGGCCCGAGTAGAAATACGCTGCCGCCGGTACTGGCGGTCAAATTCCCCTGGTTGACGACAACTGCATCCATTGATGGAGGTGGCAGCAGGGCGTTTTTAGCCGTATCGCCGTCAACATATGCAGGGTTCTGGTAGTTTTCTGCAGTAAAACGGAGGGCACGATCCATGAAATCTGCATTCCGCATATTAAGTGTTGAAGCAACCAGCGAATGGACATCAACCTGTGAGCCCCCGCCGAACATGATTCCGTTCTGGTTGATCAGATAGACCTTGCCGTCGGCTGACAGTTTGCCGAAGATCAGCGTCGGATTAATGTCATAAATCCGGTTCAGGGCAGCCCAATCCTTTTGTGGATTCCCCTGGCTATCCCTCTGGTTGAAACGGACAGCAGCGGCAGCGCCAATGTTGAAAGAATCCCAGTTTATGATTGCCTGGGGGGCGTTTTGATTGATGACCAGTTCGGATTTGCCAGGTGCCTGGGTTATGTCAGCTACTCCTGTCCAGCTGGTACCGCGTACCTGTGGCAGAGCATCTGCAGAGGGAACCGGAATGGTAATCTTGCGGGAAAAACCCGGGATGAGCGGCGCTGCCGAACTAATAACCGGCGTTGCCAGCATATTAAGACTCAAAAAAAGAGCTATGGATTTTTTAACCGTCATTGGTGAACCTTTTTACTCAGTTAATTAAGAGATTGTCCTGACGTGATGAAAACATTCCAGTTCATCACTAAAACTGGTACTTGACCCTGAAATGAACCCGGTTGCTGCCGCTTGCTGCGCGGCTTGTCTCTTTCAGTGCAAAGGCCCAGTCAGCCTGGTACTCCAGGTTGCGAAAGAGGGCTCCGCGCAAACCAAGACCGGTACCTTGCAGATTCTGAAAGTGCGGCTGTGAAGGGAGTGCATCCTTTGTCCAGAGCATGGCAAAATCGTAGAAAAGATAGGGCTTGAGCTGAAATCCACTCCCAAGCTTGAAAACTGTCGCAAGATCCGGTGCCGTCAGTTCAGTCACGCCATGAAAGGCACTGTCCCCTGACAACTCGCTCTCCTTGTACCCTCTGACGCTCTCCATGCCACCGGCTGAATACTGCTCGTTAGAGATGAGCGGCTGATCAGAGATCTGGCCATCCAGTTTCACAGTCAGACCTGTCTCACCCGGAAGCTTCTGCTGGCGCTCAGCCCCTAAAATTGCGGTAAAGTAGTTGCCTTTTGCGCTGGCACGTTTGTCTGTCATGTTCTTCTGGTGTACCACCAGCTCTCGAAAAGAGACATTCAAACCGGCATTCCAGAGGGTCAGACCGCTACTGTCAGGGTGCGATCCGTTATACCCCAGAGTAAACGGGAGATACTCCACCGGCGTGCTTATTTCACTGCCACTGCTTTTGGCAGTGCCAACTGTCTCGTCGAACTTCTTGTAATCCAATCCGCTCACCAGGTTATGGTTGTAATCCCTGTATGCGGTCAGCGGTGCAATATAGCGGGTACCGGCTATTTTACCCTTGCCAACGGTCTTGAAACCTTCTCCAAAGGCAGTGTCACTATTGGAGACGACACCATAGAGCACCAGGGTATTCTCCACTTTCCAGGGAGCAGGCATCATATAGGAACCGGAAAACACCTCGACCTCGCTCGTTTTAAGTGGCGCTGTCTGGTACTGGAGGGAGAGCGAATGATCAAGATCCCAGAGGTTGTCGTAATGAATTGCCCCGTTGAGGCGCAAGGCGCTGGTGTTGTTGCCTGCCCGGTTGGAAAGCTCAATGCTGCCATGGAGCGGAAACTTCTCCTCGGCCTTCAGTTCAACATCGACCACGCCAAGGCTCTTGCCGGGATTCATGGCAGGTATTACCTTAAGATCGGCAGTGCGGTTGAGCCGGTTAATCTCTTCCTGCACGTCAGGAACATGCAGGATCGTTCCTGGTGCCAGAGAAGGAAGTCGCTCCAGAATCCGCCCTGAAGAGTAGTATCTGCTCCCCTTGACTGTCGTCGAACCGATACGGCTTTCAATCACCTGCAGCTTGATCACACCGCTTTCTATGGACTGCTCCGGAATATTTACCAGAACTGTTGGGTAGCCGTTTTCGTGATGGTATTTTTCAAGGAGATCACGCGCCTTTTCGACATCAGCAGCGTTGCGCCCCGGACCGGTCAGCTCTTCAAGCAGGTTTTGCAGCCTCACGGTCGGGAATATGCTGTTACCAACAATCCGGAAATCAATGATCTCAAAGATCGGCTCCTCTTCAGCTTTGGGTGTGAAGCTTTCCTCCGGAGCTGATGTCATTGCCGCAGCATTGGAGTCAGTGGAGTCAATAGTTGCTGTCCCGTTTTCAAACGCCGAGAGCGGACTGCTCATCAAGAAGAACAGAAAGAGCAAAAATAAAACATGGCAGGATGACCTAAAAAGTATGTTCAACGCAGCACCTTCCCTGGCTTTTCATGGTGCTCATCTGCGTTTATTCTCGCCATACCGGCGTCAAAAATCTTCTCCGCTGCCGGATCGAGCTGGCCTGCAGAAGTAGCAAGGGGTGCAGTCTCCTGCTCTCCGCCAGTTTTTGTTGCAGGCTTTACTGCTTTGACGGCCAGATTGCAGAGGAGCTTCTCACCACCAAAAGGGTGGCCGTAATCTATCTGAATAGAATCACTATCCACAGAAATGATCCGGCCAACCATCCCGCCTGTCCGGACAAGCCTCCCTTTTTCCGCCTTTATTTCCAGCTCATAGTTAGTAGCTGTTTCGCGAAGCTCTATCGCCCCGAAAGGGGTTGTCAGAGGTAGCCCCGTTTGGGGCGCAAAGCGTATTACTACCTCGCTGTCTGTTACTTCGCTGACTTTGCCCGGCACCATCGGATCACTGGCCATCGACTGACCTGCCTCCGGCGCCCTGCCGGTTTGTTTAGTGTACTCTTCCCTGGTAAGACGCATCTCTTTCTGGCGTTTCCTGACCTTTGCGATCCTGACGAAACGGTCTTTCTGGGATGTTGCCGGATAGCGCTCTGCTGACAGGGTCACAACTGACTCTTTCCCCTCTTTCAGTCCGACCACGTTCTGACGCAGACGCTTTATGATCTCATCTTCAAAAGGGAGACGATCCTGCCCGGGATCTTCAGGATGCAGACCTGCAACCAGAGTGACCGTATCCGGCCCGGTGCGTGGGAGATAGAATGCTGACCTGGCCTCAATGGCAACTTCGCTGTCCGTTTTAGTGGTGGCAGCCACCGACCCATCCGGCAATCTGCAGAGGAAGCCAAGTTCAATCTGGTCCCCCTTGCCCACGATGGCGGGAGGTGACGCGCATCCTGTAAAAGCAACCGAAAGAAGTAACACTACAAGTAAACGTCCGGTTTTCACGATCATGGAGCAGATCTCCTAACTCAAGTCCCTTTTGCAGTCATCATTGATAGATCAAGCTTTAAGTGACGGCAAACGAGCCAACACACTAAACAGTTGTTTTGTTGCAATTGTGCTTCAACAGCGTAAAGATTGCATTAATCTTCAGGCCCTTCCGGTGTAAATCCTTTATCTACAGCTATTTACACTGATTTACCAAGCTGTCGCTCTGTGTCATATTTTTTTCAGGATTGTTATCAGATTGTAATATTTGATCTGTTAAGCTTCTGTGGGTTTCGTTGGGTACTGAAATTTTGCAGATTCAATTTTAGCCAGGTTCAGTTTTGGAACTTTTAACCTGACTGACTTTTGAATGTAACAATTGACTGTTAGTCTCCTGCCATCCAATTCCAAGAGAAGTAAATGTGGTAATGACAATGGGTAAGAAAAAAGAGAAGCATTTCAAGAAACTCGAAAAACTGAAGGAAGTCATGCTTGACATGGTAGACCGGGAGTTCACCGGACATGTCAAGATCAACTTCAGTCAGGGTGGAATTGGCAGAATTGAGAAATTTGAGGAGATATTAAGGGAAGACGATCACCTCCTTAAGTAGGTTTGCAGCAAAGAACATCGATTGGTAAAGACACAACAGAATAAGCGGTACCTTGCTGGCCCCTGACAAATTGTCCGGGGTACCAGAATGCCCGATTCAAACGCAGACCGACAGTTCAGGAATTATTTCCTGATGAAGGCCATAGCGACTGAATCGGGTTTTTTATTTCCTGAATTGGCGCAACTTGCGCAAAAGGGGGTGAGACGAGCAGATAAAGCTTGATATGTGAAAAATCTGTTGAAGGCAAAAAGCCTTCGCCCGCTCTTCAAGTTACACCAATACCGTGGCAAAAATCGAAGTATCCGGATGTGTATTACAAAGTCATCTGGGGAATATTTACAAAAAACAAAACAACTAAAAGCAAAACACAACCAGGAAGAAAAGGAGATTTACAAATGTTCAAGAAACTCGCTACAATCGTTGCAGCTGCCATGCTGACCCTCTCTGCCAGCAGTGCTTTCGCCGCTTTCGCTGACCTCGAACTGATCCGCGTTTATTATGATCGCGCCGGTAACGAGTACGCAACAGACCTCGGCAGCATCGCCTCACTCCTTGCCCCACAAACAACCACCACAATCGCCGGGAACTTCGGCACAGCAGTTTATGCCACATACTTTGCACTTGACCGCACCACCAACCAGCTCTGGGTAAGTAACGTTAATTATCTCGGCGCATCCGCGACCTTCACCCCTGCAATCATCGGCGGCGGTACAGGCCTTACCTCCATCAAGAGCGGCACAACAAATACATATTCGCTTTACAACACACAAGGTGGCACCAATTACTCAGGTCTTGCTTCAAACATAAACTCTTTCAAAAACAAGCTCTCCGCAACACAGGGGTGGTTCGGCAACACCATCACGGCAGCCAACAGTGCCCGTACCTACTCCGAACTGAATCTTAGTACCCTTGCAACAACAAATACCCAGTCTCTCTACTTCTTTGCTAACGGTCTCACAACTTCACCTGACAAAACCGGTGTTGCTGTAGCACAGATCATCACCAATGCAGATGGCTCCACAACAATCACAACCACACCGATCCCGGCAGCATTCTACCTGATGGGTTCCGGCCTGCTTGGTCTGGTTGGCCTACGTCGTCGTAACAACGCATAATTGATTGATTTAATACCGTTGCATCAAGCAGTTAACGCCTTACAGGCCCATAAAACAAGAAACACAAACTAAAGGAGACGTAAAAATGAAAGCTCAACTCAAGTTATCCCTAGTTGCCGGTGCAGCAGTTCTTGCAACTGCAGCCATCTGCCAGGCAGCTCCTGCCGAACTGAACATCTACGGCGCTTCAGCCCAGTATACATACTGGAATGCCCAGTCACAGAACTATGCAGCGACCAACCTTGGCTGCACTGCTACTGCTCCGGTTAATAACGGCGGCAAGCATGGTTTTGTATCTGCCACCAACTGCACCAGCACACTTGTACCGGTAAACAGCGCTACCGGCAAGCGTGACCTCGACATCCGCTACTCAGGTATCGCTTCTGCTGAAGGTCCTCTGTCTGCCCTTAAAGCTGCCCCGCTTGACGCTACACTGGCAACAGGCTGCAACCTGGCCAACGGCGAGCGTCTCATGTACGCATCTTCCTCCACTCTCGTCTGCAAGCCAGTTCATATCGGTACTTCCGACGTTGCCGGAGAATCCCTGGTTCAGTCTTCATCCGGCCAGAAGCTCGGTCCAATGGGTGGCGGTGCTTTCAACGTAACTATGACAGCAATCGATACTTCCAGCCTCACTCCGAACAACACAGTTGTCGTTCCATTCGGATTTTTCGTAAACAGCGCAGTTACTGCCCAGACATGCACCACCGGTCTCATTGGCAACTACTGTACAGCAAACACCCAGTGTGATACCGCTCCTGCCAATGCTACCGGTACTTGCGGCGCTGCTGCCACCATCACCAACATCAGCCGTGAAGAAGCTTCACTTATCTTCTCCGGTTACGTTACCGACTGGTCTGACCTCGGTACTTATTTCACTGCTCAGCCAGTGGTTGCCTGTCTGCGCCACGCCGGCTCCGGCACACACTCAGCCATGGACCTTACTGTCATGAACTCCGGCTGGGGCGCAAACATGGTCACTGCTGAAGCAGCTGGTTCTCCAACAATCTGGTTCAACCAGGGTTCCGGCGACGAGATCAAGTGCATCAACGGTAACACTACAGCAACCCCGACAGGTTCCCTCATCGGCGCAATCGGTTATGCTGACGGCGACCAGGCTCTTGGCGTGGCCAACACAAGCCAGAACGTGAAGCAGCTCAAGTACAACGGCTTCTACCCGACACGTACTGCTATCCGCAACGGCCTCTACGACTTCTACACCAACGCCTGGCTCTACACCAACCCGGCCAACGGCGCCACCGTTAACAACCTCGCTAACAACCTCGTTACCTTTGCCCAGGATCCGGCACACGTACCTGCTACCAAGGCAAACTACTGGGCAGCTCAGGGTGAAATGAAATTCAACCGTGGCTCTGATACCGGCTACCCGGCATTTACTGGTGCTTCTACTCCAGTAACCCCTTAATCTGATCCAGATGTCATGTATTTCAGGGCCTCCGCAAAGGAGGCCCTTTTTTTATACTCATTCCAAATTCTGACGTTACATTCAGCAATTGCAGTAATTGTCTTGCACGGATTAGGTGAAGCAAGTGTCGCCCCTGCGGTCCATAACGGCCTAAAGGATATCTTGAGTTTAAGGTTTTTTTAGGGAGAGAAGATTGTTGGCAGCTCTGACGAACTCAGCCAGAACAGAGCTTGATGTCTCAAAAGCAAAGCTCTCAAGAGGAGGTGCTACATTTAGCTGATACTCAATTGAAACTCTGCCTGACATTTCTGTCACCAATACAGTTTTCGCGCCACGCTCCGGAACGATCTCAAGTGACCAGACGCCGCTTTTGTTGATAATAAAATTTGTGCAGTGACCACCTGTGATGAAAAACTTCGGCGACTCTACACCATTTGACGGCAGGGTCACAATCAGGGCCGATCTGCCATCTGACAGGACAAGTGGAGGATCTTGAAGGAAACCGTCATTGTTCCGGAGAAGAAGTTCTTCCAGAACCGCCGCTGTCCCCTCGCCGGGCTCGGCAGTAAATCTGTCCAGCAGGCTTTCACGTCTGATAACGTTGTAAACTGCCGGACCCGTTTTCGGTTCCCCGGTGTTACCTGCACTGATGACTGCATCAGGCTGGGAGAATTGGCGTGCCGTTTCCGGGGAAGGTGCCGGTCTGGATTCATTTACAGGAGCAGTGGCAGGAGTAGTGGCAGGAACTCCGCCAGAAGATACATCATCAGATGGAGACTGAATCCTCGTGTCGCTTCCGCTGCTGCGTACTGCAGGACTTTGGACACTGCCTGTTGTTGCCGCATTAAGAGGCTGACCGGTCGCAGATTTCAGAGCTGCGGTCTCTGCCAGCTGCTCCTGACTGGGATTGGTGATAACCACATGAGGAACTTCGGTCGTGCCGTTTTCGTAACGGAGCAGTGCGGTCATTGAGCTGACAGTGCCAACAACTTTGGCCAATGCCAGTGGCACATAACCGCTTAAGGGGATTTTACTGATCAACATGATCATTATTGTTCCCGGTGAAGAGAGTGTCCTGAATTCGACAGCAGCCACCTTTTTGTTTTTGTCTGTCACTTTGATGTTTTGCAGCAGGTTGGTAATCTGTGGCGGGCCGGGATTATCACTTTGATATGAAAGAACCAGTTCTGCTTCAACCATCCGGTTGAGGTTATTGGCATGTATCGAGAACAGATCCTGGCTGCTGTAAAAAACCGACAGAACCGGAGGCGCGGCCATGGCATTGACAGGCAGGGCCAGAAAGCCAAGCAGCAGGGCACTTTTGCCAAACAGCCGGCAGGCTTTTCTTGTGTGCTGCTTATGTACGGAATTAATCATCGGTCTCCCGCTATTATACACTTTTATCCTTTTCGCTAATTACCTGACACTGGTTTGCAATCAGCCATTCTATTTTAGCAAATCCGTTTTACAGCAGGGTTACGGTAATAAAACAATTACCACGAAAGATACTAACCAGTGCCTCCAGCTGGATCTGTTTTCCCATTTTTAACCCTGCTGCCTTATGGTTGTAACCTTTACGTGGTATTTGATGACGCTGTCCTGCAAAAGACCGGGGTTTCAGGCTGGTCTGCACTCGGCTTGCCAAAACACTTTTTGGCAAAGCTTTCACTCCGCATTATCAAGGGACCTGTCATCAGGACCGGTCGGAACACATAAAGAGGAACTGTCATGCTCAAACGATTCATGCCCGCACTTATCTCCCTTATACTGCTGCTTGCTGTAAGCAACAACGCCCTTGCAGTATTTGCCGATCTTGAACTGATCCGGGTCTACTACGACCGCAGCGGTTCCGAGATCGCCACCGACCTTGGGAATGTCAAGACCATCCTCTCATCCGGCAGTACACAAACCTACGCCGGATCATTTGGATCACCATCCCTGACCAACGGTTATGCCGCCTACTTTGCGCTCAGTAGTGCCACCGGTGAGCTCTGGGCCACGAATGTTAATATCACTGGCGCAACATTCACCCCGGTGATTATAGGTGGCGGCACCGGCCTGACTTCCATAAAGAGCGGCACGACAAACATGTATTCTACCTATAATCTTAAAGGTGGCACCAACTATACTGGTCTGGCTTCAGTCATCAACTCCTACAAGAACAAGATTTCAGCCACCCAGGGGTGGTTCGCCAACACCATCACGGCAGCCAACAGTGCCCGTTC
>JACABD010000013.1:72329-73422 GCA_013377075.1 Geobacteraceae bacterium | reverse complement strand
ACCACCCGCACCCGCGCATGGAGGACATGGGCAACCCGACGGAGCATGCTCAGGGAGTGGCCTTCGTATGTCGATGACTCAAGACGACTGATCTGCTGCTGGGAAGTGTGGAGCAGTTTTGCCAGCTCTTTTTGCGAAAGCCCGGACTTGCGCCGCAGTTCAGCAATCTGTAGAGCCACATCCCATGCTTCGCCAGCAGCAGCAAAGCGAGCGTCAAATTCCTGGTCTTGCAGCTGTTCTTCCAGATAATTGTCAAAATTGGTTTTTCCCATCATTTCACCCTCTGTAGCCAATCACCCATTCTTTCGGCTGCGGTAGCCAGATCCTGCTTCGAAATTGCCTGTCCTTTGTTGCGGATGCCATGCACGGCGACTATTCTCTTCCCTTTTACAAAAAACCAGAGTACCCGTGTGTTTAACTTGCCGACGTGGCGCAGCTCAAACAGGCCACTGCCAAGTACCTTGGAGAGCGGTTCGCGGTGATACTGTCTATTGCGGAGCTTTGCCAAACCAGCGAGGACAGAGGCAAAATCGTCAGGATCGCTATCTTTCAGCTCATCCAGAAAATCCCTGACAGGACAATTACCGTTTGCTGTTTCATAAAACTCTACTATGAAATCCATAATCCCTCAACATCAATATTGATGTATTTATACTGTCCTCAGATTTTCCTTCTTCAAGCAGGGCTTGACACATCCCCTTACTCCACCGGATCAATCATTACCAGAATCAGAAGAGAATATCCATTGGAACCGGCAAATATACCTTGCCAATTTGGGGACAATAGAAAAAGAGCAGCTACGGATTGTCATGGCGTCATGGTTTTATCCGCAGAGTTTGCGGCGAAAACCATATTTCAGCTTGCCTATGCGGAGAATACGAGGTCTATTCTCCGCACGATGTGCGGAGAATGAACGGTGAGTATGGGGACGAATAGTTGGGTTATTGGAGAACTTATGATAATCGATTGACTCGGCTGAGGATCTGTTGACGAGTGTACTCAGGAAGGTTCGTTTCTATGGAGTTGATTTGTAGTAAGTGATATCTGCATACACCATCCCCCTTTTTGCACCCGGAGAGATGGCCAAAGCACC
>JACABD010000013.1:6461-72229 GCA_013377075.1 Geobacteraceae bacterium | reverse complement strand
TCGGGCATATGGCAGGTGGCAGAGACATCGAGGATGGCGATATCCACCTCGTTATGGACAACATCGAGCACCTCGCTCACCAGAACACCGGTACCGATGGCAATGGCCTCACCCGGCTCAAGGTAGAGCTCAACACCGTACTTCCCCTTGAAATGCTTCACCAGCTCAATCAGGCCGTCGATATCATACCCCTCGCGGGTGATGTGGTGGCCGCCGCCAAGGTTGAGCCACTTCATTTTCGGCAGGAGTTCGCCGAACTTCTCCTCAAAAACCCTGGCAGTCCTCTCCAGTGGCTCGAACAGCTGTTCGCAAAGTGTATGAAAGTGAAGCCCGTCAACCCCTGTCAAATCCCGCCCGTCGAACTCATCACGGGTGATACCAAGGCGCGACTTCGGGGCGCAGGGGTCGTAAATCGGCACTGCCCCTTCGGAGTGCTGCGGGTTGACCCGAAGGCCAATGGAGACGCCGCTCTTCTCCCATTGGGGACGAAAGCGCTCCAGCTGATTGAATGAGTTGAACACCAGGTGATCGGAAATGGCGAGCAGATTGGTTACATCGCTCTCCTTGAAGGCTGCGGCAAAGGAGTGAACCTCACCGCCAAACTCTTCCCGTCCGAGCCGGGCCTCCCACGGCGAGCTGGCACAGACGCCTTTAAGCGTTTGGCTGATCAGCGGAAAGACGCTCCACATGGAAAACGCCTTCATGGCCATGAGTATCTTCGCCCCGCTCTTCTCTTGCACATGGTTGAGAATGGCAAGGTTATGGCGCAGTCGCCCCAGATCCACCACATAGGCGGGGGACGGGGCAAGCTCAATTACTTTTTGAACGTCGATACCGGGCAATTCTTACAACACCGGCCAGTTGCCATCTTCGATAATAACCGTTGGAAGGCCCATTGGCCCGAGGACTTCCAGGAACAGCTCAGGATCGAACTGCTCCATGTTCCAGACACCGGCGGCATGCCATTTCTTCGTCAGCATCATGATGGCGCCGACAACGGCCGGAACACCGGTGGTGTAGCTGATGGCCTGGGACTGGACTTCCTTGTAGCAGGCCTCGTGGTCGCAGATGTTGTAGATGTAGACCTGACGGGGTTTGCCATCCTTTGTGCCGCGGGCGATGACGCCGATGCAGGTCTTTCCCTTGGTGAGGGGTCCAAGTGAGCCCGGATCGGGAAGAAGCGCTTTCAAAAACTGAATCGGCACAATCTTCTGACCGTTGAACTCAACTTCGTCAATGCGGGTCATACCAACATTCTGCAACACTTCCAGGTGTTTCAGATAGTTGTCGGAAAAGGTCATCCAGAACTGGGCCTTCTTGATGGTGGGGATATGCTTGACGATGGACTCCATCTCTTCGTGGTAGAGACGGTAGCAGTTCATCGGGCCGATCCCTTCAGGGAAGTCGAAAACCATTTTTGTTGACAGCGCCGGTGACTCGACAAAATCGCCGTTCTCCCAGTGACGGCAGGTTGCGGTCACTTCACGGATATTGATCTCCGGGTTGAAATTGGTGGCAAAGGGCTGGCCATGACTTCCTGCATTGGCATCGATGATATCCAGCTCTTCGACCAGATCCAGATACTTCTTCGCGGCCAGGGCGGTGTAGACGTTGGTAACCCCTGGATCAAAGCCTGAGCCGAGCAGTGCCATGAGACCTGCTGCCTTGAAACGCTCCTGATAGGCCCATTGCCAGGAGTATTCAAACTTTGCCGTATCCAGCGGTTCATAATTGGCTGTATCAAGGTAATCGACACCGGTCTCAAGGCAGGCATCCATGATGGTCAGATCCTGATAAGGCAGCGCCACATTGATCACCAGTTTCGGCTGCACCTTTTTGATCAGGGCAACGAGCTCGGGAACATTGTCGGCATCAACCTGGGCAGTCTCAATGCTGTTGTTAAGCTGAGCGGCTATGGTGTCACACTTGGATTTTGTCCTTGAGGCGAGGGTAATCTCGCTGAAAATATCGCGGCGCTGGGCGCATTTATGGGTAACAACCTGGCCGACTCCGCCTGCGCCGACAATAAGTACTTTGCTCATTAAATCTCTCCTCTACAAATTCCTCTTTGATGATCTTTATGCTTCAAACTGTAAAGAATTCGATATAATTGTTTATTTGTCAAGCTTCTTGATGCTTATCACCGAATCAGATTTTCCTGCCTGACCGTTTTATCATCGCATAAAGCGAGTACATAATAGTCTTGTTGTGCAGTAGCCGGAAAAGAGAAATTCGTGGTGTTATTCTGACACTGTTCAGAATCCGGGCAATTTTTGCCAACCAAGGCGCCTTGTTTTCATAGTAAAAAAGCAACTGGTAAAAATAGGTGTCTTCCTTTGATAAACTCGGCTGATCAAGTATCGACTCTTCCCAATAACCGGAGACCTTTCTGTCACTGATCCAGTTTTTCTCTTTGCAGTATTCATAAAGCTCTGTTCCGGGATAAGGCCTGAAGATCGTAATATTCTTGAGATCAGGTTTGATCATTTTGTTAAGTCGAATAGTTTCCTCAATGTCATCACAGGTTTCCCCAGGCAGACCGAGCATATTGTAGGCCTTGCTTTTAATCCCGTATTGATGAATCAGGTCAAAAGCCTCAACTATAGTTGCGGTGGGAAGCTGTTTTTTTAACAGGGAGTTGCGCAACCTTTCACTGCCAGTTTCCACCCCCACCCATAGTTCTGAACAGTTAGCCTGCTTTAGAAGGGATAACGTTTCGACGTCAACATTATCAGCTCTGAGATTGCACCTGAAAGGGATGCCTATCTCACTTGCATATTTCCCGGAAAATTCGGTCAGCCATTTTTTGTTCAGTGCAAGGATGTCATCCTGAAAGGTTATTTTAGATATATTGCTGTATTTAGCGACAACCTGCCTGATTTCGGAAATCACATTATCAACTGTACGATATCTTACAAAAGTCCCTTTCCCCCTGTAAAGATCCTGCAATGACTTATTAATACAGAATGAACAGAGGAATGGGCAGCCTCTGCCTACCATGAATTCTGCACCATCGTCATAATTGTCATTGACAATCTGTTGATAGTCAAAAAGTTCCCGGTCAGGGAAAGGGAGTTCATCCAAATTGCTGATGAGATTTCGTAACGGATTTTTTATAATTTCTGTTCCATTTCTGAACCAGAAATTATTTATATGCAGATAATCATTCTTAGCTCCGAGAGCATTTACCAGTTCTAGAAGGGGCAATTCACCTTCACCTATACATATACCCGTCAAGCCATCAAGCTGTATTGCCTCTTCCGGGGCGACTGTGGCATGGACACCACCAAGGATTACCGGAATGCCATAATTCAGCTTGATAAAATTAACAACTTTGCCGGCAAGCTCAAACTGGTCGGTAGTTGCAGATATGGCAATTATATCCACACCTGCCAGAATGCTCCGGTTGAGGTCCTCTTCATTTAGCGACTCGACATACAAAAGGTCGGTAGTGTGCCCGGCTCTTTTCAGCACTGCGGATATTGAAGCTATCCCGTTTGAAAATCCCCGGGGAATAAAGCAGGAAGGAGGAACCGGATAGATAAAAAGAATTTTCACTGCAATGACCCTCCTGACTCGTAAGAACTTATCTTTTTCTCACAACCATTTACGATAATTTGTTTAATATATGCAATCTGATTGACTTTATCGAGGATATTTATTACCTATCAAGAAATTACATTAATTTACATGCTTTTTTACAAAGGATAGTGCCATGTTTAAGAATATAACTTTAGGATTCATCGGCGGCGGAAATATGGCAGAGGCAATAATCAAGGGGATGATAGCAGGTGGAACAACTGCTGAAACAATCCTTGTATCGGAACCGGTAGAAGCCAGACGTAGTTTTCTAGAGGCAACTTATGGAGTAAGCACAACCGGCAGTAACGAGGAGGTGGTACGCTCCTCCGAGACAGTTATTCTTGCCATAAAACCGCAGCAGGCAGCAACGGTCTGCACTCCATTGAAAAATGAGCTCAGTGAAAAACATCTGTTGGTATCTATAATGGCAGGGGTCTCTTGTGCTGCAATCGAAGGTTTTTTCACCAACAGCCCGAGAGTCATCAGGGTTATGCCAAACACACCGAGCTTGGTACTTGCCGGTGCAGCAGCTGCAGCTGCCGGTAGCCTGGCAACATCTGAAGATATGGCAAAAGTTGAAGGGATATTCTCGAAAGTCGGCTGTTGCTACCGGATTGAGGAGAAACTGATGGACGCTGTAACTGCCCTCTCAGGCAGCGGACCGGCATATGTACTGACATTCATCGAAGCCTTGGCCGATGGAGGGGTAAAAAACGGCCTCCCCCGTGACACCGCTCTGAATCTGGCTTTGCAGACAGTGCTTGGTACAGCTAGGCTTCTTGCCGAAACCGGCGAGCACCCAGGGAGCCTGCGTGACAAGGTGACATCCCCCGGCGGAACGACAATAGCCGGGCTGCATGCTCTTGAAAAGGGGGCTTTCAGAGCAACTGTGATGAATGCTGTGGATGCGGCAGCAGCAAGATCGAAGGAACTAGGGAAGTAACGCAGAGAACAGTAACGGCAAAGGCGGGATCCGGTGACTGGGCAATCCAATAATAGATCCGGCCTTTGACTTTACAGTTCCCTGTTCCTGCCTCTGCTCCGCCACTCCCGTACGATCAAAAGAGCAAAAAAAGCCAATGATGCCAATGTAAGCCACTTGCCAACTTTAAACGGCAGGGGATCAAAGACAAACACCACTTTGTGATTCCCCGGAGGCAGATAAACACCCCTGAGGACATGATTTACCGGAACGACCTCACTCTTCTTCCCATCAACCGTAACCGTCCACCAGCGGTAGTACTTTTCACCGATGACCAGCAAGCTGTTCTTAAGGGCCTGAGCTTGAACCTCAATCCGGTTTGCTTCGTAAAGAGTCACAGTGGCTCCCCCTGCTGGAGACCCCACCTGGGACGGCGGATCCAGTTGCAATGGCGGATTGGATTCAACCAAAGCCACCTGATCTGCCCTGAAGTTAGTGGAATTGGAGAGAATCCCCAGTCGCTGCTGCAGATCCTCAACTACTGCCACTGATGGCACCAGCCATGCCTTTGGGAGCACAGTTTTATTCTCCAGCACCACCGATCCGTTTGATGAGCTGAAAACCGGCTGGTATTTTGTCGACAACGCCCCCTTTTGTGCTTCAAATTCATATGCGGGCATGAGCAGATATTTCAGGTTCATCATGTCCGGCATTGGGCTCATCAAAGAAAATACATCCAGGAATTGTTTGTAGCGACGTTCACTAATGGTCACATATGCTGAAAGGTTTGCAAACCCGTTATCTGAGTAAAAAAGGGCATTTTCGTCATTCATCGGTTGCATCCGATAGTGTTCGATACGAGGCTTGAGAAAAGCAACAATATCGTTCTTTGCTACCTCTTTTTTTGCTGGTGGCGGCGGAGTCAACACAAGAAATCGGTCGTTAACTCGCCACAGGTCACTTAGCAGAAAAATTATCAACAAGGGAAGAAACAGCCTAGTTGGCAGCCATCGTTTAAACCAGCAAAGAATCGCTACAAAATATGCAATCGCAACTCCGAAGGAAATAATCCCATCCCTGAACATGTGATTGAATCTCTCAAAAATCAGCTGCTGCCCGCTTTGATAGCGTGTAGGGGCTACTATAAATTCTCCCATGGCTGCCATGATTGGTTGGCCGGCAGTTAATGTCAACAGTGCAATTAATCCGATTCCTGCAGTCATTATACCTGTCCACCAGACCCAGCGAACAAGCCGCTTTCTTTCCACTGTTTCGTCAGCCAGCACATCAATAGCACGACCTGTCAGCACCGCAAGACCAAAAGCAAACAGGAAAAGAATCATTTTAGGTGCACGGAAACTGGAAAAAGCCGGGAGATATTCAAACATGAGCCGATAGACAAAGGTGTATTTTCCAAGCGCCATAACCATTGTTATTGCCATGAAAAAGATCATGAACGCTGTGTAACGGTCTCGTCTGAACAGTAGCGGCAAAGGAAGGAGAAGCCAGGGTAACAGTCCCAGATAATCATTTGTCTGGGTAAATCGCATCCTCCCCCAGTAATATACCTGTCCAGGCGATACAACATCACCGCCTTCCTGCCGCGAGTAACCAAATAGCCCAGGCACAAAAAAAGTCAGCATCTCTTCCGGAGGAAAAGACCAGCTCATCCCCTCTTCATAGCCGATACCCTTTTGCGCTGATTGTATCCCACCTTGCATAGTTGTACTGCTCACAGCATCGCCTCTTTCGGACTGCTTTGACCAGCTGTAAAGAGGTGCAAACGAAATGGCAACGGTTGTAAAAAACAGCACCACCATTGCTACAGCAAGGAGGAAATCCTTGGAAAACTGCTTGGCATATGCGCTCTTTTTTTCCCTGAATTTACCAGCTGCATACCAGATCCAGTAGACGCCAACAGCCATACACGAGTAAAACGATATCTGCCAGTGCATATGAAAAAACTGGACCGCCAACATCAACCCGGTTAATGCGTAATGATAGAGTCTGCCACTACGCACTGCCTTTTCGAGGAAGAGAAAAACCCACGGGAACCAGCAGATAGCCTCGGTTTTCTGGATATGCCCGGCGTTGATAAGCGATGAATTTTCGGTACAGATCACAAAGAGAAGCCCAGCAGCAAAAGCTCCGATACGACTGACACCGATAAGCCGGCAATATTTAAATGTTCCGATCGCCCCCCAGCACATTGCAAGGACTACCAGCCAGGCAATGCTTGACGGGAAAGGGAAGAAATGCTGAATGAAGTAACGATGGAATAGCAAACCGATCGCATTCCAGCCACCCTCCAGAGTTCGGCCACCATCGGTCAGCATCTCCCATTCTGCATGAAAAATTGATGGAATCCCCTGAAAAAACTGAATCAGAGACTGCTCCTTGAGTCCTTTTGCCCCCCAGAAAAACTGGGTAATGACATCGGAAGCCCTGATTATCTGATCAGTAAACAGGATCCTGCTGAAAAAACCTACTATTATGACTACCAATAAAATGATATAAAAATAGTCCCTGTTGAAGATACCAGTCTGCTTTTCAGTCATTATCTCTCCTCAAAAAACGAAAATCAAAACCGGACAGCTAACAAACCGTTCACTGCCTATTACCCCGTTTTTTCGATTACGTCCTGATAAATTTCGTCAAGTCGATCTATCATGCTCTCAGCTGTGAATCGGCTTAAAAACTCTTTCCCCTGCCTAACAAGTCTTTCGGAAAGTTCCTGTTCAGTCAGACATTGAACAATCCTCTCTGCAAGCAGGATATTATCGTCAAGCGGCACAATAAAGCCTGTCTCACCATCAAGAACTATCTCTGGATTCCCACCAGCATCTGAAAGAATCGGTGGAATTCCGGCCATTGTTGCTTCAGTAGAGACAAGTGGAATCGCTTCTATCTCCGACGGCATTACAAAAACTCTTGCCTTACCATAGGTTTTGTACAGCTCCGCACGAGGCATACCGTAAACAAATTCGACCGGCAAACCAAGTGCCAGTATCCGGGCGAAAAGTTTCACATACCAATAATCATTGCCAATCACCATCAGGCGGGCATCAGGCACCTTTTTAAGAACCAACGGCAAGGCTCGCAACAGTCGATGAATCCCTTTGCGAAAATAGTCTCCGCCGACAAAAAGAATCAGGTTTTCCCGCTCACCCCAGGGAGTTGACTCGATTTCGCTGTAATCTAGTCCATAGTAAAAGTTAAGGTATTTATTCGGATGGTCATAAAGGTCATAAACATACTTGCCATGTAATATTATTCCATTAATAAAATTAAAAAGTTGACTATATTTGAGTTTGCGGTAGCGCTGCAACAAAAATCGCACCGGAAAGTCAGGACAGAAAAAATGGAAATAACGCACCCAGTAGTAGTCATGACTATCTACAACCAACGGACAACGGAGCTTGCGAGCCAGAGACAAAGAGAGATTTTTCAGATTCAGACAGTGGGCAATGTCCCAATCCTCTTGCAAATCAGCTTCTGACTCATAGATTTTCACCACATGACGTTTGGCAAGTTCCCGAAGGACATTTGCCTGATAAGTTCCACCGCCTGTCAATGATTCTCCGGTACTTGCGAGTACAAGAATCCTCATACGACCTTCCGATAAACATCCGTGGTCCGACGGGCAGTCTCCTGCCAGGAAAAAAGTGCTGCACGTGCTAAACCCGCACTGCGCAAAAGGGCACGACGCTCTGGAGAGGCCGCCAGATCAAGCATTTTATCGGCAATATCTGCCACATTCAGTGGATCGATCAAGAGCGCGGCATCCCCAGCCACCTCAGGCATTGAAGAACAGTCAGAGGTGATCACAGGCGTGCCGCAGGCCATTGCCTCCAGAATTGGCATACCAAACCCCTCGTAAAGTGAAGGATAGACGAAGAAATCAGCCCGTGCATAGAGAGTCGGTAACTCCTCGTCTGCCACATAACCAAGAAATACCACATGATCCTGAAGTGTATATTCATCCACAACAGCTGCGAGCGAAGAAAGCCGCCACCCCTTGGCACCTCCGATAAGAAGCTTTTGGGACAGTCCTTTCCGCCTCGCTATTGCATAGGCGGCCAGAAGCCGGGGAAGGTTCTTGCGTGCCTCTAGGGTACCGATATAAAGGATGTATTCCTTCGGCAAAGTCTCGGCAAAAGCGTTTAACAACGCCTCATCCGGCGTGAAACGGCGATCTACACCCAGTGGGATGGCATGAATTTTCTCTTCCGGCATGGGACAACAGGCAAGGATATCTCTTTTGGAGCTTTCACTTATGGTGATCACAGCATCAGCCCTCTTCAGAACCTGTGGCAGAAAATAGCGGTGATAAAGCACCTGCATCCTGCCGTGGGTCTCCGGATGAAGCAGCGGCGATACGTCGGTTACGGTGATGACATTTTTGTATTTGCACGGGACGAATGTACCGTAGTGGGTAGTGGAATGGATCAGGTCAAAATCATCTCTGGCTGCGGTACGCGGTAGCACCAGATTCGGCCAACTGAGTTTTGCGAGCTTTCCGGTAGCTATCGGATATGTCAGGTGCGGGATATTGACAAGACCGGCAACCGAAGAGTCCAGACGATCCAGAGTAAAAAAACTGTTGTCGCCTTTTGCCTGAGCATCTAATGATTTCAAGAGGCTACTTGCATAGACCCAGGTCCCGGCGTGGTAGTTTTGGAAAAAAGCTGTTGTAATGCCGATCTTCACAAGGTCACCCGGCAACCTTTTTCAGAACCGCAAGCACCTCGGTTGCACATCGATCCCAGGAAAACTTAGCTGCCTGACATATACCAGCCTGAGACATACGGCTACGAAGACTGATATCAGTAATAATCTGCTCCATTGCTGCAACGATCTCACCAATCATTTCCGGGTTCACAAGAATAGCAGCACCACCGGCAACCTCAGGTAGTGAGGAAACATTGGCAGTAATCACGGGGCAACCGCAGGCCATCGCCTCAGCCACCGGGAAACCAAACCCCTCATAAATACTAGGAAATAGCAGAGCGAGTGCGCCACCATATAGCGGTGGGAGATCCTCTTCAGGGACAAAACCTGTCAGCACCACCCTCCCCTCCAGAGCAAACTCAACTATCCAGTCATGTAGCACCCTGTCATGCAGAGCACGTTTGCCAATCAGCAAAAGCTTTACATCTTTCGCCAGTAAAGCATGGGCAGCCAGTACACGCCTCAAGTTTTTCCGCCAATCAGTATCACCAACATAGATGAAATAGCTACCCTCAATGGCAAAACGATGCCTAAGCCGCCGTAAAGCACTCTCGTTAAGAGCAGTAACCGGGTTGAAGCAACCATGATCGATACCAGGATAGACTACAGAGATCCGTTCACGTGGTATGCCAAGCACTTTTACAATATCATCCCTGGTTGCCGCCGAAATGGTAATAATGTGATCACTCTTTGCCAACTTATTAAAGTTAAGTGGCCAGCCGATCTTTATGGATAACGGTTGCTCCGCCATTACTTCTGGGAAAATCAGTGGAATCACGTCGTAAACGAAGGAGATGACCTTTGCTCGTGGGAGTGAAACAACATAACTATTGAAGTCTGTGGCAAGAAAGACATCTGCACGGCTCTTGCGTACCAACCCAGGCAAAAAGAAGTGATCAGCAATCCAGTTAAAACGGTTCGGGCGTTCCGGCCTGACCGTCACGATACGCTCTTCCTTGTCAAAATACGGAGTAAACTCATGGCCATGCTGGGTAATTAGGACAAATTCATCACACTTATCAATTTGCCCCATTGACTGTAGCAATTTGCCGATTAGAACGCCTATCCCTCTAACTCTATTTGAATTTTGCACCGGACGTGCGTCAATACAGATTTTCAACTATTCCCCTCATTTAGATAGCAACGCTAATTCGCTATCCACCATTTCACGGACAATCTCCTTGAAACTCCTTGTTCGTTTCCATCCGAGCCTTGCCATAATCTTATTTGGATTGCCGCATAGTTGCACCTGCTCAGCCGGGCGAAAAAACTGTGGATCAATACGGACATATTTATCATAATCCAGACCAAGGCAGCTGAATGCGGTATCAACAAATTCACGCACTGTGCGGGTTTCCCCGGTAGCAACTACATAATCATCAGGGTTTTCAGTTTGAAGCATCAACCACATAGCATTAACATAATCAGGCGCATACCCCCAATCCCTGAGAGCGTCCAGATTCCCCAGCGAAACTGAATCCTGTAATCCCAGCTTTATCCTTACAGCAGAAGAGATAATCTTTCGGGTAACAAATTCGTAGCCACGGCGCGGAGACTCATGATTGTAGAGAATCCCGGAGCAAGCAAACATACCATACTGCTGGCGGTAGTTTTTCACCAAATGATAACCTGCAACCTTTGAAACGCCGTAAATAGCCCGCGGATTGAAGGGAGTTGTCTCATCTTGAGGCGAACTGGTCACCGTCCCGAACATCTCACTGGAGCCGGCATAATAGAACCTGCAGGCTGGGACAAATTCCTTCAAGGCAGCGAGGAGGTAATGGGTTGCATTGATATTATTATTGAGAATCGACATCTCGTCCTCAAATGAGTAGCTGACAAAACTGGAAGCAGCAAGATGATAACACTCATCAGGCATCACCTCCCGTATCGTTTTAATCAAGGAGAGAACATTGTCAAGGGAAGCGACATGGAGCTTTATCCTATCCTGGATCTGTCCTAGATTTTTCAGTTTATGGGCGCTATCCTCAATGGCAATACGTCGGACTATACCGTGAACTTCGTACCCTTTGGAGAGAAGCAGATCGGCCAGATAGGATCCGTCCTGGCCAGCGATGCCGGTAATGAGCGCTTTTTTGGTCATACAGCCTACCTGTTGAATTTATTTAAGCAGAAACCCCTGCCTTCTCAGCACCGAAACGTAGTTCAAATATTTCAACAAGCCAACATACTTGTCTACACCCAGAAGTACTTTGGCGATCCTAAATACAATATTTATCTTTCCCGCCTTGGAAACTGCAGCCAAACCACTTGGAAGTGTAAACCCGCCCTTTTCTAACAACCCTTTACTCATAATTAGCTGATAATAGCTTCCAACTCCAGTAGCATAAGGATCTGGGTACTGCTCTGCTACATGAGCATAAAGCCTTCTGGCAACTACCCCGATCCGCTCTCTGTTTGTAAAGCATGCATAAGCATATTTCATCCTGCGCACCTGCTCATGACCATTGTCCAGAAGGCGATCACGATATTGCTCGAATATCGCCAGTAAATCAGGGCGAATAGCCAGGTTATACTTATCCTGATGCTTGGAGAGAGCGCCGAGATCATCTGTACTTATGCCACTGAAATGATAGAAAATAAGCGGATATTCGCCATTGACTATCAATCCGTTCAACATGCGTTCGTGGAGGTTCCAGTAAGCCATGTTGCATCCAGGATGTCGCAACACGCAGACATCCGCAAAAAGCCCGGGGGCATGATTGACCCATTTTTGATCAACAAAGATGCCGGTTTCAGGCTCGTTATAGCAAGAATCAGTACAACGCTGGCTCCACCAAGTCGCGAACTCACGACCGGCATCACAGTTAGATACGGCAACAAAACCAAGGTTATAGGTGCCTGATATGAGATGAGAGCGCTCAGAAGGTTGGAATGTATCCCCTTTAGGAATAGGTCTGGTAATGTGCGGTGTAAGGACAATTGAGTGCCTGTCCAAAAGGTCGAGAATTAGATCAACACGCTGGAACAGCATGATATCCGGATCGAAATAGATAATCTTCTTATAGCCGCGCTCCATGAGGTAGTTGAAAAAGAACGGTTTTACGGCTGTATTAAACTCCACCACGTCATATTTGAATGTCATGGCAGTAAAATCAGGTAGACCTATTTCGTTGACCTCGACAACTGAAAACGGTTCAGATGCGGAATCAAAATCACCGGCAACCTTATCGGCAAGTAGCAGAAACTGGTCTACATCGTCATGGAATTCCCGAACAGACTGAAACAGCGTCCGGGCATATGCCAGATAGTTTTTAGAGGAAATAGTAAAGAAAGCGGTTGTATTCATTGCGCGCCCTAGTCTACAAGCAATCTGACAATACGTGCCGGGACACCGGCAGCAACAGCATTTGCAGGGATATTTTTATTTACAACAGTATTGGCTCCGATAATTGCATTTTCACCGATGGTAACACCAGGCAACACTGTCACATTCTCACCGATCCAGACATTATCACCGATGATCACCGGCCCCTTGGAATATAGTCGGCGTTTAGTCGGCACATGTTCAAGGTCTTCAGGCTCAATCCGACCATGATAGTGATCGGTAATGTAAATACGACTGGCACCAAGTACATTGTTACCGATTTCAATCCTGTTTATACAGCCGATATGACAGTCATTATTGAAAGCGACGTTATCACCGATAATAATCTGCGGGGTAAACCTTTCCCCGAGGTACTCTTCAAATGTTTCGATTCTCAACGTGGATAATGCCAAAAAGTTCTCCCCGACAGTTATATTCTGAGGGTTGGTAATTATCCATGGTGCCTCGATGAATGAGCCTTTGCCAACGGCCGCAAAGCGACGCTTCATCCCATTCCAGCGTACTTTTTTATAGAACTTGCTGAAAAATCTGATAATTCTATCAGTAAATATATACGACACGAGCCCAGCCAGAAGGTTCATAAAGTTAGCGCCTCATCATTATATTGAAAGCTTGGCAGCAATTATGGCCCACATTTTAGCCAAGCGAAATGGTAACTTGATTACTGGTACAGTAAACAGCCAAAAGGCTGGATATCTGGAGAATACCGATTTAAGAACGCTGAAATAATCTTCAGCCTCAAAGTTAAACCCAACGACCTGCTTTCTCTGGATTAGAACCATATTCGGGAAAAATGTCTGTACCAATTTCCTGTTTAAGATATCGAAATATTTGCGATCAACACCTTTTGCAATAAAGCAGTCAAATATTCTGTTCATGTTTACAGCAAACACTTGACACAATTGATAACCACCAGTATTAGCCAACTTATATGCGACAATGTAATCCTCAATCACAACATTTTCTTTTGCAGCAAGCATCGCAGAAAGGACCCAGTTAAGCTGGACAAGATTAGTGCCTACAAATTCATCCGGGTTAAACTTGTTATCAATCAGAGACTTATTAACGATGTTCCCTGAAGCAAAGGTTATCCAATAATTGATTTTTCTTATAATTCCTGACTGATCAGAATAGATGACCGTTCCGTTTTTTTCCTTTCGCGGCGCTTCAAACAAATAATCAGCGCTGAAACCATATGAGTTCAGATATACCACTCCATATTCTCCAGATCTAATTACCATAAGTATTTTATCGATTGCACCATCGAGCAGAACATCGTCGTCACCAAAAACAAGAACGTATTTCCCGGAGGCAAAAGTAAAACATTGGGCAAAGTTTCTATCCGCACCGATGTTTTCTTCATTACAAACATATCTGAAGATAAACCCATTATCTTTATAACTCCGAACTACGTCGGAAGTATTATCAGTGGAAGCGTTGTCCGAAATAATTATTTCTATCTGTGATTCATACTGTTTCACTTGTTTAAAAATCTGATCAAGGCACAAACCAAGATAAGCTGCACGGTTATATGTAGGGATTGCAATTGTGAGCAATTTCGACACTGACAACTCCGAAAAAATAGATTTTATCTGTCAGAAAGAGGTATGAATTTAAAAATTTGCTTTTTTATAAATGCCATAGGCTTCTGTACACGCTCATATAACTTCATGAACAAGGGTGATAATAGAAAATATTTAACTTTCATAATAACCATCGATAATCTGTTGGCAATAAAAAATCGCTTACGACAAGACCGGCAATACATCATTCTTGTATATCTATAGTTGCTTGTATAATAGTTGTTATACTGAATAGACACATTGCAATGAGGGCAAACTGCGCTTACTGAACTACTTGTTCGGTCAAAAGGAACTACATAATTGCAATATTTGAGAGTATGCTTTTGAACCATTACAGTTAATTTACTGAATTCATGATCTGACATAGCCGTCATATTTAGTACTTTATAAAGATCATGTTCAATATAGTGTAACTTGTTATTTATTAGCCCTTTTTTTTGGCAAAATTGATATATTGGACTATCAGGAAAAGCAAGAATAAACGAAAGCAAAATTCCCGCTTCAATATGCTCCTTCCAGAATGTAAGCGTTTGCAGTGCGGTCGCCCAAGTTTCCTTGGGATCTCCGAAAATGAAATTAGCCTGAATTGAAATATTTCTATCTATTGTCGCATGTACAGCATTATGAATCTGCTCAGGCGTAATGTGTTTTTTCATGCTATTTAGCACTTCAGCATTATAACTTTCAAAACCATAACTCACTAAATAGCAACCAGCAGCCTTCATTGCGTCTAGCATCGAATCTTTTAAACCTGCAACGCGCATCTGACAGGACCAACGCACATCCCAGTCCAACGAGTCAGTAAATTTTCTGAATTTTTCACAAAATTCATACACTCTTGCCTCATCAAACGAAAATAGCTCATCATAAATTGCAACTATGTTAATTTTATATTTGGGGATAACCGTCATAAGCTCATCCATTATTGAATCCATTGAACGCTGCCTGTATTTATCCCCTGAAGGATGGTAGCAAAAGGTGCATTGAAAGGGGCATGATCTTGATGTGATTACCGGGTATTCTCTAGGATAATCGAAGAGGTCGTAACTATATGAATCTGAAGATTTCATTGAATCGAGAAACTGGCTATAGCCAAAACCATCATAATCGGGCCAAGGAAGCGTATCTAGTTCCTCTAGTTGTTTTCTATTCTCAGTGACTACAAACTTGTCGTTATCTATATAACAAATGCCTTTGACCGCAGATAGTTCTCGCCCCATTTCAAATGCCTGGAGGAATTCTACAATTGTCTCTTCCCCCTCCCCGATTACACCAAAGTCAGGACATAAAGCCCTTAGCATTAATTCAGGCTCGGAAGTAATTATTCCGCCACCAGCAATTGTTTTGATGCCGGATTTACGTGCGGTAAAAAGAATTTTCTTAATATCGAGATATTGTGATGATAATCCCCCGGTTGCAACAAAATCAAAATTAGCTTTACTTAGCTCAGCCAACATTTTTTGCTCATTAGTAAAAACATATAAAAGCGCCTCATGCCCAGCCTGTTTGAGCGAAGATGCTATGTATGCTAATCCAACCGGGAATATATCAAATTTGGGGGCTACTATTAAGATTTTCATACTATCTCCGTCCAGAATATAATCGTCACTCTAATTAATATTAACAGCGCTTTGTATAATGTCGCCTAATTAAGACTATAGTCTTAGTCATGCCAAGCTATTCTGCATTTAGACCAGATGTAATATATAGTCGGCAGGCTTATGAACAACATTATGGCGAGGAACCCCAAAATGATACCAAAACTGGAGTAAAGTTTACCAAGGACGAGAGTTGAAATTCCGCTCAGAATTGATGTAAATATTGTTAAGTACATAAATGGTTCTCGTTTATGTGCCCGAAGATAGATGGCAAAACAATTCGTGACGGTAATTATTACGATTGACAAAAGTAGAAAGGCGACCTGTTGAGCGGGTAAGAATCGTTGACCTACTTGAAAGTTCTGCTGCAAAATAAAAATTAAGCCCCAGCCGGATATAGCCCCACCGGCAACAATAATGAACGACTGCTTAAGAACTCTAAAAAATAGTTGATCAAGTTCAAACCATTGGCTTTGTGCTACAAGCTTCCCAAACTCTGGGCTTTTGGCGCTGATCCAGGTAACGCATACCGCAAGCAAGGCATTGCAAGCGCTCATAGTCATCCCCATCTGCCCAGCAACGCTCGCACCTTGATATTTGAATAAAACCGGAGTGAATATCTGAAAAATAAAATAGCCGGCACACCATGCTATCGCTGAGCGCCACTGTAGGGGCCAAATTTCATCTTTCCAAGAAAACCCAACTGATGATTTACTGACTTCTGAATTAGCAAATAACCCGCGCCATGCCAATTTCAACAGTTCTGGCTTTTGCTTTAAAAGATATGACCAAGAGATAATTACATTGCCAAAACTGACCGCGCAAGCTGCATAAAGCCCCCCGTGTAAACCCATTACCAACCAGGAGATACAGGAACCTATGATCCCGCCTATCATTTCGCGGTGATTAACAACTACCACATCACCGCTTCCCATAATAATTGCAAAGAAAGGAACAACCATGAGATTCAGAGCTGTTCCGAGAACAGCTAATATCCAAGGAAGGCGCCAACCAAAATCTAATGACGCGCTCTGCCCCGTACCAAAGAATATAAGCCCGACAGGCATCAATGCTACAGCAAGTAGAATGGCTGCAATGCCGAACCATTTGGAAGATTTGGATAAAAGTCCTGTAAAGCGAGACAGACTATGAGGGTCACCTTCAATTCGACCTTGTTCGCACCACCTTAGATTGGCAAACTCATGGCTGGCAAAAGTGGCTATTACTCCAGTCAAACCAAGCTCAAAAAATATCTGCATGGCAAGAAGGCTATTAATAGTGTAATAAAAGCCCTGCTGCTCTTTGGAAAAACGTATGGCAATAATCATTATGCTGATAGGTCCGGCCAATACTCCCCAGGCTCGCGTTAACACACCATAGCCAACTGCACGATTAAATCCCAACATGCGTAATATTTTTATTACTTTCTCAGTCAACTATTCACCTTATCCAAGGCATGAAATACTAACAAGATGAAACTAACCGATAGATTGCAAATTTTAAATGGCATTAAAGGCCAGTTTTTTGCTTTTGTAGAGATACTCAAATTCATCCATATCAATATTACGGCCCTTATTCCAAAGTGCCGGAGCCCTGTACAAAAGTTCAAACTTACCTTGATCTATATTAAATTCATCAGCTTTCACTAGGCTGTCACGGTTGTGATTTACATGAAAGATAAATTTATCGGCTATTCGATTAAAGTGAGAAACATAATTTACAATTGTTTCACGAGACATCTCCGCAAGACTGTATGAATTAAAAATCAGGTCAACACTATTGTTTTGCATTGTTTCAATCTCGAAATTCGGCAAAAGCACTGCATCATAGTCTTTGATATTGCTTGACGACAAATCTAATTCACCATACAGAGCGATTTTTTTATCAGGAAATGCGGTTAAGAGATAGTACGAAGTAAGTGCCAGATTTTCAGGAAGATCAAAATCAACATAAGTTAGGTCTGCATTGTCACGCATTAAATAATATGCCATTCCGCCATAACCGCCACCCAACTCCATAACAACTTTTTGGTTATTACTGCGGATCAATCTCCCTATTATCGTTGCGTAATAATGCAGATAGTCTGAGCCTGCCTTCACAAAGACGCCATCAAAGTAATATCCATATGGATTGCCGATTAGTGGGGACTCAAGGTCATTAACTTTGTTGGTCTGGCCGACCAAGCTAAGCCAAAGATTATAACGATGCAACGTATCGGAGAGGAAAAGTCTCTTATAAGTGCGAGTTATATCACTCCCGAAATAATGTTTAAACATATCAACAGGAAGTCCGTGTAAACCTACGCTGCAGGGTTCACGCATAAAATTATTGTAAATTTCTTTAGCCCTGTCAACATTGCGTGTTGCCAGAGAATCCATTATTCCACCCATGAATTGCCTATAGAGCGGTAGCCATTCATTGCTAACTTGGTACTCTGGCGCGGATTTTAACTGGATTTGCTTAGCTTTATTGTAAGCTTCAATAATTCTTTCAACAGTTTTAGAATCGTCGTAACAGACCTTCCGATCAGCAAAACCTTTCCTAACCAATTCAATTTTATAATTTTTGTCTGAAGCTAGGTTTTCAGAGACAACCATTGCAAGCAACAGTTTTTTCTTTAGTTTTTGACTCAATCTCTTAATACTGTACATTTTGCCCCCGCATTTAAGACATAATTAGCATTGTAAATAATTTTGGATACATAATGGTTCGCAACGCAACATCATATTGATAAGAATCATTCTAAGAAAGTAACCACAAATTACAGGTAAGCCGACGTGATCTCAATAAGTGCCTCAATATTTACAACAAAAATTTAATTTCTTCTTTAATTCCATCCATTGAGGAAAACTTTGGTTCATAACCTATAGAAGACGCTTTAAAATTATTTGAATAATAACAATCTTTTGCTCCAGTAACATTAAGAGCCACATACGAAGTCTCCACGGAATATTTCAATCCGTGATGAAGAACAAAGTGGTCAATTATCTCAAATTTGGTGGCAGGCCTTGCGCTGTAAACATCAAAAACATCATTGATCTGGTTTACCTTTAGACAAGCCTTGATTAAGCTGAAAAGATCCTGCGGATGGACAAAATCTCGAACTATAGTTCCTGGGCCAGTAACAAACACCAAGTTATTTTTCAAACAATTGATGATATCACTTAACAAATACTTATCATTTAGATCAATAAACCGGCTGAAATAACCAAACACTCTTAGGTCTATTATATTAAGCTGCTTAAACACGCGGTGCTTTGCTTCAGAATTGATTTTGGCAATACCGTAATATTCACTGTCAGCAATTGAATTTAAATTGAATTTTGACTGACTTGTCACATCAACAGGCACTGAAAAATCAACACCGTAGGCAGCCCCACTGCTAAAATTGATATAATAAGTTTGTTGATGTTTTTGCAAGTAGGTCAAAACAAGGTCATCAAACATTTCTGTTATATTAAAAATAGATGAAAATTCGTTTGCTAGCGTTGCCTTGTTTCCAATTCCAACGCAATTAATGACAGCTTCATAGTCATTATCAGAAAATTCGCTGAACGATTTAATTTTTATCAATAAACTATTAGCCGCACCAATTGATTCCAAAAAGGATTGAACCGAATTCAAGGAACGCGCGAATAAGTATAGTTCGCATTCTCCAGTTTTGTGAAACTCTAGAATCAAACTCTTGGCAATGTGGCTTGTCGCTCCGAGTATGGCTACACGCATTTTGACTTACTCCAAAGACCTGTACCATTCAAGAGAGCGTCTAAGTGCAGTGTCAATCGGCACAGTGACAGAGAGATTAAGACTTTCCCTGCAAAACGTATCGTCCGGCACAAACGCGGAAAAATCATCATTCATGTTTTTAATAATGACATCCGCAGCAGCACCGAAATATTGCATCACTTTTTCCGCGACATCCTTAAGAGAAATGCCGGAAGGGCTACCGACGTTGTAAGCAAGTCCAGCAGTTCCACTTGTAAGTATCCGAAGGAACCAAAGAGCCATATCACTGGGGTACATATAGCTCCGCACCGGCATACCATTACCGATGATGCGCACTGGATTGTCCATCAATGCATCACGTATGAAATTGTTTATCGCCCATGGTTTGTCAAGCCCCTGATAAGGACCGATAAAGGAAAAAGGGCGGGCGATTACAACCGGAAGCTTGCAAGAGCTCCAGTAGGCACAGCAGAGGGTTTCTGCGTATCTTTTTGCTTCTGGATAGACTGACGTAATCGAATTACTGTTCAAAGTGCCCGGCATATTTTCCGATATTTTTGCATTTCCCTGTTTGCCATACACCTGACCTGAGCTCGCCACCAGTATCTTTTTAAGAGATGCAAGTTTGCTGGCAGAATCCAGGACATTTCCTGTACCTCCGGTTATGGTCTCCATTGTAACGATAGGGTTCGACACATGCTGCCGGTTGTCAGGAGATGCGGCCAGATGCAGCAGATAACTCACATCATCCGGAATCTCAAGCGTCCTCCTGACATCTGCCGATACCAGTTGAATGTCCTTGCGTGAAGCAATATGAGGAGCTCTTTCCCTGAAGCTATCGGTATCACGGGCGACTAGTACAAGGCCTGTATTAAAGCCGTGTTTATCGTTCAGACATGTCACAAGTTCTGCTATCCATGTACCGACAAAACCTGTCCCACCGGTAATATATAGTTTCTGGTTCTTTATCTCCTGCAACAGGGTAACTGCCGACGGGCATATCTCCTCGCAGTCTCTTCTAATCAAATCAGTCAGATGTGATCTCATTTTGTCCTCGCTTCTGTTTTTTCGCGCAACTCCAAGGCCACTTCCACAATTTTGTCTTCCTGCCCGCCAACAACTTTTCTCCTGCCAAGTTCAAAAAATATATCCCGCGGATCAACTCCGTACTCTTTGGCAGCAAGCGAAACGTGTTTAGCAAAACCTGAAAAAACACCCGAAAGGCCACTGACAAGGCTTACACTTGTAACGCAGGGAGTAGACTGCATAATCTCTTTTTCGACAATATCTGCAGCGTCAAGCATCTTGTATAGATCTATCCCTGTGCTAAACCCAAGTTTTTCAAACACAGCAACCAGAACCTCCAGTTGAGCATTCCCGGCACCAGCACCAAACCCCCTTGAAGCGCCATCAATAATCTGGGCACCGGCTTCAACAGCGGTAATTGAATTAGCTATCCCCATTCCCAGGTTATTGTGGGCATGAAACCCGACCGGGATATTCAGGTTTGCGACAAGGTGGCTTATTCTGTCCTGAACATCAGTCGGCAGGTATGCACCTGCAGAGTCCATGATAATCAGCGCTTCAGCGCCATAGGACTGCATCTTTAGCCCCTCATCAAGCAACACCTCACGAGATGCCATATGGCTCATCATGAGCACACCATAGGCCTCTCTCCCCTGCTCCCTGGTGTAACTTATATGTCGTTCTGTGATATCAGCCTCAGTACAGTGACTCGCAACCCGAACGACATCTACGCCATAATCAAAAGCAAACTTCAGATCATTATTTATGGTGGCAAAACCGGGGATAATATGTATTCCCAGCTTTGATCTGGTAAGGCTTGCACGGGCAGTCTCCAGCATTTCACGATCGTCAAGAAGACTTAGTCCGACTTGAAGCGACGAGGCACCAAGCCCGTTGCCATGGCCTACTTCGACGATAGGCAGGCCAGCCTTATCAGCAGCCTGTGCATATTTAGTGATCTGAGCTTTTGTCAGCTGATGAGAAATCGCATGGGATCCGTCACGCAACGTGGCATCACTTATGATAACTTTTTTCATATCAACCCCTCTTTTCCAGAAGTGATTTGGCATACTCTTCCGCAACGGCAATAGCTGCACAGTTGATAATATCAAGATTACCGGCATAACTTGGCAAAAAATCTCCAAGCCCCTTAACCCTTACAGTCATGATGATCCTGTTGTTTTCATAAGTAGGCGGAACTACCAACAGGTAACTTGGCACATACTTCTGAATCTTCGCCACCATCTCGTCGACACCTTTTTTAAGTGCCTCCATATCAGGTTTCCTTACCTGGGCATAAACGGTTGTCTGCATGTCTATGCAGGGTTCTGCAGGATTCAGGTTCAGGATCGCCTTGGACCTCTTGCACCCGGAAAACATTTTGACCCCTTTTTCGGTGGTCTCGATATATTCATCCAGGTTAAGTCTGGTCGCAGGACCGGCACTTTTTGAAGCGATCGTCGAAACAACCTCAATATAATCTACCTCTTTCTGCGTCTGCCCGATCACATGGGCAAGCGGAATAGAAGCCTGGCCTCCACAGGTTATCATATTGATATTCTTGTCACTCTTGCAGGCATCAAGATTTATTGCCGGAATACAGAATGGGCCAAGCTTGGCAGGTGTCAGATCAATAGCCGTGATATTCAGGTCGTTCAAAATTGCTGCGTGTATCTTGTGACTCATGGCCGAAGTACAATCGAACACAATGTCGCAGCAGTCCGGCCTGTTCTGTATCGCCTGGATTCCTTGATCCGAAACTGGAACACCCAGACTGACGGCTCTGGACATGCCTTTGGAAGACAGATTACGGCCAATGAAAAGTGAACATTCCAGATACTCTGAACGCAGCACCTTATACAACAGATCCGTTCCGATGTTCCCACTCCCCAAAATTGCAACCTTTATCTTACTCATAACCACCTCCGGAAGATGTCACCAGTTACAGCTTATCATGGACACAATTCGCTTCATACTCTTCGCGCGAAAGGAACGGAAACATGTCATCATAGGGCATTGACACCATGGAACCATCTGGCAGAGCTTTTGAAGCGACCCGTGGGATCAAAAGCTGGTTTTGCGGTGTGATGACCTCGCAGATCAATGGACCCACATGATTTTTTACAATTTCAAGTTTCTCATTTAGTTCCCCGAGGGCAGAAATCCGGACAAATGGAATGCCATAAGCAGCGGATATCTTTTCCATGTCAGGAAAACTGACCCCTGTTGCCGAACTCTCACCAATGAGTCTACCTTCCATGAAATTATTCTGTGAATGCCTTATCAAAAGGTAACCATTGTTGTTAAGAATCACAATTTTTACCGGTAACTTGTTGTGAGCAATGGTCTCCAGTTCCTGAAGATTCATCTGGATCGAGCCATCGCCTGTGACACAGTACACATCCTGCCCACGACTCGCCGCCGCCACTCCGATAGCTCCCGGCATGTACCCCATGGTTGAAAGGCCGCCGGTTATTATATGTCGCTGCCCCGGCTTTACCCGAAAAGCCTGAGCATGAACATGAAAACAGGAGCCTGTATCAAGGACGAAAAGAGCATTTTCTGACATTTTTTCGGAAAACAGTGTCATGAAGTGGTAGGAGTTTATCCCCTCTTTTTCGTCTGCATATTCAGGGAGATCAACCGGATAGGTGTGCTTCCACTCCTGAGTTTTGGCCAACCATTGGCTGTTCTGCATGACAAACCCATAAAGCTTTTTTGTAAGCAGTTCGACAAAAACCCCTACATCCCCGCAAATAGCGATATCTGGAACAATGGATGGTTTATCCAGTTCAAGAGGATCAATATCGACTACAATCTTCTTCGCGTGGGGGGCAAAGTTCTTATAATCATAGCCGATAAGGCCGACGCTCAGACGACACCCCAAAACGATCATCAAATCAGCATTCTGGATTGTGAAATTGGCAGCACGGTCACCATAAGTACCAGGCCTGCCGACGTAAAATTGGCTTTCGTGTTCAATCAGATCCATACCCAGACGTGAAGTCAGCACAGGCACTCTGATAGATTCAATCAGCTGTCTGGTTTTTTCAACAGCGTCTGCAAGACGAACTCCTGCGCCCAAAAGAAAGAAAGGTCTTTTACTGGATTTGATTGCCTGCGCCACAACCTCGGCTTTCGCTTCTAATTTAGCCAACGCGTTAACATTTTCAAGCGGCGGTAGATACCCTTCATAATCATCCGGATCAAAACTGGCCCCCTGAATATCGATCGGGCACTCAATCCAGACCGGGCCAACCGGATGAGACATTGCGATATGAATACACTTCTCTACTTCGTATTTTACAGTAGCAACATCATCCAGCATCACCGCATATTTTGTCACTTTCTCGAAAATCGGCAACGTGTTAAATCCCTGCAATGCAAACTGCCTGGGTTTGGTCACTTTTGCTTGAGATACTTTTGACTGGCCGGCAACAATAATACAAGGAGCCCTGTCGACAAAAGCACCGACGACCCCGGTCAGGGTGTTAAGTGCAGCAGGACCGGCAGTAACATAAGCAACTCCCAGCTTATTGGTATATCGGCCATATGCCTCCGCAGCCATAGTTGCAGACTGTTCATGATGACAACAGATGAACTTCTGTTTTCCATGCTGAAGCAGTGCATCTGTAAGATGCATAATCATCCCACCGGTTATCAAGAAGGAGTGCTCTGCACCAGCTCTGTACAACCGGTCTACTATATAATCAGCTACCCTCATTTTCATAAAGACGCCTCCAAAACTGTTATCAGACCTAATTTCTCCGACTTATGCTGACTGGCAAAATCCGGCTATCTGCCTTACCATAAACTCCAGCATCTCTTCACTCATCCCAGGATAAACCCCGACCCAGAAAGTATCGTTCATGATCCTGTCGGTATTTTTCAGATCACCAACAACCCTGTATCCTTTACCGCTCTTTCTCATCTCATCAAAACAGGGGTGCTTGATCAAGTTACCTGCAAAGAGCATTCTTGTCTGTATCCCTTTACTCTCAAGGAAGTTAACAATTTTATCTCTCTTTAAACCTGTGCCGCCATTTACTGTCAACATAAACCCGAACCAGGATGGGTCTGAATTTTCTGTCGCATCCGGAAGGATGAACGCGCTAGAAAGTTCACTTAAACCGTCACGTAAATATTGCCAGTTTTCCCTGCGCGTTTCTATAAATGCCGGAAGCTTCTCCAGTTGAGCACAGCCTATTGCTGCCTGCATATCGGTGACTTTCAGGTTGTAGCCAAAGTGGGAGTAGACATATTTATGATCATAGCCAAATGGTAACTCTCCGAACTGCTGACCAAATCGGTTACTGCAACTGTTGTCTTTTCCTGATGGGCACCAACAGTCACGCCCCCAGTCACGGAAAGATTCTATGAGGCGCTTCAACATCGGATCGTCCGTATAGACTGCCCCGCCCTCCCCCATTGTCATATGATGTGGAGGGTAGAAGCTAGAGGTACCGATATGACCGACTGTGCCGGTGTACTGCCATGCCCCCTTATAAAGATAACGGGAGCCCAGAGCGTCACAGTTATCCTCGACAAGCCAGAGATCGTGCTTGTCGCAGAATGCCTTTACCGCTTCAAGGTCAAAGGGGTTGCCTAGGGTATGAGCGACCATAACTGCTCTGGTTCTTTGAGAAAGAGCTGCTTCCAGTTGTGTCACATCAAGGTTGTATGTGGGTAATGATACGTCAATAAATACCGGGACTGCACCGTACTGAATTATCGGGGCAACGGTTGTCGGGAAGCCGGCGGCAACGGTGATTACTTCATCTCCAGGTTTTATTCTTCTCTCGCCAAGTTTGGATGAGGTTAGAGCCATGAAAGCAAGCAGGTTGGCGGATGAACCGGAGTTGGTGAGTGAGCAGTGCTGTACGCCAAGAAAATCGGCAAATTCCCGTTCGAACTTCTCGGCATAGCGCCCTGTGGTGAGCCAGAAATCAAGGGAGGAATCTATAAGATTGCTGATTTCGATTTCATTGAAAACACGCGCTGCATAAGGAATGCGGTCTCCGTCTCGAAACTCGCTCTTTGGAGCATGACACTCTCTGTAGTAGGCAATTGCCGCGTCTATTGCTGTCTGGCGCAGCTCTTTTTCTCTTTCAGGACTAGCCTTCATCTTGCATCTCCGTACGCTCCGATCTGTCTCAGACACTCTCTTCGCAGATCGCCACCGTTTGTATAAATCTTTGTCCAGTCAATGATACTCTCAAGCGCCATATCCAGACCCCATTTCGCCTGCCACCCCAAGCGCATTCTGGCTTTGGAGCAATCAAGCTTTAAATAATGGGCTTCATGGGGGTGCTCACCCTTGTCGATCTCATAACATGCACCGTCTCCCCACTCTCCACAAAGCAGCGCGACCAGCCACTCTACAGGTTTTGCATCCTCATCTGCCGGGCCGAAGTTCCACCCCTCGGCGAAATCTGGACCATCCTCAAAGAGACGCTGCGCCAAAAGCATGTAGCCTGAAAGAGGCTCAAGAACATGCTGCCAGGGACGTATTGCATTTGGATTGCGAATCTGCACCAGCTCTTTTGCAAGGATAGCCCGAATGACATCCGGGATCAGCCGGTCATTGGCCCAGTCGCCTCCACCGATGACGTTTCCTGCCCGGGCGGAAGCCAAAGCAACACCATGACGCTCATAATCTTTCGGATTGAAGTAGGATGAACGGTATGCGGCAGTCACCAGCTCTGAACACCCTTTGCTATTGGAGTAAGGATCATAGCCGCCAAATGGCTCGTTCTCACGGTATCCCCAGACCCATTCACGGTTTTCGTAGACCTTGTCAGTGGTGACATTAACAACTGCTCTTACTGATGGTGTCGAACGAACTGCCTCCAGCAGATGAACAGTGCCCATGATATTGATTGCATAGGTATCGACCGGAATCTTGTATGAGTCCCGTACAAGGGGCTGGGCGGCCATGTGGATGACAATGTCGGGAGATGCCTTCTGCATCTCGTTTTTCAAGCGGTCAAGATCGCGTACATCCGCTATTACCGAGGTTAGAAGCTCATCAACTTTCGCCTGGACATATAGGCTCGGCTCTGTAGGGGGGGCAAGGGCATAGCCGGTTACCTGCGCGCCAAGACTGTGAAGCCAGATGGAGAGCCAGCTCCCCTTGAAACCTGTGTGCCCGGTGAGAAAGACTTTTTTCCCTTGCCAGAAAGAAACTTCCATTACCAGAGTTTCCAAGGAGCAGAGCCGCTGTCCCAGAGCTCTTCCAGATGGGTCTTATCCCTGAGAGTGTCCATCGGCTGCCAAAAACCATCGTGCTTGTATGCACGCAGCTGGCCATCCCTGGCAAGCCCTTCCAGTGGTTCTTTCTCGAATATGGTGCCGTCTCCGCTCAGTCGTTCAAGGACTGTTGGCTCCAACACAAAGAACCCACCATTGATCCATGATCCATCTCCAGCCGGTTTCTCCAGAAACGAGAGCACAGTACCGTTATGATCCATATTGAGCGCTCCGAATCGGCCTGAAGGCTGGACTGAGGTGACTGTAGCCTCCTTGCCATGCTTCCTGTGAAACTCTGCAAGTGCCGCGATGTTCACATCCGATACTCCATCACCGTAGGTCAGCATAAAAGTATCGTCAATATAAGGAGCAACACGCTTCACCCGACCACCGGTCATTGATTCGGCCCCGGTATCTACAAGAGTAACACGCCACGGCTCAGCATTCTTCTGATGCACTTCCATGCTGTTAGTTGACATATCAAAGGTGACATCACTCATATGGAGGAAGTAGTTGGAAAAGTACTCTTTGATCATGTACCCCTTGAAGCCGAGACAGATGACAAAATCATTGAACCCATAATGGGAGTAAATCTTCATGATATGCCAGAGAATAGGCTTGCCACCGATTTCCACCATCGGCTTTGGCCTCAAAATTGTCTCTTCGCTGAGCCTTGTCCCAAGCCCCCCTGCAAGTATTACTACTTTCATCGCAGCGCCCCTTTAATATCTAAATATTACCTAAAGAGAAGATTCTGTTTCTTGTTACTCCAGCCTTTAGCAATACCTCTTCCAAAGAGTCGCAACGTTTCAGTGAGGAAATTACAACGGGCAGGTTACTCGCCACATTGATCGGTTGTACTGCGTTACCGAAGAACACGGCACCATCGGCTGCAAGATCCATTACCAGAGCCAGCTCGATCCCTGTCTCCTGCAACGAAAGGTAGGCAATCTCAGCAACCTCATCAACTCCGCAAAAAGCTAATTTACTGACGCCGTCAGCCTCCAGTCGTCTGAAAAGATCCAGATAATCCTGACGGGCAACTGTATAAAGTCCGGTAAAGTATGAAAGATGTTGATAGGCGAGACGGCTCTTTTCGGTAAGTCCCTGTGGTGTAAGAAGGTATGAATAGCGGTTTTTCGGGAAAGCCTTGATCCGGACATACCCCTTTGCCACTAGATTTTTCAGGTATGAGTTTACCAGGCCGACAGCAATCCCCATGCGGCGTGACAGTTCCCGCTGGGAAATCGGCTCCTCTCCGGCAATTTCGGTCATGAGCATAAAGGAGCGATGTGAGTCGAGAGTTTTTTCGCTATCGTTCATATTATGAACACTACAGAAAAAATAATGAATGGGCAAATGAAATTTGCATAATACTAACCACCCATTTTAAAAAGTATATGCCGGAGCATCTCCGGTCGAAAGAGCTTGTAGAGCCTGAAGGGGTGGAGATAGGAGAGGAATATGTTTGCCGGTGCCACACAGGTGAACCAGCACATGGGATGCTGGCCGTTTTTGATCTTTTCCCTCAATTCATCGGCCTTGGGGGAAAACCAAATATCCTTGAAAGGGGCATCCATCAGGTTGCCGATTTTCTCGAAAGCAACCGGGCAGGAGTAAATATCACCGTTCGGATGGATCTGAACACTGGTGTAGGCTGCCACACAGCGATACTTGTATAGAACCTGGGGGTTTGAGATAAACTGCCCGAACTGGGCAAAATAATCGTCCATCATCGGGAACATGTCACGGTACTCGTTCAGCAGCACTGCAAGCTGCTGCTGAAAAACCGGAATACTGGCCTCCCCAAGTTTAAGCTCCTCGGGAATGGCAAATTCCATCCCTTCGCAGCTATGTGCAGGCTGCATGGTGACACCATCCACCTTTGCCTCCCGGCAGAGCCGCGCCAGATCCACAATCTCACCGACGTTCATGTTGTTGACCGTGCAGTTGATAAAGATCTTCGGTTTTGCGCTACGCTTTTCCCGGAGCAGCCGCACAGCCTGAAAGGTCTTGGCAAAGCCCCCCGGAACTCCGCGGATATAATCATTTGTTTCAGGTTTTGCACCATCAAGAGAGAAGTAGATCATGTCCAGACCGGAGTCGATGATTCTGTCCGCCATTTTTTCGTTGATTAGCAGACCATTGCTGTTCAGGCTGGTCGTCAACCCAACCCGCTTAGCCTCTTTTATCAGCTCAAAGATATCCTTGCGCAGAAACGGCTCGCCGCCGGAGAAGGCCACACTGAAAGTTCCCATATCAGCCAGCTCGGAGAGAAACTGCTTTTCCCTTTCAAAGGGGATGATTGTTCTCCCCTCCACCTCCATCCAGCGATCACAGGTTATGCATTTGGAATTGCAGCGGTAAAGGATATCCCACTGCACCTTGAGCGGTCCGGCAGACGGTCTGGTGCTGCCAAGTGCAAATTTAAGTACATTTATGGTCTGACGAATTTTTCTTATCATGACTGGATCTGGCGGTATGCCCCCTCCACTTTATTCCTGAAACCGTCAAAACTGTAGTTATCCTTCACAAGCTGTGCACCGGCCTTGCCCAGTGATAGGCCAATCTCCGGCTCCGCCAGAAGACGCACAACACCATTGGCAAACTCCTTGGCAACAGGCTCAACCAGCACAGAGTTCTCATCTGTCAACACCTGTGTATGGGTAGGGAGGCGGGTTGCCACAACCGGTCTTCCTGACTGAAGGTAGGTGTAGATCTTCATCGGCGTGTTTGTCCCCTTGTTGCGGGGCGAAACAAGAATATCAGCCATCTCCATAAAGAGCGGCATCTCTTCAAGTGGCCTTTTCCCAAGAATCATCACATTTGCAGCCACCCCAAGACTGACGACAACAGCTTTTTTCTCCTCTACCTGGGCTGGTTCGCCGCCAACAAGAACAAAAACTGTATCCGGAAAGCTTTTAACAACCATTGGAATTGCATCAAGCAGCAGGTCAATTCCCTGATAGCCTTCGAATGTGCCGGTATAGAGAACTATTTTCCTGCCAAAAAGCCCCAGCTCCTGGCGCAGTCGTTCCAGTTCCTTTAGCTGACCGGCAGCAAACTCTTCAACATTGGGAATATCTTCAAGGAGTTGTAACGGTTTGGCTGGCGAAACCCTGCGAACCCTTTCCGCCAGAGAACTGCACACTGGGAGAACTACGGCAGCACGGTTTATTGTCCAGCGTTCAAGAAGAGTTGCCACCCCCACCATGACACTACCACCCCAAAGCCTGTTACCAGACTCTTCCAACTGCTCGGGAATGCTTGAGTCCATGTCGTAGACAAGCGGAGTACGCCAGAAAAGGGTCAACACGCCACCCATTATTGCACCCTCTTCCACTCCATGAACTGAGTCATAGCGGTTGGAAAGCAACAGACCTAATGCACGCAGAAAAATGAAAATATCCAGAAACAGCTTGGTAGCAGACATCCCCTTGGCAACACTATTTATAAATGGAATGCGAAGCGCCCGGCAGTGCCGCATACCTGGCAGATCCACATCTTCGCCAAGATGATAACTGACAAGATCAACCTGATGACCAAGTTCGCTAAAGGCCTTAAGCAGCTGCAGGACAGCCAGTGGAGTCCCACGTTTTTCCAGAAACGGCTGCGGTGCAATAAGAAGAATTTTCATTGCAAATACCTGCTCATATCAGAGCGCTTCCCGCTCAATATTCAGCCTCTCCCGAACTACATAGATCGGTTTCCCCTGGGCTTCGTAATAAGTCCTCGCATTCAGTTCACCCAAAAGGCCGAGAACAATGAACTGTACCCCCATGAAGACAAGGAAGACCGTAAGTATCCACAAAGGGTTACGGTTCATGCTCATATGCTCGAAGATTTTCATGTATAGGGTTGCCAGGCCGCTCATCATACCGGCGAAGATGGTGTAGACTCCCCATTTGCCAAAGAGCTGAATCGGTTTTGTCGAGTATTGAAGGAGAAACTTGACCGTCATCAGGTCAAGCACAACCCTGACCGTCCGCGAAATGCCATATTTACTGGTTCCATAGAGGCGTGGATGGTGCTTTACCGGGATTTCCGTGACTTTGGCGCCGACCTGTGAGGCCAGGGCTGGAACGAACCTGTGCATCTCGCCGTAGAGGTTAATCCCTTCAAGAACTTCTTTTCTATAGGCCTTCAGGGTGCAGCCGTAGTCGTGAAGATGAACCCCAGTGAAGCGGGAGATGAGGCCGTTGGCGATCATCGACGGCAGTTTGCGGTTGATGAATGTATCCTGCCTGTCCTTTCTCCATCCGGAGACGACATCGTTGCCTTCATCTATCTTTGCAAGCAGTCTAGGTATATCGGTAGGATCGTTTTGCAAATCTCCGTCCATAGGGACAACAACCCTGCCTGAAGCCGCATCAAATCCAGCTGCCATGGCCGCTGTCTGGCCGAAATTACGACGGAAACGGATCACCTTGACTCGCTGATCTTGAGAAGCAATATCTTTCAGCAGTAAATAAGAGCGATCACTGGAGCCGTCATCGACAAGAATCAACTCATAGCAAAGATCTGTGACAGCCAGAGCCGCGGTAACCCGCTCATACAAAAGCGCCACATTCTCTTCTTCATTATATATGGGGACAACTACACTTAAGTCCACTGCTTCACCCCCTGGAAAGGTTAATTTAATTTTCTTTTACAACCTGTTCATTCGCTATGCGGGACTTTTCAAACTCATACCTAAGCAAGGCATTTTCCTGAACAAGATCTTTAACCTGATTGGAAAGCCTGGATATTTTAATCGAAAACTGCACAGCAAGCAGCACAAGGAACAAAATAGAGCCGAGGAAAAGCGTAGTTGTCGGCAGTACTGCTCCAATTAAACTTGTAAGATAAAGTAGCCAGTCATAGCGGATAATAAGGACAAGCATAAGTATACTCGTACCGAGCCAAAGAAGTGAATACTCTTCACGCAGTCGTTTTTTTCTGACCAGGTCAATGGTAAAGAAAAACACGACAAGGCTGACGATTATGGAAAATATCTGCTGTTTTAGTGTCATAGACTATCTCCGGTACAACTTCCGGTTTCGCAAAAGCGTCACAAATATCGAAAGGCACATCTTTATCATGTAATAAAGAGGTTTGGCTCCGCTGTGCATTGTCTTGCCGGTCGGGTTTGCAAACATTCTTACCGGAACTTCTCGCACTCTGAAACCAGCCAGATTAAGGGTTATCAGCATGTCCGCATCTGGATAGTCACACGGGAATACGTCAGTTGTGAAGAACTTTATTACGTCCCTGTTGAAGGCCTGATAGCCTGATGTCGGATCTGTAATCTCCCGACCGATTATCACTGTCACCAGCTTGCGGAAGAAGAGTATCCCAAGCCGCCTGGTGAATGAAGGTCTGTAACTGTCAAACCAGAGAAATCTTGAGCCAAGGGCAAAATCGACATCACCGTTTTTTACCGGTTCAAGCAGCTCACTGATAAAGGTCGGATCATGCTGACCGTCACCATCAATCTGTATTATGTAACTGTAACCCTTTTCATGGGCGAATTTGTAGCCGGTCTGAATAGCTACACCATATCCCATGTTGAAGTTATGGGTAAGCACAATAGCACCGGCTTCCTTAGCCACTGCTTTGGTTCTATCTGCTGAGCCGTCATTAATAACAAGAACATCAAAATCAGGGGCATGTGCTTTGATCTTCGAGATTACTGATGCTATCCCATGCTCTTCGTTAAAGGCAGGAATTATGACAATTGTATCAGACAAGTTGCTCACCTCGCCCCGACTCTGGCCTGAAGTCGCTTAGCCAAGGCAGGATCTACCATCCTTAGAATCTGTAGTTGCACTGCATATCCTGACTGATCACCACTTTTTGCGTTCAATATTCCGAGGTTGTAGTATGCCAGCCCCATTGACGGGTTATAGCCGACTGCATTTCTGTAACAATCAGCTGCATTTTGAAGGTTCCCAAGTATCTCATAAGAAAGCCCGAGGTTGTTGTTTACATCACTTTTCCACCTGCCGACATTTACGGATGTGATTGCTCCCGGTTCGCTGAACATTTCTGTAGTTCTGTTAAACCTGTCACTGTAAACCCCGAAAAGATCAAGCGCTATACCGAGGTTGTTCCAAGTGGCAGCACTTGACTTATCCAGTTCAATAGATCTTACAGTTGCAGCCAGAGCCTCTGACGGGTTTCGTTTACTTATGTATGCTGCGCCAAGATGATGCCATGCCCTGCCGCTCTGGGGGCTTTTAGCAACATTGTCAGTCCATAGCGAAAGTTCGCTCCCCCATACACTGTTCCTTGCAAAAGTTGCTCCTCCGAAAATTATTGCGATAAGAAACAGTACCCTGCAAAGCCTTGCCAATCCGAAACCGCTTTTTTCGGCAAGGATGGAAACTAAAGATATAATCGTAGTCAGTGCTCCAAACATCGGCAGGTAGACCCTATGTTCAAAGATCAGATCAATTATCGGAATAAAGCTTGATTCAATAGAAAGCGTCAGAAAAAACCATAGTATACCAAACGCTGCAATACGCCTGTATGGAGAAGTTCTGTCCGCATCGCTTTTTAATAGATATCCGGCCAGGCCAATTAGCAACACAATCAGCAGGAAAGAACAAAAAACCCTCCAGTCAAGAAATGATTTCAACAGTGGATAGTCATATTCAACTCGCTGATTAGCCGGAAAGAAAATTAGCCTGATGTAGGTAACAATCACCCTGAACTGGGTAAACATGTAGTCTGTACGGGACGCAATACTCTGCACTCTGGTAGCATCATTAAGAGCAGTTAGCACACTTGTTCCGTACGTTGAAAGCTTAATCAGCAAAGCTGCAAGCAACGAAACGCCACCAAAACCAATTAGAGAGAGCTTTCTTGGCGAAGCACCGAAAAAAACCAGCTCAGTCAATACAATCGCCGCCGGGATAGTGAACGCAATCTCTTTTGTGTTGACCGCTAGGAATGCCGATAACGCGGTAACACACATAAAAACGAGCGATCTTGCAGTAAATGCTCTTCCGCTTTCCTTCTGTTCAACCCGAGCTTTCAGATAGGTAAATACAGCAAGGAGGTAGAAGAGTGTTGCAAGTGAGGCGAAACGCTGAATAATGTAGGTCACAGCCTGTGTCTGCAAAGGGTGGACTGCAAATAACAGTGCAACAAAAAAAGGGAGGGGAAATGATGCCTGCGAGCCCCCGCCTTTAGGCGCTCCATAAGTTGCTGTTTTCAGCATTAGCCTTAACAGTAGCAATACAAGTATAGAATTGCCCAGGTGTATAAGAAGATTGGTCAGATGATAGAAAACAACGCTATCTTTTGCCAGAAGGTAGTTCAACTGAAACGTCACAATGCCCACACCACGCCGGGTGGTAAAGGCATCCCTTATGGCATGCAAGGAAAAATCCCTGACTAGCGGATTTGCACTGATATTTGGGAGATCATCAAAGATAAAAGGTGATGTAAATGTGTTGCTGTAGGCAAGAAACCCAAGTAGCAGAATCGGGAGATATTTGACAAATTGCGAATATCTGCCACGACCTTCGCAAAAAATTGCCTTTGATTGATGTAATTTCTGCTCCCAGCTTCTGGCCATAACCTGAGAGTATACACATCTTTTACAGCCACAGAAACAGTTTTGTCACACAAGGGCTATACCTGATTGACTTTTCCGTTTTTAACCGCTACTTTTTCCCATAAACATGACTAGGGAACACAATTGATGGAACTATTCGGCGGGTTAAAGATCTTTCTCCGGATAGCCGATCTCTTCCTTACTACCATTCGGTTCATACTGTCTTTTATAATTATTGTCATAAAAAGACGAATTGATGAGGTTCAGGCCTGACTTAGAATATCGAATGCCGCCTCGCTTCAATCGAAAATGCCTTGACAGCCAATCTTCTGAATGATTTCCGTCTACGCCCGCACTTGATTTTTTAATTTTTTTTCCCTATATTCCTGAAAGTTTTAAAGATTTATATACTTATGAAGAGCTGATTTTATCTTATGGAGGTTTGAAATGGGTTTGCTTACGGGCAAAAGAGCTTTGATTCTGGGAGTGGCAAATGACAAGAGCATTGCATGGTCGATTGCTCAGGCATTCAAGCAGGAGGGTGCCGAAATTGCTCTTACCTATGCAGGAGATGCTTTTGCAAAAAGAGTCCAGCCTCTTGCAGAGAGCATTCAATCTAAAATAGTTATCCCCTGTGACGTCAGAAACGATGATGATATAGCTGCTGCGTTTACCGAGCTGTCTACTCACTGGGACTCTCTCGACATACTGGTTCACTCGATTGCTTTTGCAAATAAGGATGAACTTAAGGGATCATTTCTTGACACCACTCGGGAAGGATTTTCCACGGCACTTGACATTAGCGCTTATTCCTTCATAGCATGCCTTAGAGCTGCTAAACCCTTAATGTCAGGTGCTAACCCCTCCGCACTTTCTCTATCATATTATGGCGGACAGAAGGTATTTCCAAGCTACAATGTCATGGGAGTTGCAAAGGCTGCACTAGAGATGTCTGTACGCTACCTTGCTGAAGCTGTCGGCCCGGAAAGAATCAGGGTTAATGCTATTTCCGCCGGACCTATCAAGACCCTTGCTGCCGCCGGTGTTAACGGCTTTAATCAAATCGCCAGTGTAGTTCAATCCAAGGCGCCCTTAAGAAAGAATATCACTCAGGCTGATGTGGCAAATGCTGCTCTTTATCTGTCAAGTGATCTTGCATGCGGCGTCACAGGTGAAATTCATTTTGTCGATAACGGCTACAATATTATCGGTCTCTAGGGAAAACCTATCAAGCAACCTTTCGGAAATCTAACGGGTCTTAAACCGCTGCAACTGACAGCTCTTGAACGTCTCTACAGACGCAAAGTCCTGCCATATGAAGTCGTTTCACTTGACGTTGCACGTGCAGTAATATCCGTTTCAATCGAAATTGGTAGACAGGTTGCTTTACTCATTTCAAGAGTAGGAACCATTGAGTACGTTGTAGTCGGCGATAACAAGAGTCTTCTCATACCTGACCTGAAAGACTTCCCTCTTGGGCGCAAGCGATTGCGCGGACTTAGACTTGTTCATACCCACCTCAGAGGTGAAGTGATTAACCAGGATGACCTGAACGATCTTTTGCTTCTTCGCCTTGATGTTTTAGCAGCAATCTATTCACCTGACCCGGCTGTGGCTACAGTCTCAATATCTACGGCATCACTTGCTCCATCTTTTACAGACAAACTCCCCTACACAGTGACACCTTACCACCAGCTTGGCTCAATAGAACAAGATCTTGAGAGCACCATTTACATGCTTGAAAAAAGCCTTGAGCTGTCAACGCCCAAAGCACCGGCATCTACAGAAGAAAGAGCTATTCTTGTCTCTGTTTACTGCGAATCTCAGGAAGATGCTATTGACTCAATGGATGAGCTTGGTGAGCTTGCCCGCACAGCCAGAGTCACTGTTCTGGATTCAATTGTTCAGCGATCAAGAGAAATGTCTGGCAAGTATCTGCTTGGTGAGGGGAAAATCCGTGAACTTGTAATAAAGGCCCTGCAGCTCGGCGCAACACTTCTTGTCTTTGACCAGAATCTCTCTCCAGCACAGGCAAGATCTATTTCAAAAGTTACTGAACTAAAAGTTATCGACCGTACACAGCTTATTCTCGATATCTTTGCAAGACGGGCCAAAACATCCGACGGCAAGGTTCAGGTGGAGCTTGCCCAGTTAAAGTATATGCTGCCACATCTGAGTGGACAGGGGATTCACATGTCACGCCTCATGGGTGGGATAGGTGGTAGAGGCCCGGGTGAATCCAAACTTGAGCAAGACAGGAGAAGGATCCGGGACAGGATCAGTAAACTCGAGCGAACACTTAAGGAGCTTTCCGAGAACAGGCTGCAACGCAGACAAAAGAGGATCCGTTCAGGCCTACCGATTATATCAATAGTCGGCTACACTAATGCAGGGAAGTCAACTCTTTTGAACACCCTTACCCAGAGTGATGTTTTTACTGAGGACCTGCTTTTTGCCACACTTGATACATCAACAAGACGCCTGCGATTTCCTCTGGATCGTGAAGTTATAATAACAGATACTGTCGGATTTATCCGCTCTCTCCCAGAATCACTGCTAGGTGCTTTCAGATCTACTCTAGAGGAACTTAACGATGCAAACCTGCTTCTCCATGTGGTCGACTGCTCAAATCCGAAATTTCGCGAGCACGTGAGTGAGGTTGAAAAGGTCCTCGACAATCTTGGCTTGGCAAACAAAGAACGTCTCCTCATTTTCAATAAATGCGACAGAATGAATGAGCTGAAAGTAAACAATCCACTGGCATTCATGAAGACAAAACACTCTTCTGCACTACTTGGTGCTCACATGATAAGTGCACTTGACAGAAAATCCCTTACACCACTTATTGCAGAGCTCGAAAAGAGATTCTGGGCTTAAATCATATTTAACCGTCGAAATTACCTGAATAACTCCTAAAATATCCCTGTTAAAAATCACATTCCAAATCACTTATAAACTCAATTTGACACCCCGGATACAATCTGATTTTAACTTAATCAGTCTAAAAAAGGCTGGCAAACAGCTACGCATTGAAAACCATCAAAGCGATTTTTGCACAAAAAAAGGCCGCTTAAAAAAGCGGCCTTTTTTTATCTTTAAAATCTTAACTACTTGAGACGGGTATGACAACTTGAGCATGATACAGTATCTGTCCATTTAACAGAAATACTTGCGTGACATGCAATATTCAGACAGCCTGCTGCCGGAGTGTAAGGAGATGCGGCAGATGCAAGCGTGTTTTTGGTTGTGTCATAGCTGCTTGTATATGTCTTGAACGACATAGCATTGCTGCGACGAGTCCATCCTGATGAGTTGGCAGTGTATGCTGCAAATGATGAATTTACAACCTGTGCCTTGGTAGAGATCTTCTGTGCTGCAAAGGCGACATCGACAGTACCATTTACGTGCTTTGAAGTGTCTGAAATCAGGCTGACAGGGTTTTTGGCATATGATCCTACATGGCAACCAACGCAGTTGGTGTTCTTATCGTTTGCTGAAGTTGTCATAGTAGCTGCGTGGCAGATATTACAGTTAATTGTAGTAGAGCGACTATCCTTACCATGAGCAGCATTCACGCTGGCAGGACCGCTGATAGGAAGCTTCTTGCTGACACCGTTAAAAATGTCATCAAAGTGAATACCTACAACGTGTGCCGTGTGCGCAGGTGAACCAATTCTTGTAGCATTGCTATTTGGTGAATTGCCGTGGCACCATGCACACTTGTCTTTGCTACCTTTGGAAGCTGCAGTGTAGTTAATGAACTTGTCAGTCCATGCTAGTGTGGTTATACATTTAAAATTTGCCGAATATCCGTTTGAATGGCAGTAAATATTATTACATTTCTTGGAGCCATTTATTGTAGCACCTGAAAGATTCTTAGCCTTAAGAGATCCGCCGGCAACGGCAGGAACAAGATCAACCTCTATTATGCCGTCAAGGTGGCTGGAAACAGAATTGGGATGGCATGAGCCGCAACCGAATGTATATGAAGTTCCTGATGACTTATTAGCAGTATAGCTATAAAATTTCAAAGCAGCAGGGAAAGAACCTACGTGAGCAATATGCCCAGCTGATAGATTGGCAATCGGGTGACAGAAGTCACAACCCGTAGAAATACCGCCCCAAGTTGCAGATTTGAATACACTTGCACCACTGCTGTGGCAATTTGATGTGGAACATGAACCGACTGCAGTTCCTTTAGCTTTATTTACCGGATAACCGAGATCGCCCGGGGTTGCAAAGTAAACATCTACATTGCCATCGATATGATCAGCAGGTGTTGCAGAAAGAGCAGAACCTTTTACGTAACCTTTATGGCAGTCGCCACAAACTGCATTCTGTTTAAAACTACCAGTAAGACCGGTCAAATGTTTGGTATGAGAGAAGGTTGCTGGCTCAAGAGCATGGCAGGCTGTACAGCTAGCTTTTGTGGTGCTCCATACGGCTGTACGCGGATTATCGCGACCTGTATCGTGGCACTGGGTGGCACGGCAAGAACCGTAGTTGTTTGGTTGGCTTGGCAGAACACTTGTAAGACTTCCACCGCTATAGGTAAGGAATGATTTTGTTACAATTTTATGTCTGCCGACGCTGGTAGCATGGCTGAACTTTGATTCACTTGCTGTAGTACTGTAGCTACCAAATCCGTAATATGGGTGACACTGGGAACAGGCATTAATACCGTTGTAAGCAACGCCAGCGACTACCATTGCTTCGTGCTTAAGGTGACTTCCGCTGTTGCCTCGTGGTGTAGCATGGCACATGTTACAGTCTGTTGCCGGTGCAGCAGCTGGAGCCTTTCCCCATGTAGGCGTAGGGGATTCAAAGTGACAGCTTACATTGCGGCAGGTACCAAGTATCGGGGTTGGCGATGTGGGGAACGAAGTACCTTTACTGTATTTTGCAGTTGACGGTGAGCTGTAGATATTTGATGCCAGGCTTATATTATAGCCATCAGTTGCAGCGTGTGAATTTGTATGGCCAGAACTGTTGTGGCATTTATTACACTCGGCAACGGCTCCAGCAGGACTGACGTGAGTCTGGTGGCTACCCTTGAAAGCACCTGTGGCCGGATTTCTCGTACCATCAGCACTATCCAGCGGAGGCATACCGTGGCAGGTGCTACAGGTAGTAGCTGCAAATGATTGCCCGGCTGTCACGATTAAAGCAAATAGTGAAAGCAGAACCATCATCAACCTGTATTTGAAGTGTCCCACCTCGTAATGATTTTTCATTGGTAAACTCCTTATCGAAAACTGTAAACAGTTCATGTGCAAAGTTTGGGTGCGGGGGCCTTATCAGCCCCCGTCTACAGCAATTAGAGTCCGGTTGTCCAGTTAGGTGTCGGTTTGAAGTGACAGCTGACATTGGAGCAGGTCTTTGCATTGTACTTGATAGAAGACATGCTGTTGAACTTGTATACCGGATTAACAACGACGTCAACGTATTGAGTCTTAACCGGTGTTCCGCCATTCATATGTGTCGCACCCTGGTTAAAGTGGCAGTTAGAACAGTTTGCCCAAGTCTGAGACTGCTTGGCAGTCTTCGGAATGTGACCGGCAACTGTGTGAGCACCACCTGCACCCGCATTATACTCAAGTTTGGCGTCGGTATAATTATTCATAATGCCAATACCTGTCATATTTTTAGCAGGTGGATAACCGTGGCATCCGTTACAACCAGCACCACCATTAGGTGCGAAGGCAAACTTGCCACCCTTATGAGTATGGCAAGTTAGACAATTCTTCCCATTGGAACTCATATGACTGAGTTCCGGAGTTGTAAAGTTATTAAAATGCTTAGCCTTAGTGTGACAGACCTGACAGAAACCATTATATTTACCATTGGTTTTTGTTTTAGCAATGAATCCACTTGAAGTGTTAGTCAGCGTAACTGTCTGACCGTTGATTACTGTTCTGATACTCATCAAATTAGTTGTGCCATGTGTATCGTGGCAACCTGCGCAGGCATCGGCACGAATAGCCGCAATATTAGTTTTATTCGCCGCTGAAGTATACGTGTTGAATGGATTTACTAACCCACCATGAACCAACAGGTTGGCACGGGCAGTTGAGGCAATTCCCATGACTGCATTGACGTGGCAGGTTGTACAAACAGCATTTCCTGAAGCAGTCAGACGCTTCTCAGTCGGTGCTGCACCGATGTGTGGAGCGGTACCATTATGGCAGTTTGTACACTGAGCAGCCATTGCGTATTTACCATGGCCGAGTGTAGCATTGCTGTTCTTCAGCGGTGCTGTGTAGTTACCAAGCAGGTTGGTGACGATTGATGCTGTACCTGTATGGCAGGATTCGCAGGTTACTTTTGTACCGACAATGAATGATGGTGTTGATCCCTGGTGACAAGGAGCACATGGAGTTGCGTTTTTGAAATCTACTGAACCGTTCGCATGGGTTTTAGCCCCTACTGCGAAGTTGTGACAGCTTGTACAAATTCCAGTTGCATTTAAGGATGTTGGAGCACCCAGCTGTGGACCTACAGGATCAGTAAAGTGGAATGTATGGAGCTTAACGCCTGGATCTGGATCAAGTGCGTGGCATTGTCCGCAGGCACCGGTTGCTGAATCTGTCCACTTTGGTGTTGAAACCGGTGAACCACCGAAACCATTAGAGTGACAGGAGTTGTTACATGTTGCAGTAGTCGGATTCCACGATGAGGAGAATACTCCGAAGAAGTTTTGTGGACGCGTTACGAACTTAATATCCTTAACACCGTTTGCGTGCTTTGTACGGTCGATGATTGCACCGGAATTGCTTACAGTTGCAGCATGGCATACGTTGCAAGCCATGGAGTTGGTCGATACGTGTTTAAAGTGTGCATTTGTTACGAGTGTAGCACCACTTTCGTGACAGGTTGTACACTCGGAAGCAGTACCGAGTATTTTATTTCTACCATACTGCCAAGAAGGTGTGGAGTAAGATTTCCAAGCAAGCAAGGCACCGCGCGGACTACCGTTACTGTGGCAGTATACACCAGAGCATCTTCTGCTTACAGGATTGTAGTCGGAAGCAGTATTCTTTCTGTAAGGCTCACTTACTGATCCGGCTGTTTCAACAAAAACTGACTGAAATGTAGCTGTGGCGGTGTTATGACTATCCTGTCTTGTTCCGTCATAGTGACAGTTTTTACATGCGTAATTGTAATATGCCTTATCAGCATGTGTTGCGTGAGGAGTAAGAGCTTCATCAAGAGTGTATGCACTTGAAGCCTTGCCATTTGGTCCACCTACGAGACTGGTTACAGGTGGCTGGCCATGGCAGGAAGTACAATCGGCAGCTGAAAATCCGTTTGAATGTTTGTGGCAGACAATACAATCTGCAGCCTTTGTATCAGCAACATCGTGAATTGCAACACCAGGAGTCGGTGTATGGCAGACCTGACAGATACCTTTGCTGTCTGCTCTCTTGAATCTGAGTGAAGTTGCAGAGTTATAAAGAACCTTTACGTTTGCACCAAGCTTGACCTTGGCTGTTGACATGCCGGAGAAATCTCTTCTGACAAGGTGAAGGTTTGGAGAGCTACCGTCCCCGGTATAGTCGACGTGAGCACCGTGGCAGTGGTCGCACTGAACATTTTGGCCTTTACCATTGTGATTACTGTTAGCAGTCTCTTTATGACAACTTGAACAAGCATTTATGGCAGTTGCGGAAGAAGCGATCGGGTCAGTACGCAAAAGAGTTCCCTTTGAGTTCTGAAGCTGCCCCTTAATCCCCTTGGCTGCGTCATCTTGACCTGAACCGTTTGCAGTACTTCTGTTACCATAAGACGCGCTGCTTGAATCAGCATAGTGTGGTGCATGACAGGTACTGCAGACAATTTTGCCGCTGCTTAGATAGTTACCAGGGTTTGAAGAAGCATTGTTGGTGTTGCCAGCCAATGGCTTTCTTCTGAATGCCGTCGTATTCGATTTATATACTGTTGAATAGGCTCTGTAAGCAACAGGGTGAGAACCAGTTGTAGATGTAGTTGTCTGCCTTGCACTGTGGCAGGTAAGGCAAAGTGCATCATTTACATTAGTTGCCCTGAGAAATGGCTTAGTGACATTCAGCACATTATTACCATTTTTTACATCATGACACCTGATACACAAAACTGTATTAGCAAGCGGCACATTTGAATAGCCGAGCTTCAAAACGGCAGGCTCCTGAACATTAGCCTGTGGCGATGTTGTCGAAGCACCCCATGTGTGTGTACTTCTTGAACCGGTTGCCGGTTGACCAGAAACATGTCCAAAATAGTTCGCCATGTCACCGGTATTAACCGGCATTCTGGATGCTTCACCATTGCTTGAGTGACATGTGACACAAGCATTGTTGGCATTAGCAGGATCAACAAAAGAATCGCCCAGAAACTTTCCGTGACAGTTGTCACAGGATAGGTTATGCGGATCCGAGAGAGCAAACCCAGCAGTAGCCATCATTACAGTCATCGTTACCGTGAGCACTGCTACGATAAATAACCTGTTCATAGTACACTCCTAACACAGCTTATAAGAAAGTTAAAAGAATTCCTAAAATACCTTAAAATCAGACAACTAGAAGTTCATCAGGCCGTATGCCTTGTTGAGAATAAGTACGGAATCCTGAATATCGATAAGTCCGTCCCTTGCAACACGACCGTTAATGAGTCCACCTACGTCACCGTTAAAGAACTTATCCGGATCAGCGATAATGTCTGTACCAGCAACATGGCGGAGAGCAGCAAGTGCATCAGCTAGCCTTACAACACCGTCACCGTCTATATCACCCGTTGGTATACCTTTCTTGTAGGAAAGCTTAGTTGTATTACCAGCCGGATCAGCAGCCGTGAAATCTACAGTACTGTACGAATAACCGGAGAGATTTGCATGCCAGATTACTGTACCAGAACCATCGTAAGTATCAAAGGTAACAATAGAAAGAGGGATACTTACATTACCTGGATTTGCAGTTATCGCAGTCAATTTTGCACTTGGCTCAAGTGAACCGGTAATAATTGTAGGCGCAGGGGCGGAATCTGCCTGCATACCAAGATCTGGGGCGGTTGTATCAAGAATGATGTTACGAACCGCTGTTGTGCCGTTGGCTGAAACTATCTTGACCGTATTAAGGCCCTGAGCCAGCGCAACGGTGTGACTGAAAGCACCTGAAATGAGAGTGTAATTTCCGACATTAACAGCAGCCGCACCATTAATGGAAATTTGAGGTATCGTACTGTTTGCCGGCACAGTCCCGGAAATTGCAAACGAAGTAGCACTAGTAGCAATATCAGAAGCAGGCGATGTGATTGCTACCTGCTGATAAGTTGCATTGGTATTAATTGTACGTTTTACAGTCACAGTGTCAAGTCCTGCACCTGAAGCCACAAACTGGTATGATCCAAATCCTGCTGTGACATTCATTGCAGCTGTTGACCAGCTGCCTGATGCAGGAGTTACAACTGTTCCAGCTGCGTTAACCGAAGTAAGGCCTGCATCTGAAGCACCACTTGCTGTCACAGAACCTGGTGCCGACATGTATGAGTTGTCTGCCGGAAGAGCGACAGCTATTCCGACTGCCTCTGGCTTCAGTGTTACTGTTCGGGTAAATGTAGTAGAGTTATTGGCCTTGTCAGTTGCTTTGACAGTTATCGTATTGCTACCGCGAACCAGAGTTACCGGAGCAGAGAAATAGGTATTATTGCCACCAAGGGCTACAGTTGAACTTGATGGGACATTGACGTTAACAGAAGTAACTCCATTAACACTAACCTGAACTGATGCGAGGTTTGCATCAAGAACAATACCGTCAATATTCTGGATTGCATTGTTTGTAACAGCACCGCTGTTCAAGAAGGAAACCGTTCCTGTCATGTTTGGCGGGGTATAGTCAGCAACAACGGTAACCGATGCGGTAGGACTCGCACTGGTTGTACCTGTCTTCCAGGCGGTTGCAGTTATAGCATTGCTACCTTCAAGCAGATTTACCACTGCACTCCAGTTCTTGCTTGCATCACTCTGAGCAGTAACGGTTCCGCCAAGGCTATTGGTAAGCTGTACAGATGCGTTAGCGCTGCCTGTAGTACCTGAAACAGTTACCGAGGTAGCATTTGTGTAAAGACCAGCTGCAGGAAGTGTAATTCCGACACTATCCGGCGGAAGCGCTCCAAGGAAGGTATCCGCCTCTTTAAAACTGGTCACTCCGCCAAGTGTGCTCTTGCAGAGTATATGATTATTTCCTGAAGTAAGAGGAAGTGACGCGTTCCAGGTTGCTGGACCGCCGGTAATTACAACACCAGTGCCACTGCCGTTAACAGTGCATGTTACGGGGTTGGCTGGAGATGTTGTAACAGTAACGCTAATTGGTGATGACGGTGAAGTCGGTGGCACAGTCGACATGGTCATGGCAACAGTCTGAGGCGGAACAGATCCGCCGGCTACCGAAAGTTTAAGAATATTAGCTGCGGCAGTTGATGTTGCATCACTGCCAACATAAAGAACTCCACCGGTTGCAGTTTTTTCAAACGAAACTGCATTCGGGAGTTTTAAATCAGCTCCCGTTACTGTCGATCCGTTTATAACACTTAAATAAGTACCGTAAGCGCCACCTGCCGTATCAGTATCAACAACAGCTACCTCGTTTGTACCTCTTTGTGGCACATACGCCCTGTAAAGAGCAGTCCCGCTATATTCAAATGCGATATCAACAGGATTATAAAAAGTGACAGAACCTCCGATAGAAGCCGCAGTCCTACCAGCCGTCCCGCCAATCGCTTTAACAAAGTCACAGGAAACATTATTCCATGCTGTGAAATACTGAAGCATTCCATTCAAGGTATCAACCACAACCACCTGATTTGCCTCTTTTTCATAGGCAATACCTGCTGGCAGCTTGAAATTCCCACCAACTGAAAAATTAGAGTTTGACGTCGTTCTGGTGCCGAAGTAATAAAGATAAGCACCTGATGAGCTATAAACCCTCACCCTGCCGAAGTTGGGGTCAACAACAACCGCATCACTAGAGCTATTACCTGAATCAAGCACATAAATATTGCCAGAAGCATCAACAGTAACGGCATTCGGATTAAACAGAGGATATGCCGGAGCCGCGAATGACACCTCACTGGCATTTACCGGTGAATAGAAAACAACTTTAGGTGTCGGCTTGGCCATCGCCACCACAAGCCTTCCATCGGCCAGTGCAGCCACAGCAGAAGGCCTGCCACTTGTCGGCAAATATACCGGGTTAGCCAGATTACTGTCGAGCTTGACAATCTGCTTGCCCCAGAAATCCGTGACATAGAAGTTACCTGCCATGTCGCGAGCCATTTTACCTGGCGCACCTTTAAAGCCGGGCGTATAACGCGTCGGACTTGAAACAGCTGGTGTAGTCGCTCCCAGCGCTACACCTGTCAGTGAAATAACCACGACCAACAGTGAGATGGCGAGCGAGATTATCTTTCTTGTTGTACTGGATACCATATGAAAGCCTCCGCGTTTAATGGAGATGTCGAGATTTTCTTTATCAGGGAATGCCTGACAGTTTTGCACTACACGACTTATACTGCAACATCAGTGCCCACCTAAAGAAGGAACTGCCAATGTTCGGGCTGCCAGCGATTTATAATGAGCTTATTACCTCGACCGGGACAGCTAAAGGAATAATCACCTACCATAACACCTTCAAGTTTGCTGTTATTACAGCGCGTTACAGACATGATTACCTAACGTTTTTTTTTGCTTTTTTCTGCAGCTTTGTGACATTTATTTCAAGAAACCGAATTTTTTCATTCTGTACCTAAAAGCATCTACTCCAAGATTCAGTTTTTTAGCAGCCTTTGACTGATTCCAGTCGTTGTTTTCCAGAGCCTGACGGATAAGTTCCTTTTCTACCTCTTCTATATCGATACCTTCAGGAGGGAGCTTGAATGTTACCAGTGCCGTTACTGCTGCTGTTGCCATACGTGAAGTTATCTCAGGTGGCAGGTGATCAACCGTAACAGTATCCTGGTTACCAAGAATTATAGCCCTCTCGATAACATTTTTAAGTTCCCTGATATTACCAGGCCAGTTGTAATCAACCAGCAATCTTTCCGCCTGGGGAGATATGCCGCTTACATGCTTTGCAAATTCACGTTTATAGGTGTCGATAAAATGCTTGGCAAGGGATAGTATATCTTCGCGGCGATCCCTGAGTGGTGGAAGGAATATCGGAATGACCTGAAGCCGGTAATAAAGGTCATTCCTGAAGTCCTTGGATTCAATGGCTTTTATAAGATCCTTATTAGTTGCGGAGATAATCCGCACATCAACTGTATTAACCTTTGCTCCGCCAATTCTTCTAAAAGTCCGGTCTTCCAGAAAACGGAGCAGTTTCGCCTGCATACCCATCTCCATATCACCGATCTCGTCAAGGAACACTGTACCGCCGTCTGCCAGCTCAAAAAGTCCCTTTTTTGTCACCTTCGCATCGGTAAAAGCACCCTTTTCATGGCCAAACAGCTCACTCTCAAGGAGAGTTGCCGGAACAGCAGCGCAGTTTATTGCCATAAACGGTTTCTCTGCGCGATTAGACTTGTAGTGAATCCACTTTGCCACAAGCTCCTTACCGGTGCCAGACTCCCCCTGGATCAAAACAGTTGCCGCCTCGCTACGCGCGACCTTTTCCATCATGGCGAGAATGCTCTGCATGCATTGGCTGGCACCGATAATGTTAGGCGGACCTATTTTTTTATGCTCAACCCTCAGGCTTGCGACTTCCCGCCTGAGATCTGATGTTTCGAGAGCCTTTCTTATGACTATAGCCATCTCGTCAAGATTGAAGGGCTTGTTCAGATAGTCGTATGCACCAATCCTCATTGCTGTCACCGCAGTTTCGAGCCCGCCGTGGGCCGTAACCATGATTACAATGATATCCTCGTCAATCTCCTTGATCTTTTCAAGGACTTCAAGGCCGCTTATTCCGGGTAGTTGTATATCAAGAAGAACGAGATCAGGCGGATCCTCCCTGACAAGTCGCAGCGCATCTTCGCCACTACCTGCAGTAAACACTTCATATCCCTGCTTCTTGAGATTCTGTTCAAGTGACCAGCGAATCAGATGTTCATCATCAACAACAAGGATTTTAATTTTTCTCATCGTAAACCCTTTCTATTTCCTAAGTTAGTAGTGGATCACAGTGATCGTCTGTTGATGTTGCCGGGAGCTCAATTGTAAAAACTGTCCCTTTGCCATCATCGCTCTCAACCCTGATTGTTCCACCCTGCTGGGCAACAAGCTTGTGACATATTGCAAGGCCGAGACCTGTTCCTTGAGCTTTCGTAGTGAAAAACGGAGTAAATATCTTGCCAAGAATCTGATCCGGTATCCCCTGCCCGGTATCAGAGATGCTCGCAATAACCCAGCCACTGCCGGACTCCTGTATCAGGGCAGTTTTTATGGTGAGAACACCACCATTCTGCATTGCCTGGATTGCATTAAGGATCAGATTGAGAAAAACCTGTTGAATCTGCTTTGGATCAACATATACAGGAGGAATATCTCCCTGAAGATCAAGTACTTTCTCGATCAGCCCGCCTTTACTACCCCGGTGCTGGGAAGCAAAGAGCAGTGTTTTTCGTAATACCGCGTTCAGATCTGTGCAGACAGGCTCAGGCTCAGTTGGTCTGCCGAAAAAGAGCAGATCGTTCACTGTCTTATCAAGGCGTTTAACCTGCTCAAGCACCTCCCCCAGAATCTCCTTTCTCGGATCGGAAGAGTTAAAATCATCACTAATTATCGTAATCGCCGATGCAATGCCGGTTAGCGGATTTTTTATTTCATGGGCTATACCGGCAGCCATTTCACCTATTGAAGCAAGCCTGTCAGCACGTTCCATCTGATTGAAGTGATAGATATCAAGCTCTTTCTTGGCAGTCTCCAGTCTCTCTATCATCGAATTAAAACTATTCGTCAAGCGCCCGACCTCATCCTTGGTCGGGTGGGCTATCCTGACCGTGAGATCACCTTCTTCCACTTCTGCCATTTTCTCTATCATCCGGTTAAGCGGTGAGCGAACCAGCCGGAACATGACAAAGGCGATGGAGAGTGAAAGGAAGGCAATTGTAGCAATGGTAGAGAATGCAAAGAGCTTCGTAACCTCAAACATTCTTTTCTTTGTCTCTGCGAGGGAGTAATTGACATCAAGAACGCCAATAACCTTTGTCTTGTGCCCGTGACAGGTATGGCACTGTGCCGTATTGTAGATCGGCTTTATCATCCTGAGGACTTCACCATGCTGGTCAGCATAGGTGATACCCTCGTTTCTGTTGTTCAGGTAGAGCTGGTAATCTTCAAAATCTACGGGTTTGCCGATTTCGCCTGGAAGTGAAGATTTGAGTACAACGCCATGGGGGTGGAAAATTCTGACCGAGAGAAGTTTTTTACTCTGGGCCACCATCTCCAGTATTGACTGCGTCTCCTCGGTGTTGCCGATACGCATCGAATTGTAGATACTTCGCTCGATGGTCTGAAGCAGGAGTTCTGAACTCTCTCTGGCTGATGTTATAAGCTGGGCACGTTCGCGGCTAAGATTCAAAAGTGCAAACACACTTATACCAAAGGCAAGGAGGGCAATTGAGATAATTATTACTTTCGATGTCAGGCTCTTTATTATCAATCAGACTCCGCAAAAGACTCGTTAGAGGCTTTTGTTGCAGCAATTACCCGCATATTCAGTTTGTCTCGGGAGTTGAAAGCGGAAACGATATCTGGGGAGCGTTGCCAGCCCGAGCCGGAGATCCGGGTGCAGGCGCTGCCCCAGCCGGTGTCCTTTTATAGACAAATTCCCAGTCACTATACTTTTTCTTCCCTTCAAAGTTTTTTATCACTTCAGGGAAATTTGCCTGTTTGAAAGGCTCGTCACCACTTGTGCTTGCAACCCCCCATATACCCTGGATCGGATCAGGGGGAGTTGGCAGAGCCTTCCATTCGCCACCGGTAACAGGATCATTGTAAAGCTTGCGGATCAGACTGTCTTTACTTCGGTCCACATTGCTGCTCTGGGTCAATTTTTCCAGATCTTTAAGATCCTTGAGCGGCTGAGGATTCGGTTTCTTGTTCCAGCGTTCGATTGCGTCACGGTACTGAAGACCTCTGAAGATAAGCTCCTTCTCCCGCTCCCGCTTCATGATGACTTTGACGCTCTGGCCGACTGCCCCCATCAGGATTCCCATAATCACAACCATGAAAAGCGCCGCGATATAGGTGAATCCTGACTTGGATCTGATCAGCCCAGGCAGCATCTATTTCTCCGCAAGTATCTCTTTTGCAGCCTCAACCAGATTTTCAGGAAGAAGTCCGAAATACTTGAGCAGTTCGTCCCCTTTGCCGGACAGGCCAAAGCGGTCCTTGATGCCGACCCGCTTGAGTTTTGTCGGACATTTCTCGGAAAGGAGTTCGGAAACAGCACCGCCAAGTCCACCGATGATCGAATGCTCTTCAGCAGTAACTATGGCACCTGTTTCACGGGCCGCAGCGAGGATGATCTCCTCGTCAAGAGGCTTGATGGTTGCAATGTGAATTACTCTGGCAGAAATACCTTCTGCCTGAAGAAGATCCGCCGCAACTAGTGCCTGGGCAGTCATAAGACCGGTGCCGATAAAAGTGATGTCTGTGCCAGGGCGGAGCATGACCCCCTTGCCAATCTCAAACTTGTAGGTGTCGTCAAAAATTGTCGGCACCTTGTTGCGACCAAGGCGGACATAGACAGGTCCCTTGAAGTCGGCAGCAGCCTTGACTGCCAGGGCAGTCTCGATGCCGTCTGCAGGGACAATCACTGTCATATTGGGGACAGCACGCATAATGGCAATATCTTCTACAGACTGGTGTGAACCGCCGTCCTCACCAACGGTAATACCGCTGTGGGTGGCGACGATCTTTACATTGGCCTTTGGATAGGCAACTGACTGGCGAACCTGCTCCCATGCCCGACCTACGGCAAAGATGGCAAAGGTAGATGCAAACGGAATCTTGCCGGCAGCAGCAAGACCGGCAGCAGTACCGATCATATTGGCTTCAGCGATCCCCATATTGAAAAAACGCTCAGGAAACTTCTTCGCAAAGAGCGATGTTTTGGTAGAGCCGGAAAGGTCGGCGTCAAGTACAACAATATTGTCGTTTTCTTCTCCAAGTTTTGCCAGCGCCTCACCATAGGCGTCACGTGTTGCTATCATGCTCATTTTTCTCCCCCGTTGCAGTCCTCTCCAAGGCATTCAAGCGCCCTTGGAAGCTCTTCGTCAGACGGGGTGACCCCGTGATACGATGCCTTGTTCTCGAAGAAAGATACACCTTTCCCCTTTACCGTTCTTGCCACAATGGCAGTAGGCTGCCCTTTTACCGTTTCAGCCGCATCGAGTGCCGAGATGATCTGGCTGATGTCATGGCCATCTATCTCGATAACGTTGCAACCAAACGCACGAAGCTTTTCCGGAATCGGCTCAACATTCATGACCTTGGCAACTTCACCGTCAATCTGCAGACCGTTTGCATCTATCATGATACAGAGGTTGTCAAGACGGTAATGACAGGCTGCCATGAGCGCCTCCCATATCTGCCCTTCCTGAAGCTCACCATCACCTAGTATGGCGTAGACTCTGCTATTGCTTTTATCTAGCCTCAAGGCCAAAGCCATGCCGTTAGCCATGGAGAGACCCTGTCCGAGGGAGCCGGTACAAACCTCAACACCAGGTGTACCTTTGCTGTCAGGGTGCCCCTGGAGATGGCTGCCGAGCTGGCGGAGCATACCGAGATCCTCAGCAGGGAAATAGCCACAGTCTGCAAGCGCTACATACTGGGCAGGCGCTGCGTGCCCTTTGGAGAGGACAAACCTGTCACGCCCCGCCCACTTTGGATCAGCAGGATTATGGCGCATCTTGTGGTAGTAGAGCGTAGTAACCAGGTCGATTACGGAGAGGGAGCCGCCGGTATGGCCGGATTTTGAGCGGTGCAGGGTCTTGATAATATCGACCCGCAGCTTTCGAGCTTTCTTCTGGAGTGTTGCAACGGTTTCGTTCACAAATAAGATCCTTTCATTGTTTTAATGCCTTTCATCACCTGTGGATAGAAAATCAAATATAAGATCATCCAGGTTCTGTTTTCTGACAGGAGTTTCAAGCTTGGGAGTGACAGGCGCTGCCTCAACTTTTGGCTCAGGCTCAGGCGAAGCTTCAACCTTTGGCACAGGGGCAACCTCAATCTTAGGAACAGGCAAAGGTGGCACGTAAGCAGGCGCAGGCGGCTCAGGAGCATGTGCAGGTGGGGTCTCGAAAACACCTTCAAGTCCAAGCCTTGCATCAAACTCCGCACTTTTAAGACGTCGGAGCATATCCTTGTGCTGGTCTTTCATCAACTCCTCAACAATCTGGTTGAGGTTCCCCATTTTGACTATATCTGCGTAACTGGTCTTCTTTGACGCAATGATATTGCCGCCACGATAGAGAAGCGTGATGATGTGAGGCGTATTTATTCCACTGTCCTCTGTCTGGACATGGAAAACCTCACCCTTATATCTGATATTGTGATTATAGCCGACCAGCATCCGCTCTACCTGTCCGCCAAATGACGTAATAGTTGCAAACTACCATTTTAATCTGCCAACTGCAACAGATGTAATCGTGTTGCGGTTACTTTTCCAAAAGCTTTTTGATCCGGGCAACAGCCTCCATTGCATCCTTTGCATAAAGATCTGCACCGATACTCTCGGCATATTCCTGTGTAACAACAGCACCGCCGACCATGGTAAAAGTCTTTACTCCGGCAGCTTTCAGCTTAGCGACAACACTCTCCATTTCCGACATGGTCGTTGTCATGAGCGCAGACAGACCTACTGCATCGACCCCCCTGGACTTTGCCTCGGAAACTATCCGCTCTGCTGATACATTCTTGCCGAGATCAATAACCTCGAAACCATGGTTTTCCAGAAGGGTGCAGACAATATTCTTGCCGATATCGTGGATGTCACCCTCCACGGTTGCCATGAGGATTTTCGCCAGAGGCTCTATCCCTGCCCCGGCAAGCTCGCTTTTTAGTCTTGTGAATGCTGTCTGCATGGCCTCTGCCGAGCGCATCACCTGGGGCAGAAACACCTGATTCTTCTCAAAGCGCCTGCCGACCTCTTCAAGACCGGGCAAAAGACCTTCACTGCTGATCTGCATTGCTGTCAATCCGTCGGCAAGAGCAGCCTCAACCAGAGGAGTAACCCCCTCGACATCCCCGGCTATGACGGCCTGTCCCAGACGTTTGCGGATATCAGCCGGTTCGCCGGGGGAATCCGCCTTTACGGCTTCAGCCTGAACGCCACTGTATGCGGTAACATATTCGGCGGAGTCCACATCGCGACCAAGAAGCACCATGGCAGAGCGGAAAGCAGCCATCATCGGCGCTTCCTTGGGGTTTATAATTGCCGCATCAAGCCCTGCTGCTATGGCCATTGCAAAAAATGTTGATGAAATCAACGGCCTTGCAGGCAGTCCAAACGAAATATTGCTGACTCCAAGAACCGTATTGACGCCAAACTGCGCTTTTACCTCTCGCACTGCCTTAATTGTCTCAAGTGCCCTTTTCTGCTCTGCACTCACCGTCAGAGTGAGACAGTCGATGACAACATTGTTGCGGGAAACACCTGCCCCTTCGGCAGCAGCAATTATCCGCCCGGCAACCGCGCAGCGCTCTTCACCAGTCGGCGGAATTCCGGTTTCATCAAGGGCCAGACCGATGACAGCCGCGCCATATTTTTTCACTAGAGGCAGTATCCGCTCAAGGCTCTTCTTTTCGCCTGATACAGAGTTTACCAGCACCTTGCCGTCAGCCGCCTTGAGCCCCCGCTCAAGAGCTTCCGGGCTTGAAGAATCGATCACCAGAGGAACCTGCACAGCATCGGTAACAGAGAATATTGCCCTCTCCATGGCTGCAGGCTCGTCAATCCCCGGAGTGCCGACATTAACATCAAGCAGTGTAGCTCCGGCAGCCACCTGTTCGACCGCCTCGCGCCTGATGTAGCCGATCTTCCCTTCGCGCAGCTCTGCCGCAAAAGCCTTCTTGCCGGTCGGATTGATCCGCTCCCCGATGATTGCGGTCGGATTATTGCCACCGATTGCCACGTAACCGCTACGACTGGAAAGAAAGGTCACACCTGCTGCCGGACCGGCAACTGTCTGCTTCTGCGGATTACCTGCAAGTGCAGCCTTCATCGCCTTTATATGGGCCGGTGTCGTACCGCAGCAGCCGCCGATTACCCTGACGCCAAGAGCAATCAGGCGTTCATGGTAGGCAGTCATTTCGTCTGGAGTGCCGGGGAAGACTGTCTCGCCATTGACAAGAACCGGCAGTCCTGCATTTGCCTGGGAAATGAGCGGCAGGGAGGTCACCTTGCGCATGGCAGCAAGAATGTCGTAAATGCCGTCAACACCGAGACCGCAGTTAGAGCCGACAATATCGGCGCCAACAGCTTCGAGAGTTATGGCAGCAGCTTCCGGTGAGGTACCGAGAACGCTTCTGCCGTTATTGTCAAAGGTGAGCATGGCAATGACCGGAATCGTCTGCGACAGCTCGCGTATGGCAATAACCGCGGCACGAATTTCCTTGATATCGAGAAAGGTCTCAAGGGTGATAAGGTCAGCCCCTGCATCTATAAGTGCCTTTGCCTGCTCACGAAAAAGATCAGCCATCTGGTCAAAGGTAAGATCGCCCACAGGCTCGACAAAGCGACCTGTCGGGCCGATTGATGCGGCTACAAACGCCTTGTCACCGGCAACTTTTCTGGCGATCCGGACGCTAGCGGCATTAATCTCAACCAGACGGTCTTCAAGGCCATAGTGAGAGAGTTTCTCCCGGGTTCCACCAAAACTGTTGGTGACAATTATGCCAGCCCCGGCATCGAGGTACTCCTGATGAATAGCAGCAACCACCTCAGGCATGGTCAGATTCATCTCTTCAGGCGATTGCCCGGCTTTAAGCCCGCGTGCCTGAAGCATGGTCCCCATTGCACCGTCAAGGATCAGAACATGCTCTTTCAGCACCTGCATGAAATCACTTTTTTTCATTTTTCACCTTCTTGGCCGGAGGCTTTGCCGCCCCTTTTTCAAGTGAGAAGTCTGGAGTTATGGGACTGCTTGTATCAAGGTGTCCTTTCAGCGTAGCCAGCGGCTTACCGTCTACGGTAAATACGACCTGCTGCACCTGTGGGTAGTTCATGCAAATGGAGTTGACAACAGCATAGGCGGCATAGAGCTCGCTGTTACTGCCGGATGGCAGGGCATCAAGAAGCTCCTGGGCAAAATCTACCCTCGCCGTAACATTGTCCAGCCTGACACTGTTAAACATGCCGGTAAGGGGCAAGACCGGGGCAAGATCCCCGATAGGGCCGTTGATAAGCTCTTCGAGAATCTCTTCAAAACATACGGAAAGCTCATCACAGGGGTCAATCTCCCGCCCTTCCCGAACCAGTCCGTCGCCTGACTGTGAGGCAAAAAAGAGTGTCACTGTCACAAGGCCTGCATTCTGGCTGGCAGCAGGGATTGACGGAGGAGTTGCCGCCCTTTCATGCTTTCTGAATATGAGTGCACCGAGAAACATTGCCAGAATCAGAAATGCCAGCCCGATTACCCATACACCCCGTCTTGGACTCTTGCGCCCCTTCATACCCTACCCCCTTGCAGGAGTTCTTTTTCAAGATCCACCTGGTAGACATCACCAAGGGCACCACCCAGGAAACGGTTGCCAACTCGGACAAAACCTGCTGGCACATCTGTGACGAAAAAGTGATGATTCCCCTTCTCTTCAACCGGCCGTGTTTCTCCCTTTTCAGCAAGGATCTCCCTGACGACCCGTGCTGTCTCCTCTGCCGAATCGACAAGAGTAACACCATCCCCCATAACCTCGCTGATTATACCCTTAAGCAAAGGATAGTGGGTGCAGCCAAGCACCAGGGTATCAACTGAGCTCTCTTTAAGTTTTTTCAGATAAATGCCTGCGGTAAGTCTTGCAACTTCATTATCAGTCCACCCCTCTTCAACAAGCGGCACGAACATCGGGCACTCGGCGGTAATAACCTCGATATCCGGATTTATCTTCTTAATCGCCTTTGTATAGGCGCTGCTCCGGATTGTCCCGGCAGTGCCGATGACACCGACCCTGCCGCTTCTGGTAACTTTCGCGGCCTGGGCCGCACCAGGCTCAATAACACCGACAATCGGAATCGGAAACTCGGCTTTCAGCTCATCAAGTGAAACGGCAGAGGCAGTATTGCAGGCGACCACCAGCAGCTTTATATCGCGGCTCACCAGAAAAGAGGTAATCTGCCTGGCAAAGCGGACAACAGTTTCAGGTGACTTTGTGCCGTAGGGAACACGGGCGGTATCCCCAAGGTAGACCGTATCCTCCTGGGGCAGGGTCTTGATGATCTCCCGCAGCACGGTTAACCCGCCAACGCCTGAATCGAATATACCAATGGCTTTCCAGCTCAAACTCCCTCCAAAAACCTGCGACTTTCCCCAAGCTGTTAAATTTAGAATGTTATGCCACTGCCTCCTGCAATGTCAAGGCATTTACCAGCCAAAAAGCTACTTGCAAAACTCTGTTGACCCTTTCTCAGCTTTGGAATATAAAGCGCCTAGGAGAAAAATGAATATGAGCAATCACCCTGACGTCAAAGAACTCAATATCGGACAGAAAATCAGGAAACTGAGGAAAGAGGAACGACTCACTCTACAGGATCTTTCCGATCTGTCAGGGCTTTCAAAACCACTTCTTTCGCAGATCGAAAATGATCAAGTCATTCCGCCGATTGCAACACTACTGAAAATTGCAAAAGGGCTCAAAGTCGGTATACATTTCTTCTTTGAAGAAGAGGAAGATCGGCAGAAATTTGTGCTATTGCGAAGCGACAACCATAAATCAAGCCGCAGAAGGGCTGGCAACGACTCTCCCCAGAACTACCTCTACCACACGCTTGCTCCGGGCATGCGCCACAAGTCAATGGAGCCTTTCCTCATCGAGTTCGAAGATGGCGAATGGAACGACTCCCTTCTCTACAAGCATGAAGGTGAGGAGTTTATCTATATGCTCTCCGGCGAACTTGAGTTTCACTACGGTTCTGAGACAATGGTTTTGAAACCAGGCGACAGCATCTACTATGATTCATCTGAATCCCACGGCTACATCTCCCTGGGGAATGAGAGAGCTAAAGCCGTTGCAGTGCTTTACTTAAAATAATCCGGAGGTCGCAGACAATGGGAAAAAAGATCGGGGTTGTTCTTTCAGGATGCGGAGTCTACGATGGCAGTGAAATCCATGAGGCCGTGCTGACCCTGCTGGAAATCGACAAAAACGGTGCAGAGGCCATCTGTATGGCACCTGACATGGAACTGGCCGAAGTAGATCATCTAACAGGCCAGCCTACCGGCGCAAAGAGAAATGTCCTTGTTGAATCGGCACGGATCGCCAGGGGGAAGATAACTGATATTGCCAAAGTCACGGCTGCTGATCTTGACGCCATAATCTTCCCCGGCGGATTCGGTGCGGCAAAGAACCTCTGTGATTTTGCTTTCAAAGGGGCTGGGGCCTCTGTTCAACCTGAAGTTGCAAGGCTCCTCAAAGAGATGATAGCAGCAAAGAAACCTGTCGGCGCAATCTGCATCGCACCTGCCCTGATTGCCGCCACCCTTGGCAAGGAGTTCGCACCAGAAGTAACGATCGGCACAGATGAAGGGACGGCAGCGGCCATCAATGCCACCGGCAGCAGCCATGTCAACTGTCCCGTCAAAGAATTTATCATCGACAAGAAGAACAAAATCGTCTCAACTCCGGCCTACATGCTTGCCGGCTCAATCGGTGAAGCAGCAGCAGGGATTGAGAAGTGCGTTAAAGCAGTTATTGAGCTGATCTGACAACACCAAGGGGGCGGTCATGAAGTCCGCCCCTATAGTCGCTCCACCCTAATCTTCGGCATGGCCATTCTTCTCCCCACAATAGCCCGATGGTTCTCCCTCATATCTGCCATCCCATGGTCAAGAAAACCTGTCAACTCCCTTGCATAAGGGGTTTGCAGATACTCCTCCACAAAGCCCTCCATCAGCCTGTTGTACTTTTTTGTTGAGCCGCCATGGGCATAATTGCGGCCGGTAAAACGGCGGATATCCCCATCAAACTGGGGAGAGACATGATAAAGTTCGTGAAACACCGTGATCAGCTTCTCTTTCAACGGCCTGTCGAAAAACCTCGGCATTGCAAAGTAAATCACGTAGAGAAGTTCCACCTCTTTATGGGAAACATCAGGCATGGTGCAGCGATAAGTAAAGCGGCCCCGCTTTACCGTTCGGACTCTTTCACCGCCCGGAAATCTCAAGGGATGGATTTTCGCGAAAAGGCCGCAACTGCTGCTTCGGGAAGAGTTAATGCAGACCATCAGCCGGGAAGGATCAATATGCGAAAACGCCTCATGTCTTGCCGTTATGTCGGCTATGAGGCGCTCCAGCTCTGCTGTCAGATTGAGTGTAGTCATGGATTGGGGCCATATCTCAGGCGCCTGCCGGAAAGTGCTATTTTTGCTGCTTATGGCAGAAAAGACAACGCATCGGTGCCCCGCCAGGCTTGGCAGGATGATTTGGCGGGAACTTCACCTTCACACCGTCATGGCATGATTCACACAGAGGATCAACTTCAATCTTTTTCTTGCCGGCATTCAGCATATCGTTGAACTGCTGATGAGTCGCGTCAACAGGGAGTTTCTTGGTCTTTTCTTTTCCTGAAATAGCTATAAAGACAAGAAGAACAGCTGCTACTATTGCTAGAAAAATCCAGTCACGTTTACCGATTTTCAAGGAATAACCTCCGAAAATGTGTCACTCACTCTTGATGAAAGTAAAATATATCAACGCCCCGCCAATCACCAAACCTCCGGCGACAAAAGGGAGTAATGATCGAATGGATAGCTCACTCCCGACAATATCCGGGGCGAGTGTAAATTTAATAAGCAGCATTATCGATATTGCTGCAAAGAGAAAAAGTAGTACAAATTTAGACTTTCTGACTATTGCATAAAAGCCGATGATCGCTAAAACCAGAAGAACTAATGGATGATCCATCAAAGACTGCATTGACATATTCTGAACAAAGTTAACTATATTGCCGGTTTCAAGGGGAGTCAGCTTGTCTTTTGCCTGATCAAGAAGTTGCTGTTTTTCCATGTCCTCTCCAGTACAGACAACTGCAAAAATTGTAAATTCCCGCTATTTTTAGCAAATACCTGAGACAAATGAAACCTTTTTCACAAACTCCTTTCAGAGCGCTTCTGCCAGAGCAGAATTATCTGAGAAGCTATCTCTTCCGGCTCAAGAGTGTCAGTGTCGATCTCATGCATGGAAGCACTCCGGTACAACGGTGTGCGCCGCTCCAGAACCTCTGACACTTCCTCGGTAAAACTTTTGCCTTCGGTCAGTGCAGGACGGTCAATCCCACCCTCGATCCGCTTGACAATTGTTGGCACAGAGGCTTTCAGCCAGATTACGAGTCCGTTTTCGCGCAGCAGTTCAATGTTTTCCGGTCTTTCAATAACGCCGCCGCCGCTATCAATGACAATACTGTCCCAGACGGAAATCTCCCTGACCTCAACTGTTTCCCTGTCGCGAAATCCGGGCCAGCCAAAAAGCTCCACAATTTCCGGGATACTCATACCCGCCCGGAGGACAATAGCCTTGTCGATAGAGACATATGGGAAAAAGAGTTTATCGGCAAGAACTCTGCCGACATGACTCTTTCCAGTACCGCGATAACCTATGAGAACAATATTCATCCCTTGAGACGCTCCATTACGACCTGACGCATCACCTCTACAGGTGCACATTCACCGGTGAACCGCTCGAACTGCAGCACAGCCTGATTTATAAACATCTCGACTCCCGAAATTGTGCGGCAACCTCTTGAAGCGGCATCCTTTAACAGCCTTGTTTCAAGCGGTGTATAGACAACATCAAAGACCACCTGGTCACTTCTCATTATCCCTGCGGGAACAAGAGTGGCATCCTCTTTCGGATGCATACCGACAGGCGTGCAGTTGATGATTATGTCAGCCTTCGGAACTCTGGCGGATATAGTAGCATCATCAAGGGAAGATGTCTCTACATTCAGAGCGGTTCCTGCCCTGAGGTCAGCAGCAAGAGAGTTCATGACTGGCTCATTTATATCCATAACGACCAGGCCTTCAAGTTGAGCTGACGCAGCAAGGGTGAACGCTATAGCCCTTGAAGCCCCGCCTGCCCCAAGCATCAGAACCCTTGCACCATCAAGGTTTACACCTGAATCAAGAATGGCCTTCAGTGCCCCCGGCCCGTCCGTACCGAAACCGCAGAGCCTGCCATTCTCGTTTATCACGGTATTGACAGAGCCTATGAATCTGTCGACCTCGGCAACCTCGTCAAGATAGTCGATTATCTCAATCTTGTGCGGGATTGTCACGCTCAGGCCGCGGAAGTTCTGCAAAGCCCGCATACCACATATTGCGCTTTTCAGATCTTCGACTCTGAACGCCACATACAAGAAATCAAGGCCAAGTGCGTTGAAAGCAGCATTATGAAGAGCAGGTGAAAGAGAATGGCCAACCGGATTACCGATAACGGCACATAGTTGTGTCGATGGTGAGATGATTCCGTCCGTGCGCATTATTTAAGCCACCTGGCAAGATTTTTTGCAAGTTGACGGTTACTTTCGTCAAGGAATTTATTCTGAAAGATTGCATCATCACCAAACACGATAAACCTCCCGGCGCCGAATTCTCCTGCCACCACTACACCAAAAGAGTCCATAACATCCCCGTCTGACAGTTTTCCATCTCCATTTAGGTCAACCCATGCCCTGGGAGATGTTGAAGCGATTATCCTTGCTGAAGGCGCAGTATTCATCAGAGCCCAGCCGCCGTAAAGTGAAAAATGATTTAATCCTGCAAAAAGCGGATGAGTTCCCAGAGCCTTTACCTGAAAATTCTTTGTATCATTATCTATGACATTCTCCTGCTCGTTAAGGACAACATTAGAGAAATCAACCTCAAGCCGATGCAGCAGGTCAGAAAATGGAGGGCCGATGTGCAGCATTACAGAGAGACGTCCACCGTGCTTAAGAAAACGCAGCAGCGATTCAATCTCTGCAGGGGCAATACTCCTGAACGGACCGGATATTACAACGATGTCAACACCACTCAAAGACTCGTCAGAAAGAGGCTCAGTGGAACTTTTCACCAATAACCCTTCATCCTTGAGGATCGCTGCAAACGATGAAAGATACAGCGGCCCATCTTTCTCGATGACAAATCGTTGATCATGGGACTGGTCGATCAGAACAACCGGAGTAGCCAGCACCGCACCTGCTGATGTAAGCAGATAAAGGACGGCTGCGATAAACATAAAGATAAATTTGGAATTAGGGAAACTCATTTGACCTACCCTTCAGTCAACACATGATCTTCGTACAACTGCTCGATTCTCGCCTTGTGGCCACGCTCAACATCTGCAAAAACCTTAAGAACGTTTTTCAGTTTCGGGTCGTCGGTCGCATTAGATGCAGCCTCGTAAAGTTTGTAGGCAGATTCTTCAGCCTTCATCGCGAAAGTAAGGATCTCCTGATAGGTCATATCCTTGCGGAACTTAACATCAACCAGATACTGGGATATCTGCATATCAGGGATCTTTACCCCTTTGTGATTGGCAGCCTTGTCAGTATCAATACGACTGAAAACCTCTTTGTGCCCTGCCTCCTCGGAAGCCATCTCTTCGAACATTTTTCGTGACGCAATACTTGTGCTCAGTTCGGCAGCACGCTTGTAAAGCTGATAGGCAGTCTCTTCGCGCTCAACAGCAAAGCTGATTATCTCTTCAAGAGTAACAAAATTCATCTGGCTAAACCTCCAAACAGGTATTTTATTTTGCAGTAAACTTACTTCAGAATACCAGCAAAGTCAACAGGATAATTTTTGTCCGATTAGAAACACACTTCATTTACATACACCAGGCTTCTATTACCACTCTGCCAATTCTCATTATCTTATTGACTTGGCAAGCTTATTGGGATATAAGATGATTTCTTTAGCCAATTAAAAGGCGGTAGCGGATTTATAAATGTTTTATGTCCCCTTCGTCTAGCCCGGCCCAGGACACCGCCCTTTCACGGCGGCGACGCCGGTTCAAATCCGGCAGGGGACGCCAATTCTGACAACAAAAAGACCCTGGGTGACCCGGGTCTTTTTTGTTGTCCGTAAGGAGCATAAATGAATACCAGAATAGCTCTTGCAACAATAATACTCTCACTGGCAACAGCCACTTTTTCATATGCAATGCCTGACATGAAACAACCTGCAGACACAGTCTCTGTCAAAGCAGAGCCAATTACGGGAAAAGCTGTTGAAGTCATTAATAGCGGCGGCTATACATACCTGCTTATTGAGAATTCGGACGGGTTCAAGGATTGGGTTGCAATTCCTGAAACCATCATAAGTGTCGGAGAAGAGGTCGAGCTTGCTGCAGGCTACTCAATGGGTGACTGGAAGAGCAAAACCCTGGACAGAACATTCAAAAACATTACTTTTTCAGGCGGACCAACTGATAAATACACTGAAAGGCGAAAAACAAACGCTCACAAAGGTGTCAATATGAGTGAGCCTGCACCGGGAAACAAGAAGTCTGAAGGTAAAATCATCGAAGGGCTCAAGGTTGAAAAGGCAATTGGAATAAATGCCTATGACCTGACTGAGCTTTTTGCCAAAAGAGAAGAGCTTCAGAACAAGGTCATTCTGGTGCGCGGTCAGGTTGTAAAGATCACGACAGGTGTCATGAACAAGAACTGGGTTCACATCAAAGATGGTACCAACAACGATATTAACAAGCTTGTCATAACAACACAGGAATCTCCGAACAATGGTGACATAGTTACCTTCAGCGGAGTGCTTCACAATAACGTAGACTTTGGTGGTGGCTATCAGTATGGCGTCATCATGGAGGATGCTGTAGTAAAAAAGTAGTATGGTTTCTCATTCAGGCGGAGAGCTTTCGAATAGCCCTCCCTTTCCCATCGCTCACTGACCCCCCTGCAGATCAGTAATTCCTGACAACGCAGCTACAAGTCTGGTTGGCGACGATGCCAAAGCCGCCCTGCTTCACAAGAACTGTCCGGATGACCTTAAGGCAAGATGTCATCAGCGCAGCCCTGTGAACTCTTCTGGATTTCTGCGCCCCACTGGTGTGCCGCTCAGACATTCGCCCGACTTGCCGTAATATAAAGGAATTAAGATGACATTCGAAGAACTCAACCTCTCGCCGCTGATACTGAAAGGAATTTCCGCCTGCGGCTACACAACACCGACGCCGATCCAGGAAAAGGCCATCCCCCTTGCAATTGCAGGCCATGACCTTATCGGCTCAGCCCAGACAGGAACCGGCAAGACAGCCAGCTTCGTCCTTCCTGCGCTCCAGAGGCTTTCAACCCCTTCAACACTTAAAGGAAGAGGGCCACGTATCCTTGTTCTGACTCCGACACGGGAACTGGCTAATCAGGTAACTGAAGCAGTCAAGAATTACGGCCGTTTCAGCCGCGTAAAAAGCGGCGCTATCCTCGGCGGCATGTCATACCGCGATCAGCTGCGCCTGCTTTCACAGCCGGTTGATTTCATCGTGGCAACACCGGGACGGCTTGTAGACCATCTGGAAAACAGACGTATCGACTTCAGCCGCCTTGAAATGCTGATACTTGATGAAGCTGACAGAATGCTCGACATGGGCTTCAGCGAGGACATGGACAAAATTGCTGCGGCAACGCCTGAAGGCCGCCAGACCCTCATGTTTACTGCAACCATGGACGCAGCAGCCACAAAACTTGCCTCACGGATGCTTAAAGATCCGCAGCGCGTTGAGATTGCCGGCAAGAAGGTAACACTTGACGAGATCGAGCAGAGACTTCACGTTGCCGATAATTTTCAGCACAAAAACAGGCTGCTGCAACACCTCATTGCTGATACGGATCTCTCCACAGCGATCATCTTCTCTGCCACTAAAAAGGATGCAGACGCCCTTGCACAGGATCTCCACAGCCGTGGTCATGCTGCAGCCGCCCTTCACGGTGACATGACTCAAGGGGCAAGAAACAGGACGATTTCCGATCTTCGCCGCGGCCGCGTAAAACTTCTTGTTGCAACTGATGTAGCAGCTCGTGGACTCGATGTTAACGGTATTAGCCATGTAATAAACTTCGATCTGCCACGTTTTGCCGAAGACTATGTTCACCGCATCGGCAGAACCGGAAGAGCCGGTGCCAGCGGCACTGCAATATCTTTTGTTTCAATAAATGAACTTAGCTACCTTGACAAGATCGAAAAGTACATCGGTCAGAAACTTCCGCGTCAGGTCATAGCAGGACTTGAGCCAACCCGCGAACTACCGCGACTTCCTGTTGGCGGCAAAGGCGCTCCAGGACGCGGCAGAAGACCGGGTGTATCAAATGCAGCCGGCAAAGGATTCAGTAAAGAGACAAGCGGCGCACCTTCCGCTGACCGCCGCAAGAAATGGGGCGCACCAAAGTCACCAAAAGATGTACTTGTTGAGTACAGAAGACCTGCTGGTGAGCACCAGAGAGGGCAGAGGTAGGGTTTTACCCGCTTCCGGAAAGCAAAGGGGTTGCTACAGAAATGTAGCAACCCCTTTTTATTGGGCAATAACGTTATAGAACCGAGATTACAATACCTGGGGTTTGCCGAGGGTCCCTCTCACCGGGATCAGGTAGTGGCCCGGTGTATCCTGGAATTTAAGCAGAAGCAGAAAGATCAGCTTCTGCTTCTCCAGCAGCTCCGGCTTTGGCATGATCTCCAAAGACAGATCAAGAGGCGTTGCCGGGAGTGGATCGACGAGAGGCAGCCCCCCTTTGAGCCGTACGTAGATGTCGTCCCCCTGAAGAGCAAAACTCTCGATCATCCCCTTGCCGTTTTCCACCCTGACCATCCCCTGTACGCTGCGGTAGGCCGCGTCAGGCAGCGGCATTTCGCCGAGCTTTATCCCGGCCAGCTCCGCGCCCTGAATCTCAAGCTGCACCTCACCCTTTGCCTTAGCCAAAGAACCCTTTAGCGATACCCTGCCGGAGAGCAGCCCGGTTGCTTTCATCCCGGCCACGGTCTGGAAAAAGGGGATATCCTCCAAGGGTACATTTTTGACTGTCACAGCGGTTGATGGTGCGCGGAGGAGCGAAAGAGACGAGTCAAATGTGCCGGAGCCGATATCGGCGCTGATGGAGATGTTCGCCCGCCCGGCAAGTAACGGCAGGATATCCAGGGTTATCCTCCCCGTCCTCACCTTGAGCAGCTCGCCCGACTCGGAAGAGAGGACAAAACCCTCACCCTTGATACCGAGCGGCAGAGCCTTGCCGAACTTCATCGCCTCAAGCCTGAGGCCGTAGCCCGAGAGGCCGCCGTTGGCAGCGCTCAGCAGGGTGGAAGCAGGAACAAACATGATCGTCAAAAAGACAAACAGGATGAGCCCGCCAATGGCAAGCCCGAAATTCCGGCAGACCTTCACCAGGATCATTTTTTCTCCTGCGGTGCAGGCTTAAGCAGGGCAACGCTCAAGGAGATATCCAGCTTGGAAGGATCATCGTATCTTGCCTTGAAGTTGGCCTTCTTGATTACCACCGGCTTAACCCCTTTTTCAAGACGGAAGAGCAGATTCACCAGATCATTGGCTGAGAGCCCTTCAATCCTGACTTCAGCGGCATCCTCCATGAAGCCGGGTCTATCCTCACCTTTCAGCGGTTTGATCTGGCTGCTCTTCCCTTTGATGCCGATCTCGTCAATCAGCTTGGCAACGGAATCATCAGGAGTTACTGCAGAGAGCCGATTGGCAAGCTTCTGCGCCCCGGAACTCGCCTCGCGGTGCCTTTGTTTGAGGAGCATCATCTCAGCCAGATCGGCCTGTCGACTCCCCCTCTTCTTCTCCAGCTTGATAATCCTGTCATTAATGGCAGAGTAGCCGATGGCAAGAACAAGAAGAGCTGCTATGAAATAACCGACTTTCAGCCGTGCGGCCTGATCCATCTCGTTAAAGCGCTCTGTCAGGCTCATTTGCCACCTCCTTTGAGTGCGCCGCGAAAGGCAAAGCTCACCGAACCATCGGGTCTGCTCTTGATCTCGCTCACCTCGAAAGTTGCAAACTGCAGCAGCGCCTTAGTCTTGAAGTCGCTCACGGTCTGGACGGAGCGGTCATAACCGCGGCCACTCACCGTAGTGCCGTCAAAATCGACCTCATAAATCTCCCTCGGATCATCCCCCTTGGCATCGGTCAGTTTTTTCAGAACAGAAAGCGCCCCATCGGAGCCGCTCGCACCAAGTTTCTTTATCTCCGCCTTCAGCTCGGAGACTTCGTCAACCGCCTTGGCACGGGTCGGAAAGACCTCTTTGTAAAGTCCGGTGATCGAGGCGTTAAG
>JACABD010000013.1:0-6361 GCA_013377075.1 Geobacteraceae bacterium | reverse complement strand
GGATAGACCTTCCCGACAGTCACACCTTTGGCAAGTTCAACAGCGGCAATTGTTGCATCAAGTGCCCGTTCATCCCCCCTTGACAGCCCCCGGAAAAAAAGAGGTTTGCCATCCTGATAAATCGCTACGCTCTCGCCATCGGTCAGCGCCACGGCAGCAGCCCCGCTCTCCGGCAGGAGTGACTGCCAATTAAACATGGCACATGAGATCGCTTCCGGCTCAAAGCCACGTTCAGCTAAGAACTTTATCTCCTCAAGAAGCATACTCTGCTTCGCCCAGATGGCGGCAACCCTGCCACCGGAGAGAGGGAGCGCCTCATACACCGGCTCATCAGCATCCGACGCCAGCTCACCCTTCAGCTCAAGGGGCAGAATCTCACGGCAGCGCTTGCGGTCAACAATGGGGAGTTCCAACTCCCTGAGAAACAGGGCTGATGGCGGCAGCAGCAGCACAACCCTGTCCCCCTGACACTCAACTGACCAGGCAGCAAGGATTGCGTCAACATCGGTATCCTCATCTTTAAGCAGATGCCGGGCCCCGCGCACAAACTGCAAACCCCTGCCCCGCCCCTGAAACCGGGCAATGACAAATTCGTCGGTTTTTTTATGAATTACGGTTATGAACATAATTGTTATGCTCCTCCATCAATACTCCCGCCAGTAAAGAGTCTGCGGCGAACCGCCGGCAAATGAGACCACCGTCTCCACCACCTTTGTCGTGCCGTTCACCTGCGCCGCCCCTTTGATCTTGAAGACGCGGCTTTTTACCGTGACCCTGAGACTCAGGCCGGTGGCGATTCTCTCCATCCCTGTGACATTGCCCAGATCAGACGGTATCTTGAACGGCGTGCTCTTTCGGTATTCTATTATTTGTTCTGCCTGGGACTCGTTTATCCGCTCGTCAAGGGCCATGAGCAGCTCTTTCGGGGCGGTGTTAATGTTAATAAATGCATTTACGTCATTTTCGGCGTAAATCGTGACAAACGGCCTTATCTTTTCTATCACTTCCGCCGTGAACCCTTTGAGCAGTGCAAGTTCTTCAAAAGTATCAAGCCTTGCGTTCTTGGCGTTCATGGCAGGTTTTCTTTGCAGATACCACTGGCTCTCCGCACCGCCAGGCTTGGGAATATCATTTACATCGACCCAGTCTGCAACGGCATCACATAAATCTGTTGCCGGAAGTTTCAGCTGCCTGAAGAGCCGCATAGCCGTGCCGTAGTAGGAACCGGTCGGATCGGTTTCATCATTAAATCTGCCGTTTGCTCCAGAAATATGATTGAGAGAAAGCTTGGCGCTCTCATCCTCAATCGTAACCCGAAGCACCCCCTGCTCCTCCGGGAGATCCATCGGCTTTGCCCAGATGTCATTGAGCGATGTGTAACTCACTTGCGGCAGAGTGAACTGCATAAGGGCGACTCCTCCTGACACCCCTGATTCCGCCATGAGTGAGGCTTTCTGGGCATCGACAAAGCTTTGCTTTGAAGAGGTCTCTACATAGACTTCGGAGATGAACTCGACGACCAGCGCCACCAGAAGTGCCGTGACAATAAGGGTGATTACCAGGGCAAAGCCGCTGTTGCCCCGTTTCACGGTTGTTTCATCTTCGGCGCAGCCAGGGTGGTGTATTCGGCAACCTTGTCACCCTCCATGACCCGCAGTGTCACCCGGATCTCATTTGGCAGCACATTGTTGATCGCCGTATCCCAGCTCCGCACCCATTTGTCGCCGTTGCGGCACTCCACCAGGAATCCCTCGATGTTCTCCATCTGTGGATAACGCGGAGCAATAGCAGTGTAATAGAGATCCTTTGCCTGACGGGCAAGAATCAGCTTCTTCTCCCGCTCGACCACCTCGTACCTGATATCGGCCTGATCGGAGACCACCTGCCCACCGGCCTGTGGCGGGACTATTGCTGTAAAGGTCAGAACTGATGCGGCTTTGCCGAAGATATCCTTGTCTTCGATGGAAAAGTGAAGCTTTTTGTTGTTTTTGTTGTAAAGAGCGGAGTTAAGCTCACGCCGGAGCTGATCCAGTGTCGCCCGCAGCTCGCGCCGCGCCTCCATCCCCTCGTTGGCCGCTTCACGCCCCTTGATAAGTGAGAAATAGGTGCCGTAAAGGGCTGTTGCAAGGATACCCAGAAGGGCCAGGGCGATGAGTATCTCCAGCAGGGTGAAGCCGTTGTTTGTCTGTTTAAAGGAGTTTCGCCGCATATCTGACAAGGGACAGACTCCTTTTACCGTTGTCCCAGCTGACCGCAAGGATCATCCGCTGCACCCCGGGCAACTGAGTGTCGGTGACACTCTTCTCCCAGAGAATATCCGGACGCTGGGGGGAAAAGTCCCCTTTGCCGGCGGGGAGCTTGGGAAATCCTGAATCATCAATCTTTGTCCGTGCCAGAAGGACTGCTGCAGTCTCCTCCTTGTCATGGACAACAATGCCGAGATGGTAGTTGAAGGAGACGATAACGGTCATGATGACGCCGGACATTATTGCCAGGGCGATCATTACCTCAAGAAGCGAAAAGCCTCTCACAGAGCAACCTCCTCGCGACCTGGATGAATTTTCACCTTACCCCCCGGATAGCCGACTACGGTAAAGCTATCCCCCTTGGGTGAGGCAATATGAACCGTCATGAACTCGGAAAGACCGGCCGCGCCGAAATCGATCATCACATCCCCTTCTGTCACCTTCCCCAGCCTCGGACTCTCGAAATCGCTGATGACAACAGCTGCACCAAGTGGACTCCTTGCCAGCATCGGGTCTTCCGGCGGAACCTCGTCCCCGCTGGGGAGCTTTCTGGTCACCCGTATTGAGTTATCGGAAAGATTGATGTGAAGCCGGTATACATCCTTGCTGGCAACGGAACGCTCCCCCAGATAGCGGAGCATTGATGCCAGCGTCCGCGCCGAGCTTTTCAGCTCCATGCTGTCCGATGCCGGAAGACGGGGGATGACAAGGGCTGCAGTTATGGAGAGAATGACGATAACAACCAGCAGCTCTATGAGGGTGAACCCGGAAATTCGGGGACTGGAAAAAACTGAAGGGCGGGAACAGGGAACAGTAAAATCATTCCGGATTCCAGCCACTAAATTGTCCACTCTGTTTTCCGCTTTTACAGATCCCAATTCACAGTTCCCGCTTTACCCCTTCAAAATTTACTGCATATTGTAACTACAGATATCCGCTGCCTTCCCCTCGCCACCCTTGGCGCCGTCGGCCCCCCAGGAGCAGAGCTCGTAATCGCCATGCTCGGAAGGTGACAGGTAAATGTAGTCGTTACCCCACGGATCTTTCGGGATCTTCTTGCTTTCCAGATAACCTTCAGACTTGTAGTTCTTCGGGATGACACCGACAGTCGGCTTGGTCACCAGGGCGGCAATTCCCTGTTCGGTTGTCGGGAAAGCACTGCTGTCGAGCTTGTAGAGCTTCAGGGCAGTCTCGATGTTCCTGATCTGCACCTTGGCATCGGCAACACGGGCATCATCGCTCCTGCCGATGATTTTCGGCCCGACAAGGGCTGCCAGAAGGGCAAGAATGACGATAACAACCATGATCTCAATGAGGGTAAAACCGCTGGTGCTTCTTAGTCTGTGATTCATATGATTCTCCTTCGGATAATGTGTGATCACTTCACCAGCTGATTGAGCTGGAAGATCGGCAGCAGCACCGCAATTACGACAAAGCCGACAGAAAGCCCCATGGCCAGAACGAGAAGCGGCTCAAGCAGGGCCATGAACCTGGTGGTGCTGGTATCGAACTCCTTCTCGAAGGCGCTCCCTGCCTTCTCAAGCATCTTTTCCATGGTGCCGCTCTGCTCGCCGATGCCGACCATATGGATCAGGAGCGGCGGAAAGAGCAGGCTTTTCGAGAGAGTTGCGGAGAGTTTACCCCCCTCGATCAGATCAAGCTTTGCCTCCCCCAGAAATCTCTTGTAAGCACGGTTGACAACCGCCTCGGCAGTGATCTCCATTGCCTTGATCACCGGCACGCCGCTGGTAAGGAGCAGGCCGAGTATCTTTGCAAACCGTGCCAGGATGAGCTTCTGCAGAAGAGCACCCAGTCCCGGAACTTTAAGGAGGAAGGTGTCTCTTTTGAGCCGGAACTGTTCCTGCTTCATAAGACGCCGGTAGGTATAGATCGCCGCGACCGCCAGTGCGGCTATCAGCCACCACCCCTTGCGCACGAGGGTGCTGACCTTGAGGAGGATGATTGTGATGAGGGGAAGCGCCGCCTTGTTGTCGGCAAAGACACCGGTGATTTTCGGGATGACAAAGGTGAGGAGAAAAAGCATGACACCGCCGCCGACTATGGCCATGAGGATCGGGTAGGCAAGGGCTGAGGTGACCTTGCTCCGCACTGCCTCCTGCCCTTCGAGAAAGTCGGCAAGTCGCTCCAGCACCAGATCAAGGGCGCCGCTGGCCTCACCTGCTGCAACCATGGAAATGTAGCTTTCGCTGAAGAGGTGGGATTCATCGGCAAGGGCGGCGGCAAGCCCCTTACCTTCGGAGAGCCTCTCCTTTACCCGCGAGAGGACGCTGCGCATCTCACCCGGCCGCTCCTGCTCCATGAGGGTGGCAACAGCCTCGAAAAGGGGCATGGATGCGCTGATCAGTGTGGAAAGGCGTCTGGTGAGCAGCGCCAGTTCGGGGAGACCTATTGACCTGCGAAAGGAGAATAGACCTGCGTTGCCTCCCCTTGCTTCATCAGCCTCGATTTCTGTAGGGAGAACATTATCGCTCTTGAGCCGTTCCCGCGCCGCTTTCTGGCTGTCAGCAGTTATGGAGCCACTGACCTCCTTGCCGTCCTTGCCATAACCTTTATAGCGAAATATCGGCATAATCTTCCTGGGTTACCCGGAGAACTTCCTCGATGGTCGTGACCCCGGCAAAAGCCTTGTCCAGCCCGTCGTCACGCAGGGTGCGCATCCCTTTGGAAGTAGCGTAATCCTTGATCTCCCGGGTGGAGCAACGGCGGATAATCATTGAGCAGAGTTCGGCATCAATGGGGAGCAGCTCGTAAATTCCGACCCGACCTGTGGTGCCGAGATTGAAGCATTTCTCGCACCCTTTCCCGCGGTAGAGCCGCTCTGGTAGGGAGATGCCAGCATATTCACGCTCGGGGCGGTACTCTTCGCGGCAGTGTGGGCAGATCTTTCTCACCAGCCTCTGTGCCAGGACTGCCGACAGGGTCGAGGCGACCATGAACGGCTCGATCCCCATATCGATGAGGCGGGTGATGGCTGTGGGGGCATCGTTGGTATGCAGGGTCGAGAGTACGAGATGGCCGGTGAGGCTGGCCTGCATGGCGATCTCGGCGGTCTCGGCGTCGCGGATCTCCCCCACCATGATGATGTCCGGATCCTGGCGGAGGATTGAGCGGAGCCCATTGGCAAAGGTAAGATCGATCTTGGGGTTGACCTGAATCTGGCCGACCCCGTGAAGCTGGTACTCGATCGGATCTTCGATGGTGATGATGTTCTTGTCCGGCGAATTAATCTTTGTCAGGGCACTGTAGAGGGTGGTGGTCTTGCCGCTGCCGGTGGGGCCGGTGACGAGGATGATGCCGCTGGTGCGGGTAAGGAGCCGCTCGACTACGCTGTTCTCCCGCTCGGGGAGGCCGATGTCGGTCAGTGAGAGCACGCCCCGCTGCTTGTCGAGAATACGCAGCACCGTCCGCTCGCCGAAAAATGTCGGGATGATGGAGACCCGGATATCGACATCGCGACCGGCAACAATGACCCGGAAACGGCCATCCTGGGGGAGTCTCTTTTCGGCGATGTTCAAACCGGCCATGATCTTGACACGGGAGGTGAGGGCATCCTGAACGACTCTCGGGGGCGAAAGCATCTTGTAGAGAATGCCGTCGATCCTGAAGCGGACATCAAGTTCACGCTCAAACGGCTCGATATGAATATCACTGGCCCGCTCCTTCACTGCCTGGAAGAGGATGGAATTGAGCAGCCTGATGACCGGCGCTTCGTCGGTGAGATCAAGCAGGTCCTGGGGGCGGTTGAAGTGGCTGGCAACGGTGGAGAGCTCATCAGCCTCAAGCTCGGCCACAACTTCCTGGGCACTGCCTGAATGGCGGGCATAAAGGCGGTTTATGGCGGAGAGTACCTCGTCAGACGGCACTGCAACTGCACTTACAGCTTTCCCCAGTGTGGAGGCAAGCTCATCAAGGGGTAGCAGGTTGGCAGGGTTTCCCGCTGCAACAAGAAGGCGGTCATTCTCTTCACGGAGCGGCAGGAGCAGATTCGCCTTGGCAAAGGCGAGCGGCAGTCTGGAGATCCAGACGGTGTCTACGTCGGCGTCATGAATCTCTGCCTGAAAAGGGAGATGGAGCCGGGCAGCAATCTCTTCAAA
>JACABD010000126.1 GCA_013377075.1 Geobacteraceae bacterium | reverse complement strand
CGCTACCGCGAACTGTTCGAGAGCGGTGGTGAACTGGCCCTGCTCGATGTCAGCCACAAAAAGCCTAACCGGGTCGAACCCCAGGTCGAAGAAGCGGTGGTAGGTTTCGCCTTTGACCAACCGGCTTTCGGTCAGTTACGGGTCAGTAATGAGCTCAAGAAGCGTGGGATCTTCGTTTCACCGGGTGGAGTGCGTGGGATCTGGCAGCGTCACGACCTGGAAACCTTCAAGAAACGGCCGAAAGCCCATCAGCCAAAGAGAACCTGATCACCCAGCTTAAAGCCCTGGAAAAGGCTAAAGAGGAGAAGGAAGCTCACGGTGAGATCGAAACTGAGCATCCCGGTTATCTGATCGCCCAGGATACCTTACTATGTTGGTTATATCAAGGGAGTGGGCAGAATTTATCAGCAGACGGTGATCGATACCTACACGCGGGTGGCCTTCGCCAAGCTGTATGATCGCAAGAATGCCCTGGTGGCGGCGGATATGCTCAATGACCGTGTGCTGCCCTGGTTCGAGCAGCAGGAGGTGGAAGTGCTGCGAGTGCTAACTGATCGAGGGACGGAGTACTGCGGCAATCTGGCTCACCACGAATACGAGTTGTATCTGGCAATCGAGGATATCGATCACACCAAAACGAAAGCTTACTCGCCGCAGACTAATGGCATCGTGGAGCGGCTGCACAAAACGATGCAAGAAGAGTTTTATGCGGTGGCCTTTCGCAAGAAAGTGTATGAGGGGACGGAACAGGTGCAGGCCGATCTGGACGAATGGCTGGAGTATTACAATCGGGAGCGCGCGCACAGTGGTCGGTACTGTTACTGTAAGACCCCTCTTCAAACCTTTCGAGATAGCAAGTCCTTGGCAGATCAGAAGAGATTGGATAAACTGTTAGAAACTACCGCCACCAGAAGTCAGGCGGGGTATGTCAATAGTGCTGTGTAAAAGGAATAGGCTGCTGAATTCAAATAGTTACTCTTTCCTTAAAACAGATCGAAAGCTGGTTCAAAATACACGCCCAATTAGGTATCGGCATG
>JACABD010000125.1 GCA_013377075.1 Geobacteraceae bacterium | reverse complement strand
TTGCCGTCTCCAAAGTTCCAGAGCCAGCGTGCAAGGTAGCCGGCTGTTGTATTGCTCTGGTCGGTAAACTGCACATCATCCTGCTTACAGCTGGGTGAGGAATAATCAAAGTTTACTACCGGCAACGGCTTGATCGTTACAGGGTGGCTCCTGGTATTTACACATCCCGAGGTATCCATTACCGTCAGCGTTACCGTATACGTGCCTGCAAAAGTATACACATGCGTCGGGGAGATCAGCGGGCTGCTTACTCCGTCCCCGAAATCCCAGTTCCAGCTGCCGATAGTATTGTTCTGCATGCCCGAGGGGTTGAACTGTGCAGGGTTATCCTGGCAGGCCGTCTGGAAGGTGAAGTCTACCGTGGGCTGGTTGCGGATGATCACCGTATTGGTGATCGTATCCGAACAGGCATTGCCTGTTGTTACTATAAGCCTTATCGTATAGCTGCCTGCTGCTGCATAACTATGCTGCGGGTTCTGCTGGGTGCTGATGTTGCTGATACCCGAACCCGGGTCACCAAAGTCCCAGTTCCAGCCTGAGATGCCCTGGTTGCCGCTGGTAGTGGTTAAGTCCGTAAACTGAACCTGCTCGCCCTTGCAATGTCCTGTACTCATAAACTCTGCCGTGGGCGATCCGAACATATTAACCTGCTGGCTCTCACTGTGCAGGCACCCTTGCGAGTTGATCACCGTCAGCGTTACGCTGAAGGTACCGGTCACTGCATAGGTATGGTTTACATTGGGGATAGCAGGGAAGTTGATAGTGTCATTGTCACTCCCATCGCCATAACTCCATATCCAGGTGGTAAGGTAGCCGGCTGTTGTGGTGCTCTGGTTGTTGAATGACACAGCCTTGCCCTGGCAGTTATCCGTCGTGGTCCAGAAGTGGGCTACCGGTGGAGGGGTAACCGTTAGGCTATGGCTCTTGGAGCCCTGGCAGCCTGCCGTATCGGTGATCGTCAGCGTTACCGTGTAGGTGCCTGCTGCTATATATGTATGTGACGTATTGCGCGAGTTGGCTGTGGAGCCGTCACCAAAATCCCAAAGGTAGGTGGCAGTGGTGGTCTTGTTGATAATCGTAGTATCAGCCCAGAATAAGGTTGGCCAGGACAGGCACGAAGAGTTATGCGTGAACTCTGCTA
>JACABD010000124.1 GCA_013377075.1 Geobacteraceae bacterium | reverse complement strand
TTTTAACCTGATTTATTTCTATTACAGTGTACCACAGCTATCCAAGTTCCCACAACAGATATTGTCATTACTTAGGAATGAGGCTTGCCAAGTTCCAACAATGGTAATCGTCATTACCTATAGACATTCACCAAGTTAATTTTGCCTCTATTAGGTTTAGGTTTTCAGCAATTGGGATGAACTTCCGAGGATTAGGTGCTTTCCGACATACTCTTTGCGGGTTATACTGGTGAAGAAAGTGTCAAGTTTCAATCCCCTTCCGAGGATTAGGTGTCTTCAAACTGTTCGGGCGCATCAACGTCCGACCCGGCACCTGTGCCCTGCTCACAGGCAATCAGGGTTACGAAGCCGCCTTAAGATCCAGCAACCACGCTCATTTGAGCCTACCCGCCGGACCTTTGGTAGTGCAGGTGGTCAACATGACGGTGCAAAACCGCCCCGTACCATCGGTAACCGCCCTTAGCCTAGACAAATGGCAGGTAACTCTGGCAGGAGTGTTGAGCTTTCAGGTCACCGACCCCTTCAAAGCAGCCAATACCGCTCATCTACTCCAGACCCTAGATAACGCCACCCGTGCCACCCTGCTTTCCTTAATCGAGGAATTTGAACACGATGCCCTCACCGGGCGAACTATTCCTAACTCGGCCGGAGGAGTACGCGAAGATACTTCAAGTGGCATCCCGACCCTGTGCCGGGGCGTGATAGAAAGATTGCAGGCAGATAACAGCCTCAACGCGCTCCAACTCATCTCCTTTCACGTCACTTCACGGCAAGGGGCGTGGGATCAACGCGCGGCGCTGGAGTGGGGCGGCAGATCGAGTTTCATTGGACTTGTTCGAGCGCAGCCTACCACAGCGCCTGACCAACCTGCGCTACCAGTTGTTAAGTGGGCGTTACCGTCCCGACCCGATTGTCAATTTTCGCTTGCCCAAACCGGGCGGTGGTCATCGGGTGCTTTCAATACTCACCGTGCGCGATAGAGTGGCGCAACGGGCCGCGCTGAACGTAATTGTGCCGCTATTCGAGCCGGAATTTCTGCCCTGCAGCTTTGGTTTCCGCCCTGACCGCTCTACCCGAACCGCGCTGGATGAGGTTGAAAAAGTCTATCGGGAAGGCTACCGTTGGGCGGTGGATGCCGACATAGAAGCGTTTTTTGACAATATCTGTTTATGATAATTTAAAAAGGGTTCTGGCGCACTTTGCGTGAAAATATGGGCGATAACCCAGATTAGTT
>JACABD010000123.1 GCA_013377075.1 Geobacteraceae bacterium | reverse complement strand
TCGGCCTGCTGGGAGAGGCTCGTGGCTGCAATGGAAAGCTGCTCCACAGAGGTGAGGTTCTCCCTTGTCAGGTCGCTTATGTTTTCCATTGCCGAAACCACCATCTCGCTACCCTTCTTCTGCTCCTGGGTGGCGTTGGCAACTGACTGGGTCATGGATGTCATACTGCTGACTGATGATATTATCTGTCTTGCCGATAGCGACTGTTCCCTGGTGGCAATGCTTACCTGACCGGTTACATGGTTCATGTTTTCTACGGCAATCCTTATCTGTCTGCTCCCGGCGGCCTGCTCCCGTGTGGCCACGGTCACCTCCTGGGTGATATGGTTCATCCGCTCCACGGCAATCCGGATCTGTCTGCCACCTTGTGCCTGTTCCCTTACGGCATTGGTTACTACATCTGTTGCCTGGTTCATCTTCTCGACGGCGGATATTACCTGGGTTGAGGCGTTTGCCTGCTCTGCGGTTATGTTCGATATCTCCGACATGAGCAAGCTGGTGCGGGCGATGCTCGATACGATGTTTTCCAGGGCGCTGCCTGCAATTGCTGTTAGTTCCATGGAGGCTTGCGCCTCTTTGGAGGCGATCTCTCCGTATTTGACAGATTCGGTCGTGTCTGCCTGTACCTGGCGGATTACCTGGGCAATCTCTTTGGTGGCGACCATGCTCCGCTCTGCCAGCTTTCTCACCTCTTCAGCAACTACGGCAAATCCTCTCCCCGCATCTCCTGCTCTTGCCGCTTCTATGGCTGCGTTGAGGGCGAGGAGATTTGTCTGGTCAGCTATTTCGTTGATTACCTTGACAATGCCGCCGATCTCTTCAGAGCGTCTTCCCAGGTTGACTATGGAGGCCGATGTCTTGTCTATTACATCTGCTACCCGATTCATTGCAGCTGCCGCCTGCTGACCCGCCTGCAGACCGGCGTTGCCATCCTTTGTTGCGTTTCTGGCCACGGAGTCAGCCTCTTCCACCCCTTTTGCCACCTGCTTTATGGAGGCTGCCATCTGCTGGATGAAGGTGGCAGAGTCAACCACCACCCGCTGGAGCTCCTGGGAGTTCCCTGCTACCTGATCAATGGAGACGGTCATCTGCTCAATGGTTGAGGATGTCTCGGAGACCGATGAGGCAAGGTCTTCGGTGCTCTTTGCCACCTTTTCGATGGAAACGGCCATCTGCTCGATTGTTGCTGAAGTCTCTGATACCGAGGAGGCCATGACCTCTGCGCTCTTTGCCACCTGCTCGCTGGAAGCACCAAGTTCCTGGATCGAGGATGATACCTCGTCAGCATTGCTTGCCAGAGAGTCGGAGTTTTTTGCTACAGTCTGGATAGATGCCGCCATCTGCACCATGGTGGCTGATGTCTCCTCCGAGGCCGATGCCTGGGAGTTGGCTGCTCTGGTCAGCTGTA
>JACABD010000122.1 GCA_013377075.1 Geobacteraceae bacterium | reverse complement strand
CCCTGCAAGCGGAGCAGGAGCGGCTTTATGGGGAGTGGGAGGAAATGCAGGGGTAAGCTACCTTTTCTTATCTTATTTTAAATATAAATATAATTTGTATTAACACGATAAACTGCATATAATCGAAATTATAAATATAGTTAGAGGTTATATGGGTAGCGATCAACTAAAATCTCTCGGCAGACGTCTCAAAGATGAACGTATCAAGAGAAATGACACGCAGCAGATATTTGCTGCCCGTCTTGGCATCAGTGTGCCTACTCTCAAGAAGATGGAAAACGGTAATCCCGGCGTACAGATAGGGACTTGGCTGTCTGCTCTGCGGATACTTGACCGTGAAACTGACATCGAAAAGCTGCTCATGCCGACTGAAGACCTCTTCGCCAGATATGAACAATCTGTGGAACCTGTGCGCAAAAGGGCTTCAAGGAGAAACAGTTGAACTACCATATTGCAGTATGGCTGTCGGTGCAAAACAATCAGCAACTGATCGGCGAAATGGTCTGTGAAATTGATGCCAGTGGCAAAGGCAGAGGTGCTTACAGGTATACTGCCGACTATCTGGCTGATCCTTCCGCATTCCCCCTTGATCCGGTCTCTCTCCCCTTAAGAACCGGGACATTCGAAACCGGCCACCCTGGCATTTTCAAACTCTTTGAGGACAGTCTGCCAGATGACTGGGGTAGACGCCTGCTTGTCAGAAAACATGGAATCCCCCGCCATGAGCAGAACCTTCCTGCACTTCTTCTTGCCCTTGGCAGCACCGGGCTCGGCGCACTCTCCTACAGCGAAAGCGGCAAGCCCGAAAATAGATCAAACTCCACCTCAGCAATCCATCTGGAAGAACTTGTCAGGGAGGCAGAACTCTTTGAACAGGGTAAAGCAGAAAATCATGATCTGACCCTGCTCTTTTCTGCTGGCAGCTCGCCTGGCGGGGCCCGGCCAAAGGCGCTCGTCTATGATGATGCCACTGACAGACACTATCTTGCCAAGTTCCCAAGCACAAAAGACAGCGTTGACGTTGTAAGGCTTGAAGCTGCGACAATGGGCCTTGCAAAAAGAGCAGGCCTGACAGTTCCGGATCGTCAGCTGATCGAGTGTGCCGGCAAGCCTGTATTCCTGATCGAGCGCTTTGACATCACTCCATCCGGCCGCAGACACATGATAAGTTTTCAGACCCTCCTTAAAATGGAAGGGTATTACGTTTGCCGCTATCAGGATCTTCTTGATGTCATCAGAAAATTCAGCGCCAAACCAGATATTGACTCCCGGCTTCTCTACCGCCAGATGGTATTCAATGCCGTTATTGGCAATACAGACGATCACCTGAAGAACTTCTGGATGACCTGCGACCCTGTTGCTGGCTGGAGGTTATCACCTTCTTTCGACCTGGTTCCGGATATCGCCCAAAATGGAGATCATGTACTTCGATTCGATCTCGACTCCCATTATCCCGGGAGGGAGAAACTGGAAAAAATCGGACGCGGATGGGGGATTCACAAAGCTTCCGAGGTAACTGAAGAGGTCTACGCTGCTGTCGCACAATGGAAGGAAGAGTTTGCTGCCTGTGGAGTGTGCGAAGCAGATATCATAAGGTTTAATGACATTGAGCAGCG
>JACABD010000121.1 GCA_013377075.1 Geobacteraceae bacterium | reverse complement strand
GTGGCAAAGGCAGAGGCGCTTACAGGTATAAAGCCGCTCGGACGGGTCAACTGCCGAGCCGTTGGCAAAAAAGAACGGCATACCCCATTCAACTTCTATTCACATAGGCCCGCTGTATAGACAATAATAGATTGAATATACTGTTTTTTTAGAGTATTTTATCTATTCATTATCTATTCAAAAGGGCCTCACCCATGCGAGCCAGCAATCTCGACAATACAGACCGGCTACTATCATTCCTGGGCACGGGAGTATATTCCGCGCCGGAAATTCAGCAACGCTTCCGCCTCAGCCAACCCACCGTTTCTCGCTTACTTGCACAACTGGGCGACAGGATAACCATTATTGGGAACGCACGGGCACGGCGTTACACAAAAATACGTGATGTACGGGGTCTTGGCGGAGAATTTCCGATTTTTAAAATTGACACCGACGGTAATGCTCACCTTATGGGAACATTATTTGCCGTTGCACAGGATCATTTTCTCTGGAACCCCGTAAATGCAAGCGCACAGCTGTTTCGAAGTCTTCCATGGTTCATTGCCGACCTCCACCCGGAAGGCTTTGTCGGCCGCGCCTTCGTGCGCCAATTACACGAGGAATTGGGTCTTCCTCCTCGCAGTATTGACTGGAATGAAGATCACGCCTTGTCCGCACTGGCGCGCAGAGGCGAGGATCCCATGGGTAATCTGGTCATCGGCCAGGAATCCATTGAGAGATACTTTCGCATGGTTCGCGAGCTGCCCGCGCCAATCAAGGAAAATGCAATTGCCGATACCTATCCCCGGTTTGCCCAGGAAGCGCTGGACGGCCAACCGGCAGGTTCATCAGCGGGTGGAGAGCAGCCCAAATTTACCGCTAACGTGGAGCGCTCAGGAGTAGTTCGCAGCGTGCTGGTTAAATTTTCTCCACCTGTCGCTACTATTGAGGGGCGGCGATGGGCTGACCTCCTTATATGCGAACATCATGCCCTGGAAGTTGTACAAAACTCCGGCATCAGTGCAGCCCAAAGCACCATCATTGAAGCAGGCGGCCGGGTATTTCTGGAAGTGGTTCGCTTCGACAGAGCCGGACTCCTGGGGCGCCTGCCCATAATATCATTGCGAGCGATTGACAATGAATTTTATGGTTTTCAGGACAACTGGATTAATGCCGCAAACAGAATGGCAAACGATGGCAGGTTGTCACAAGAGGATGCTGGCTCACTCAGGTGGCTCTCGGTTTTTGGCAGCCTGATCGGCAACAACGATCAGCACTTCGGCAATGCCTCCTTGATTATGCTCGATGGCAGCAGGCTTAACAGGCTTGCTCCAGCCTATGATCTGCTGCCAATGTTTTACAGGCCAATGGATGGAGCTGCTCCATCACGTCCACTCACCCTGCCTGCGGTTGTTCCCGGCGCCCCAAACGAATGGCCCTCAGCGCTTGCATCTGCCTGCCAATTCTGGAGCCGGACAAAATCTGACCTCCGCATTTCTGAAAAGTTTCGGGTTATTTGTGCAGAAAACTGCAAAATGGCAAATGGATTATCTGCCGGACCTCGTTTGTTTGCGTGAAGTGCGCTATTAGAAAGATAATTAGAAGTTGCGCCAACAAGGCGGCGGCAGACTGGCGCCGCTGAAGAAATGATGAGAGATCAGCCCTTGAAAGCGGAAATAATGCTCACATAAGCTGAAGTCTCGCTTTTCAAGGGCTGCCCC
>JACABD010000120.1 GCA_013377075.1 Geobacteraceae bacterium | reverse complement strand
AGCAGGGTTCCATGTACCGGTGATACCATTTGTTGAAGTTCCTGGAAGAGCAGCTGGGGTAGCACCTACGCAGTAAGGACCCATAGCAGCAAAAGCAGGGGTAACATTAGCATTTACAGTAACGCTGAGAGTAGTTGAAACAGCGCACTGGCCTGCATCAGGAGTAAAGGTATAGGTAGCGGTTCCGGCGGAAGCAGTGCTGATAGCAGCAGGGTTCCATGTACCGGTTATACCATTTGTTGAAGTTCCCGGGAGAGCAGCTGGGGTAGCACCTACGCAGTAAGGTCCCATAGCAGCAAAAGCAGGGGTAACAACTGAATTGGCAGTAATAATTGCACTACCTGTCATTGCTACTGTACCGGCAACATTGGTACCGGAAACAGTGTAAGTTCCGGCCAATTGGTTGCCAAAAGTAATAGCTGAACCAGTACCGGCAACAGTTGCGCCACCAGGAGTAATGGTATAGGTAACACCTAATTCAGATCCATCAAGACCTACTGGTAATCCAGTACCTGTAGCACAATAAGAACCACTGCCGGTTACATTGAATAAAGCCGGAGGAGTTTGCGGAGGCCAGGTAATGAGGTTAGAAGTAGCAACAGCAGGTGTGAAACAAGCTTCAGAAGAATACATTTCGCACTTGATCACATCACCATTAACGGGAATATAGGAATAAGAATCGCCAAAACCACTTACATAATCACCAGTACCATTCACATACCATTGGTAAGATGGGGTTAAACCACCACCAGAAACGGTAGATGTAAACAGAGCCGCTTGACCGGCAGGAACATAGGTAGAAGAAATGGTAATGCTGGCAACAACAGGAGTTGCAGGCGATAAGGTAACAGTGTTAGCCATATCAACCATACCGGAGCATCCGACACTCTTAACAGAAACGGTAGTGCCTTTTACCAGGTAAGGGAAAGTAGGTGGGTTAGGTGAAATACCACCCCAAAGAACGCCACCGGTTCCGGAAATAGAAGGATCAGAATTGAAAGGTAAGCTGGCAATCTGAACGCCGTCAACATAAAGATAATATGCATATCCAGCCTGCATGGCAGCTAAACTGATATGAGCGCCCTGACCAGGAAGGTTACAGAAAGAAACAACATCAGAACTTACAGCCTGGGCAGTAGGATTTGCATTGCCCATATTGCTCAGGGTAATGTTTCCAACAGGAGGAGTAGGACCACCAGAAACAGTATGGCTGGCAGCAACGGTTACATTGGTATTTGTTGTACCAACATAGGCAAACAACTTGGTTTCATAACCTGAGTTGAGGCTAAAACTCCAGGCATGTCCGGTAGCATTGCCAAATAAGAAAGGCAGTGAACAGGAAACACGGATCTTGCAAAGCGTAGTGCCTGGCACGGATGCTTGCATGTACTGTGAATTTGATGCCCCTGGAGGAGCAACCGGGGTAACAATGATGCAGTTTTTGGAAGCATCAAAGGAGAATTTCTCAATACCCGGCATCTGGGCAGCCACAAGCGTAGCGCCACCAGTAGTGGTGTTTCTTGCAGAAGGAGCAAGAGTTACAGGAGCAACGCTGATAACACCACCTGCAGGAATAATGGCAGGATTGATATTGATACCCAGCTGGAACTGTGCAAGATTGAAAGCAACTCCACCGGTCTTTTGGACGGATACAGAGAACTCATAAGTATTACAGTTAACCTGAGTAGCAGTATGGATTCTGCACTGGTAGGCTGGATTCTGGGCCTTCATGCTGATGCTGATTAGCATCAAAAAAGCCCCGACAATCCACAGAAATAAGTGTTTTTGT
>JACABD010000012.1:33838-75436 GCA_013377075.1 Geobacteraceae bacterium | reverse complement strand
TAGCCGATGAATATGGCAAGTACAACATGCAGGGGCTGAAATTCGGCGATACGGTAATGCTGGAGGCCTGGCGTGACGGCAATGACATGGACGGCAGAATCTATACCATTACGGCGGTGGCAACCGATCTGGCCGGTAATAAAACTACTAAATCAGCTACGGTGATTGTCCCCCATGATATGAGGAAGTGAGTTAGAGATACGGATACGGTGGCAACATTATGCTGGTTGCCACTGTTACACTAATGAATTGTTGTTCTGACTGTTGATAATCTTCAAAGGACGAATTACGGGCAAGTCACTTTTTCTGAATACCTCCAACTGGTTATCCGGCAAGCGGCTTTTGTGCGACAACAAAAACTGAAGTCCCGAGTGGAACAGCTGATTTAAGAACAAACCGGTTTTCCTGTCTGGCAGCCCAGAGCAGAAGCCGGTTCAGAGCTCTGTTTGGCGAAGTGACATCTGATTTTACAAGCTGTGGGTTGCTGTTAAAATCAAGCAGTTTTTTCATTAATCTTAATGCGGCTATGGGGAGAAAGAGAAAACCGAGTCTGTAGCTGGAGATACTGACTTTGAAGCCGCTGCTTTCAAGAAGGGTCTCCACCTCTTTGCGGGTGTAGCGTTTGCGGGTATGGACGGCAATGTCATGGGTACTGCGAAGAAACTCATGGGCAACGAGGTTGATGATCAGAGACCCTCCAGGCTTGAGGGCAGCATGAAACTTCCTGAGCACAGCAAGTTCGTCATCTATGCCGAGATGATAGAGAGTATCTATGGAGGTGATGACGTCATAGTGTGAAGATCGAAAGGAGACACTGTTCAGGTCAGCCTGAAAAATCGACCTCAGCCCCCTTTTACGGCAGAGTTCAAGGGCCTCGTTTGAAATGTCACAGCCTGAAACAGCTCCAAATTCATCCAGTAATACGCAGAGCCTTCCTGTTCCACACCCCGCATCAAGTATGCGAAGATCTCCGGTTGCTTCCTTCATACTTCTCACAACCGGGATGATCAGCTCATGCAGTGATACATACCACCAGTGGGTCTCCTCCACATCATACATCTGTCTGTACTCACCGGGGTTCAGGAGGCGACTCCTGCAAAGAAGCACTTTACTGCATTAATAACCCTGTCGACATGTTTCATCGGCAGATCCCCGTACATGGGGAGCGAAAGGATTTCTTCGGCAAGCCTCTCCGTTACAGGGAGATCGCCCTCTTTGTACCCTAGAATCGCGTAACCTCGCATAAGGTGAATCGGGTAAGGGTAGTTGATTCGTGCCTCGATGCCGAAACCGGAGAGAAACTTCTTGAGTTCATCTCTTCTGCCGGTTCTTATTGTGTAGAGATAATAGCGGTGATCCCTTTCTGGTTGAGTCACCGGAAGCAAGATGTCGCCAACCCCTCCAAGCCCTTTACTGTATCTGTCAGCAATAATCTGTCGCTGTCTGACCTCTTTCTCAAGTCCGATCAACATGAAGTCGAGAATGGCTGCCTGAAGTTCGTCAAGTCTGGAATTATACCCCTCTTCTTCAGAGTAATATTCCCCCTTCATGCCGTAGAATCTGAGGCACCGCAGGTGTCCGGCAATCTGTTCGGAAGATGTGGTCAGCATTCCGGCATCGCCGAATGCACCGAGAATCTTGGTCGGGTAGAAGGAAAAAGCGCCAATCTGTCCGAAGCTGCCAACCCGCGTTCCCTTGTAGCTGGCCCCGGCTGCCTGGGCACAGTCCTCTATGACAGATAACCCATGTTTTGCGGCAATATCCAGAAGAGGTCCCATGGAAACAGCCTGTCCGCAGAGGTGCACAGGGATGATGCAGCGGGTTCTGATAGAGACAAGCCTTTCAAGAAGGGAAGTATTCATCAGATATGTATCCGGTTCTACATCGACAAAAACCGGTGTAGCCCCGGCAGCCCTTATTGCTGCAACGGTTGGCACAGCCGTGTTGGAAACGGTAATGACTTCATCCCCCTCTTTGATGCCAAGTGCCTTTAGTGCAAGGAAAAGCGCGTCAGTGCAGGAGTTTACCCCGATGCCAAACGCTGTGCCACAGAACTTCGCAAAGTTTTTCTCAAACGAATCTACCCGGCTGCCGAGGATGAGCCTGCCTGAAGAGAATACCTCGTCAGTTATTTTCAGAATTTCCTGCCGGTTGCGGAAATATGCAGGGAGGTAGTCCCAGTATTTTACCGGTTCGTCATAATTCATATCTATTCTCCATGCACCCTTTCTCCATCTGATCCGCAAGCCTTGCAATGATTTCAGCCTGTCTGTTCAGGTGGGTGAAATCGCTGTCAGTTAGAATGATATTTGAAATCTCTTCTATCATCAGTTGAAAATGGTCTACGGCCGGGACGACTGTTTCACTGGTTTTGCTGCCAACTGTTAAAAATATCCGGTTCTCACGTTCGGCAGGCGTGGTGTAAGCCCGTTCAACTCGTATTTTACCGGTTTCACCGACTATTTCATAGAAAGCTTCGTACTGTTGTCCGAAGCTGATGGAGAAGGAGAAAAGCTCACTGTTAGCTGTGACCGTAACGCCGTTGACCGACGTATTAATGCCACTTTTACACGTTGAGCAGCCATGAAATTCCTCTTGAATGGAGTTCAGAAGGTAAACTGCAATTCCGAGCGGATAGCGCGCCAAGTCGTGAAAGGATCCTCCCCCCTGATCTGGATCGAGTCTGAAATTGCCTTCAGCAGGCATCGGGAAGCCGAAGACGCTACGAAGTTCCCTGACTCTGCCTATTTTACCTGAATTTATCATTGCCTTTACAAGTGCGTGCTGTGGGTGGAAGAGGAACATCTGGTTTTCATATATCAGCCGTTTGTTGCTTTTGGCCGCATCCAGTATTTTCAGGGAGGAGGCCAGAGACGTGGAGAGTGGTTTTTCGCAGATAAGATGTTTTCCAGCTTCAAGAGCTTTTATTGCCCACTCTTCATGCAGATGATTCGGCAGAGAGAGATAAACAAGATCGATGAGAGGCGAGGCGAGAAGCTCTTCGTGGGACAGTACTGGTGTTTCAGGTGACTTGCTGCGGGTTATTTCGGGGTTTCGGGTGGAGATTGCCTTAAGACAGGAGTTTTTACATTTTTGAATCGCGGGAATAAACTTCCTTGTGGCTATGTCGGAATAGCCAAGCAGACCTATTCTGACAGAAGATGGGTCAATATGGGATTTCATAGACGATCACGCCGATGCTTCTTGGGCTTTTGTAGATGAGAACTGGTTTTAGCCCTTTTATCCTGAGTGATGGATCTGTATTTATATGCAGCCCTGATGGGATATTCCTGTCCATAAAGTACTTGAAAATTTCAAGCCCAAAGCCGGGGCGGTTTTCATAGAGTAGTCCATCTGCAATCAGGAATCTGACTTTGTTTTCACGGGCTGTTTTAATTATTTCATCAAAGTATGCTACCGGGACATTTACCCACTCTCTTTCAGCATAAAAAGCGATCCTTGCCCACCTTGTCATTATCTTTCCAGGTGGAAGCTTTGCTTTGAGGAGTTTGCCTATATGTTTTTCCGATCGCCTTCCGTCATCTTGATATGGCCAGTACTCTGCATCTGTAGTGTTCTTTCTTATCTGAGGCGCTAAAAGAATTGCTGCATAGATGATGGCAACTGGTAGAAGTAGTGGCGTTCGTTGGAGGATGGTTGACATCTTGAGACTGCCAGAAATAAAAACTTTTATTTTGTCGCCTGTAGTCGTTAAACCATAGGCTGCAAAAAGGAAAATGAAGGGTTGATATGCCTGAATATAGCCGCTGTCAATGTAGTAAAAAATAACAAGAACCACTACCGGTGTAATGGTAGCGAAAAGAAAAAGCCTTTTTATATTACTTTCACGCTTGAATCCTCCACTGAGAAACCCGACGGCAAACATGACCCATATAGTTGGCGGGAGCAGACTCTTCCAGAGCATTTTCAGGTTCTTAGCAAGGTTGTGCCAGATGAATCCAGGATGCTCTTTAAGTATTTCAACATAGCTTTTGGGTTCATATCCCGGGACATAATTTAAATCCGGAAGATTAAGGTAGTAGCTCAGGGCATCGTTCAGGGCGCTGTCAGTCTTTGCAGAGAGTTGCCATTCGCCGGTCATGTGATGCACAAGAATCATGTTTGCCAGAAAAGGGATAGTAAAGCCGAAAATGTAGAAGGTGATAGAGCGTTTCCTCTCTACGAGCTTTTCAGGCTCAAGAACGGCCAGAGCTAAAGGCATTGCCAGTACAAGGAGAATGCTTTCCGGCCTTGTGAGGTAGGTGAGCCCGATTAAGATCCCTGCACATATGCCTTTTATTGCAGATGGTTTTCGGAACGTGTACCAGATAAGGCAGATAGAGGCGAGCTGTAGAGTTGTATGGGTTGCTTGAGTAATGACCTCACATGATGAAGACACAAAAGGTGGCCATACTGTGGAAACCAATGATGCCGCAATGGCAACATTTCTTGAAAAGATGGATTTCCCAAGCAGATAGAGAGGAAGGACAATAAAAGTTCCGAAAATAACAGATATTATCCTGCCTGAGGTTTCAAGGTCGTTTATGAAAAAATTGGCTGCTGCAATTAGTACAGGGTAAAATCCATATGTGCCGATACCATGCAGATCTCCTTGTGCGAATGCTCTGGCCGTAAGAGCATAACTTGTGCCGTCGGTTGAGATCACATGGAAAAACTTAAGGGAGTAGAGGCGGATGCAGAGTGCTACTGCAAGGAGGATAACAATGATTAGAATATCCTGTTTTGGAGATATTTCTTTGGTCTGGCTGGTATGTTGCTGGTGCAGCTTTAAACTGACCTGCTCCTTGAGCATGTTCATTCACTGCACTCGTTTGAGATCATAAGCGAGATAATGCTTCTTGCGCTGGAGCTTACCATCTCACCAAGATTTATCATGAGATTTAAGTCTGTCTGCGAGACCCAGTGAAAATCATCAGGAATTGTAAGCTCTTCTGACTGGGGTAGCTGAAGGATTCTGTGAATATGTGATTCATTGTAGAATCTTGCTCCTTCCTCACTCTGAAGACTCTGATGAATAGTTGGAAATCTTTCCGGTTTGTAGAATTCTTCGAAGAGAAATGGCTTTTGAAGTTTTTCATTTCCGATATAGTTACCTGGCGTAAACTGCACAGTGGGGCCGATCTGGATGATTCCTCTGTTCCCAAGCTCTGCTTTTGCATTCATCAGGAAAAAACACTCACCATCTACCATCTTTGTGAGGAGTCCGATTACTCCGGTTCCGGGGCTGTCAAGGATTGGCTGGTTCCAGGCAGTAACCTCACGCCCTTTTGACTCCACATTTAGGCCGACTACCCGGAAAAATCGACCATGTTCATGTGAGAATGAACCGTCACGATCCATTCCCCACTCTTTAAGGCTGTTTAAAGCTGTTCGCCTGACCTGGAAGTGATTGGTGGCTTTGCGGTTGTCAATCCACTGGAAGATAGAGGCCAGGGAGCTGTCATGAAAAGTACCGTGATCATGTTTTCTGCTATTGGCAGCTTTTTGACCTAAAGAGGATGTCGAAAGTGCCAGTGCAGCAATAATGCTTCTTGTACAGGCATGCACAAGGTTGTCCCGTTGTAGCAGTTTACCAACCTGCCTCAGAGTTACCCATATGAACTCATTTGGAAGATACTCAAGTTCGGATTCTTCTACCAGCACAATCATATTTCGGTTTGATTTGTATAGGAATCTGCCGCCGTCTTCGGTCTGTAGTTTTGCAAATATAATGCGTCCTCTGGCTGGATCTGTAAAATACTCTATGAATTTTGGAGGTGTTCCTCCATGGACACGGGTGTAGTTACTGTAGGTGGCCTGAAGGGTTGGAGATAATTGTACTGAGTTGATGTTTCCAGGTTCTTCTTTTGCCTGAAGGCAGAAGTGCAGAACGCCATTGATTTTCTTGGCAATAATCCCAAGTATGCCGACTTCCGGCTGATCTATTATTGGCTGATCCCACTCAAGCTCAAATGTTTCTGACCGGTGCCGTACTTTAGCCCCGGTTATTGAGAAAAACCTGCCGGAGTCATGGCCGATGTCACCGGTTTCTTGGTTAATAGACCATCCTCTGGTCTCATTTAGCGAGATCGTCCCTACCTTGAGACTTCGTGTCAGAAGTCTGGACGTAACCCACCTTTCGAGGTGTCGGTCTGAGTGCAGGGAAGTCTTTAGATTCACTGATCTGAATATGTCTCTATGGTCAGCTGATCCAAGACAACAGAGGCGTAGGTTCAGAGGGGCTTTTATTGGGCAAATTTTAGATGACGTTTTTACTGATCTCATGACTGTAACCAGTTGCCTTATGGATTGATCTTATCTCTGCTTTACGCTGAGCAGAGAGTTTCTCTCTTACAATAAACTGTGGGTCGCTGTTCAGGGCAAGGTAGATCCTTCCGACATATTCGCCAACAACGCTGATGGCGAGCAGTTGAATCCCTCTGAATAAAGATGTAACGGCAGTAAGTGTTTCAATTTCGCTCGGATCTACTCTGTTCGGCATTATCTGGTCAAACATTGCAGCACCAGCGGTAAAAATGCCGATTAAGGTCATGATCATCCCTACAAAACCTAGAACCCTGAGTGGAATAAGGGAGTAGCTAAGCACCATATTGCCCCAGAGGGAGATCAGTTTTTTGAGGGTATACCCGGAGTGTCCATGTCTGCGTTTATCATGCCTGACCTCAATGCTGCCGATATTTGACGTGCTTCTCAGTATTATTGCGTCGATATATGGGTCCGGCCCGGTATATTTGATGACTTCGTTAACAAGGAACCTGTTCATTATCTTGAAGCTGGAAAGATAGAGATCTGCCGGTTTGCGGAGGATGAAATTTGCCATCTTGTCGTTAACAAAGCTTCCTAGGTTTCTTAAAATATTGTCATTTTTTCTGGAATAACTGGCATAGACAGTATCGTATCCTTGTTCAGCTGCGTAAATCAGGTTTTCAACCTCTTCAGGGGGGTTTTGAAAATCATCATCCATGATTACGCAGAAGTCACCGTGAGCACTGTGTAGGCCGGCCATTACGGCATTATGCTCGCCGAAATTTCGGGCTAGTCTGATGTAGGTAATGACCTGACTGAACTTTTCCTGAAGTCTTCTGCAGATTATATCGGTGCTGTCCTGGCTGTTGTCATTGACAAGAACTATTTCCAGCACGTATCTTTGTGAGTAGCTGTCTATCAGGGTGTTGCAGAGGGACTCTATCGTCAGTTCAGCGTTGTAAACAGGTATTATGATGGAGATGTTTTTCATTGAGTCAGCTTTGAAATGATATTTAATAAAGTGTGATGTGAAAGGTTATCTGAGGTTGTGATAATTGACAGGTTTGTTACAGACGCAGTTTGGTAACATTGATTGAACATAATAATAAAATATTCTGATATTGGCTTGAACACAAGTTTTTTTAATTTAAAGTTTCATAATTAAGCTGATTCTTTTGTAAAGGGGTTGCCTTTATCGTTTTCAGCTGCTAAAGCATTAATATGCGTCGACTCAAGAACCTTTTTAACCCGATCATTACGCTGATAGTTGTCCAGATTGTCTGGATAGGGCTTCTTGTCCTCTGGATACTCTGGTTTCTCGGGCGGCACAATGAACTAAGGAAGTTTGCCGAACAGTATCGTCCGGAACTTGTGCCGACTCATCTGAACTGGCCAGTTCTGGCAGGCGGTATATTGATGCTGGCTCTTGTGCTGTGCGGCCTTTATGTGATTTTCATCTATTGGAAGCGGCAGTCACGCCTTTATGTAGAGCAAAAGCGTTTCATTTCACAGATAACCCATGAGCTTAAATCCCCTCTTGCCTCAATCAGGTTGCACCTGGAGACTATACGGCTGCGTAACCCTCCACCGGATAAGATGGAGCGGTTTCTTGATACCATGCTTGCTGACACAGAGCGGCTTAACAGTCTCATCAGCAACTTCCTCATGGCTGCAAAGCTAGAACAGAGACCCACTAGTCCTGGGCTTGCCAAAGTAGATTTCAGCGCTTTCGTCGATAAATTTGCTACAGAGTTCCGTCGGAGTATTCCTGAAGGAAGCATACTTACATCTGACATAGAACCGGGGATCAATCTGAAAATCGATAGTGAGGGAATGGAAATGGTACTTCGTAATCTTCTCGAAAATGCTTTTCTTTATAGCAATGCATCGCCGGAGGTTAAGCTGGAACTGCGTAGTTCCGGGAGGAACTGCATATTGACGGTGTCGGACAATGGCAGAGGATTGGTGCGAAGTGAACTAAGCAAGGTATTCAGGATGTTTTATCGTGTAAGGAATACGGGAGAGACCATTCGTGGAACCGGACTCGGATTATACATCGTAAAATCTGTGATTAAAAGGCATAAAGGGAGTATTGTCGCTGAAAGCAGCGGCGCTGGCATGGGAACAAGATTTGTTCTGACCCTTCCGTCCATGGAGGTCAGATAGTGGACAGGCCACATATTCTTCTAGTAGAAGATGAAATTCATCTTGCCCGCGGAATATGTTTTAATCTGGAGCAGGAGGATTATCGTGTCAGTCATGTTGAAAGCGGTGAAGAAGCGCTTGAAAGGCTGGCTTATGACAGATTTGCCCTGATTATTCTTGATGTAATGCTTCCTGGAATGGATGGGTTCGAACTTTGTAGCAAGGTGCGTGAAGCCGATACCAGGGTGCCGGTTTTGATGCTTACAGCCCGTTCAGAAGAGGGGGATAGAATAACAGGACTTGCAAGCGGTGCAGATGATTACCTGACAAAACCGTTTAGCCTGAGTGAGTTTCTGCTCCGCGTAAAAGGGATGCTTCGTCGCTCCTCCTGGTATCTACCTGAACCGATTGAGGAGGGGTACAGATTTGGAGAGAATGAAGTATTCCTTCTGTCGTACAGAGCCAGAACAGCACAGGGCGAAATCGACCTGACTGATCTAGAGGTGCGAATGCTGATGCTGCTATTTCAGAGAGAAGGGGAGGCTGTAAGCAGAAGTGAGCTTCTGGAGCGGGTATGGGGATATGCAAACGATGTCGAAACCAGAACTCTGGATAATTTTATCGTCAGGTTCAGGAAGTATTTTGAACAGGAGCCGGGTAATCCCGTCTATTTCCAGACAGTTCGAGGCGTAGGTTACAGATTCAGCAGAAGGTGAAACAAAAAAGCCAGAGGTTGCGCCCTGGCTTTTTTGTTTAAAAAATAAGTACAGATTAAAGTCCTGCCTTAGCTCTTATTATGTCCGCCTTGTCTTTTCTTTCCCAAGTGAACTCCGGTAGTTCTCTTCCAAAGTGTCCATATGCTGCAGTTAGCTTGTATATAGGGCGGAGCAGATCAAGCTGTTCGATTATTGCTCTTGGGCGAAGATCAAATACATCGCGGATAATCTGTGCAATCCTTGATTCAGCAATAGTTCCAGTGCCAAAGGTGTTAACCATTACTGAAACCGGTTCGGCAACACCGATAGCGTAAGCTACCTGGACTTCGCATTTTTCACATACTCCGGCTGCAACAAGGTTTTTTGCAACATAACGACCCATGTAAGCTGCCGAGCGGTCTACCTTGGAAGGGTCTTTGCCTGAGAAAGCTCCGCCACCGTGACGACCGGCTCCCCCGTAAGTGTCAACAATTATCTTTCTTCCGGTAAGGCCACAGTCTCCCATCGGGCCACCTACAACGAAACGACCAGTGGGGTTGATAAAAACTTTCGTATTTGCATCCATCAGATGCGCTGGTATCACTTTTTTAACAACCGCATCAATAACCCCCTCCTGAATTGTCTCATGGGAGACGTCGGGGGTGTGCTGGGAAGAAATTACAACCGTGTCTACATATACTGGCTTGTCATTCTCATAGCGGATTGATACCTGTGATTTCGAGTCCGGGCGGAGGAAGTGGAGCTCACCGGATTTTCTGACATCTGCAAGGCGTTTTACGAGTTGATGGGAGAGCAGAATTGGCATTGGCATCAGTTCTGGTGTCTCGTTACAGGCGTAACCAAACATTATTCCCTGATCTCCGGCACCTTGATCCTTGAACATTCCTTCACCTTCAGTTACGCCCATGGATATATCTGGAGACTGCTTATCAATTGAGGTTAGAACCGCACAGGTCTCCCAGTCAAAGCCCATAGCAGAGTCGTTATAACCGATCTCTCTGATGGTCTCTCTTACGATTGACGGCATATCTGCGTAGGCAGTTGTTGTTATTTCACCGGCAATGACTGCCATGCCTGTTGTGACAAGCGTTTCACAGGCAACGCGGGCTTTTGGATCTTGTGATATGATCGCATCAAGTATCGCATCGGAAATCTGGTCGGCAACCTTGTCCGGATGTCCTTCTGAAACCGACTCCGAACTGAAAATATACTCTTTCTTCTCCATTATCAGCCTTTCCCCCTTTACTTTCTGCTACATAATTTATCATGTAGTTATAGCTTTTTATAAGTTTTGGGTCAAGATTTTACTGTTTTTTTGAAATCAAATTGCATTTTTACGGATGAAAATTTGACAAATCTAAAATGAATGCTATAAATAGCAAAGATTTGTATGAATATACCAAAAGTGACTCAACTGTTTAATTTGAGTCGAAAAGGAGCTCAAGTATGAAAAGAAGCTTGGCCGCTTTAGCGGCGCTGACAACTGTTTCACTCTGCGCAACAGCTGCTATGGCCGAAAACAGGGCCGGGGCATTCAGTGTAACACCTGTAATAGGTGGCTACACTTTTGACGGTGTTCAGAAGATTGATGCGAATTTCCTTGTTGGTATCAAGGCAGGTTACAATCTGACTGACAGATTTACGGTGGAGGGCTTATTCCATTATGTGAACCCGAAGTCAGATACGCTCTCCAATCAGACTACTGATGTCATTACATACAGGATGGAACTTCTCTATCACATGTTCCCCCAAAACTCTTTTGTTCCTTTCCTTGCTGCGGGATATGGTGGAGTTTCAACACATCCCCATAACTCCGGGCAAAACTTTGCTGACTCTGGCGCATTCAGTTACGGTTTTGGTGCCAAATATTTCATGAGTGAAAACGTAGCTTTAAGGGCTGACTTGCGCAACCTGATTATTGATCCGGGCTTTACGGCGTACAACCCCGCACTCGGGCGTCGTACGACTGTTTATAATTACGAGTATACTCTTGGCCTCAACTTCCAGTTTGGCGGGAATAAACCTGCTCCTCAGCCGGTGGTTGCTACCGTCGCACCTAAAGCGGCTCCTGTTCAACCACCTAAACCAGTAGAGCCTCCTCCTGCGCCTAAGAAAGTAGAACCACCACCAGTTCCAGTTCCAGTTCCAGTTCCAGTTCCAGTTCCAGTTCCACCGGCACCCGTTGTAACTCTTTCTGCTTCACCTGTAACCGTTGACAAAGGAACTCCTGCAACACTTTCCTGGAATACACAGAATACTACCGAGTGTAGTCTGTTGCCTGGCGTAGGCACTGTTCAGACAAGCGGCAGTAATCAGTCTACTGGTAAACTCAGTGTAACTCCTGTTGAAACGACTACATACAAGCTTGCTTGCAATGGCCCCGGTGGCAGTGCTGAGAGCAATGCGTCGGTACATGTTGTTCAACCACCACCGCCTCCGGTTATTGAGTGCAAGAGCATGACACTCAGTATTACTTTTGAGACAGCCAAAGCTAATATCAAAGAGAGGCATTACGATGAACTAAAGCTGGTTTCAGACAAACTGAAGGCTTATCCCAAAGCAACAACTGTAATCGAAGGGCATACTGACAATGTAGGATCAGCTGCTTCAAACTTGAAACTTTCCCAGCACAGAGCTGATGCTGTAAGAAAGTACCTAGTTGACAAACTCGGGATTGATCCCAAGCGTATCACCGCAAAAGGCTATGGTTTAACCAAGCCGATTGATTCGAACAAGACGGAAGACGGGCGCAGGAACAATAGACGTGTAGAGGCTGTTTTCACATGTCCTGAATAGCCGGTTATGTAAAAGCTGCATAAAAAAGGCGTACCGAAATGGTGCGCCTTTTTTTAGTCAAAACCTTCGGAAAAGTGTGCTGTTAATTCAGATTTCAGAATCGATTCAACAGCTTCGGCAGTTTCAGCTTCAAGAATCTTGGCCGTAAGTTTTTTTGCTTCTGTCAAGGAACAGCGCCTGAGAATCTCTTTTACCCTCGGAATTGAGGGTGGAGTCATGGATAATTCATCAAAACCAAGCCCAAGCAGAATTGGCAAATATTGCGGTTCTCCTGCCATTTCGCCACATATACAGGCTTCTATTCCTGCTTGGTGGGCTGCATCAGCCACAATCTGCAGAGATCTTATAATAGCTGGATTCAAGGGCTGGTATAGGTGGGAGAGGTGCTCATTTGTTCTATCAATAGCCAATGTGTACTGGATCAGATCGTTAGTGCCGACACTAAAAAAATCTACCTCTTTTGCAAGCTGGTCAGCTACCAAGACAGCTGAAGGGATTTCAATCATTATCCCGATCTTGATTGAATCATCATAGGTAATCCCTTGAGATCTGAGTTCGTACTTTACCTCAGAGATGATCCGTTTTACCTCGCGGATTTCAGATACTCCAGAAATCATCGGAAAAAACATTCTTATCTCTCCAAAGGCGCTTGCACGAAGGATTGCCCGAACTTGAGGTTTGAAAGTTTCAATATTTCTAAGTGATAGTCTTATTGCACGAAGCCCTAGGGCTGGATTCAATTCATCTGCAAGATTTAGTTCTGGGACAAACTTGTCACCACCCACATCAAGTGTTCTTATGCTGACCGGGAATGGTGCAACTTTACGACACATCGACAGATACGCTTCAAACTGCTCTTCTTCGTCAGGAAGCGTTGATCGGTTCATATACAGCATCTCTGTTCTGTATAGACCGACACCTTCGCCGCCATGCTCTTTCAGCGCTGGGACCTCTTCAATAAATTCAAGATTTCCTTTAAGTCGTATTCGATGGCCATCTACGGTTTCTGCCGGGAGATCGCGGAACTTTACATATTCCTGACAGAAGTATTCATATCGCTGTTTTCTGGAAAGATAATTTCTGAAAGACTCATCGCTAGGGTTTATGACAACTGTGCCGGTCGCACCGTCTATAATAATACTGTCATCGCTTATTATCTCTGCTGTAGCAGATTCCAGACCAACTACGGCCGGAATACCGAGTGCCCGTGCAAGAATGGCTGTGTGGGAGGTTTTCCCCCCCAGATCGGTCACAAAAGCAATGACCTTGCTTTTATCTATCTGCAGGACATCGGTAGGTGAGAGGTCATGAGCAATGATAATAACCTTACTGTCAAGCTGAGGCAGGGGCTCTTGCTGGAAACCAACCATTTTGCGAAGAATTCGCTCACCGACTATGTCGACGTCGCTTCCTCTTTCTCGAAGATATTCATCCTCAATGGCATTAAAGAACTCCCTGAATTTAAGGAGAGTCCTTCTCAGAGAGCCTTCAGCATTGATAAGTTGAGTTTTTATGCAGGATACTGTTTCCGAGGTAAGCATCGGATCTTCCAGTATCATAAGATGAGTATCAAGGATGTATAGATGTTCTGATCCGCTCTCTTTTTCGAGATGGTTTTTTATGAGGAGAAGCTCTTCTTTTGCTTCTGATATCGCTTCCAGAAGCCTGGTTATTTCAGCTGGAACTGCTTCAGGCTTTACTGCGTGCTCGGACACTGCAACTCTGGCACGATCAGTAACTCTGGCCAGTCCTATGGCAATACCTGGCGATGCAGGTACTCCGGAGAGGCAGAGGTTTTTACTCCTCTCCAAAACCATTTGAAACCAACTCACCGAGTTTTTGAAACGCCTCAGATTCATCTGTGCCGGAAACTTTGAGAACAATCTCTGTCCCCTTGGCTGCGGCCAGCATCATGATTCCCATGATACTTTTCCCGTTTACTTCAATTCCGTCTCTCACGACCTTGATATCGGATTTAAACTGGCTCGCTGTTTTTACAAAAAGCGCTGATGCTCTTGCGTGAAGACCAAGTTTGTTGACTATTGTAAATTGCTGCTCAAACATATATTATTGTAACTCCTCGAAATGGTTAGGCTTGATGCGATCTGAGCAAGTCTGCTAGGCATCTGATTGCGGCAGTATAGTTTGATTATGGATAGTAGCTAGAATTATTTCTTCAGATAGTCCCCTGCGACTGTAACACCCTCTCTACCGGTATCACGTATCTGGGCTGCAAGCTCAGATACTCCGAACTTATTACGATCACTTGCGAATCTGATTATCATCGGAAGGTTGACACCCGTAAGGACTTCAATCCTGTTCTCTTTCAGAAAGGAGAGACTCATGTTTGAAGGTGTTCCTCCAAACATGTCGGTCATGATTATTATATTCTCGCAACCAACAGATTCGATGGCAGAGGTGAGAGTTGTACGTATTTTGTCAACAGAATCATCCGGTTTTATTTCTACATAAGCAGAAGCTTCGATTTTCCCTACGATCATTTCAGCCGCATTGATGAGCTCTGCTGCAAGTCCTGCATGTGCTACTATGACTAGTCCGGTCATTTTATCCTTTCCCCATGTCTCTATGTGTAACTTTAAGTGAGTATCTTTTCTCAGAAATAAACTTTCGTAAAACCTCAATTATGTATACAGAGCGATGTCTTCCACCTGTACATCCTACTGAAATGGTTAGGTAGGATTTACCCTCACTCTGATAACGAGGGATCAAAAACTCGATGAACCAGAGAAAACGGTCTAGAAACTCACTTGTATCCGGCAGCTTATGCAAAAAATCCCTTACGCCATTATCCATTCCTGTCAAATGCTTCAATTCTGGAACAAAGTACGGGTTTGGCAGAAAACGGACATCCATTACAATATCAGATTCAAGTGGCACTCCATACTTGAACCCGAAAGAGAGCAGGTGGATATTGAAAACTTTAGGAGCATCTTCACCTGATACCATTCTTGTTATCAGGTCTTTTAGTTCATGTACGTTCAGTTCGGACGTGTCAATTACCGAAGTGGATATCTGTCTTAAGACGGCAAGATACTCCCGTTCCAGCTTTATTCCGTCCAGGACGGTTCCGTTATCGACTGCCGGATGTTTTCTTCTTGTTTCGGAAAACCTTCTTACTAGAACATCGTCAGTAGAGTCGAGAAAAATAATTTCTACCTTATGACCGGCATCGCGAAGCTCTTTGAATGTATTCTCTTTCCCCTTGAAATAATCCTTGGCGCGAATATCTATGACAATTGCCACATCTTTGATCCGTTCCGATGATTTCTCTGCCAACTCGATAAATACCTGCAGGAGAGTCAGCGGCAGGTTGTCCAGGCAGAAAAAGCCTAGGTCCTCAAGGGAACGTATGGCAGTGGATTTGCCGGAGCCTGAAAGGCCGGTAATAACGCATATCCGCAACTTACTCAACTTCATCACCGATGGGCCTTACTTCCATGCGGGCAAGAAGCTTTTCCTGAAACTCTTTTGCAGAGTGGTAACCCATACCTTTCAGAAGAAAATTCCTTGCTGCGACCTCTATTATGGATGTTATGTTTCTTCCGGGTCTCACCGGTATACAGATGTGAGGCAACTCCACTCCAAGAATTGTATAAATCTGATCGTCTATGCCGAGTCTGTCGTATTCTTGATCCGGATCCCACTCCACAAGCTCTATGACCATGTCAATGATCTTCTTTTCTCTTATTGAAGAAACACCGTAAAGATCTTTAATATTGATAATGCCAAGCCCCCTGATTTCAAGATGATACTGAATCAGTTCGCCGGCCTGACCGACGAGGGAAGAGGGGACCTTTTTCTTTATGTTGATGATGTCGTCTCCGACAAGCCGATGCCCTCTTATTACAAGGTCAAGTGCACATTCACTTTTGCCGATGCCGCTTTTTCCAAGAAGAAGGACTCCTACACCCAGTACATCTACAAGAACGCCGTGAATGTGAGTGGTAGGAAGGAGTCGTTCTTCAAGAAACTTTGTTATCAGGGAGATAAAAATGGAAGATTGAAGAGATGTTCCCAAGAGAGGGATCCCTGCTTTTTCCGCCTCATTCTTGAGGTAGTCAGGGGGATCCAGCCCTTTGGTCACAATAAAGCAAGAGATCGGAAATGAGCAGAATCTTGCAATGTTTGCAGTAGACTGCTCAGGTGGCATCTTATGTAGATATGATATTTCGGTGTTGCCTAGTACCTGAAGCCTGTCCGGATGGAGATGCTCCGTATATCCGGTCAGAGCAAGTCCGGGCTTCTGGATGCGGGCACTGTAGAGACGGTGTGACAGCCCCTTTTCACCTGCAAAGAGTGAAAGGTCTAGCCCATACTCCTTGTCCTGCAGGAGATCCTGAATTGTAAGGCTGGCAGTGTTCAACAGTCCGTTAGCCTCTGTTAGGCTCTATGAGCCCGTAATTGCCATCTTTACGACGATATATGACATTAATATTCTCACTCGAGTCATCGGTAAATACCAGAAAGTCCTTGTGCATGAGGTCCATCTGCATTACTGCCTCATCTACAGACATTGGCTTAATAGAGATCGATTCTGTTTTAATGACAACAGGAGTTTGTTGCTGCTCAAGACTTTCTGCCTGAACGATCGTCCTTTTACCCTCTTTAGCGCGTACATCGGTAGATGGTTTGTGTCCTTTGAGTCTCTCTTTGTATCTGCGAAGCTGGCGCTCGATCTTGTCAACTACGGCGTCAATAGATGCGTACATGTCGTTAGTTGCCTCTGAGGCCTTGATGGTAACTCCTTTTGCCGTCAGGGTTATCTCAACGATGTGCCTTATCTTTTCAACAGTCATGTAGGACTGTGCAACAACCGGTTCGTCGATATACTTCTTTACCCGCTCAAGTTTTTCTTCCACATAGCTCTTTAGAGCATCACTCTGTTCCATGTGTCTGAATGTTGTTGTGATCTGCATAATGCCTCCTGTTAATAGTGGTAGTTAAGCGGACGTTGCTAAAACATCCTCTTCCTTTCAGATGAGGAGCCGATTCTGAGCATCTCTCTGTATTTAGTTACGGTTCTTCTTGCTATATTAATGTTACACGCTGCAAGCATTTCGGCAAGCGTCTGGTCGCTGAGAGGCTTTTTGGGATCTTCGGACTCGATCAATTCCTTGATTTTCCTCTTGACGCTTTCTGATGCAATGAAGTCCCCACCGGATATGGATATGGCGCTGTTGAAGAAATACTTCATCTCAAATATCCCCTGGGGGGTATGCATATACTTGTTTGTGGTGACGCGACTGATGGTTGACTCATGCATTCCGATATCTTCAGCAACATCTCTGAGAACAAGTGGTCTCAGGAATTCTATTCCTTTTTCAAAAAACTCGCGCTGGAACTTTACTATACTCTTTGCCGCTTTGAAAATTGTCCTCTGTCTCTGGTGGATGCTTTTTATAAGCCAGATCGCAGATCTCATCTTGTCACTAACATACTCTTCAGTGCCGGAATCCATACCTTTAACCTTGTCATCGGTATAGTAAGGGTTGATACGGAGCATTGGCAACCCTTCGTCATTAAGGGTCACTACGTAATCGTCACCGACCTTGTAGACAAAAATGTCGGGAGAGATGTAGTGAACATCGTCCTGAGCAAAAATATGTCCGGGCTTGGGATCAAGACCTGATATCACCTTGGCAGCGGTCAGGATGTCCTGAATGTTTACACCGAGAGCACGGGAAATCTGTTTGTAACGACGCATCTCCAGGTCTTTGAGGTGATCTTTCAGTATGAACTCGACTATGCTCCCTTGCATACCCAATTGATTAACCTGGATCAGCAGGCACTCTCTAAGATCTCTGGCCGCAACGCCGGGGGGATCGAAGTCCTGAATCCTTTGTAAAACCGACTCTACGGTCTCCTGCATGACTTCACATGACCTGGCAATATCTTCGACAGTGCTTCTCAGGTAGCCGTCATCATCAATATTGCCGATAACTTCAACACCTATGGCTACTTCGTTTTCGTCAAATTTCGAAAGACTAAGCTGCCAGACCAGGTGGTCTACCAGGGTGCCTTTTTTGGTAAGTAGATTTTCAAAAGAGGGGCGATCTTCATCCTCACTGTACTGTTCGCCTGAGCTGTAGTTGTAGCCGTCAATGTAGCTGTCCCAATCCATTTCACGGATTGTTTCACTGCCGGCAGTCACTTCCTTGAACCGTTCACTCTCTTCGAGTGGTGGTGGTTCATGCTCCTGGATCTCAACCTGTTCGAGCTCTTTGATGTTCTCCTGTTCGACGGTTTCATCAAGAATCGGATTCTCTTCAAGCTCCTGACGGACAAGATCCTGAAGCTCAAGACGTGAAAGCTGAAGAAGCTTTATAGCCTGTTGCAGCTGCGGCGTCATAACCAGCTGCTGGGTCAGCTTCATCTGCTGTCGCATTTCAAGAGCCATAAATTATCCTCTGAAGTGGTCTGTGACTAGAGTCTGAATTTGTCGCCGAGATAAATTTCTCGGGCTTTACGGCTGTTTGCAATCTGTTCCGGAGTGCCGCATTCAAGGAGTTCTCCGGAGTTTACAATATAGGCCTTATCGCAGACACCAAGTGTTTCACGGACATTATGGTCTGAAATAAGTATACCAATGTTTTTTGCTTTTAGTTCGGCAATGATGTTTTGAATGTCAATTACTGCAATCGGGTCGATCCCTGCAAAAGGCTCATCAAGAAGTATGAATTTTGGTCTTGTTGCCAAAGCCCTGGCTATTTCGACTCTGCGCCTCTCTCCACCTGAGAGAGCGTACCCCATGCTCTTCGCTATATGGGTTATTCTGAACTCGTTAAGTAGTTCTTCTACTCTCTTTTGTCTGAGTTCTTTTGTCTCCTCTACTGCCTCCAGAATCGCCATGAGATTGTCTTCTACAGAGAGTTTGCGAAAGACAGATGGCTCTTGAGGCAGATAACTCAGACCTTTTCTGGCGCGCAAATAGACCGGGAGTTTTGTAATATCCTCACCGTTCATTGTAATTGAGCCGTTGTCCGGACGGCAGAGGCCGACAACCATGTAGAATGTGGTTGTTTTGCCTGCACCGTTTGGACCGAGGAGACCTGCGACCTCGCCTGCTTCAAGGTCTATATCGATACCGTTAACAACTTTTCTGCCGCCAAATGACTTTTGCAGATCTCTGGCAGTGAGGGTGTCAAGGTTTCGCTGGTTTTCCATCGTTACCTTTTCCCTTTGGATGAATTATAGCTTCAACCCTGCTTCCCTGGCCTGACGTAACTTCGCTTTTTTCCTGATCAAGAAAGTAGGTTATTACGTTTCCGGAAACAGTATCACTGTTTTGAAATACTTTCGGATTGCCGTCAAGAACGATAGTGCCCAGTTTGGCATCATATATGCCGTGGTCGGCCTGTGCACGGCGCTCGCCCTGGATAATCTTTACACTGCCGAATACTTCGGAGCTGCTGATGCCCCCCTCTTCGTCAGAGTAACTGATGATCATCCTGTCGGAATAAATTGTCAGGTCACCCTGTCTTGCCACAACGCTTCCGGTGAAAGTAGCCATCTTGCGGTTGTTATCTGTAACCAGTTGGTCAGATTTGATCTTGACAGGTTCATTACTCCGTGACGCACGGAGCTTTCTGGTTTCAGCAAAAAGCAGAGCTGAAAAAGATAGAAAAAGGAGTGTGAAAAACACTGATTTGCGAATCATTTAAGCCCCTTACCAGGGTAAATTGTAGCCTCTACCTGCTTTTTTACGATTGCCTGCTGCTTATCAACAAAAAGATCCATGCCGATACCTTCGACAATAAGAGCAGCATCAGTCAGCTTGACCCGCTCCTTTGTCGAGAATGTCTGTTTAGAGGAATTGTATGTTATCTCTGTTGTCTCAAATGTCATGCCGTCTTTTGTTTTTGCCAGAACATTGCCACTTAGCTCGACACTCTTTGGCAGATGCAGATACACGCCATTCTTTGAAGTAACTGTTACGGGTCCGCTTTTTTCATCACGTTCGACTATAAAACGGATATCCTCCAGAGAGGTTTTTTCAGCAGGCTTGTCGTGAGTTCCGCTCTGGGCAAAAAGTTCCCATTTCTTCAAGCTTTCCTGATTCTCCGTGAAATGAAGTGTCTTCATTGAGATTTCAGCTGAAACTGATTTCTGGAGGTTCTTTCTCTCTTTTCGGGTGTTATCGATAAAATAGCGAATAACAACAACAGCAGTTGCAGCAATTGCCAGCAGAATTATGAAGCCGAGAATGCGCCTGAAGATGATATATCTGGGCATAAGTTGAGAAACTATATCATTGTGTTGAGGGACGAGTAAAGAGGTTTCTGGTTGGGTTTGTTGATGTTGGCATAAAGATTGTATTGAGTTGCCCGCAAACTATTGAATTGCTGTCAGTTCCACCGGACTGCGGGTGAAGGGATGGTTAAAAGTAGCGTGCAGTGAGCTCTTCCCATCTGTTCTGAGCCTTTAAAATCATGTCAGAAACCTCTCGAACTGCTCCCCATCCGCCGCTGTTTTTTGTTACAAACTGGACAAAAGGGAGAACCTCTCCAATTGCATCTGCCGGGGCTGCGGCAAAGCCGACCCGTTTCAAAACAGGAATATCGATCAGGTCATCACCGATAAAAGCAATCTCCTCATCTGCCAGTCCGGTATCAGCAAGTATCTTCAGGTATGGTTCCAACTTGTTCAGAGATTTCTGGAATACTTGCTCAATTCCCAACTCCGCTGCACGATTGGCAACCACCTTTGACTCGCGACCTGAGATTATGGCGACCTCAATCCCGGCGCGTTGCAGCATCTTGATGCCATGGCCATCCTTTACATTGAAGAACTTGCTTTCGATACCGTTGGAGTCAAAAATAATTCGACCGTCGGTCATGACGCCGTCAACATCGAGGATAAGCAGCCTGATTTTTGCGAGTCTGTCGTTCATTTATGCAAGCCCCGATTTAAGAAGATCGTGAAGGTGGAGTATCCCGACAGGTATGCATGATCCGGGATTATCAAAGACAAAGAGGGTGGTGATGGAGAACTGCTCCATCTTCTGCAAGCCTTTGGCGGCAAGGTCGTTTACCAGGATCCTCTTCGGGTTGGCAGTCATCATCTGCCCGGCGCTCTTCTCCATGAAATCCGTCCCCTTCTCAAGGGCGCGGCGCAGGTCACCGTCGGTAATTACCCCAGCCAATGTGCCGTTAGCAGAGGTTACACCGGTGCAACCAAGACCCTTTGAGGTGATTTCGAACAATGCCTCGCGCATCGGTGTTTCCAGATCGACAAGTGGGACAGCGCTGCCCGAGTGCATCATGTCGCCGACCGAGAGGAGCAGCTTTTTCCCCAGCGCTCCGCCAGGGTGGAAGAGGGCGAAATCCTCAGCCTTGAAGCCCCGCTCAACAAGGAGGGCAACAGCAAGTGCATCCCCCATGGCAAGTGTTGCGGTTGTCGAGGCGGTCGGGGCGAGCCCAAGTGGGCAGGCCTCCTCTTTGATGGCAATGTTCAGGTGTATGTCGCCTGCCTTTGCAAGTGTTGACGACGGTTTGCCGGTCATGGAGACCAGTTCCGCGCCGATCCTTTTCACAATCGGCAGAATTCGCAGAACCTCTTCGGTCTCGCCACTGTTGGAGATGGCAATAACCACATCACCGCGGATAATCATCCCGAGATCGCCATGAAGCGCCTCAGCCGGGTGGAGGAAAAACGCCGGAGTCCCTGTTGAGGCCATTGTAGAGGCGATCTTCTGGCCGATAAGCCCAGATTTTCCCATGCCGGTAACAATAACCCGCCCTTTTGCCGAGAGAATTGTTTTGACAGCCTGTTCAAAGCTGCTGTCGATGGAGTCGGCAAGAGCAAGTAGCGCTTCTGCCTCTATACGGATTACCTTTTTTGCCTCTTCAATAATCATAATGGTTTTACTATCCCGTCAATCGCTTTTAGTTTTTTCAGCAGCTCTTCCAGTTCACTCAACTTGATCGAGTTTGGACCGTCGCAGAGTGCCTTGTCAGGGTCGTTATGGACTTCCATGAAGATGCCGTCAATGCCGGTGGCAACGGCGGCACGACCTAGATACTCCACAAACTCCCGCTGCCCGCCGGATGAGCCACCCTGGCCGCCAGGTAGCTGTACGCTGTGAGTGGCATCAAAAACAACCGGATAGCCCATGCCACGCATGATCGGCAGGCTTCTCATGTCCGAGACAAGATTGTTGTAGCCGAAAGATACACCTCGCTCGGTCAGGATTAGATTGTCATTGCCCGAATCTACCGCCTTGCCGATGACATTTTTCATGTCCCAAGGCGCAAGGAATTGCCCTTTCTTGATATTAAGAACTTTGCCGGATTTTGCCGCAGCAACCACAAGGTCTGTCTGACGGCAGAGAAACGCAGGGATCTGGAGGATGTCGAGTATTTCAGCCGCTTCGTCAATCTGGTCAATACCATGAATGTCAGATAGCAGTGGCAGGCCAAAAGTCTCCTTGATCTTGGCAAGTATCCGCAGCCCCTCTTTCATCCCCGGTCCGCGGAATGAGGTCACTGACGTTCTGTTCGCTTTATCGTAGGATGCCTTGAAGACGAGCGGCATGCCGACCTTGGTGGTGATTTCAATCAGCCGTTCCGCCGCCTTGAGGGTTTCAGTCTCGTTTTCAATGACACACGGCCCGGCGATCAGCATGAGCGGATTCTTTCCGCCGATTGATAGATTGCCGATTTTCACATTTTTGACTGGGGTTTCCAGATTCATTTAATTATCCTCTCTTAGCCAGTGCCGCGCCGATAAACGCTTTGAAAAGCGGATGGGGATTCAGCGGGCGTGATTTGAACTCCGGGTGGAACTGGCAGCCCAGGAACCAGGGGTGGTCGGCAATTTCGACGATCTCGACAAGGTCTACATCTTTGTATGTGCCGGAGAGAATCAGTCCGTTTGCGGTGAGGATGTCACGGTAGGCGTTGTTGAATTCGTATCTGTGGCGGTGACGCTCTGAAATCTCTGTGGCGCCGTATGCTTTCTGGGCAAATGTCCCTTTCACAAGCGAGCAGGGGTATGCACCGAGACGCATGGTGCCACCCTTCTTCATGACCCCTTTTTGCTCTTCCATGAGGTGAATCAGCGGGTTGTCGCAGTCGATCCTGAATTCGCTGGAAAATGCATCTTCCAGACCGCAGACATTTCTGCCGAACTCGACCACTGCCATCTGCATCCCCAGGCAGATGCCGAAGAACGGAATCTTGCGGGTTCTTGCATATTCAATGGCGCTGATCTTCCCTTCTGTGCCGCGCTCGCCAAAGCCCCCGGGGACGAGTATGCCGTCAACCCCTTCAAATGCTCCTTCCACACCATCCTGCTCGATTATCTCAGCATCGACGTACTTAAGTGTTACCCGACAGTTATTAGCTATGCCGCCATGGGTCAGTGATTCGGAGAGGGATTTGTAAGAGTCTGCCAGGTGGACATATTTGCCGACAACAGCAATTGTGACCGCACCGTTTGCCGGCTTGGTGAGTTTTTCGACAACATTATGCCATTGGGTCAGATCCGGCGCTTTTGTCCAGATGTTGAGTTTTTCGACAACCTGATCGTCAAGCCCCTCTTTGTGAAGCGCTTCAGGTACTGCGTAGATATGGTCTGCATCCGGTGATGTGATGACAGCTTTTTCGTCAACATTGCAGAAGAGGGCGATTTTGCGTTTAAGCTCCCTTGGCAGTTCCTGCTCACAGCGGCAGAGAAGAATGTCAGGCTGAATACCGATCTGCTGAAGCTCTTTGACCGAGTGCTGAGTCGGCTTGCTTTTCAGCTCACCGGCGGTCTTGATGTAGGGGACAAGGGTCAGGTGGATGTAGAGGACATTGCCATGGCCGCGGTCATTCCTGAACTGCCTGATTGCCTCAAGAAACGGTAGTGATTCGATATCACCGACCGTACCGCCGACTTCAATAATGGCAACATCGTTTCCCTTGGCATTTTCAAGTACTTTTGACTTGATTTCGTCGGTGATGTGCGGAATTACCTGCACAGTGCCGCCAAGGTAGTCGCCACGGCGCTCTTTCTCAATGACAGAGAAGTAGACCTGTCCGGTGGTGAAGTTGCTTTTTCTGGAGAGCTTGGCGCTGGTGTAACGCTCGTAATGGCCCAGATCCAGGTCTGTCTCAGCCCCGTCGTCGGTTACGAAGACCTCGCCATGCTGAAACGGCGACATGGTGCCGGGATCGACGTTAATGTACGGGTCGAGTTTCTGGATGGTAACCTTGAGGCCGCGGGCTTCAAGAAGTGCTCCGAGTGATGCAGAAGCAAGCCCCTTGCCTATTGACGATACAACTCCACCTGTAACAAAGATAAATTTGGTTTTCATGTGACGGCTGCCCTTTTACTGTTTTTTGAGTTTTTCTATCACTGCGACAAGGTCGGACGGAGTATCAACGCCGATCGAGTCATGGGATGTTTCGATAACCCTGATTTTGTAGCCGTTTTCCAGAACACGAAGCTGCTCCAGCTTTTCGGCAAGCTCCAGGTAGGTAGGTGACATCTGTGAATACTGGAGCAGGAAATCCCTCCTGTAGACGTAGAGGCCGATATGTTTGTAGCAGAGGAGTTTGCCGCTTGAGAACTTCTCGTCTTTAAGGTCATTCCACTTGTCACGGAAGTTGGGAACCGGCGAACGGGAAAAGTAGAGTGCGTTTCCCTCCCAGTCGGTAACCACTTTGACAACATTCGGGCTCAGGAAGTCATGGAGGGTTTTTATCCTCGACTTGAGCGTAGACATGACCAGCGAGCTGTCAGTTGTCATTGGCTCGATAGCTTCGTCGATCATGCCCGGGTCAATCAGCGGTTCGTCACCCTGAACATTGACAATGATATCAGAGTCGATCCGTCCGGCAACCTCTGCCAACCTGTCTGTGCCGGTTTCATGGGCTGTTGAGGTCATCTCCACTTTGCCGCCGAACTTCTTGACAGCCGATGCAATCCGCTCATCATCGGTTGCGACAATTACGTCGGAAACAAGGGCAGAGCGGCTTGTGCGCTCATAGACATGCTGAATCATCGGTTTGCCGAAAATATCAGCAAGCGCTTTGCCTTCGAACCTTGTAGAACCGTATCTTGCGGGGATTATAGCTGTAATTTTCATGTGAGTAAGGACCGTTTTTCCTGGAGTCAGTCCCTTCTTTGCGGCGGGACGTTCAACACTACATAAAAAGGTTGGAGGTGTCAAGCGGGGAAGAGGAGGGATTTTTTTTGTAACCGTCTGGAGAGTTTACCTGCCGGTTTTACAATTCTATTACAAAAGAAATCACCGGAATCTTGCTAAGATGTATACACTTCAAACAGCGGGAGGTTCTCCAGTGATTAAACCTTTGAAAATAGGGCACTATACCGTTAAATATCCTCTCATTCAGGGGGGCATGGGTGTTCGCATATCAGGCGGGTCCCTTGCCGGTCATGTTGCCAAGTGCGGTGGCGTCGGTCTTGTGGCTGCTGCCGGGATTGCTCTTAACAGCGAGTTCTACGACGGGCGCAACTACTTTCAGGCCGAACCTCTGGCTTTCAAGGCTGAGCTGAAGAAAGCCTATGAAATAGCCCCTGACGGCATTATCGGTGTCAATGTCATGGTTGCTCTGGCAGATTTCGAGAAGCTTGTCGAGGCAGCAATCGAAGGTGGCGCCAAGGTGATTGTCTGCGGTGCGGGTCTGCCGTTGACCCTGCCTGGGCTGACTGCCCATGCTCCTGATGTTGCCCTTGTGCCGATTGTCTCATCCCTGCGTGCCGCTCAGCTGATTGTCCGCAAGTGGCACAAGGGGTTCAACCGTCTTCCTGATGCGATTGTTGTTGAAGATCCTGATACCGCCGGTGGACACCTTGGCGAGAAGATGGAGGTTATCGGCAATGGTGACTACGATCAGTACGGTACGATAAGGGAAATCAAGGCATATCTGAAGGCAGAGTTCCCCGAGGCAGAGATCCCCGTAATTGCAGCTGGAGGTGTCTGGGATAGGCCGGATCTGTTAAACGCCCTTGAGCAGGGGGCTGACGGGGTGCAGATGGCAAGCCGTTTTGTTGCAACTGTCGAGTGTGATGCTGCTGATGAGTTCAAACAGGCTTATATTAACTGCAAGAAAGAGGATATCGGCCTGATCATGAGCCCGGCGGGGCTTCCCGGCAGAGCGATTCTCAGTAACACTGCAAACATCCGACAATACGATCTGGATCAGAAAAACCCTTGCAGGATGGCGTGTTTGAAGAAATGCTCCTACAAGGAGAGTCGTGAGAGGTTTTGTATTGTTACCTCCCTTGATCGTGCACAGCGCGGTGATGTCGAGACAGGTCTCGTCTTTTGCGGCACGAACGCCTGGAAGGCAGATCATATAGGTACTGTTCAGGAGATCTTTAATGAACTTTTTGACTTGGGTAAAGCAGAGGCAGATGCCGCAGCCTGATTATAATGTTCAAATATGCTTAAAAATAAAGCCGGTCAGAAACCCTGATCGGCTTTTTTGTGTCATTCATTTGCCTAAATAAGGTTGAAATGAAAAAAGCGTACTAGAACGACAACGCCGGGGCAGGGGTGCCAATTGACAAAACGAAGAGAGCTGATACGCTGTTCGATATAGTTGATGGGTATAAAAGCATTGCAACAACGGTTAAATTATCTACTTTTTATACGCTCTCGTGAAAAATGTCGGTTGCTATAAAGAAGGAGCATTCTATGGTTGACGAGGACAGAAGAAAGTTTCTCGGTGTCTGCCTTGGCGGTGTGGCTGCTGCAGCTGCAGTTGCTGTGTCGTATCCAGTATATAATTATCTGGCGCCGCTGCAGCAGGCGAAGACGGCAGGGAAGGTGGTTATTCCCGAACAGGAGGTCCCCGTAGGTGGGGCAAAATTCTTTGAGTATGCCGGCTCCACGGCTGTACTGGTGCGCAGGCAAAGTGGCGACCTGGTGGCTCTTTCCGCAGTATGTACTCACCTGGGATGCATCGTTCAATGGGAAAAAGAGAAGCAGGACTTCCTCTGTCCATGTCATGCCGGGCACTACAGTCATGAAGGTGCGGTTCTCTCTGGCCCACCTCCCAAGCCGTTGGCCAAACTTCCCTTTGTCGTCGCCAATGGCGTTATCACTGTAGGTTGAAGCGGAGGCTCCATGGGACTGATCAAAAGACTTACAGACTGGATCGACTGCAGGATAGGAATCCGCGAGATTGTTGCAAAGGAACTGACCGGATATCTGCTGCCGAAAAACATCAATGTCTGGTACTCCATGGGGAGTATCCTCCTCTTCATATTCGGCCTACAGGTGGTGACCGGCATCCTGTTGCTGATCTATTACGTGCCCGATGCAGACAAAGCTTTTAAAAGCGTCACCTTTATCATGAACGACGTGCCGTTCGGCTGGCTGATTCGCATGAGTCATGCCGTCGGGTCGAATATGATGGTGCTGATTCTGTTCTTTCATATGCTGTCGGTGCTGTTCATGGGTAGCTACAAGAAGCCGCGGGAACTTAACTGGCTCTCCGGTTTCATCCTCTTTAACCTGATCATGGGTATTTCCCTCACCGGCTATCTGCTTCCCTGGAGCCAGCTCTCTTTTTGGGCAACTACGGTGGCTACCAACAGCGTCAGTTCGATCCCGGTAGTCGGTCAGTTCCTGGTGGAGTTTCTCCGTGGCAGCAAGCTCGTTGGCCCGGCAACCCTGGGGCGGTTCTTCGCCTTGCATGTGACGGTCCTGCCGCTGGCAATTGCCGCACTGGTGGGGGCACACCTGTTCTTCCTCAAACGTACCGGTGTCTCGACACCACCTTTTGGTGACAAAGAGAGCAGTGTCAGGTGGCAAGGTGATGTCTATCGCTATGAAGACCATCCTGGCGGCATCCCTTTTTTTCCAAACTATGCCTTGCAGGACGCTACTTCCCTAGCAGTCTACCTGGCATTTTTCCTGGCAGTAGTTTTTTTCGACCCGTATCTTTTCTTCACCAGAGAGTCTTTTATTGCGGCTAATCCTTTCCAGACCCCGGCCCATATCAAGCCTGAGTGGTACTTCCTGGCCAACTACCAGGTCTTGAAAATATTTCCCAATGAGTTCATCGGCTTATCGGTTCAGGGTGCGGCAATGACCTTCCTGGCGATTCTCCCCTTTATCGACCGGGGTGACAAACGGCACCCGCTGAAACGGCCGTTGTTCATGGTTATGGCTGTGGGAGGGATCCTGCTCTGGATCGGACTTTCCATCTGGGGGCACTACTCATGAGAGGGCTAATTCTATCCATAAAAATGATTAGACGACTTGTAATCGTCTTGATTCCGGCTCTCGCTGTCATGCTATTTATTCCCGCTTTCTCTGCTGCTGCCGGATCTGACGAAATAGTCTGCATCCAGTGCCACTCCAAACTGCAGGGGAAATATGGCGAACCGGTTACGCTTTGGCAGGGGAGTATCCATCAGGAAAACGGTATCGCCTGCAATTCATGCCACGGCGGCGATCCCCGGGATGCGGCAAACGCCATGAGCCCGGCACGCGGATTTCTCGGTGTGCCGAAAGAAAAGGATATTCCGGCTTTCTGTGGACGCTGTCATGTAGGGGTGTTGAAGGATTATCTGTCCAGCCTCCATGGCAAAGCGGCAGGGACTGGTGGGCCTACCTGTGTGACCTGTCATGGTAATCATAAGGTTGTTAAGGCATCGCTGGATCTGATCAACGAGAAAAACTGTAGTCGTTGCCATGATTTCAAACAGGCGGAAATAATCAAGATGGCCATGGCCAGTACGGAGAGCAGGATTCTGATAATTGACGCCGGTATCAATGGGCTAAAACAAAAAGGGATTGACACCGACCGTCTGGAAAAGGGGTTGTTTTCCGTACGAAACAGTTTTCACTCATTGTTCCATACCGTTGACATCACCAGAGTCGAGATGGAAACTACACGTATTCAGGCCGAACTGCAGAAACTCGATGATTTACTCAAAATCATGGATGATCAGCAACGTCAACGTAAGCTCATTGGGGCCTTTGCCGTGGCCGGAGCCCTTCTGTCAGCTTTGCTGGCATATCTGCTCAGAAAAACTTATGGCCGGTTCTGACGTATCGGGGGAAGCCTGCATGGGTAGGCCTTTCGTGCAAAATATCCGGTTTGTACTACAAATCCTCGTTCTCTTGCTGCTGTTGTTACCGTGTAGCATCAGCGCCCATAGTGGTGACGGCTCCTCTCAAAATACGGAGAGGGAAACGGCTGGCATTACCGAGAGTCTTGGGACAAAAATACCGCTTGATGTGACCTTCCGCGATGAGACCGGAAAGCCCGTTAAACTTGCCAAGTTGATCACCGGCCCGACTATCATACTGCCCGTTTTCTACCGCTGTACTAATGTTTGCAGTGTTCTCCAGTTTCGTACGGCAGCGGCTTTGCAAAAGCTGGAATTGAGTCCGGTAATAGACTATCGGGTGATCTCCATAAGTTTCGACGAACAGGAAACACCGGACATGGCAGCCCGCAGCAGGAAGACCTACCTGTCTACTATCAAAAAACCGTTTCCAGAAGAGGGGTGGCGGTTTCTGACCGGTGATCGCACTGCCATCCACCGACTATTCGACGTCACAGGTTTTCATTTTCAACGCCAGGGGGCGGATTTTTCTCACCCGGTGGTCAGTATCATGGTGGCTGGTGACGGTAAGATCATCCGTTACCTGTATGGTGTGACAGTTCTTCCCAAGGATCTTGCCCTGGCCATAACCGAAGCCCGTAGCGGCGTGGCCGGAACGTCAATCCGGAAAGTAATGGACTTCTGCTTCACCTACGATCCGGTGGGCAAGACCTATGTATTTAACCTGCTGCGGGTAAGTGCCGCAACTGTGATTCTCGTTGCCAGTGGCTTCATGGCTTTTCTAGTCCTGACCAATAAAAAACGGCGCCCGTCTTCCGGGGACAATCAATGAATCCACAAAAGCTTCCACAGAGCAGTTTCTGGAACGATACCGGCAAGACAGGCATAACTTCCTGGATCTTCTCCACAGACCACAAACGGATCGGTCTGCTCTATTTCTACTCGGTACTCGGCTTTTTCCTGATTGCCGTCTGCCTTGGACTGCTGTTGCGCATCGAGCTGATGGCACCGGGCCGGACGATCATGGGGCCCCAGACCTACAATGCCCTTTTTACCGTCCACGGCGTGATCATGGTCTTTCTCTTCATTATTCCCGGCTTCCCCGGTGCCTTCGGCAACTTGATCATGCCGATCCAGATCGGAGCCCGTGACGTGGCCTTCCCACGGCTGAACCTCTTCTCCTGGTGGCTTTATATGCTCGGTGCCGTCATCATCATTACCGCCCTGTTCACAGGCAGCGGCCCGCCGGATACCGGCTGGACCTTCTATGTCCCCTTCAGCACCCGCACCGGCACCAATGTTTCCCTGGCGGTCTTCGGCGTCTTTATCATTGGTTTTTCCTCCATCCTCACCGGACTCAACTTCGTCACCACCATCCACCGCCTTCGCGCCGAAGGGATGACTTGGACAAGGCTGCCACTCTTCGTCTGGTCGCTCTACGCCACGGCCTGGGTGCAGATACTGGCGACGCCGATCCTCGGCATTACCCTGGCACTGGTAATTGCTGAACGGATGCTCGGCACCGGCCTGTTCGACGCTGCCCGGGGCGGCGACCCTATCATGTACCAGCACCTCTTCTGGATCTATTCCCATCCTGCGGTCTACATCATGATCCTGCCGGCCATGGGGGTGATTTCTGAGATCATTCCAGTCTTCTCCCGCAAACCGGTCTTCGGCTACAAGATGATTGCCTTTTCCAGCGTCGCCATTGCAGCGGCCGGCTCGCTTGTATGGGGGCACCATATGTTTACCAGCGGCATGAGCGATACTGCTGTGTTGGTATTCTCCTTCCTGACCTTCGTCGTTGCCATTCCTTCGGCCATTAAAGTCTTCAACTGGGTCTCCACACTCTACAAGGGCTCTATTTCGCTTGAGGCGCCCATGCTTTTCGCCCTAAGCTTTCTGCTCCTCTTCTCCATCGGCGGGCTCACCGGCCTCATTCTCGGCGCCGCCGCAACCGACATCCATGTACACGACACCCAGTTCGTGGTGGGCCACTTTCACTATGTCATCTTCGGCGGTTCAGGCTTCGCCTTTTTCGGCGCAATGCACTACTGGCTCCCCAAGTTCTACGGCCGCCGTTACAAAGAGAAACCGGCCCTCATCGCCTGGTCAATGATGTTCGTCGGTTTCAATATCACCTACTTCTGTATGATGGTGCTGGGGATGAAGGGGATGCCGCGCCGCTACTACGACTACCTCCCCGAGTTCGCCCCGCTCAATCTGGCCTCCACTCTCGGAAGCTGGCTGCTGGCATTGGGCCTGATACTGCTACTGGTGAACCTCTTCCGCGGACTACTCCGCGGTGAGCCGTTCAGCGGTAATCCCTGGGGAGGAGCGACCCTGGAGTGGAGCGTAGCCACACCACCCCCGACGGAGAACTTCGAGGAAGAGCCGGTGGTTACCCACGGGCCTTACGATTTCAAGAGTACGGGAATCCCATGAGCGAACAGCTGCACAGGGACAAGTCCGGGGCAACCCTCGGCATGTGGCTGTTCCTACTCACCGAGCTGATCCTTTTCGGCGGGCTGTTTCTCCTCTATGCCGTCTACCTGGCCCGCTACCCGCACGAATTCGCCAGCGGTGGCAAGGAGCTGAACGTGGTCTTCGGCGCGGTCAATACCGTGGTGCTGCTCACCAGCAGCCTGCTGGCAGCCATGGCGGTCACTGCGGTCCAGAGGGGGGCGCCGCGCACCAGCATCAGGCTTCTACTGGGAACCATCGGCTGCGCCCTGATCTTCCTTGGCATCAAGTATGTTGAGTGGAACGAAAAGTTCGGCCATGACATCTACCCCAGCTCACAGCGGCTCATCAAGGGGCCGCAGGGTGAATCGGTCTTCTTCAGCCTCTATTTTCTTACCACCGGCCTTCACGGACTGCATGTACTCATCGGCGCGACGCTGCTGGGCTTTGTCGCTGTGCGAGTGCAGCAGGGGAGGGTCGACAGCAACAACAACTCCTGGCTGGAGAACGGAGCCCTCTACTGGCATCTGGTGGATCTGATCTGGATCTTTATATTCCCGTTGTATTATCTGATTCTGTGAAGGTACCGAAATGAACGACACAAATCATCATATTATCAGCTACACCAAGCTGACCTCGGTCTGGCTGACCCTGCTGGCCCTGACCGGGCTGACGATCTGGGTCTCCGGGCTTGACCTGGGGGTGAACCGGGTCTGGGGGGCGCTGGCTATCGCTTCGCTCAAGAGCGGGCTGGTGATCGCCTTTTTCATGCACATGAAGTATGAGGATAAGCTGCTGCGCTGGCTTCTGTTCGTGGCACTCCTCACATTAGCTATCTTCATCGGATTTACTTTTTTTGACGTACTGTACAGGTAACCCAACATGAACCCAGCACTGCTCACCACAACCGACGCGGTCGACCCGGTCTTCAAGTTCATTATCTGGGCTTGCGTACTACTGCTGGGCGGCATAACCGCTACGGTTATCTGGTTTGCCGTCCGCTATCGCCGCTCCTGCGCCCCGGAGCCGACTTCACAGGTGGAGAATAATTTCTGGCTGGAGACGATCTGGATCGTCTTGCCGAGCATTCTGGTGTTGGCCATGTTTTACTACGGCTGGGCCGGTTATCTGACCCTGCGTACCGTACCGAAGGCTGCCCTGCCGGTGACCGCCACGGCACGGATGTGGTCGTGGAGCTTTTCCTATGCAAATGGCAAGACCAGCCCGAAACTGGTTGTGCCGGTGGGGAAACCGGTGGTGATGAACCTGGTGTCAAGCGACATCATCCACGGTTTTTTCCTGCCAGCTTTCCGGGTAAAGCGGGATGTAGTCCCGGGAATGAAGAACCATGTCTGGTTCGTGGCCGATAAGGTCGGCTCTTACGACCTTTTCTGCTCCCAGTACTGCGGCAAGGGGCACTCGGCCATGATCACCACCGTTGAAGCGGTGCCGGAAGCTGAATTTGCTGCCTGGCTGGAGCATAAAGAGGCTGCAGGCGGTGTAAAAAAGTCTGACGGCGCCCGGTTAGCCAAGGAAAAGGGGTGTCTCGCCTGTCACTCACTAGACGGTAGTCGCGGTGTTGGCCCTACCTTCAAGGGGCTCTATCACAAACAAACAACTGTGCTGCAAAACGGCAGAAAACTGACTATGACAGTTGACGATGCCTACATCAGGGAATCGATCCGCTTTCCCAATGCAAAAATAGTCGAGGGATTTCAGCCGATCATGCCGTCAATAGGTGACCTGAAGGATGTCGAGGTCGACACTTTGGTGGAGTTTATCAAGGAGGTGAAATAATGGCCGCCCGTCCGGAAACCTGTCAGGCGACTGTTGCCGTACTGACAGCAGAGCAATCGCCCAGCCTCCCTACCGCGCTATTGTTGATCTCCAAACCGGGAATCGTCCTGGCCGAGACATTGGCCGGCTTTGCCGGGATACTTCTGGCCAGCAGTGGACAGCTGCCGCCTGCATCGATTCTCTGCTGGACGCTACTCAGCCTGATCATGGCTGCCAGTGGTGCGGCCATGGGTAACTGTCTTCTGGATGCCGCTGCCGATAGGCAAATGCCGCGTCTGGCCGCCAGAAGCCGGGCACTGTCCACAGCCGGCAACGGACTGGTTATGACGTTGGCGCTGCTCTTGACTGCTGCGGCATTCCTGATCACCGCTCTGTTCCTCAACAGCCTGGCCCTGCTTTTGCTGATTGCAGCCAGCGGCAGTTACCTGCTGCTTTATACCCTCTGGTTTAAAAGAAGCTCCCCTTGGGGAGTTCTGGCCGGAACGATCCCCGGCGCACTGCCGCCCCTGATCGGTGCGGCCGCTGTCACCGGCCAGATTACCGCTTTGCCGTTGTTACTTGCCGGGATCATTATCATCTGGCAATTGCCCCACTTCTGGTTTCTGGCGCTGCAGTATCTGGAGCAGTACCGGCAAGCCGGTTTCCCGGTACTGCCAGTAACCCACGGTATGGATTTAACCAAGCGACTCACCCTCTGGAGCGCTGTAGCTATCCTCCCAGCGCTAATGTTGCTAAGTCTGTCCGGCCGCTTTTCAGAGGGCTTTATGTTGGTTATGCTATTAACAGGAATAACTTTTCCGCTGTTCTGTCATCACTGCCTGTACCGGAGCAGTGCCTACCGAGCCGGTTTCCGCGTTTCCCTCGCTTATCTGGCGATTATTCTCGTTGCAATCATTATCGATAGAATTTAAGTTTTAGCAACTGCACTCAGCATAGCTAATCTTCAACGTTTCTTCACTATCCTGAAATTTGTGGTATTATCGTTCAATATTTGGTGCATAAGTACTGTCCGCCTATTAGCTGCCGACATCGTCGGTAGATCATATCAAAGGAGAATGTTCATGAAGAAACAGACCCTGACCCTTGCAGCAGTTACCTTTGTCTTTGCCACTTCCGCAGTCTTTGCCGCTACAGGTGAAGAGATGTACAAACAGCACTGTGCAAGCTGCCATCCTGATGGCGGCAATATCATTAATCCTAAATATACTCTCCATAAAAAGGACATGGCCAGGGAAGGGGTCAAGGATGCCAAAGGGATTATCAAGCTCATGCGTAAGCCTGAGGCAGGTATGACGGCGTTTGACAAGAAGACTATCTCCGACAAGGATGCCAAAGCTATTGCCGATTATGTCCTCAAAACGTTCAAATAACTTTTTTCGTGCATGTATAGATAAAAGAGCCGGTCAGGAATTCCTGACCGGCTCTTTTCACGTCTTACCCTTTACATCGTACAATCAATACGGATGTTGATTTGCCTCTATCTGCTCTTCTGTCACCGGCGCTCTGAATATACGGTAGACCCAGATCTTGTAGGCGATGACGATTGGCACGACGATCAGGGCGACTACTGTCATGAGTTTCAGCGTAATCAGACTCGAAGATGAGTTGTAGATGTTCAGGTTGGAGGCCGGGTCAATGTTCGAAGGCAGCAGATTCGGGAACAGACCGGTCACCCCGGTAAATACCACAAAGACGATTGTCAGGCATGAAAAGGTGAATGCTTTCCCCTTTTCACCCTTTGCCGCAAAGACTTTGATCAGTATCAGGGAGACAACCGCTATAATTGGCACGATTATCAACACCGGTGCATTCAGATAGTTGTCGTACAATTTTGTCGCCGGGTAGGTGAACGCCAGGAATACTACGGCAACGACCAATAGTGCCGGCCAGATTTTATTGGCAAGAGCAAGTGCACGGCTGCTCAGGTCACCGACTGTTTTGGTCGAGATGTAGAGTGCTCCGTGAACGGCGAAGAGGAGAACAAACAATATCCCGGTAACCAGACCATAGGGGTTCAAAAGCCCGATCAAGCCTCCTTCGAAGGTGAACTGCAGGTTGACAAAATCGTTTCGCATCGGAATCCCTTTGAAGATATTACCGAAAGCGACACCAAAGAGAAGGGCAGGGAGGAAGCTGGAAACCATCATTGCCTTGTCCCATGACCCTCTCCAGATATCATTATCAATCTTGCCTCTGAATTCGAATGATACCCCACGCACAATGAGAGAGAAGAGCAGCAGAATAAGGGCTGAGTAGAGATTGCTGAACATCAGTGCATAGGTTGTCGGGAAAGCTGCGAAGGTTGCACCCCCGGCTGTCAGAAGCCAGACCTCATTGCCGTCCCAGACCGGGCCTATGCTGTTGATGAGGACACGTTTTTCAGTGTCGTTTTTGGCAATAATGCCGGAAAGAAAGCCGGTGCCAAGGACAAATCCGTCAAGCATGAAGTAGGCAGCCCAGAGTACTCCCCAAAGTACGAACCAGGTGATCTGGAAAATTGAAATATCCATTGTTTATCCCCTCCCCTGAACATTTATGATATTCGACAGGTCGCTGTCAGGTCCCTTTTTGGCGTACTTCACAAGCAGGTAGATGTCTATTGCCCCCAGCACACCATAAAGGACGGTGAAACCGATCAGGGAGAGGAGCACCTGGGTTGCCGTGACAGATTTTGATACGCCTTCGGAGGTTTTCAGAACGCCATAAACAAGCCATGGCTGGCGGCCAAGTTCCGCGACAATCCAGCCCATCTGCTGTGCCAGATAGGGAAGTGGAATTGAAAAAAGCATGAGATTAAGGAATAGTTTGTTGTCTTCAAACTTGTCACGTCTTGAGAGGAAAATCCCTGCCAGGCTTACTATAATCATGAACGTGCCGATAGCCGCCATTGTCCTGAAACTTACGAATACCGGGAAAACGGTTGGTCGCATATCTTTCGGGAAGTCCTTCAGTCCCTTGATCTCGGCATTGGTGTCGTGGAAGGCCAGAAAGCTGAGCATCCCCGGTATTTTCAGTGCTTCAACCGCGTTGCACTCCTCCTTGGCATTGGGTATCAGCAGCAGGCACATCTCCGCGTTCCGCTTGGTTTCCCAGATTGATTCCATTGCAGCGAACTTGGATGGTTGAACTTTGGCTATTTCAACAGCATGGAAGTCACCGGAAATCCCGACAATAATGGAGGCAATAAAACCCCATATTGCGGCAAATCTGAAAGAACGTTTAAAAAAGTCGATTTCGTTCCTGCGGAGTAGGTGCCAGGCAGAGATCCCCATGATAAGGAATGCAGCCAGAGCGTAGCCGGAGAGTACAGTGTGTGTGAATTTGATGATGCCATAGGTGTTGGTGAAAACTGCCAGCGGATCGGTCATTTCGGCTCTGCCGTTACGAATTGCGAAGCCGACAGGATTTTGCATCCAGGCATTGGCCTGAAGTATGAAAAGAGCTGATAGATTGGTACCGATAGCTGCGAGCCAGATGGTGAGTGCATGAGTCTTTTTGGATACTTTGTTCCAGCCAAAAATCCAGACACCTATAAATACTGATTCAAGGAAGAAAGTTACTGTTGCCTCTACAGCAAGCGGTGCTCCAAATATGTCACCAACTATCCGGGAGTATTCTGACCAGTTCAGACCGAACTGAAACTCCATGGTTATGCCTGTAACAACACCAAGGGCAAAATTGATCAGAAATAGTTTCCCCCAGAACTTAGTCATCCTAAGCCAGGTATCATCGCCGGTGGTTACATATTTTGTCTCCATCCATGCTGTCATTATGGACAGACCCAGGGTCAACGGGACAAAGATCCAGTGAAACATACAGGTGGCCGCAAACTGCAACTGGCTTAAAAACAGAACGTCCATTACCTCTCCTCCTTAATATTGATATTAATTGCCCCTAACAGGACTTATTTTATCTCAAATCAGGGTAAAAAAAGGGGGTTACCCCAAATTTTTTTCTTTTGCCAGATCCTCAAGCGTTACTGCATCAAGAATGGCAGCAACTTCACCTTGAATTTGTCGCCACACAGGGTGAACCGTGCACTGTGCCTCCCTGCTGCAACTGCCATCTTCGGTGAGGCAGCGATTCGGGATTATTGGCCCTTCGATGGCTTCAACAACCTGTCTCAGGGTAATTTTTGAAGCTGCTCTTCCCAAAAGAAAGCCGCCTCCTGTGCCGCGGAAGGAGTTGACCAGTCCGAGTTTTGCGAAGTTCTGGAAGATTTTGGCGAGAAAGGTTTGGGAAACTCCGGTCGCTTCGGCAACTTCACTGACAAGAATAACCTTTCCTGTCGGCTGTTTTGCCAGGAAAACTATCCCTCTGATTGCATATTCGCCCTTGCGGGTTAACTCCATCATTTCATCGCCCTTAAAAGACCTTTTTTATCCTTTTTACTTTGAATGTGAAAAAGAGTCAATATCTTTTTTTGATAAAAGGACTAATCGTCAAATTTGCTGCGTTGTTTTTTCTTGAGAGAGGTTATTCGTTTGATGTTCAATCGTTGTTCAACTGAGGATTTTGTGGCTCTGGTGGCGACTCTGGGACGCTTTTTGACAAATCGCTTGCGAAGAGCTGCGGCAAGACGCTCCATGGCAACTTCCCTGTTTCTGTGCTGGGATCTGGATTCTGACGCCTGAACGACGATGCCGGTGGGGATGTGATGAATTCTTACGGCCGAGTCCGTGGTGTTTCTATGCTGTCCACCAGGGCCTGATGCACGGAAAAATTGAACTGAAATATCTGATTCCCTGATCTCTGTTGACAAGAATGGCTCCATATTTTAAATGTAACAGAAAAGTAGTTAAAGAGGAGTAAAATCGGCATTATATGGGCTGATGCCATCCAGATTTAGTTAGAAAAACATCCATAAGTCTGCTATAAATACGCGGTGCCTTATACACGTTTAATAACCCTCTGCCGGAGAAATAATGATAAAGACCAATAACCTCAAGATCAAGAGTATTACACCGATAATCGCACCGACCGACCTTCGTCAGGTGTTCCCAATGAATGAAGGTGGCAGCGAATTTATTGCAACCAGCAGGGAGCAGATCAAGAGCATCCTGAAAGGTGAGGATAACCGACTGATGGTTGTTGTCGGCCCATGTTCGATTCATGATACCAGAGGTGCCATTGAGTATGCGGAAAAGCTTTCTGCGCTTGCGGCCGAGCTTTCCGACCAGCTCTTCATAATCATGAGGGTTTATTTCGAAAAACCGAGAACAACAATCGGCTGGAAAGGGCTCATCAACGACCCAGACATGGATGGTTCACACAAAATTTCCAAGGGGCTTGGCGTTGCCAGAAATCTTTTATGCAAGATGACAGAGCTAAGGCTTCCGGTTGCAAATGAAATGCTCGATCCGATCACCCCTGAATATCTTGCAGACATGATCTGCTGGGGGGCCATAGGGGCAAGAACCACCGAGTCACAGACGCATCGCGAACTTGCAAGCGGCCTCTCCTTTCCGATCGGTTTCAAAAACGGAACTGACGGTAATATGCAGATAGCAATTGACGCCATGATTTCTGCCCTTCATCCCCACTGTTTCCTTGGCATAAACCGCGAAGGGCTCTCCTCAATAGTTCAGACTACCGGAAACCCTGATGTGCACATTGTACTTCGCGGTAGCGGCAAAAAGCCGAACTATCACCCTGAAGATATTCAGAAAACAGAGGAGATGCTTGCCAAAAACGGTCTCTTCCCGACAATTATGGTCGACTGTAGCCATGGCAATTCGGAAAAGAACCATGAAAAACAGCCGGATGTACTGAATGCTGTTATCGACCAGATTGAAAAAGGGAATCTAAGTATCTCCGGAGTGATGATTGAGAGCTACCTTGAAGGGGGTAATCAATCCATCTCGGCAGATCGTTCAAAGCTCAAGTACGGAGTTTCCATAACAGACAAATGTATTGACTGGGCTACAACAGAAAAAATATTGCGCGATGCCCATAAAAGACTGAAAAAATGCGGCGGCAGAAAGCTGGCCTGATAAAAGGAGCTGGGTATGTCAAAGTGTGAACTTGTAGAAAAATGTATATTTTTTAATGACCAGATGGCAAATATGCCTTCGACGGGTGCTGTGTATAAAAAAATCTACTGCGAACAGGATTATTCAAAGTGTGGCAGGTATATGATCTTTAAAGTGATCGGCCGAGAGAATGTTCCGAAAGATCTGTTCCCGAATCAGGCCGACCGGGCTACAGAGATAATAAAAAAACATGGCAAATAGTCTGTAAACAGCTTCAGTCCGGCATTTCAGGGAGGGTTACATCTTCTGCAATGCCGGATTTTTCAGTTATAACCCTGTTAACCCTCTGCCATGATACCTTCTCTTCCAGCTTTTTACTGCTGATTACCTTCTTTACCTCAGCGGTGATGTCTTCAAACATCTCATAAGAGTCGTTATTTACTTCCAGAAAAATCCTGCCGTCAGGCGCCTTCTCAATTTTTACCGGCTTATAAATTATTTCACCGTTCATGGGGATTGATACTGACCTGAAGAGATTTTCCATATGTTCGGGCATAACACGAATGCAGCCGTGGCTACTGAAGCTGTTTATTGATGCCGGTCTGGTGGTGCTGTGGATCATGATGCCGGAAAGGGTTGTTCGCAGGGCATACTTGCCAAGGGGGTTTTTGGGCCCTGGGGGCATGAATTCGAGAACCTCTTCGCCATTTTCCTCCATCTCTTTCTGGATGGACAGAGGAATGCGCCAGGCAGGATTCTCTTTCTTGTCTACTACTTTGAACTTGCCCACCGGTGTGCGCCAGGCAGTACTCTCCTTCTTTTTGGAGATGCCAAGGGCGACAGGGTAGTTGGCAGCGACTTTGCCGTTTCTAAACAGGTAGAGGCTGCGCTCCGGGATGTTTACAAGAATACCGTTTCTGATCGATTTAGGCACAATTCGCCTGTTGTTGTAATGTAGCCTCTGGCCTGGATGCAGCATGGCATCCCTTTTAAGCTCGTTAAGCCTGGCAAGGTCTTTCACCCGCACGCCTAGTCTGGAGGCAACTAACCTTAGAGTCTCCTTTTTCTGAACTACATAAACACCTTCGCCACCTACAATCCTGTCGGATATTTTCTCTTCGATGTAGGGTTCAGGTTCCTTATCAATAACAGGTTCGATTTGCGCAACTGTCTGAGTGAGCGTAGCAGGTTTCGGGGCAAGCCGGGCAGAGCTGATTTTCTTGAAAAGCGCCAGCTCATGTTGCTTAACAGGAGTTGTGACAGTTGATTGCTGCTCGGCATTTTTCTGAAGAAGTTTTCCTTTAAGTATTGCCAGGGAAAAAAAATGGTCTGACTCTAACTGCTCTCCCTGTTTTAGAAAATCTTCGCCAATTTCGATGGTGGATTTAAAACTGGCAAATTCTTCCGGAGAGGTTTTGATCAGATCAGTGTTTGAGAGCGTTTTCAGAAGGGTGAGGGCATCGGCACGGACTCCTGAGATAGGCTCTGCAGAGAATACTGTGGAAGCAAAAAGGACGACGATTATAAATGCCAGGTATTTCAGTGTCATATTATTTAGGTGCAATGTTGTATTTTTCCATCCGGTAAATGAGAGTGTGTCTTGGAATGCGGAGGAAGCGGGCAGCTGCGGTCTGATTCCAGCCGCACATGGCAAGGGCTTCCTTTACTATCTCTTCTTCGAGCTTTTCCAGCGAATATCCTTCTGCGGGGAGGTTTATCATTTTCTCAGGGGAGTTTGGACACTCATTTTTGCGAAGATTGTCAGGGATGTCACCCAAAGTCAAGATGTTACTGCTGCGCATTATCAAAAGGCGCTCTACAAGATTCTCCAGTTCGCGCACGTTTCCTGGCCAGGTATAGCTTGCAAGAAGGGCAGACGCCTCGCTGTCAAAAACTGTATCTGAACCGCCATGTTTCTGGCAGAAGTGTCTGAGAAGAAGGGGGATATCTTCAGTCCGTTCCCTGAGAGGGGGCAGATGGAGGGGGATTACGGCAATTCTGTAGTAGAGGTCTTCCCTGAAAAGCCCCTCAGATACGGCTTTGCTCATGTCGAGGTTGGTGGCAGCTATTATTCTCAAGTCGAGCTTTTTCTGCTCTCCTCCACCAACAGGTTCAACCGCTCTCTCCTGAAGAACCCTGAGCAGCTTTGGCTGGAGTTCCAGCGGCAGTTCACCGATCTCATCAAGAAAAATCGTGCCACTGTCTGCAAGCTCGAATTTGCCTGCCCTATCTTTTATCGCACCGGTGAAAGCCCCTTTGACATGGCCGAACAGCTCACTTTCAAGGAGATCTCGGGGGATCGCCGAGCAGTTGACAGCTATGAACGGTGCATTTTTTCGTGAACTCTGTGCATGGATGGAACGGGCAACCAGCTCCTTGCCGGTTCC
>JACABD010000012.1:0-33738 GCA_013377075.1 Geobacteraceae bacterium | reverse complement strand
CCGAAAGCTGTGATGATGATAACGAGTGTTTCGGGGTACAGCTCTTTAACCCTTTTAAGAAGCTCCATGCCATCCATGCCGGGCATTTTCATATCAGAAATGACAAGCGTGTAGGGCTCACTTTTCAGAAAGTAGAGCCCTTCCTCTCCTGAAGCCGCGGCTGTGACTTCATAGCCGGCCTCATGGAGATTGTACTCAAGTACACGTCGTAGCGAAGCGTCATCATCAATTATGAGGATTTTATGGCTCATTTCGCTCCCGGCAATCTTATGCAAACCTGTGTTCCTTTGCCTTTTTCACTGCATATATCTATCCTGCCGCCGTGGCCTTCGATGATTTTCCTGGTGATGGCCAGCCCAAGACCGGTGCCATCGCTCTTTGTCGTGTAGAACGGCTCGAAAATCTTCTCAAGCTCCTCTGTTGCGATGCCGATGCCACTATCACTAAAGGTAATCGCAACCCCTGAGTCACTTCTCTCAAGTGCAATTGTTACACTGCCGTCTGGCGGAGTCGCCTGGATGGCATTTATCATTATGTTGAGAAATGCCTGTCTGAGCTTTTCACCATCCCCTTTTATAGGGAGACCATCAGCTGTAAAGGCAGGCACAATCCTGACTCCGGCTGTTTTGGCCTGGTTTTCCGCAAGTCTGAATATTGTCCGCAGCTCTTCAGCAATGGAACACTCCTTCAATTCCAGCGGCTGCTGTCTCGCCATGCGGAGAAAATCTTCTACAACATTGTTCAGTCGTTCCGTCTCTTTAATCTGGATCTCGATGAATTCATGCTTGGCAGATCCGGGGGGAAAGTCGTCCTTAAGAATTTCGGCAGTCCCTCTGATCGAGCCGAGTGGATTGCGGATTTCGTGAGCCAGGACTGCACCCATCTCGCCGAGTGTAGAGAGGCGTTCAGCACGCCTTAGCTGTTCTTCCACAACGAGAATCCTTTCCGACTGCAGTTGAAGCTTCTGATATGACTCCTCAAGCCCTTTTGCAGTTTTTTGCAACTCGATGCTTCGCTCTTTTTCCCGCTGGGCGAGTAGGCCGGTTATGCCGCCGACAATATTGTAGAGAACGATCTCCAGGTATTTTTCAATCTCCATGGAGACATGGTCGCCCCACTGAAAAAGTATATGGGGGGTGTAGATGATGCTGACCGCAATTGCTGATGCCAGCCCACCACGAAAGCCGAACCAGAGGGCCGAGAGGATTATCGGGATGTAGTAGAAACGCTGAAAGATATCATGGAGGTAGTGGAGGTGGAGAGGGGTGAGATAGTGCAAAAGGCTGATGCAGAGGATTAAGATTGCGATTATGCTTATTCTTGCCGGTGCAGATCCCATGGCAGAGCAGTCAGCTCTTTAGTTCTTGTGCGATGGTCTTCGAATCAAGAGCTATTACGAATTGATTGCCGGTTTTCATCTCTTTCAAAGGTGCGACTCCTGAGGCCAGTTCAGATTCACCGATGATGAGTGTGTAGCCGCAAGAGAGCTTGTCAGCCCTTCTCATCTGGCTTTTCATGCTTTTACCTTCGTAGTCGAATTCAACGGATACGCCTGCCCGCTGAAGCTCGGTTGAGAGGCAGAACGCCCGTTTTTGAGCCTCTTCGCCAAGGGCGACAATGAAGAGTGCTGGCGATGTCTGGAACTTTGCGTTGTCAAGAAGAAGGGCGATCCGCTCAACACCCATTGCAAAGCCGATTCCGGGAACTGAAGGGCCGCCAAGATCGGAGATGAGACCGTCATAACGCCCGCCAGCTGCGACAGCGCTCTGGGAGCCGAGAAGCCCGGTTATCATTTCGAACGTGGTTCTGGTGTAGTAGTCAAGCCCCCTGACCATGCGGCTGTTTATCCGGTAACCGGTCGAGACGAGATCGAGGTAGCTACGGGTCTCTGTAAAATGAGTGTCACAGGCTGTGCAGAGGTGTTCCAGCATTGCCGGAGCATCCGCTGTTGCCACTTTGCATTTTTCCACCTTGCAGTCCAGGGCGCGCAGCGGATTAGTGTCGAGTCGTCGCTGACAGTCTTCACAGAGTGTATCAAGTTTCTGGCGGAGAAAATCCTTGAGAATTTCTCGGTAGGCAGGCCTGCACTCAGGACAGCCAAGGGAGTTTATCTCAAGTGAAGGCTCGTCAAGTCCCAGTTCCGAGAAGAAGTGGGACAGCATTGTCAGGGTCTGGGCATCGACTTTCGGGTCGGAAACGCCGGTAACTTCTGCGCCTATCTGGTGAAACTGGCGGTAGCGCCCTTTTTGCGGACGTTCATAGCGAAACATCGGCCCCATGTAGAACAGCTTGCTGACCGGGTCTGCGGCATAGAGCTTGTGTTCGATAAATGCCCTCATGACACCGGCAGTCCCTTCAGGGCGGAGAGTCACCCGGTTGTCTCCCTTGTCAGTGAAGGTGTACATCTCTTTTTCAACTATATCTGTGGCATCACCGATGGAGCGGCAAAAGAGCTCGGTCTTTTCCATGATAGGAACCCGTATCTCGGAAAATCCATAGCAGCCGAAAACATCTCTGGCTGTTTTTTCAATGTGCTGCCACTTTTCGATTTCAGAGGGGAGTATGTCGTTGAAGCCTTTGATTGCGGTTATTGCCACCGGAGTTTACCTTTCATGCCTTTTACTGTTTTTCAATGCTTTCAGAGATGTGAGAGACAGTGTTTTTGCCACTCTCCTTGCCGAAATACATGGCTCTGTCAGCCATTTCCAGCAGTTCGAGTTTTGATTTCGTGTCTTCAGGATAGCAGGCAAATCCCAGACTTGCCGTGAGTTTTACTTCGAGGTTTTCACCGAGGATGAAATTCTGATTGGCGATTGTTTTTCTGATACGTTCTGCGACTATGGCCGCACCCTGTTTTCCGGTCTCAATCAGGATGATGGTGTATTCATCACCGCCGTATCTGATGACAATGTCGACTTCACGGACAGAGCTTTTGATTACGGAGGCAACCTCCTTGAGTACACGGCTGCCGACAAGGTGCCCATAGGTGTCATTGACCAGTTTGAGCATGTCAACATCAAGGAAGATGACCGACATACTGAGGCCGTATCTCTCAGCCCGCTTCATTTCCCGTTCAAGGGCAATTTCAAGGTATCTGTAGTTGTAGAGCCCTGTCAATTCGTCGATATTGAGCAGATCCTTGGCAACGGAGTACCTTCCGGCATTGTCAAGTGCAAGGGCAGACTGTTCCATCAAAAAGTGGACATTCCCCATGTTTAGTCTTATCGGGAAAGTTTTATCCTGGTTCATCAGGGCAACGATCCCTTGTATGGGTGATTTGTGGCTGAGCGGCAAAAGAAGTAGATCCTTGCCCGGTTCGACGGTCAGGCTCATCGGCTCGAAGAAAGACTCTTCCTCCCAGTTGAAGCACTTTTTCAACTGTTCATTCAGTGCTTCTGCAGCCTCAGCAGTCATCCCTTTAGCGTCGATAAGAAAGAGTTCCCTGCCCGCATCGCGTATGCATGAGAAACCCTGGTGAGACCCGGTCTCTTTAAGTGCCGCTTCAAGAACCAGCGAGAGAATTCTTTCAATTTCGATGCAGTTGGCTATTGTCTGGCATGTCTGGAAAAGACGGATCTGATCCTTTAACCCCTGGTTTTCGTTGAGGAGTCTTCTCTGTTCCATTGAGAGGCGGACAACATGTTTGAACTCGTCATGGCTGATCGGTTTGACAAGATAATCGCGGGCGCCGTTTTTAAGGGCATAGATCGCGGACTCCATATTGCCGTAACCTGTTACAACTATTACCTCAATGTCAGAGTCCATCTGCTTTGCGCGTGAGAGGATGTCGAGCCCGCTGATGTCCTGAAGCACCATGTCTGTGACCACAAGCTGGTACTTACCGGCTTCAAGCATTTTAAGCGCTTCATTCCCAGAGGATGCCGTGTCAACCTGATACCCGTCTTCGCTAAGGAGATCAGAAAATATCTCTCTGAAAAAGGCATCATCTTCAACAATCAGGATTTTTTCCATCAAATCGGTTGCCCCTGGAAATGATTATTTTTGCGAGTATTATATCGTTCTAAAAATACAGAACATTAGTGCCACTGTCAATTGATTTGCCTTTTTGGGTAGAGATGGCAGGCTTTTTAGAATCATTTTGCACATTAATGGTTACGGTTCCGTCAAGGTCAGTTCGAAAAACTCTGATTCGTTTCGCTGCCAGCTGATTTACGGTCTCTACCGATGGGAGTCCAAAGCTGTTGCCAAACCCTGCGGATATCAGTGCGATTTCTGGTGCTACTGCGTCGAGAAAATCCGGTCCCGTTGAGTATCGACTTCCGTGGTGTGGAACTTTAAGGAGAGTTGACCTTATATCCCCTTTTTGCCGTAAAATCTGTGCTTCGGCCTCAAAGCCGATGTCACCGGTAAACAGGGCTGAAAAACTTCCGGTTTCAAAGCGAAGTGTCAGGGAGGTCTCGTTCATGTCACTACCCGATTTTTCAGCGTCAACCGGATGGAGGCATCTTATCCTTGTTCCGGCGATCTCAAACGGTGGCAAGCCGCTGCTGAGGATTTTTACCGGGATCCCTTTTGTCTGTAAAAGCTCTTGAAGTTTTTTGTACTCATTGCCGCTGTTCAGCCCGCTTTCCCAGAACTCACCCACCGGCAGAGCTTCAAGAACAGCAATAACCCCTTGCATATGGTCGGGATGAGAGTGGGTCAGTACCAGATAATCAATACGCCTTACCCCAATTTTCCGCAGTGTCGGCAAAAGGAGATGCCTGCCGATATCCCAGCCTGATTCATAGAGGGCGCCGCCACCGTCGATGAGCATTTTTTTGCCATCGGCAAATGTTATCAAGGACGATTCCCCTTGGCCGACACTGAAAAAATCGATCCTCAGGGCAGAGGTACTCTCCTTAGCCGGGAGCTGCTGGAGCATGAGCAGAAAAAGTGGAACAGTTACAAGTAGAGCCGATTTTGCCAGATGATTTCTGATGATGGTGATTAGCAGCATGGCAGCCAGAAAAATGCCTATCTCCAGCTCAGACGGTATGAACAGGGGGAGAACCGGTATTTGGGCAAGAGCGGCTATGATGAGGTCAGAGATTTTTGTCAGAGCTGCGGCAACGTAAAGCAGAAACCAGGCAATCATCGGCGAGATATAGATGAAGGGGAGGGCTGTAAAACCGGTTACAACGGCGCCATAGCCAAGGAGAGGGACTATGAAGAAATTGCTGATGATCCCGGTGAGGGAACTCTGCTGAAAGTAATAGGCGACGGGCAGTACTGTGACCGCCACAGCGGCTGTAGAAGCAGTCGCAAAAATGATCAGCTTGTAAATCCATCCCGGTGATAGTGAGTCAAATGGTCTTGACAAAACAGGTGCCAGAGATGTGAGACCCCAAAGTGCAAGGAAGGAGAGCTGAAACGAGACATCATAAAGGTATGCAGGGTTGATGAGCAGAAGTGCGAATGCTGCCAGACAGAGCATGTTCACCGAATCTGACTCTCTCTCCAGCAGAAGTGACAGGGCCAGAAGGCAGAGCATGATTACAGAGCGGGCTGTTGCCGGGGCTGCGCCGGAGAGGAACATGTAATAGGTGATCAGCGGGATTGAGACAAGGAGGGCAAGGCGCCTGAAGTTGATCTGCAGAAGGAGTGTCGGGAAGAGCTTTGCAATGGACGACCAGAGCTGAAAGAGGGCAAGGGCGATTATGCCGACATGAAAGCCGGATATTGAAAGGATGTGGTTGACTCCTGTGCGGCTGTACTGATCCTTGGTTGCCTGGGGAATATCGGAAACGTCGCCAATCAGAAGAGCCTTCAAGACACCACCTTCGACAGTTGGGAAACGGTTCATTATGAATCTGCCGATCTCTGCTGCGGTCAGGTCGAAATGGCGCTGAAATCTCGACTCTTCCCCTGCTTTTAAGAGCCTGATGTCGGCATCACTCTTTACAAAGGTTGTCGCACTGATGTTTTTGAGAGCGTAAAAGCGCTCTGAATCGAACTCAAACGGCATTCCGAAGTTTCTTGGCCGCTTCAATTTTCCTGTAAAACTGATTCTGTCGCCGCTGGCAAAAGAGCTGCCACCTTGTCCTATCCGCAACAGAAGTAGTCCGGAGCCGATGTCAATCTTCAGGCTCTCTTCTGTTTGAACAGATGTCGGTCTTATGGTTATCTTGCAGCCACCATCTTTTGCTTCCGGGCGGCGTACAATAATTCCTTCAACAGCTAACTTCGAGCTCTGAACCTGCTCCAGCAGTGCCCTGGCTTCCCTGCCGTTTTGCAGTAGTGGCTGAATCATCAGGTTGCCGGCTGCAAACAGAGCTAGGCCCAGGGCTGCCATGAAAGCGCTATTCATCCGGGTTAAGAGGAGTGCTACTGTGAGCAGTGAGGATAAAAATAGAAGGAGAGGCGGGATGTGCAGGCCGATGCTTCCCGCTGCCGCAATGCCGAAGATGAAGAGGCAGAGCGGCAACAGAAGGGGTGGTAGTTTAAAGAAGCGGATCACTTTTTCTCTTTAAACATTTCCTGTAGCAATTTGACGGCTTTTTCAAGTTCGTCCGGCTTCACGATGGAGTCACCGCTGATACCGGTTTTGGTAATGGCAGCGTAGTCAGCAGCTTTTGACAGCTTTTTGGTGACTTCGATTACGTCAACTCCTCCGGTCGGAGGCAGTTTCAGGTTCAGACTGTTGGTCCCTTTTGGTAGTCTGAAGGTTCCAAGGTCCACCCAGTTGAGTGAGGCTGTGAGCGGTTTTGTGACTGTTCTATTGCCAAAACCGGCAGTCAGTTCACTGCCGACAGCTCTGACCCTGATCCTGTAGACGCCCAAGGATTCAATGTCGATTGGCAGAGAGATGTTGGCCCCAGTCTGAAAAGCCCTGAGCCAATTGGCTGCAACCGGCTTTCCAAGCAGCTGGGTGTCGGTCAGGCGGGCTGTCTGGGGTATCTTGGACAGTGATGCGGCTTCAACTGTTTTTGCAGTATAGCTGCTGTCATCGGGCAGAGATGATTCAATGCCAAGGCTAGAGGCAAAAACCTCGTTCAGTGCTGCGGCAGTCAGGGGGGCAGAGGTGGCCCACCCGGCAAGGGGCTCCACAGGGGAATTTGCCGGTGCGACAAAGACAAAGGAGTCAACAGCACCATCCGGCGGGAGGAGGGCGTTGAACTCCAGTTCCCCGGCCGGGATGAATACCTGCCCAAGACTGGTTTCGCTGAATTTATCGCCAAAACTTTGCCGAAACGCTTTGCCGGCAACTGACCAGATCTGGCTATCCCCTTTAGCAGTGACTTTAAAAATGTATTTTCCGGAAACCGGGATGAGGACCTTGAAGTGAACTGCAGTCTGGGTTGTGGTTGCATGCAGCCATCCTTTGCCGGAAAAAGCTCCGAAGAGCGGCAGTTCACGAACTATTGCCAGGTCGCTCTGGCGGTCAAAAGTCTCTTCTGCTTCGAATCTGAAGGTTCTCTCTCCTCCTAGTATCAGCAGATAATCTTTTTCAGCAGGCTTTTCCGGAAGCCCCTCAGCAAGTCCGAGCGCATCCACCAGTTTGCGGGCAAGATCAGACTGCTTGAGTGAGTTCTCAACAGGCTTGCTTTCAGCGGGTTTAACTGCCGCCGGTTTTGCAGGTTTTGCAGCCGCAGTAGCTAAAGAGGCTGAAACAAAAAGAGCAAGTATGGTAATAAGGCTTGTACTTCTACGCATCGTGCAACCTCCGGAAATGTTCAATATTTTCTTTATAGCATGATGAACGGAATTTGGGAAGTTCAGTGGCAAAAACAGAAAAAGGCGACCAATCGGTCGCCTTTTTCAATGTTATTCAGATAGATAAAGAAGTTGTTACATCTTGTGACATTTGATGCAATCTTCGGTCTTGAACGCGTCTTTGCCGTTATGGCAGGCGCCGCAGGATTTACCTTTGTCCATATCGCCCATCTTGGCTTTGAGTGCTCCTGCTTTGAACGGGAATACCTTGGTATGGCAGTCGGCGCACTTGAACATGCCGAGATGGAATTCGTGGCTGAAGCTTGCGTCACCGGCTTCGGTCTTGAAAGGGATAATGCCTGGTTTGTACCCTTTGTGGCACTTGTCGCACTCACCGGCTACGGTGAATGCATCCTTGCCATTGTGGCAGGTGCCGCAGGATTTGCCGGTTTCCATACTTGCCATGGTTGCCTTGAGTGATCCGGCCTTGTACGGAAAGACTTTTGTGTGGCAGTCAGGACACTTGAACATGCCGATGTGTACCTGATGACTGAATACCGCATCAGTAACGCCTTTGAGTTTGAAGGTGATTTCACGAGGGCTCATCCCCTTGTGGCAGTTGCCGCAGTTCCCGGCAACAGTGAATGCTCTCTTGCCGTTGTGGCAGGCGCCGCAGGTTCTGCCTTTCTCCATCTGTGCCATGGAAACATTCTTATCCTTGCCGGTGATGATCTTGCCGTCGTGACAGCTTTTGCAGGAGAGGCCGGCCTTAGAGACGTGCGAATCGTGGCTGAAAGCAACGTCCGTAGCACCTTTGACTTTGAATGTTACGGTTTTTGGCTTCCCTTTGTGGCACTTGGTGCAGTCCTTTTCATTCTTGACGCTGAACGCTTTAACTCCTGAGTGGCAGGCGCCGCAGGACTTGGTCTTTTCCATGTCAGCCATGGTGAACTTGGTTTTGCTCTTCAGGTTGAATATGGCATTGTGGCAGATGCGGCAGTTGTTGTTGTATTTTTCAAGGTGGAAGTCGTGGCTGAAGATTACGGCTTCAGCATTCTTGAAGGAGAAGGAGATGTCTTTAGTCTCCTTTGCCAGAGAGACTGTAGGTAACAGTAAAATTAAAGCAAGCAGCAAAAAACGAAGCGGTTTCATTTATGACTCCTCAAACGTTGGAATGGGTTAAGGGATAAGGCCAAATAATATACACATACGATCAGATGCCGTCAATCTTAAATCAGGTATTTATGGCTTTGTTGCACAGTCTTCACAAACCTGAAACCTGTTTTTGTAAATCCTCACTGTTACCGATTGCGGCGCTTTTCATCCTGTGCTATACAGTTTTGGGAATTGTTCAGGAGAGGTTTCACATGCAGCAGATCGATACAATTATCAAAAATGCCCTTGCCGAAGATATTCACACCGGTGATATTACAACCAGTGCGCTCCAGCTAACTTCAGGCCGCATCAGCGGTTTTCTCAAGGCAAAAGAGGATATGGTAGTCTGCGGCCTTAAGGTGGCGAAGCGGGTTTTCGAGATTCTCGATCCAGGCACAGCATTCAGTTCTGAAGTTGCTGACGGCGATTTCGTCCCATCGGGCCGGGTCATTGCCCGGATGACAGGCGATGCCTCCCTGCTGTTGCAGGGTGAGCGGGTAGCCCTTAACCTGATGCAGCGGATGTCAGGTGTTGCGACACTTACAGCAAAATTTGTAAAAGCTGTTGAGGGGACCGGTGCCAGAATTGTTGATACCAGAAAGACTACTCCGGGGCTGAGGGTTCTGGAAAAGTACGCAGTCCGTGCCGGTGGGGGGATCAATCACCGCACCGGTCTGTACGACGGCGTCCTCATCAAGGAGAACCATATCGCTGCTGCCGGCGGGATCTCTGCGGCTATCAGCCGAGCCAGGGCCTATATCCCCCATACACTCAAGATTGAGATCGAGACCGAGAACCTTGATGATGTGAGAGAGGCACTTCAAGCAGGTGCTGACATCATAATGCTTGATAATATGAATAATGCTGAAATGAAAGAGGCTGTGGCGATCATTGCCGGCAGGGCTGTTGTCGAGGCTTCCGGCGGGGTCAATCTTAGCACTGTCAGGGGGATTGCCGAGACCGGCGTTGACATTATCTCGGTCGGGGCTCTGACCCACTCGGCGCCATCCATGGATATTTCCATGCTTCTGGACCGGCAGTGAAAGAGTCTGCGCGAGGTGATAGCAGCTCAATCGGCACAGCCGAGAAAATCATCTCTTTTCTTGCCGAAGGAGAGAACCTCTTTATCTCCGGTGAAGAACTGAGCCGCTCCCTTGGTGTTTCCCGTTCCGCTGTCTGGAAGCAGATAAAGGCACTCAGGCTGGAAGGTTTCAATATTGCAGCAGAACCTTCACGGGGCTACAGGCTTGTCTCTTCGCCGGACAGGCTCCGTGCAGCCGCGCTGAAAGGGCTTATAGAGTGCAGCCGGATAGGGAAAAGGATCATCTCCCTTGACGAAACGGTTTCAACAAACTCGGTCGCATTTTCCATGGCTGAAGAGGGTGAGACCGAAGGAACCATAGTCATAGCCGATTCCCAGAGCAGCGGCAAAGGCAGGCTTGGCAGGAGATGGACATCACCGGCAGGCGTAAACCTCTACTGCTCGATCATACTTCGTCCGCCGATTCAGCCTGTTGCAGCGCCCCAGCTCACCTTTCTCTCTGTTGTTGCCGTTGCCAGGGCAATTGAGAAGGTTTGTGGCATATCACCGCGCATCAAGTGGCCCAACGATATACTTGTTGATGCAAAAAAGGTCGCCGGACTGCTCAATGAGATGAGCGCCGAAACAGACAAGGTTAATTTCGTGATCCTCGGCATCGGCGTTAACCTGAATATGACAAAAGAACAGTTCCCGGACGACCTTCGTCACCCTGCGACCTCGCTTTTTCTGGAAACGGGAAAAAAGGTGGATCGCACCCAGTTTGTCAGGGTCATGATTCAGGAGTTGGACGAGCTCTACTCTGGATTTCTTGCCGATGGCTATGGTGCTGCAAGGAGCGAGTGGCTGGAGCGAAGCAGACTGAATGGCGAGATGGTGACGGTTACGGACAGCGGCAGTGTTAAAAAGGGGAGAGTTGTCGGTATAGACGGCTTTGGCGCGCTCCTTCTCGATACGGGAGAGCAGATTCTATCAGGCGATGTAGTTATCGGAGAGTGACTTGCTTTTAGTAATTGATGTAGGCAACAGCAATATAGTTCTGGGTATTTATGATGGTGAAAAGCTACTCAAGGACTGGCGGGTCTCCACCGATAAGTCGAAGACAACCGACGAATACGGCATACTGGTAAATGACCTGTTCCGCCTTTCTAAAATCCCTTTTGAGAGTGTCAAAGGGATAATCATCTCCTCAGTCGTGCCGACCCTTACCGGGGTACTTGAAAAACTGTCGCTGCAGTATTTCGGTTTCAAACCTTATATTGTCGGACCCGGCATAAAGACCGGAATGCCGATACTTTACGATAATCCGCGGGAAGTTGGTGCTGACAGGATTGTTAATGCCGTCGCCGGATTCGAGAAGTACAAGTCACCGCTTATAATCGTCGATTTTGGCACGGCAACGACATTTGACTATGTGAACAAAAAAGGTGAGTATTGCGGCGGAGCCATTGCTCCGGGTGTGGCGATCTCCATGGAAGCCCTGTTTCAGAGGGCCAGCAAGCTGCCCCGTGTCGAAATTTTAAAGCCGCCGCACATTGTGGCAAAGAATACCGTAAACTCCATGCAGGCCGGTATTTACTACGGCTATGTGGGGCTTGTCGATGAGATTGTTACAAGGATGCAGGCTGAATGCCGGGAAAAGTGTACCGTAATTGCAACAGGAGGATTGGCCGGACTGATTGCGCCAGAGTCGCGCACCATTGAAAAAATTGAAGAGTATCTGACGCTTGAAGGTTTAAGGATTCTGTACGAACGTAATTGTGACTAGCCGGATCATCTTACTTTTATTGGGGGTAACATGGGAAAGTACGACACTTCGAAAATCCGTAATCTTGGTATCATTGCTCACGGCGGGGCAGGCAAGACGTCTCTCTCTGAAGCCATCCTGTTTGACACCGGTATGATCGACAGGCTGGGAAAGGTTGACGACGGCACATCGACAATGGACTTCGAGCCTGAAGAGATCAAGCGTAAGATCTCCATTACCTCCTCTTTGGATCACTGTGAATGGAAGGATTATTCAATCCATCTGGTTGACACCCCCGGTTACGGTGACTTCATTGCCGACACGCGCGCCTGCATGAGAACTCTTGACTGTGCGGTCATAATCCTCTCCGCCATATCCGGTGTAAAGGTACAGACAGAAGAGGTCTGGGCCTGGGCAAATGAGTTCGAAATTCCCCGCATCGCCTTTGTAAACAAACTTGATCGCGAGCGCGCAAACTTTTTCCGTGCTATCGATGACATGGAGAAGGCGCTAAAAGCCCGCGGCGTTGCCATTCAGATTCCTCTAGGTATAGAAGATGGATTTGAAGGGGTTATTGACCTCATAAAGATGAAAGCCTATCGCTACACAAAGGATCGTTCCGGCGCTTTTACCGAGATCGGTATTCCGGCCGAGTATGCGGATGAGGCGGCAAGACTTCGCGAGCAGATGGTGGAGACGGTTGCCGAAGCTTATGATGCCCTGACAGAGAAGTATCTTGAGGCAGGCGATCTGACGGAAGAGGAAATCCTTGACGGTCTCAGGGTCGGCACCATAAGGAACACCTTTACTGCCGTTCTCTGCGGCTCGGCAACTGCTAATATCGGTGTAAAACAGCTTCTTGACGGGATCTGCGCTTTTCTCCCTTCTCCTCTTGACCGTACCAAGGCTGTCGGCGTAAATCCGAAGACCCAGTCAATCGAGGAGCGTGGCCCTTCAGAGTCAGAGCCGTTTTCGGCACTGGTTTTCAAGACGACCTCCGATCCCTATACCGGCAAAATTTCCATTTTCCGTGTATACTCCGGTGTGCTTAACTCCGACTCGACCATCTTCAATGCCTCAAAGGGTGTAGATGAGCGGATCGGCCAGATTTACGAGCTGGAAGGGAAGAAGCAAAAGGCCATCAAACAGGCTGTTGCAGGTGATATCGTCGCTGTTGCCAAGCTGAAAGAAACGGTAACCGGTGATACGCTTTGCGATACTGCCAAACCGATTCTCTTCGAGCCGGCACCGCTTTTGAAACCGGTCATCTCTTACGCCATCGAGCCAAAGACCAAGAACGACGAAGACAAAATCCATGGTGCCCTCCACAAGATGATCGAGGAGGAGCCGACTTTAGAGTCTCACCGCGACGACCAGACAAAAGAGTTCATCATCTCCGGCATGGGGCAGGTTCATCTTGATGTCATAGTCGAAAAGATGAAGCGCAAGTTCAATGTCGAAGTGCTTTTGAAAACCCCGAAAGTTCCCTATCTAGAGACGATTCGTGGCAGTGTCAAGGTTCAGGGGAAATACAAGAAACAGTCCGGCGGACGGGGACAGTATGGCGACTGCTGGATAGAGATGAGCCCAATGCCCCGTGGCGAGGGTTACCTTTTCGACGATAAGATAGTCGGTGGTGTTATCCCGAGGCAATATATCCCCGCTGTTGACAAGGGTATCCAGGAGGCGGCACTTGAAGGCTTCCTTGCCGGGAATCCGGTTGTTGACTTTAAAGTTGCTCTCTATGACGGTTCTTTTCATACGGTGGACTCTTCCGAGATGGCGTTCAAGATCGCCGGTTCCATGGCGTTCAAGAAAGCGATGGAGTCGTGCAAACCGGTGCTGCTGGAGCCGATCATGAACATGAAGGTCACCGTACCTGACGAAAACATGGGGGATGTAATCGGTGACATCAACTCAAGACGGGGCAAGGTTGTCGGCGTCGAGCCAAAGGCAAACTCCCAGATTATAAGGACAGTTGTGCCGATGACCGAGGTGCTGGCCTACTCCAACGACCTGCGCTCCATGACAAGTGACCGCGGACTTTTCAGTATGGAGTTTTCACATTATGAAGAGGTGCCGTCACATCTTATGCAGAAGATAATTGCTGAATCAGCCGCTGCAAAGGGCTGAAAATAAAAGGAGAAATCTAGTGAGTCTCTTTAAGAAGAAATCATCCGGATTTGAAGATGAGCAGGAAGTTCCCCCACAACCAAAAAACAAGGGGGCTCTCCTCGTTCTTTTGATTCTGATTGGCGGGTTTGCCTATTTCTACTTTTTCACCAGCCTCATAGTCCCTCATGAGGCCCCACCGGTAAAAGCTCCAGTTGGTTCTCCGGAGATAAAACAGAGCATGCCACCAAAACCTGCTGCGCCTGAAGGTGGTCAGGGTGCCAAGAATCCGGATGTGACCACGCCTGTTGCCGCACCTGCTGCTCCCGTCCCAGCGCCTGTCGCTCCGGCTACAGCGGTAAAACCAGTTGCAACACCGGCTCCACAAACTCCCCCAGTTGCTGCAAAGCCAGCTCCTGCTCCTCAGCCAGCCAAACCTGCACCAGCCCCTGTCGCAGCTGCACCTGCAGCGGCAAAACCTGCCGCAGCACCTGCTGCAAAGTCGGTAGCTGCACCGGCAGCAAAGAAGGAAGAGCCAAAACCTGCTACAACTGCAAAGAAGGAAGAGGTTAAGCCGGTCAAAGCCTCTGCTGCCAAGCCTGTTGAGGCAAAGAAGGCGATTGCGTACACTCTGCTCATTGATCTCTCTTCAGGTGATGACGCCAAAGTTGCTGAGGAGAAGATTGCCAAGGCTGGAATAAAGCCGCTTGTCAAGCATGATTCAAAGAAAAACAGAACCATGAACAGGCTCTACTTTGGGGCTTATACGGATTATGATGCCTATAATCTGGCTCTCGACAAGCTCAAAGTCTCGGCAAAGGGGGCTTTTGGTGTCGAGAAGGATGGTAAATATTATCTCTACGCAGGCTCTTTTGCCACAAAAGATCGGGCAGAAAAAGAGAAAAAAGATCTCACTTCAAAAGGTGTGACCCTGCAAATTCAGCAGGTTGTTCTTCCCCTCGCGATGTCTAGAATAACTGCCGGTCAGTTCCATTCAAAGGCCGAGGCAGAAAAGGCCGCAGCAAAGCTTGCCAAAGACGGGCTTAAGGCTTCAGTTGCCACGAAAGGGAAGTAACAGGTGTCTGAAAAAGTCAGCATCAGATTGCCTGCGGCTCTTGCATATTATGTTAAACCGGAAACTGACCCGGTTGAGAAGATGAAAGCTATAACTAGCAGGGTCGCTGCATCGCCAGATGAACGTGCGGCCCTGCTTTTTTTTCTCTGTTATGATAAAAATCCTGAGGTAAAGGTGGCGGCTCTTGCTGAGCTTAAGACCATGCCGCTTACGCTTGCAGAAAAGCTCTATGCGTCTCATAAAACGCATCCAAAACTTAAGGAGCTTTTTGCAAAATTCTACCCATCCTTGATCGCGGTATCACCTTTGACAGCGCCTGAAGCGGAACTTTTAGTAGCTCCTGTAGCGGAGCCGGAGGCGTTTGCAGAACCGGAAGAAGAACAGGCGCCGGAGGAAGGAAAAGAACCGGAGCAAGAGGAGTTCAGGAGCAAATACCAGCTTGCCCAGTCAATGGGAGTTGGCGAGAAGATCAAGATGGCGCTCACCGGTGACAAGGAGTGGCGCTCAATTCTTGTCAAGGATTCCAACAAGCTGGTCAACAGTGCTGTTGTAAAAAATCCCCGCATTACTGACCCGGAAATTCTGGCAATATCCAAATCAGCTATCCAGAATGAAGAAATTTTGCGTATCATTTGCCATAATAAGGAGTGGGTTAAGAATTATGAAATCAGGAAGGCTCTTGTACTTAACAACAAGACTCCTCTTCCTGTTGCGCTCCGTTTCATGGGGTTTTTGACAGAGAAGGATCTCGCCGGAATGGCTAAGAGTAAAAACATTTCGAGTGTCCTTGCAAACAATGCAAGACGGGCACTTTCGGCTAAGAAGAAGTCATAGGAGACGTTGATGGCGCTGGTCAATGATGCAAAGAGAGAGATAAATGCAAAGATAGTCTATGTCGGTCCAAAGGGCGCCGGGAAGAGTACTGCCTTTAACCGCATATACACAAGGATCGAACCAGGACATAGAAGCGAACTGAAGAGCATGTCCGTCGGAGAGCACCAGATGCTCTTCTTTGACTTCACCTATCCGCCATCGGTAAGACAGGATGCCTATTCAGTCCGTTTTCATGTCTATACCCTGATTGCCGGTGAAGGGGCACCGCTACCCTGGAAAATGCTCCTCAAGGGGGTTGACGGGGTTGTACTTTTTGCCGACTCTTCTGAAGGGAAAATGTACGCCAATCTAGAGAGCTGCGCGGTATTGATGGACTCGGTGGCTCACTACGGCAGAAAGTTAAGCCAGATTGCTCTATCGCTACAGTGTAACAAGAGGGATCTTAAAGGGGGGCTCTCCCTGGACGCAATGGGTCATGAGCTGATGCCTGAAATTGACGTCGATCCGCTGCCGGTAACGGCAATAACCGGCGATGGCCTCATGGAGGGTCTCCACAGGGTAGTCACTGATATACTGAAAAATCTCGGGCAGGATGCGCCCATAGAAGCTATCTCCACGACAGCTCCCGTTGATGAGCAGATTAACGCACCAGAGGTTGACTCCCAGGAAGAGGCCTTTGACCACTGCTGTGATGATGGCCCGCAGCTGGCTGTTGAGATGAACGGATCTCCTGTATTGCTTGGTGGGTCTACTATCGAGATCCCCTTGAGAATTAGTGGCGGAGCTTGTGGAAAAAGCGCTGAGTTCAAAGTCACTGTGTCGGTCTCGCTCTAGTTTTATGTTCACTTGCACCGTCTCAGGCGGTTTTAAATGAAAGTTCGCGCAGACAAACTGCTTGTGGAGAGTGGCCTTGTGCCGTCAAGGGAGCGTGCACGGTCCCTTATCATGGCCGGACAGGTGGTCATCGGCGACCATAAGGTTGATAAGGCCGGGCAGCTTGTTGATGATTCACTTGAGGTGCGGATAAAGGGTGATATTCCTTATGTAAGCCGTGGCGGGCTCAAGCTGGAAAAGGCGCTGGAAGAGTTCAACATAGATGTCTCCGGGCTTGTGGTCATGGATGTCGGCGCTTCAACCGGCGGATTTACGGACTGCCTCCTGCAAAAGGGGGCTGCAAAGGTCTTTGCAGTTGATGTCGGCTATGGTCAGCTTGCCTGGAAATTGCAGCAGGATGAGCGGGTACTCTCTCTGGAAAAAACCAATATCCGCTATCTTGAACCGGCGTTACTCCCCGCAATCCCGGATATGGCGGTCATTGACGCATCATTTATCTCATTGGATAAGGTGCTCCCAAACACCTTGAACCTGATAAAATGCGGTGGAACTGTTGTCGCACTTATCAAGCCGCAGTTTGAAGTCGGCAGGGGCGAAGTCGGTAAGGGTGGCGTGGTCAGGGATCCGGAAAAGCATGAAGCTGTGATACTTTCAGTCTGCGAGATGGCAAAGAGCATGGATCTTGAGGTGGCAGGCGTTACCGAATCGCCAATTACAGGACCCAAGGGGAACCGGGAGTTCCTCATATATCTGAAAAAACTCAAGTAGACGGTTTTGCAAAGGGGGATTGTGTGTCTTGTATATTCTGCAAGATAGTCGCTGGTGAGATACCGGCAAAGAGTGTTCATCAGGATGACCAGTTGGTGGTGATCGAGGATATAAACCCGGCCGCTCCGCTGCATCTGCTGCTGATTCCGCGAAAGCATATTGCCAATACTCTAGATATTGTCCCCGAAGACGACCTGCTGATAGGCCATCTTCACCGGGTTGCCGCGAAGATCGCCACAGATCGCGGCTTTGCGGAGAGCGGTTTTCGACTGGTGACAAATACCAATGGGGATGCCGGTCAGTCAGTTTTCCATATACATTTTCACCTTCTGGCAGGTAGAAGCCTTGCCTGGCCGCCGGGTTAAGGAATTGACAAACACAAACATGGGAGGACTAACATGCGAAATTTAATTCTGATTATTCTGCTTCTCGCGCTGCCAACCCTATGCGCTGCCGAAATCTATAAATGGGTTGACGACAAGGGTCAGGTAGGCTTTGCGGATGACCTTGGCAAAGTGCCGCAAAAGTACCGTGACAGAGCATTCACGACTGAGAAGCAGGAACAGGCTGTCGAGATCATCGAAAAGGTTGAACCTGAGAAAGGGGCAAAGAAGGGTGTTGAGGGGAAGGGTGATTCTTCGGCCAAGGATGACAAAGTCAAAGATAAACCAAGCTATGAAGGCAAGACAGTCGAGGCATGGAAGCAGGATCTTGCCAGGCAAAAGCATGAAACCCAGTCCCTTGAAGAGCAGTTGACAGGCATCAAGGAGCGTCTGGCTGATTCTACAAAGAAGTCTCGCGGCGAGGTTCTGACCCTGCAGAATACTCAGCGCGATCTTGAGGTCAGGCTAGAAAAGGCTAGAAAGAAGCTTGATGCTCTTAATGCAGCTGCCGACAGGGCAGGTGTTCCGGGGGAGATTCGCTAAATACGGTATAGGGTAATTTAAACGGTTCGGCTTTTGCCGGGCCGTTTTACAAAATGGTTGACGTTCAGGTAAACTCTCTGCTAATTTGTACCAAAATTAAAATCATAGCCCACCAGCTATAAATCCCGGGAAAAAAGATGCCGAAGATAGAGATTAACGAATCACGCTGTAAAGGGTGCGGACTCTGTACAATTGCCTGTCCGCGGAAGCTGGTAACTCTCAGCTCCACTCCAAACAGTATGGGTTACACTGTCGCTGTTTTTTCAGATCCTGAAAAGTGCACCGGCTGCGCACTCTGTGCCGAGATGTGCCCCGATGTGGCTATAATGGTCTTCAAGGAGGACAAACCATGACCCTGCGCCAGTTCGTCAAGGGGAATGAAGCCGTTGCCATGGCAGCCATTGAAGCCGGTGTCCGTTGCTATTTCGGCTACCCCATAACTCCACAGAGCGACATCCCCGAATATCTGTCAAGGGAGCTGCATAAAACCGGCGCCACCTTTATCCAGGCGGAGAGCGAGATCGGTGCCATCAATATGGTGCTTGGCGCTTCAGCTGCCGGTGTACGGGCCATGACATCCTCCTCGGGCCCTGGAATCTCCCTCAAGCAGGAGGGGATCTCCTACATGGCCGGTTCGGAGCTGCCCGGTGTCATAGTTGACATTATGCGCCAGGGGCCTGGTCTCGGCGGCATCGATGCCTCACAGGCCGACTACTGGCAGGCGACCCGCGGCGGCGGTCACGGCGGCTACCGTATCATCGTCCTTGCGCCAGGCTCGGTACAGGAGATGTACGACCTTACCATGCTTGCCTTTGACCTTTCCGACACCTACCGTATCCCTGCCATGGTTCTAGGAGACTCGGTTCTCGGCCAGATGAAGGAGTCCATAACACCGAATCCGCGTCCTGTCTGTGATCTCCCTGCCAAGGATTGGGCGGTGCGTGGCTGGAAAGAGGGCACGGCGCAAAATGTTGTCAAATCCCTTAAGCTTGGTGATGGCGAGATGGAGAAGTTTCACTGGGAGATGCATGATCGCTACAACCTCCTTGCCGATAAAGAATGCCTTTGGGAGGAGTACCGCACCGATGATGCCACCCTGATCGTTACCGCCTTCGGTTCGACAGCGCGTATCTCAAGGACTGCGGTTGAAATGGCCCGTGAGGCCGGGATGAAGGTCGGCCTCATGAGACCGATCACCCTGTTTCCGTTCCCGAAAAAGGCCTATGCCGACCTGTCGACAAAATGCAAACTGTTCCTCGTTATTGAGCTCAGCACCGGGCAGATGGTCGATGATGTCCGCCTTTCTGTGCAGCGCGATGCAGATGTAGAGTTCTATGGACGTCCGCCGGGCGCCGGGTCTCTGCCGACTCCGGAAGAGCTTTTCGAGAGAATAAGGAAGGTGTACCGATGAAACAGGTATTTGGCAGGTCTCCAAGCCTTAAAGACGTGCAGACCCACTTTTGTCCCGGATGCCATCACGGTGCGATTCACCGCCTCGTGGCAGAGGCACTGGATGAGTTCAATATTCGCGACAGAACCATAGGCTGCGCATCTGTCGGCTGCTCGGTTTTCCTCTATGGCTATTTCAATGTCGATGTTGTCGAATCCCCACACGGCAGAGCGCCAGCTGTGGCAACCGGGGTAAAAAGGGCACGTCCGGAGAGCATTGTCTTTACCTACCAGGGTGACGGCGACCTGGCTGCAATCGGCACTTCAGAAATAATTCACGCAGCAAACCGCGGCGAGCATATCACGGTCATATTTGTCAATAACACCACCTACGGCATGACCGGTGGCCAGATGGCTCCGACAACCATGCCGGGGCAGAAGACATCAACATCTCCCTATGGTCGCGACACCAGGAATGACGGTGCTCCATTCAAGATGGCCGAGCTTCTCTCCAATCTTGACGGCGTTGCCTTTTCAGCCAGGGTGGCGGTGAACAGCCCGAAAAATGTCCTGAATGCCAAAAAGCTTATCAAGACGGCTTTTCGCTATCAGGTTGAGGGGAAAGGCTTTTCTTTCATCGAGGCACTGGCGACCTGCCCGACAAACTGGGGGATGCAGCCCCTTGATGCAAACGAGAGGCTGACACATGAGATGATTCCTTACTTCCCGCTAGGTGTCTACAAGAACAGCGAAAACCTCTAGGAGAACGATAGATGCGTAATGATCTTTTCATAGCAGGTTATGGCGGGCAGGGGGTTCTTCTGGCAGGTAACCTGCTCTCCTATGCAGCAATCCACGAGGGGCTGAACGTCTCCTTCTTTCCGTCTTACGGTGTTGAAAAACGTGGTGGCGCTGCCATGTGCACACTTGTTTTTTCAGATGGTGATACCGGATCTCCGGTTGTGGGGCATCCATCCGTCTCTATTCTTTTGAACCAGCTCTCCTTTGACAAATATGCTGCAAAGGTGAAGCCGGGCGGCATCTGCATAGTAAATTCAACACTTGTGGAAACCGGGACCGTTGCGCTCGATAATGTCAGGCTCATCAGTATTCCGATGAACAGCATAGCCAATGAGCTTGGTGATCCGCGCATGGTAAACATGGTTGCCTGCGGTGCTTACGCGGCAGCAACCGGAGCACTGAAAATGGGCTCGCTCTACGAAGCACTTAAAAAGAGCCTGCCTGAGCGCAATCACAAATTTATCCCGGCCAATGTCAAGGCAATAGACACAGGGGCTGAGATGGCAACGTCAGCAATGAAATTTTGATGATTGACAGGGGTCATCAAAAAGGGTATAAAAAGCATTCGTTTTTTGAAGTAAAAAAGTTCGGCGCTGTCGCCAAGTGGTAAGGCAAAGCTCTGCAAAAGCTTTATTCAGCGGTTCAAATCCGCTCAGCGCCTCCAAAAAATATCAAGCACTTGCGTTAATTCGTAAGTGCTTTTTGTTTGTTCGGTAAAAAAATCGGAGTTTTTATGGACGCAGCATTCAAATTCAGCATATCTGCCCGAGATAGTGACTCGGCTGCGCGAAACGGCGAGATCGTCACTCCACACGGCATAATCCCCACTCCGATTTTCATGCCGGTCGGCACCCAGGCGACCGTTAAGGCGATGACTCCGGCTGATCTTACCTCTGTCGGTGCGAAAATTATCCTCGGCAACACCTATCATCTCTACCTGCGACCCGGTCATGAGCTGATTAAAAAGCTTGGCGGACTGCACAAGTTCATGCACTGGCATCATCCCATTCTTACGGACAGTGGAGGATTTCAGGTTTTCAGTCTTGGTGAGCTGCGCAAGATTACCGAGGAAGGGGTCAAGTTCCAGTCCCATATTGACGGTTCCAGGCACTTTATTTCGCCGGAAAAATCCATCGAAATTCAGGAGGCTCTCGGCTCTGACATCATGATGTGTTTTGATGAATGCCCCCCACAGCCTGACAATTTCTCCTACGTAGAGAGGTCTCTGCAGATGACGACCCGCTGGGCAAGGCGCTGCAAGGATGTGAAAACCCGCGGTGATCAGGCTCTTTTTGGCATAATTCAGGGTGGGGTTTTCCCTGAACTGAGAAAGCAGAGTATGGAGCAGCTTCAGGAAATCGGTTTTGACGGCTATGCTCTTGGTGGAGTCTCCGTAGGAGAGGAGAAGTCGCGGATGCTTGAGGTGATGAGTTTTTCGGCACCGCTCTTCCCTGAGAATAAGCCTCGGTACGTCATGGGGATCGGCACACCTGAAGACCTTATTGAAGGTATCTATAACGGTTATGACATGTTCGACTGTGTCATGCCGACGCGCAATGCCCGTAACGGCATGCTTTTCACCTCTTTTGGGAAGGTGAATATCAAACGGGGTGAATATCTTGACGATGAATCACCTCTTGATCCCGAGTGTGACTGCTATGTCTGCCGCAACTTCAGCCGCGCCTATCTGCGCCATCTGTTCCGCTGTGGCGAGATTCTTTCAGCGCGGCTAAATACCCACCATAACCTTCATTATTATCTAAGTCTAATGAAGTGTGCCAGAGAAGCAATCGAAATTGGGCGCTTTTCACAATTCCGAAAAGAGTTCTATGCAAAAAGGGTCAGGTAAGCTTATTTGGGTTGATATTCAGATAATTTTAAGGCAATATTCTTGATTTGAAAAAGGATTTAATAATTTACCGGAGGTTGATTGATGAGTGGTCTTGCTTTTGCGATGGGAACCCCGCTTGGTGGCGCTGCGGCAGGTGGTGGTGGCACACAGGCTTTTACGAGCATGATCCCGCTGGTTATCATGTTTGCGATTTTCTACTTTCTCCTTATCAGGCCTCAGCAGAAGAAAGCCAAGGAGCACAAGGCACTACTTGAAGCCCTGAAGAAAGGGGATCAGGTTGTAACTGCCGGTGGTATGCACGGCAAGATAACCGCAGTCGAAGAGGGAGTTGTAACAATTGAGATCGCAAATAATGTTAATGTAAAGTTTAACAAGGGTCACGTCGCTGCTGTTATTGATAAATAAAGCAGGTGGATAGTCTGAAGGTAGAAGGCTGCCAGTAAAGCCTTGAACCTTCAGCCTTCAGCCTAAATACCTAATATGCAAAGGAGTATCCGGCATGCCAAAAGGATTAAACTGGCGTCCTCTGCTGATTGTCGCCTTCCTTATTCTGTCGGTTGTCTACATGACACCGACACTCGTTCCAAAGCTCCCTACATGGTGGAGCGGAATCCTTCCCAAAGAGAAGATTCATCTTGGTCTTGACCTTCAGGGTGGATCCCACATTATTCTGGAGGTTGACACCCCCAAGGCTGTTGAAGCTGCCCTCGACCTTATTTCAACAGATATCGAGGACTCGCTTACATCCCAGACCCTCCGTTTCAAACGTATTGCCCGTGAGGGTGGCGACAAGGTAAAGATCACGCTTTACGATAAGGGTACTGCCGAGACTGTGCAGACTCTGATTAAAAAGAAATATCCTGAAATGGAGCTTATGCCCCAGTTCGAAGAGGGTGGATTTACTGTTGTTCAAGTCAGGATGGATGAGAAGGTTGCTGCTGACCGCAAGGACAAGGCGGTTTCCCAGGCACTTGAGACAATCCGCAACAGGGTCGACCAGTTCGGTGTTTCCGAGCCGATCATTGCAAGGGAGGGGCTGAATCACATAGTTGTCCAGCTCCCTGGTATTAAGGATCCAAAACGCGCAATCGAGCTTATCGGCAAAACCGCACGCCTTGAATTCAAACTTCTTGATGAGAATGTCAACCCGGCTACAGCCACGCCAGGTTCTATCTCAGAAGATTCAGAAATTCTCTTGGAGAAGAGGACTGATCCGGCCACTGGTGCTGTTACCGAAACTCCGCTTGTGTTAAAGAAAAAGGCGATCATCACCGGCGATCTTCTTACTGATGCAAAGGTGAGGGTTGATTCGCAGTTTAACCAGCCTTATGTTGCCATTGAGTTCAACTCCACCGGCGCACGGCTTTTTGATCAGGTGACTGCAGCTAATGTCGGCAAGCGCTTTGCCGTTGTACTTGACAACACCATCTACTCGGCACCTGTCATCCGCGAGAGAATATCCGGTGGCAGTGCCCAGATTTCAGGCTCATTCACAGACAAGGATGCTGCTGACCTTGCTCTGGTGCTACGTGCCGGTTCGCTTCCTGCGCCGGTCAAGATCATCCAGAATGTCACAGTCGGTCCTTCCCTTGGACAGGATTCAATCAAAAAAGGTCTTACAGCCGGTCTGATCGGCGTCCTTCTGGTAGTTGTCTTTATGGCTATTTACTACAAGGTTTGCGGTCTTGTGGCAAACTACGGCATGGTGCTTAACATTATCTTCCTGATGGGAGCCCTTGCTGCACTTGGCGCAACACTCACCCTGCCGGGTATTGCCGCTATCGTTCTTCTTGTCGGTATGTCGGTTGATGCCAACGTTCTGATTTTCGAGCGTATTCGCGAGGAACTTCGTCTTGGCAAGCCGCCCATAGCAGCAGTTGATGCAGGATATGACAAGGCGTTTCTAACGATCATGGATTCCCACGTGACAACTCTGATTACCGCTGCTGTTCTCTTTCAGTTCGGTACAGGGCCGGTCAAAGGGTTTGCAGTCTCCTTAAGCCTTGGTATCATCATCAACCTGTTTACTTCTCTTGTGGCCACCAAAGTGGTCTTTGACTTCGCGCTCAGCCGTATGAACGTGAAGAGAATGAGCATATAGGGGGAAACAATGGAACTTATCGGTAAAACAAACATAGATTTCATCGGGATGAAGAAGATATCCTTCATCATTTCCGGGATAATAGCAATTGTCGGACTGATCGGCATGATCCAGATGGCTCGCGGTGCTGCAAACATGGGGATTGATTTCTCCGGTGGTACCGCCGTTCAGCTCAAGTTCACCCAGCCTGTAGGGATGGACAAGGCCCGTGAAGCTCTTGGCAAGCACGGTCTTAAGGATGCGACCCTTCAGGATATCAAGGAGGGTAATAAACTCCTTGTGAAGGTCGGTAAAACCACCCTTGCTACCGGAAAGGTTGCGGATACCATCGAAGATGTCTTCAAGAAGGAGTTTGTCGGCAATCAGTTCATTGTTGAAAGCTCAACTGAAATCGGCCCTTCGGTCGGTGACAAGCTCAGGAAAGACACTCTTACAGCTATCGTCATTTCAATGTTCGGCATTATCCTCTATATTGCCTGGCGTTTTGACTTCAAGTTCGGCGTCGGTGCAACCATCGCAACCATGCACGATGTTCTTGCAATGTTTGCGGTGTTCTACATCATGAATAAAGAGGTTAACCTACTCTTTGTCACCGCCGTTCTTACAATTGCCGGTTACTCACTTACTGACACCGTTGTCGTCTTTGACAGGATCCGCGAAAACCTTCATAAAAACCTTAAAGAGGCTATGCACAACGTATTCAACAAGAGTATCAATGAAGTTCTTTCCAGAACAATCGTTACGTCGCTGACAGCATTTCTTGCTGCTGTTGCTCTACTTTTCTTCGGCGGCGAAGTCATCCATGACTTTGCCTTCGCTCTTGTGATCGGGATAGCCGTCGGAACCTACTCTTCCATCTTTGTTGCCAGCCCGATAGTTTCTCTATGGGAAGAGCGTGGAATACAAGTTAAGTCTTAAGGAGGATTTACCGGTGAAGCAGGAAAATATGGTTTTCATAATAGTAGCTCTTCTGGTTGGACTGCTTGGCGGTTTTCTGATCTTCAGCATAACTAACAAGAATAAAGGGCCTTCTGCTCCCCAGTCAGTTCCCATGGGAAGCGGCTCCCCGACAGATTACACTCAGCGGATTACAGAGGCTGAGAAGATTGTTGCCCAGGATCCTAAGAACTATCAGGTATGGGTTCAGCTCGCTAACGATTATTTTGATACAGAACAACCGCAAAAGGCTGTAAATGCCTATGGAAAGGCACTTGAAATAGATTCAAAGCACCAGAACACACCTAATGTCCTCACCGACCAGGGTGTCATGTACCGCAAGATGGGGCTGTTTGACAAGGCTGTTGCAAACTTTGAAAAAGCCAGCAGCATTGACCCCAAACATGCGCAGTCCCTATTCAATCTTGGTGTAGTCTACGCAAATGATCTTAAGCAGAACGATAAGGCTATAAGCGCATGGACACGTTATCTTGCTATCGACGGGATGAGTCCCCAAGGGCAACAGGTAAAGGCCATGGTAGATGAACTTAAAGCCGGTGGCGGACCGCCAAAATCCGGCGGCTGGAAATAGTATTAAAAATCCCCGTTCACAGCGGGGATTTTTTTTAGGAGCGCTTTTCGTGGACATGCCAAAAGAGCGCAGATGGCGCTTGAAATCTGAGGTCGCACAGAACACCACTGTAACCGGATCGATTCTCGCTAAAGTTCTTGAAAACCGTGGGATAACCTCGCCTGATGATATCCGTTCATTTTTAAACCCGTCTCTTGCCGATCTCTCTGACCCGTTTCTTATGAAAGGGGTTACAGAAGCAGTTGACAGGCTGATAGCAGCAAAGAGAACCGGGGAAATTGTCTGCATTCACGGCGATTACGATGTTGACGGCGTCTCTGCGGTTGCCCTGTTGACGGCGTTCTTCAGGGCCGTTGCCATTCCTGTCTGCTATGTCATACCTAAGAGGCTTGAGGACGGCTATGGTCTATCGACTGATGGTGTGGACGAAGCAGTGCGTCTTGGCGCAAAGGTGCTGATAACCGTTGACTGCGGGATAACATCGGTCAATGAGGCTGCTTACTGCCTGGATCGAGGCATCGACCTTATCATTACCGATCACCACACCCCCGGTGAACTCCTCCCCTCAGCCCTTGCGGTCATCAACCCGCTTCAGCCCGGCTGCGCTGCACCATTTAACAAGCTTGCCGGGGTGGGCCTGGCCTTCAAGCTGGCAATGGCCATTCGTAGCAGGATGCGAGCGGAAGGTTATTTTGATTCGATTGCTGAACCAAACCTGAGGGAGTATCTGGATCTTGCCGCCCTTGGCACTATTGCCGATCTTGTCCCCCTTGTCGGCGAGAACCGGGTTATTGCGGCTTTTGGTCTGAAAGAACTCTCTGCCCGGCGTCGGATCGGTATAAATGCCCTTAAAGCAGTTTCGTCTGTAAACGGGGATGTGACGGCAGGTGACGTCGGATTCAGGCTGGCGCCAAGGCTTAATGCCTCCGGTCGCCTCGATGACGCTAAAAGAGGGGTTGAACTGCTCCTCACCTCAGAGATTGAGACAGCAGACGCTCTTGCTGATGAGCTCGACTCAGCAAACAGTGAGAGACAGCAGATTGAAAAGGAGATTCTGGCCGATGCCCTTGAGCGGCTGCAAAGTGATTCGACGCTCAACGGGCGGACAGCCATTGTTATGGCATCTGATAGCTGGCACCCCGGTGTTATCGGCATTGTCGCCTCAAGGGTTGTCGAGCGCTACTTTAGACCGACTGTACTCATTGCGCTCCAGAATGGCATAGGGAAGGGGTCTGGTCGAAGTATCCCGGTTTTTCATCTCTATAAGGCGCTTGCCGCATCCTCTGAGCATCTCCTCAATTTTGGCGGCCATCAGCAGGCTGCCGGGCTGACAATTTCCGAGGATAAATTGAACCTTTTTTATGGCGACTTCGACAGCTATGCTGCTGCCATGCTCAGCGAAGAGGATCTCGTCCCGCAGATAAATGTAGATGCAGAAATATCAGTCGCCGGGATTGACGAATCCTTGCTGGAAGAGATAAATCAGCTCAGGCCGTTCGGTATGGGTAATCCTGAGCCGGTTTTCCTGGTGAGAGGTCTGGAAATTGCAGATTCAAGGGTCTTGAAAGATGCACATCTTAAACTCCGGCTCAAAAAGGACGGCAAGGTTCTTGATGCGATAGGCTTTAATATGGCAAAAGTCAATATCAGCGGTAATATGGTAGATATCCTCTTTACGGTTGACCGGAATGAATGGAACGGTAGAGTAACCATGCAGCTTAAACTAAAGGATATAAGGTCGTCAGATGGAGCGTAACGAGCGCTTTGGCAGAGCAGACCGGATTATCAGTATCGGCTTCTGGGTCAATGCATTCCTGATGGTTATGAAGCTTCTGGCCGGTTATTTCGGGAGTTCAGAGGCAGTCTTTGCCGACGGCATGGAAAGTGCCTGCGATTTTATTGCCATCCTAACAACCATGATTGCGCTGAAGATTGGTCGCAAGCCCTTTGACGCCACCCACCCCTACGGGCATGGTCGTGCTGAGAGTCTTTCGGCCATAATGGTTTCGCTGATCATCTTTGGCACAGGTGGCTGGATTCTTTATAACTCAATAACCTCAATCATTGCTGCAAACTATCAAGCTCCGCAGTTCATTGCTGTTATCGCAGCTTTTCTGACTATTATTATTAAGGAGTGGCTTTACTGTTTCTCCATGAAGACCGGCAGCTCTCTGCAAAGCCCCGCGCTGCTTGCCATCGCCAAGGATCATCGCAAGGATGCAATCACCTCGATTGCCACCTTGATTGGCGTTGCTGGAGCTTTTTTCGGCTTTAAAATACTCGATCCGATTGCTGCCGGACTCACCTCGTTCTTTATTTTCCATATCGGTTGGGAGACCTTCAGGGCAGCTGCTCATGACCTTATGGACGGCCAGCCCGAGGAGGAACTGCTTGCAGCCATAACGGAGTTAGCTGAAGTGGTAGAAGGTGTCGAGCATGTCCATGAGATCAAGGGCCGTCGTTCAGGCCAGTATGTGATAATTGATCTGAAGCTGGACATGGATCCGGATATGACCGTGAAGCAGTCTCACGCCATCGCTACGGCGGTTAAAAAGGTGATTTTCGAACAGTATGTAAATGTGGGGGATGTGATGATCCATATAAATCCCCATGAAGAGGCCCATGAGGATCTGATACGGCTGTAGATAGGCGTTTGTTTAAGGACTAAAAAGTTATCTGTCCCTGCGCCTTGGCCAGAATTATCAATGCGTCAAATATGTCGCATACTCCATCTTTCGAGGGTAAAGGCCCTCCACCGCCAGCCACATCACAGTTGAAAACTTCGAAAAAATCCAGACGTTCGGTTCCAGCAACGTGACGCAAGGCTAGTAGTGCATCGGCTAGCCTGACAATACCGTCGCCATCAATATATCCACTTTCAAAAGCCAGACTACTCGTAGCAAAAGTTAGTATTAAGGTGACAACAACAAGAGTATGGAAACAGGTTCGCCTTTTCATGATAACTCCTTGAGTATCATTTTGTTGATATTGTTAACTCTTAGTTTTATTGAATTGAAATGTGCTGACTTAATGGCGGGCGTTATTTGTGTCAAGCGAAAAGCGCCGAATAGATCTACAGGCCGGGCAGCGTCGCTTTAGTCAGTTTCAGGGAGATCTTCCTCTGGGTGGCAAATGACTCCTGCTTCAGCCGTTCAACTGCATTTGCCAGGGATGGAATGTCTCGTGGCAGGCGGATGAGGAGGTAGTCGATTACATCGTCAGGAATGATGAGCTGGCGGTCATCGGCGAGTTTTTTCATGATCATTCTTCTTGAGGTGTCATCGGAAATGTCCAGCTTTGCTACAAGGCCCCACATGAAGCGGGATTTCAGGTGATCGTCAAGGGAATCAAGCTCTTTTGGCGGCAGAGTTGCCGTGGCAATGATCTTGCGGCCGCTTTCGTAGAAGTCGTTAAAGAGCTGCCAGAAGGCGGTGCGCAGAAGAGGGGAGTCGGCCAGCAGGTGCAGGTTGTCGAGCAGCAGTCCCTGGCTGGTTGCTGCCGATGTTGTGATCTCTTCAAGGTTGTCATGGGTAACAAGTTCAACCGGTATTACTGGAACTGAGCCTCTGGTTGCAAGTTCTTTTGCTGCGGCATGCAGAAGGTGGGTTTTGCCAGATCCGCTGTCACCGTGGAGGTAGAGCAGGCTCTCTTCGCCCGAAATGACCCGCTGCACAAACTTGAGGGCGGTTTGATTGCCGCTACAGGCGACAAAACTTTTGAAGCTGTAGTCAGGGTTTACCGGAAAATCGAAGAAGAGCTGCATCGCTAGAAGAGTGCTCCTTGCGGAGTTTCAGGGGCAATTCGTCCAAAGTGGAGATAGGCGGCGCGGGTTGCCACACGGCCTCGCGGGGTACGGTTTAAAAAACCCTGCTGGATAAGAAACGGTTCTATTACATCCTCAATGGTGTCGCTCTCCTCACAGATAGCCGCTGCCAGGGTGTCCAGACCGACTGGGCCGCCGCCAAACTTGTCGATGATGGTGAGCAGGACGGTGCGATCCATGTTGTCGAAACCCATTTCATCAACTTCAAGAAGCTTGAGCGATTCCTTGACTATCTTCATTGTGATGGTGCCGTCGCCAAGAATCTGGGCAAAGTCGCGCACACGACGCAGCAGGCGGTTGGCAATTCTGGGGGTGCCCCGGCTTCTGCGGGCCAGTTCCAGTGAAGCCTCTTCGACAATGCCGATATTGAGGATACGGGCTGAGCGGCGGACTATAAAGGCAAGCTCATTATCGGTGTAGAATTCGAGCCTGGAGATAACGCCGAAACGGTCGCGCAAAGGGGATGACAGGAGTCCTGCCCGGGTGGTTGCCCCGACCAGAGTGAATTTGGGGAGGTCTAGCTTGATAGTTCTGGCGCTGGGCCCCTGACCGATGATGATGTCGAGCTGGAAATCCTCCATAGCCGGGTAGAGAATCTCTTCAACTGTGTGGGAGAGGCGGTGGATCTCATCGATAAAGAGGACATCGTTGGCTTCAAGGTTGGTGAGGATTGCTGCCAGATCGCCGGGGCGCTCGATAACCGGCCCCGAGGTGGACTTGATGTTGACCCCCATCTCACAGGCAATGATGTTTGCCAGGGTGGTCTTGCCAAGCCCGGGCGGGCCGTAGAGAAGAACGTGGTCGAGAGCCTCGCTGCGCTGCTTAGCGGCATCTATGAAGATCCGCAGGTTCCCCTTTGCCTTTTCCTGACCAACGTACTCTTCCAGAGTGCGGGGACGCAGGCTGCTCTCCATATAGAGCTCTTCATCAGTAGCCATTGGCTCGATTACCCGTGTCATGCTACTTCATCAGCCTTTTCAGGGCGAGCTTGAGAACTGTTTCCATCGGCGCATCGCCATCGCTCCCCATTTCAGCAAGAACTTTGGAGACAATTGCCTCTTTGTATCCCAGGTTGATAAGGGCTGAAGCCACATCATCACGGACAGATGCATCAACCGTTGACAGAGGTGCCCCTTTGCCGGGCTCAGGCATCAGGCCGAGCTTGACAACCTTGTCTTTGAGTTCGAGTACAAGCCGCTCCGATGTTTTTTTGCCGATTCCGGGTATGGCTGAAAGCCTGACAATATCACCTCTGCATAGTGCCGAGGCTAGGTCGTCAGGTTGAATGTTGGAGAGGATGTCTCTGGCAAGCTTTGGGCCGACACCGGAGACCAGAATGAGGAGCTGAAAGAACTGCTTCTCCTTAGGGGTGAGAAAACCGAAAAGATTTATTGCATCCTCTTTTACATGGGTGTGGATGTTGAGCGTTATGGTTCCACCTTCTTCAGGGAGAGCAAAAAAGGTGGAGAACGGTATCTGCACGCGGTAGCCGACACCGTTTACATCGAGAATGACAGAGTCAGGTGTTTTGCCGGCGATCTTCCCGGTTAGAAGTGCAATCATCGGAGCGTTCCCGGTTTTCTGAAATGGGAAAGATTTGCGGTCAGGCTTTTTAGCAGCGATGAGTTCGCGTGGCAGATAGCAACTGCCAGTGCATCGGAAGCATCTGCCTGGGCGATTTCCGGCAGGCCAAGGAGAACCTTCACCATCTGCTGAACCTGCTCTTTGGCAGCCTTGCCATGGCCGACAACAGATTGCTTCACCTGGAGAGCAGTATATTCAAATACCGGCAGGCCGGCATTGACACCGGCTACAATGGCTGCTCCACGGGCCTGGCCAAGTTTGAGGGCACTCTGGGCGTTGTTGGCAAAGAACATATCCTCGATGGCTACTGCGTCAGGGGGGTACTTTTCGATAACCTCGGTAAGACCATCAAAAATCCGCTTCAATCTGCCGGGAAAATCAACGGCGTTTTCGGTAAATATGGCGCCATTGTCTATATGCAGCAGGCGGTTGCCTTGTTTGCGGATTATTCCGTAGCCGGTTATACGTGAACCAGGATCAATCCCCAGAATAATCATCTACATCATCTTTTCCATCTCTTCCATCGAGATGTCGAAGTTTGCATAGACATTCTGAACATCGTCGTTATCTTCAAGCTTGTCCATCATCTTCAGCATGCTCTCTGCCTGTTTGCCTTCAAGCTTCACCATTGTCTGCGGGATCATGGTGATCTCTGCCGACTCGAACTTGAAACCGGCGGCTGTCAGGGCATCACGCACCTCCATGAAAGCGGCCGGTTCAGTTGTGACTTCGAACTGTTCATCCTGCTCGGCAACATCGTCTGCACCGGCTTCGATGGCTGCTTCGAAGAGTTTGTCGAAATCAATACTTTTTGGAAAGAGTATCAGCCCCTTCTTATCGAAAATCCAGGAGACACAACCGGTTTCACCCATGTTGCCGTTGCATTTTGAGAAGATGCTGCGTACATCTGAAACGGTTCTGTTACGGTTATCGGTCATAACCTCAACAAGAACAGCCACTCCGGCAGGGCCGTAGCCTTCGTAGACAATCTCTTCGTAATTGACACCATCCATTTCACCGGCACCCTTTTTGATGGCACGTTCGATGTTGTCCTTGGGCATGTTCTCGCCCTTTGCTTTATCTATGGCAGTCCGCAGTCTCGGGTTGGCTGCTGGATCACTGCCGCCGAGTTTTGCCGCAACGGAAATCTCCTTGATAATCTTTGTGAAGACTTTGCCGCGTTTTGCATCAGCAGCGCCTTTTTTATGTTTGATTGTGCTCCATTTATTATGTCCTGACATCGTGCAACTCCTGATTGATATTGAGTGGTTCAAAAGCAAAAAATATTATCATGGTGTCCTTATGCTGTAAAGCAAGAAAATCTGTGCCCGGCTGCTTGAATAGATGCCTTTTTAATTAGTTTGATAAACCCTTGTTTGAATCTGTTTGTGGAAGCATTTAGTGTAGATTTGAGCTATGTCTAAGAGTGGGTAAATATCCGAAATAACAGATGAATACTGACAGTAATTTAAAAAAGTAAAATTTTGCGTTGACATGAATAAAACGACGTGCTAAAAAAAATCAAAATTAAAAATACTAATATATAAAACGGTCGTTCAAATCTAATGTAAACAGGGCGGTCAATGTTCAGAAGCAAGAGCAGCTATTCGGTGCAAAGTGTCGAAAAGGCTCTGGATATTTTAGAGCTGCTTGCAGACGAGTCTGTTGATGCGACTCTGCCGCACCTTGCAGAAAAGCTCGGCATCAGCAGAAACAAGGCTTTTCGTCTTCTTGCAACACTTGAGAGCAGGGATCTTGTGCAGCGCGAAGAGCATAGCGGCGTTTACAGGATAGGGCTTAACACGGTTGGACTTGCCCAGCGGTTCATAAAAGGTGCAAATCTTATCAAGCATGCTCATCCTGTCATGGAAGAGCTGGCAAAACGGCACGAAGAGGCTGTCTATCTGACAGTCCTTCTTGGCGAAGAGATTCTGTTCCTTGACATGGTTGATGGCGCCCATACCGTAAAGACTGCATCTCTGGTCGGCAAGAAATTTCCATGTCTCTCCAATGCTCCAGGTAAAGTCATAAAAGCTCTAGAATCATCTGATCTGCTTGAGAAATTCTTCAAAAAAGGGCGACGAAAGATGGCTCCGGAGGATCTTGCCAGGCTAGAACACGAACTTGGCGAGATCAGGCAGAAGAAGGTGGCAGTTGATTACGATGGGTTGGGCGAAGGTATAACCGATGTGGCCGTTGCAATAAAGGATTACGCCGGCAAGGTTGTAGGGGCAATTACTCTTCTGGGTCCCGCTTTCAGGCTAGTAGCTGAGAGAATAGAAAATGAGATTGCTCCTTCGCTTTTAGAAGGGGCTGACATGCTTTCGATGAAATTCGGATATGCGAAGTATTAACAAAAGCCGTTGTAATTTAACGAAATAACAAAAGGAGGATCGTAAAGAGTATCACCGTCACGGCGGGCGGGACGCCGCTCACCAATGCTGTCAAAAATCCAAACGAAAGGAGTACTAACCATGGCAGAAAAGCAGTATGACTGGAAAGCAATAGCCCAAA
>JACABD010000119.1 GCA_013377075.1 Geobacteraceae bacterium | reverse complement strand
TCGATAGAATTACCGGGCCGTAGCCGGGTAGTGAAGCTTCACCCACAGTTCTTTGACAGATAATAAACCTTGATCCTTCAGACATTTGTTGGTCAAACCGGTATGGGCGGCAAGTCTTCGGGACATGGCCCACGGGCCACTTCTGTTCAGACCTGCACGGATGGCTGTATGGATGTTGGTACCAAGGGCCAGAAGGTTCTTGATCTTGGTACGACACCAGCGCCACTGTTTCCAGTAGCACAGCCGTATCCTGCGCCGTATCCAGCCGTCTATTTCCGGGATTTCACGGTAATACTCCGATATTCCAAAGTACCCCATCCAGCCACGGAGATATTGAGCCAGTTTGTACATCCGGTACTTCATGGAGACCCGCCAGCTTCTTCCGGTTAGTTTCCTGACTCGGCGTCTGAATTCCTTGTATGCCTTGTCAGACCAGATGATGCGGGTGCCGCTGAAGATGAAACCGAGGAATTCGATGCGGGATGTTCTTGCTACCGCACTCTTGGTTTCATTGACTGTGAGTTTGAGTTTGCTGGTCAGGAAGGTTTTCATCCCTTCCATTACCCGGTCTCCGGCACGCTGGCTTTTGACGAGGATGACGAAGTCGTCGGCGTAGCGGACGAACTTGTGACCGCGTTTCTCAAGCTCTTTGTCCAGTGTGTCGAGGAGAATGTTGGCTAAAAGCGGCGAGAGAGGACCACCCTGGGGAACTCCCAGACGAGTCTTTTCCAGTCGCCCGTTCACCTGCACCCCGGCCCGTAGGTACTTGCCGATCAGGGCTAATACCCGCTTGTCGTGAACTTTCCTGCCCACACATGTCATGAGCAGGTCATGGTTGACCGTGTCAAAGAACTTGGCAAGGTCAATGTCTACGGCAATACGGTAGCCCTGTCCGATGTACTCCCGCACCTGACGGACAGCATCTTTCGCTGAACGACGGGGACGGAAACCGAAACTCGATTCCGAAAAGTCCGGATCGAAGATCGGTGTCAACACTTGGGCAATGGACTGTTGGATCAGCCGGTCAAGTACAATGGGTATCCCCAAAGGACGGGTTCCACCCGTTGCCTTGGGAATCTCCACCCGCTTTACCGGCAAAGGTTGGTAACTACCTGCTACAAGCGATGCGCGGATGTCGCCCCAGAGTGGCCGGGTATGGTCGGGGAATTGTTCGATGGTGATGCCATCGACGCCGGGTTTGCCTTTGTTGGCTTTGACCCGTTTCCACGCCAACTCCATGTTCTCTGAAGAAAGTATCCGCTCCAGTAGGTGTTGCTCCGGGGTTGGCTGGTCAATGACGCGCTCCATGGGCATTCCCCCGGACGGGTTCGATATGTCATGAAAGCTCACTGGTGCTCCTCCCCTTTCTTCGTTCGGCCCTTCGGCGGGGTAAGGCTTCCCGGACTCTCCCGGGCTTGTTTCCAGTTGCCGTATCGCTGGCGGCAACGTCCTACGCCTACTATGGCTTCTGCTGACTTCTGCCCGATACCCAGCATGTTGCCATGCAGTGCGCAGACCCAAGTATCTGGGACGGCAATTCGGACAGATCTCCCCGGATAAGAACGTGAACTGTCGCTACACAACCGCAGCATTTACCATTTCTCCTGAATCCATGGGACTTCGTCATGTTGTGCTGACTTGCCCGGATGATGGCCTTGTATGCTGTTTCTGTTCGTCGGCTCATAGCTTTGCGCTCCGGCTTCCTCCAGACCCCTCCTCACGGAGACGCCCTTGCCTTCGGCTAGTACTTGGTTTACGCTGTCTCACGACAGGGTTGGATTCACCGTACAGGGGA
>JACABD010000118.1 GCA_013377075.1 Geobacteraceae bacterium | reverse complement strand
TCGGTGAAGGGTCACTCTTTACCGTGCACTTGCCGGTAAAGAGTTCCATGGTTGCGCCGTGATGGACAACTACCCCGACCTGATACATATCCCCTTCAATCACAGTTTCATCAAAGAGTTGTTTTCTCCGTCTCTGCCCTACAGCTTGTCAGGAAGTTATGAGCCCGGATACTGGGCCATTCTTCAGGGGAATATGATGATTTTGCAGGTCGGAGAAGCCATGCCGGCTCTTCCCTTCGGGGAGCTGCCAGTCTGGCTGACAACACCTGCTACTGTCCTTGAAATCGGCTTGTGGCGCGGTCGCCCCTTGCGTATCTTCGGGCTTGATTCAAGCGCTGTCATTCAGCCGCCGTTCATGGCCGAGGCACTCAATGCCCCCGTGCAAACGGTGGATAACGCCACCCTTGGTATCTGCGGTCTTGCCAGGCAGATCCTTCACTGGGAAGGGCAGAGCCGCTTCTGCTCCCTGTGCGGCGGCAGAACCCTGCCTTTTTCACGGGAATGGGGGAGGCACTGTTCTCTTTGCAGCGCCCGGCAGTTTCCTAAAATCTCCCCCTGTGCAATAGTCCTGGTACGGCGTGACGATGAAGTGCTGCTCGTTAGAAATGCCGCCTGGCCGACAGGACGGTACAGTCTGACAGCCGGTTTTCTTGGTTTGGGAGAATCGTTGGAGGAATGTGCCGCACGAGAAGTGAAAGAAGAAACCGGCATAGATATTTGTGACATTACCTATGTGGGGAGCCAGAGCTGGCCCTTTCCTTCACAGGTTATGGTCGGTTTTGTTGCTAACTATGCCGGTGGTGAACTGGTCGTCGATTATAAAGAACTTGAAGATGCCCGCTGGTTTCCCGTCTCAAATCTGCCCACTCTCCCACCGACACGCAGTATCGCCCGCAGGATCATTGATTCGTTTTGTTGTTGATTGCCCGGTGATCATCCGGGTTACTCATTCCCGCAGTTCGGCCGATTCAGACGACGGCTTTTCCATTGCACCTTTTCGTAATCGCACCCGCAGTCCTGTGCTCTGCTTCTCCACGCTATAGCCGGGAAACGGTTGTCGCCCCGTAGTAAACACCAGCCGCAGCTTCCCTTCAAACTTACCGATTCGCGCCGAGACAATACCAAAGCCATTGGCCGGCACCGTAATTGCTTTTATGCTGCTGCGTGCCGCCGGAATGTCGATCACCAGCCGTCCAGGCTCTGGCAGGGTAAAGGCTTTGAATTCTGCAACTTGGCTGTTTGTGTGAATATCGATGGCATCCGCGGTGAAACTCACGGCGCTGACCGTGACAGGTGAGGGTGGCTCCGTATTGAGCGGCTTCACTTCCGGTCGAGATACGCCTGACTGTGGCAGATTCGTGCTGCCGGGGGACACTACCGCCGGGGCTGCTGCCGCTGCCACCTTGTGCAGCATCACTGTCAGACTTTTCCGGTTGGAAGGATCAAGGCTGGCTGAATAATCGGCATCCTCTTTCAGGTTGATCAAAATCCGGGTAATCAGCACATCGTTGATAAATATCCTGGCAAAGCGGATGTCGGCGATCAGGGCCGAGTCTATCTTGTATTCAGTGTCGGGCCGCCCCGGCTCAGTGTTGGGTAGATCGACGATGATTTTGCGCAGTGGCGGTATTTTGGTGCAGGTATAGACGAGATCCTTATCGGTGGTGATTTCCACACCGAAACTCTCACCGGCAGGGAAAACCCGGATTCCCTTGAGAACCGGCACCGGCATCTCTGCAAGGCAGAGGGCGGGGCAGGAGACCCATGTCGCCAGCAGCAGAGCCAGGAAAAATATCATACTGCGCATGTCAGGTCCTTTTGTG
>JACABD010000117.1 GCA_013377075.1 Geobacteraceae bacterium | reverse complement strand
ATGAACATTCACGAGTACCAGGCAAAAGCGATATTGAGGAAATTCGGCGTACCGGTACCGGACGGCCACGTCTGCTACAACAGCGCCAGCGCCCGTGAGTGGGCCAAACGCCTTGGCGACGGTCCCTGGGTCGTAAAAGCCCAGATCCACGCAGGCGGCAGAGGCAAAGGCGGCGGCGTCAAACTTGCCCGCACCGCCGACGAAGTAAAAATGCTTGCCCGCGAGATCCTCGGCATGACCCTTCGTACCCACCAGACCGGAGCAGAAGGTAAGCTCGTCACCCGCGTTCTGGTCGAAAACGGCTGCAACATAGCCCGTGAACTCTACGTCAGCCTCGTCGTAGACCGTGCCACCTCCAAAGTAGCAGTCATGGCCTCCACCGAAGGTGGCATGGACATCGAAGAAGTCGCAGCAAAAACCCCCGAAAAGATCTTCACCGAAATCATCGACCCACTGGTGGGTCTCACCCCCTTCCAGTGCCGGAACATCGCTTTTAGCCTTGGCCTCTCCGGCAAAACAATAAACAAAGCAGTCAGCCTCCTCCAGGCCCTCTACACCACCTTCATCGCCTGTGACTGCTCCATGCTGGAAATCAACCCCCTCGTTGTCACCAAAGAGAACAGCCTCATAGCCCTCGATGCAAAGTTCGGCTTTGACGACAACGCCATCTTCCGCCATCCAAAGATCGGCGACATGCGCGACTTTGACGAAGAAGATCCAAACGAAGTAGAAGCCTCCCAGCACGACCTCTCCTACATATCATTAACCGGCAACATCGGCTGCCTTGTCAACGGAGCAGGCCTAGCCATGGCCACCATGGACATAGTCAAACACTACGGCGGCGACCCTGCCAACTTTCTGGACGTAGGGGGCGGGGCAACCATAGAAAGAGTCACCGAAGCCTTCAAACTCATCCTCAGTGACAGCAACGTACGCGGGATCCTCGTCAACATCTTCGGCGGCATCATGAAATGCGACATCATCGCCACCGGCGTCATCGAAGCCGCCAAACAGGTCTCCTTAAGCGTTCCCCTTGTCGTAAGACTGGAAGGAACCAACGTAGAGATAGGCAAGAAAATGCTCGCCGAAAGCGGACTCGACATAGTCGCCGCCGACGGCATGGCCGACGCCGCCCAGAAAATTGTCAAAGCCGTAGGAGGTGGGAAATAATGAGCATCCTGGTCAACAAAAATACCCGCGTCATCACCCAGGGGATCACCGGAGCCACCGGCCTCTTTCACGCCCAGGGAGCAAGAGACTACGGCACCCAAATGGTCGGCGGCGTCACCCCCGGCAAAGGCGGCACCACCATAGACGGCTTCCCCGTCTATGACACCGTCAAAAAAGCAGTAGAGGGCACCGGCGCAACAGCATCCGTCATCTACGTTCCCCCCCCGTTTGCAGCCGACTCCATCATGGAAGCAGTAGACGCAGGCATAGAACTCATCTGCTGCATCACCGAAGGAATTCCCGTACTCGACATGGTAAAAGTCAAACAGTACATGCAAGGGAGAAACACCAGACTCATCGGCCCCAACTGCCCCGGCGTCATCACCCCCGGCGAATGCAAGATCGGCATCATGCCCGGCTACATCCATAAACCCGGCAAAGTCGGCGTAGTCTCAAGAAGCGGCACCTTAACCTACGAAGCAGTCTGGCAGCTCACCTGCCTAGGCCTTGGCCAGTCCACCTGCGTCGGCATAGGCGGAGACCCGGTCAACGGCACAAATCATCTTGATGTCCTCAGAATGTTTGAAGAAGACGACAACACCGAAGCAGTCATCATGATCGGCGAGATCGGCGGAAGTTCAGAAGAAGAGGCAGCCTACTTTGTCAAAGCAAACATGAAGAAGCCCGTAGCCGCCTACATAGCCGGAGTAACCGCCCCTCCGGGCAAAAGAATGGGCCACGCCGGCGCCATCATCTCCGGAGGCAAGGGAACCGCAGCGGAAAAGATAGCCACCCTCGAAGAGTGCGGCATCAGCGTGGCGAAGAGCCCGGC
>JACABD010000116.1 GCA_013377075.1 Geobacteraceae bacterium | reverse complement strand
CGATGCCCTTGGAACCTGCTACAAAAAGGCCCAACGGTAATGAACCTGCGCAATGACAAGCCACCCGTTCGTGATGGGGCAGATGCACCTGCGCCTTCCAGAGCAATTAATCTGACCAAACTCCTTCAAAAACATTCAACCCGTCAGCATGAGATGGAAAAGCAGATTGAAGAGTTGCAGTATGCCAACGCCGCACTGGAAGATGAACGGAATAAATACGCTCTTCTCTACGACTTTGCCCCGGTCGGTTATTTCTCTTTTGATCGGAATGGTGGAATTAAATCAGTCAACCTGACCGGTGCCAATATGCTGGAGATTGAGCGCTCGCTGCTGATTAACCGGCGTTTTGATCATCTGGTTGCCGATAAGGATCGTTACCTTTTTTCCGATTTCATGCGGATGGTATTTGCCAGCCATGAAAAAATGACCTGCAGGCTGGAGCTGATAAAAAGTGATAGTCAGCCGGTTTTTGTACGAATAGAGGCCATGGCAACTGAATCAGGTAATGAGTGTTATGCCGCCATGGTGGATATTACGGAGCGCAAAAGGTGGGAGGAGTTCCTGCGCGAGAGTGAATACAACCTTGCCAAGGCCCAGTCCATGTCCCATGTCGGTTCCTGGCGCTCGGAACCCTTGAGCGGTGAATTGCGTCTTTCAGACGAACTGCTCCGTATCATGGGGCTCAGCCGCGAGGAGGCCACTCCCGAAGCCCTGGCGGGTCTGATCCATCCCGAGGACCGTGCATCTGTCATGGAATTGATGCGTCGTGGCGCCGAACTGGGAACAAATTATGAAATCGAACATCGACTGCTGCTGAGAGACGGCACCTCCAAGTGGGTTTATACGATCGTTGAGCCATCGGTTAATATCGCCAGGCAGGTTGTGAAGCTGTTCGGTACAACTCAGGATATAACCGAGCGCAAGCAGGACGAGGTCAGGTTACGCAACAAGAAAAACGAATTGCAGGCAATTTTTGACTCGGTCAATGATGGTGTCGTTGTTTTTGATCATAACGGCTTAATTCAGCATTTCAACCATATCTGTTCCCAGTTTTTTACCGAGGAAATTCTTGCCAACGGTGGCTGCCGGGACGTGTTTCATCCGGATGTTCCCTTATCGCCACTTAACTGTCCCGTTGAGCTGGCATTGCACGGTGAACGGGTGGAGACATCAATGGTCTCTGTCCGTGAAGGTCACAGCCCTCGCTATATTGACATCACCGCTAACCCCATCCATGACGAACTGGGAGAAAAAACCCGAGCTCTTGTTTTCATGCGGGATGTGACCCTGAAAAGGGTCCATGAAATGCAATTGATCCAGACTGAAAAAATGTCCAGTATCGGCGTGTTGGCCACCGGTGTTGCCCATGAAATAAACAATCCGCTCACCTCTGTTGCGGGCTATGCAGAGGCGCTTCTGCGCCGCTTTCGTGCCGAACCGACATTGGCTTCTGACAGCAGGCTGAACGAATTTCCGCAATATCTTGAGGTCATTGTCAGGGAGGCTTATAACTGCAAAGGGATTATCAGCGGTCTGCTCAACTTTGGCAGAAAATCCGACGGTTTGAACTCCAGGGTAGACCTTAATCTCCTGCTGCTTGAAACACTGGAGCTTATCAAGCATCAGCCTAATTATGGCGAGATTGATGTTGTAACCAGGCTGGATGAGAATATTCCTGACATCCTCGGTGATCCCGCGTCGCTGCGCCAGGTTTTCATGAATCTGCTGGTTAATGCCTGCCATGCGATCTGTGAGGGTGGCAGGGTTGAGATGTCTTCGAAATATTCAGTATATGACCATGCGGTTATTATTCAGTTGCGTGACAACGGCTGCGGTATTGCCAATGAAATTATCGACCGGATCTGGGACCCGTTTTTTACGACAAAGGATGTCGGCAAAGGGACCGGCTTGGGATTGGCGCTCTCATACAATATTGTCAAACGCCATGGCGGAGAGATCAGTGTGAAGAGCACTGTCGGTGAAGGGTCACTCTTTACCGTGCACTTGCCGGTAAAGAGTTCCATGGTTGC
>JACABD010000115.1 GCA_013377075.1 Geobacteraceae bacterium | reverse complement strand
CCACTGGTGATGCTTGGTGCTTCATTGACCAGACCATTGACAATTCCCAGATCAGCACTGTGATAAGTTGTCACTTTGCTATTCAGATCAGTATAGGTCGATGTTACCCTTAAGTGCTCTCCAGCCTCTGCTGAAGTAAGCTGTAAAGTCTCAGCGGTTGCCCCAACTACTGGAACCCAGGTGGTTCCATCAGCGCTAACCTCCCATTGATAGCTTACATGCCCGTCTTCAGTTAAGCCGACCCCGAGCATTGCCGAAATGGTCTCACCAACATCCAGTTGATTATTATTATTTCCGTCGCTGTTTTTTATAGTCAGATTGGCAAAGATATTATCGTTCATGGCATTACCGATTCCATCAACACTCTGAGCATCTTTTACTGCTTCAACAGTATTTTGCAGCTGTATTTCAGCATCTGTACCGGCAACAGCAGGATCTGATACGACTGCCGTTACAATCGAATCCGTATTACTGCCTCCTCCGAGATTTTCAACCAGATATTGAAAACTGTCATCAGTTGTTCCGGTCTGCTCAATTATCAGCGCACTTGCTGCAAGAATTGCTGCCGCCTGTTGTGCAGCCAGAGGCGCATCAGGAGCAAAAAGATCTGACGTCGCATAATCGAGATTTGGCAAGCCCAGAGCTGATTCGACTGTCGCTTCGGCCTGAGCGGCAGTGACTCCCGGATTTGCATCCATATATGCTGCGATCAGGCTTGTTATCGGGTTTAAGTAGTGGTAGCCGATAGGCGCCGTATAGTCAACTGTGACAGGTTTGTTGGTTACCGTATCAATGCCACCATGGGAGACAAACTGCTTTGTCTCAAAATTCTCAACTGTTACAAAGCTGAAGTTTCCGCTAGCATCTGTAGTAACCTGCACCCCGTTTACATCCAGAAGCGGTTTATCCGCAGCATCGTAAATTCCATTATGATTTACATCTACGTAAAGCTTTGCCCCGCTTACCGGCCCATCAGTAACCTTGCCCGTTACAGTTATCTGCGGGGCTGCTGCACCATCGCCACCTTTATGTGAAAGCGCTATGCCGCCACCAATTGCAGCAACACCAAGGCCGCCACCAAGCCACCACCAGCCACCTTTGTCATGGGAATCATCATCACCCTTTGTCTCGCTTTTGGGAGGGTCGCTCCCCGCAGGGATTGCTCCTTCTGCCATGGCAAGAAGCACCGGCTGATCAGACAGTGCCATGACCGAATCAGAAACTGTTTCTTCCTGCACCCTGACATTTGAAACCCTCTCAATATCTTTTTCTTTCTCCTCTTCAGGCAGAGGCAGAGTGTGCGTTTTTATGGGTTGTACTACATTTAGAGTATCTGTGTTTTTAACCGTTAGTCTGGCTACAGCACCCAATTTGGCTTCATCAGCAATTATTTTTCGAGCCATGACAACCTCCTTTTAACAACTCCCATGCATCTAATATGTGTAAATTCAGGCAGTTAGCCAATCATATATTAATGTGTATTAATACTACTTTATACAATAGGTTCAAGATTTGGCAAGCAATTAAATAAGTTTTTCCTAATTTTTAATATTAAAATAAAATATCATCTGGAAAATAGGCACGAGTTCAGTTAGGTTGAATGAAGATCAACCCTGGAGAATCCATAACACCATGATACTCACATCACATATCCCCTTCGAACAGTCCGGCCAAAGGCTGGATGACGCTGCAAAAGCGATTTTCCCACAGCTCTCGAAAACACAGCTTCGCCGGATAATCGACCTTGGCGGCTGCGCCGTGAATCAGGTAATGGTACGGGTCGCCTCAAGGGAGGTTCGCCAGGGTGACGAGATAATTATCGGGGTAATGGAGCCGGAGAGATTTGTTGATGTCTGCCTGAAAAAAGAGGAGCTGCTTTTTGAAGATCGCCACTTTCTGGCCCTGAACAAGGCTTCGGGGATCAACAGCCAGCGAACCCCCTACCAGCTTAAGGGGACAGCCGAATATGCTGTTGCCATGTATCTGAAGGGAGAAGGGAGCAGTGAACCTGCACGGGTCATCCATCGCCTGGATCGCGGCACTTCCGGTGTCATGTTCTTTCCGAAGAACAAACAGGCGGCAACATACATCTCAGACGAGCTTAAAAACAGCCGGGTCGAAAAGGTCTACTGGGCCATAGTTTCCGACCTGCCGGAGCAGGAGACCTGGACTGTTGACGC
>JACABD010000114.1 GCA_013377075.1 Geobacteraceae bacterium | reverse complement strand
CCTCTAAATATTCTGCGCATCCACAACAGCGATTGCGGCCATGTTGACGATATCGGAGACATCATCGCCCCGCTGCAGTACATGCACCGGCTTGTTCATCCCCATGAGGATCGGGCCGATGGACTCTGCCTCACCCAGGTGGTGGAGAAGCTTGTAGCAGATGTTGCCGGAGTTCAGATCCGGGAAGATGAGGATGTTTGCCGCCTCTTTGAGGTTGGCAAAGGGGAAGCTCTTCTGAAGAATATCGGTGGAAACGGCTGTGTCTGCCTGCATTTCGCCATCAACAACCAGTTCAGGTGCCCGTGCCTTGACTATTTCTGTAGCCTTTTTCACTTTTGTTGTCAGCGGGTGGTTTGCTGAGCCGAAGTTGGAGAAGGAGAGCATGGCAACTGTCGGTTCGATGTCGAGCATCTTTGCCTTGTCAGCTGCAAGGATGGCTGTCTCGGCCAGCTCCTCGGCGGTCGGGTCGATACAGACGGTGGTGTCGGCCATCAGTACGACCTTGTTCTTGAAGACCATCATGTAGAGACCGTGAACACTGGAAAGACCTTCCTGCTTGCCGATAACCTCAAGGGCAGGGCGGATCGTTTCAGGATAATGGGTGTCTATGCCGGAGAGAAGGGAGTCTGCGTCACCCTGGCGTACCATCATGCAGCCGAAGTGGATACGGGATTTGCGGGTGATGACCCTTTTGGATTCGGAGAGAGTCATCCCTTTTCTCTGGCGGAGTCTGAACAGTTCATCGGCGTACCCTTCGGATTTTTTCGATGTTGCCGGGTTGATTATTGTTACGCCGCTTAGATCAAGACCAAGTTCGGCGATGATTTTGTTGATCTTCTTTTCGTCACCGATGAGGATGGGGATGGCGATTCCTTCGTCGATAAGTTCCTTTGCAGCGCGGAGAATCTTTTCGTTATCACCTTCGGGGAAGACGATACGCTTTGGATCAGCCTTGGCCTTGTTGATGATGTTACGGGTGATCTCCTTCGATTTGCCTTGAGTTGATTCAAGGTGCTCGATATATTTTTCCATATCCTCAATCGGCTGACGTGCAACTCCTGTTTCCATGGCTGCCCGGGCTATGGCCGGTGCAACATGGAGCAGAACCCGCGAGTCGAATGGCTTGGGGATGATGTAGTCACGACCGAAGGTAAATTTGACATTGCCGTAGGCTTTGCAGACAGAGTCGGGCACTTCTTCACGGGCAAGCTTTGCCAGGGCCTGTACTGCTGCCAGTTTCATCTCTTCGTTAATGCAGCTGGCGCGTACGTCAAGGGCGCCACGGAAGATGAAGGGGAAACCGAGAACGTTGTTGACCTGGTTGGGATAGTCGGAGCGGCCGGTGGCAATAATGACGTCTTTGCGGACTGCATAGGCATCTTCCGGGGTGATCTCCGGATCGGGGTTGGCCATGGCAAAGATGATCGGGTCTGGAGCCATGCTGGCAATCATTTCCTGGGTGAAGGCGCCTTTTGCGGAGAGGCCGAAGAGGACGTCGGCTCCGGCTGCTGCTTCTTCCAGGGTGCGGAAGTGGGTGTCGGCGGCAAAGAGTGCCTTGTAGGGATTCATCCCTTCGACACGCCCTTTGTAGATAACCCCTTTGGTGTCGCACATGATCATGTTGTTCGGTTTGACGCCGAGGGAGATGGCAAGCTTTGCGCAGGAGTTGGCCGAGGCGCCGGCACCGTTAACGACAATGCGGATATCCTCGATCTTCTTGCCAACGAGCATGAGGGCGTTGATGAGTGCTGCAGAGGAGATGATGGCAGTGCCGTGCTGGTCGTCGTGGAAGACAGGAATATTCATGGTCTTCTTGAGGGTCTCTTCGATATAGAAACATTCCGGTGCCTTGATGTCTTCGAGGTTGATGCCGCCGAAGGTGGGCTCAAGGAGCTGGCAGGCCTTTATGATCTCATCCGGATCTTCGGTGTCGAGTTCGATATCAAAAACATCTATGTCGGCAAAGCGCTTGAAGAGGATCCCTTTCCCCTCCATGACCGGCTTGCCTGCAAGGGCGCCAAGGTTACCAAGGCCGAGAACTGCTGTGCCGTTGGAGACAACTGCAACCAGGTTCCCTTTTGCAGTATACTTGTAGGCGTCTTCCGGATTCTGCTGGATTGCAAGACATGGCTCGGCAACGCCGGGTGAATAGGCGAGCGACAGATCTTTTGCCGTTTGGCACGGTTTTGTAGAGATTACTTCTATCTTTCCTTTGCGCCCCATTGAGTGGTATTCAAGGGCATCCAT
>JACABD010000113.1 GCA_013377075.1 Geobacteraceae bacterium | reverse complement strand
AAAGGAGTACTAACCATGGCAGAAAAGCAGTATGACTGGAAAGCAATAGCCCAAAATCCCAAGTTTAAAGAGTTACATCACAAGAAAAGTGCATTCCTTTTCGGCTGGTGGATATTCTCCACTGTCTACTACTTCCTCCTCCCTATCGGTGCAGCCTATGCCCCGACACTCTTCAAAGTAAAGATTATCGGGGTAATCAATTTCGGTTACGTATTTGCCCTTTCCCAGTTCATTGTATCCTGGGCACTGGCACACTACTATGCACACGTCGCTAACAAGGACTTTGACAGAATGACAAAAGCCCTGATCGACGAACTTCATCTTTAGGAAAGGAGGATAAGAGACATGACTTTCAAGCAGATATTAGTAGCAGCAACACTGACACTTACCTTTGCCTCAGCCGCCTTTGCTGAGGAGCCCAAGAAAGCAGCTGCAGCACCTGGCGCAGCTCCTGCTGTAGCCGCTCCGGCAGCCGCACCCGCAGCACCAGGCGCAGCAGCAGTTACTGCTCCCGGCGCCGCAGCGCCAGCAGCCGCTGTTGCCGTTCCGGCACCGGCAGCACCTGAGAAGCCAAAGAAAGAGCTGAAAGCCAATAAAGCTATCACCCTTTCCATGTTTGCCGTAATCATCGGCATCACCCTGGCGGTTGTTATCAAGGCAGCCAGCAAGAACAAATCAGCAGCCGACTTCTACGCAGCAGGCGGCGGCATCACCGGAACACAGAACGGTTGGGCGATTGCAGGCGACTACATGTCAGCTGCTTCGTTCCTCGGTATTTCCGGAATGATCTCCCTCTACGGTTATGATGGATTCATGTACTCCGTAGGCTGGCTTGTTGCCTATATCACGGTTCTCCTCATCGTTGCCGAGCCGTGCCGTAACGCAGGCAAGTACACCATGGGAGACATCCTCTCCTTCCGTACAGAGCCTAAGCCCGTTCGCGCCGTTGCAGCTATTGCAACAGTAGCAGTTTCTACTTTCTACCTTACTGCACAGATGGTCGGTGCAGGCAAGCTGATGGCCCTTCTTGTCGGCGTTCCATACAGGACAGCAATCATCGGCGTTGGTATCCTCATGGTCGGCTACGTTGTTTTCGGCGGTATGACTGCTACTACATGGGTTCAGATCATCAAGGCCGGTCTGCTCATGTCAGGTGCATTCCTCCTCTCCTTCCTCGTCCTCATGAAAGCTAATTTTAACCCGATCCAGTTTTTCGACATGATCGTCAACAGCCCTGACATCCAGAAGCACGTTGAAGTTATGCTGCTGAAAGACGGCATCACCATTTCAGGTGTTGAGGCAGGCCAGCGCTTCCTTGAGCCGGCTCTCTTCATGAAGGCTCCCCTTGACCAGATCTCCCTCGGTATGGCTCTGGTTCTCGGTACTGCAGGTATGCCGCACATCCTCATGCGTTTCTTCACTGTTCCTACAGCACAGGCAGCACGTAAGTCGGTTATCATCGCAATGTGGATCATCGGTGGTTTCTATGTTCTGACAACACTGCTTGGTTTCGGTGCAGCTATCAACGTAACTCCTCAGGGCATCATGCAGGTTGATGCCGGCGGCAACATGGCTACTCTGCTTCTCGCACAGCAGCTCGGTGCTGAAATCGCTCCTGTTCTCGGCGACATCTTCCTCGCATTCCTCTGCTCCGTAGCATTTGCAACAATCCTTGCCGTTGTTTCCGGTCTGGTTCTGGCTGCTTCCGCAGCTATTGCCCACGACATCTATGTTAACGTCATCAAGGACGGCCATGCTGATCAGCACGAGCAGGTCATGGCTGCACGTGTTACTTCCCTATGCGTTGGTGCCCTCGGTATCGTCATCGGCATTATCGCTGAGAAGGCAAACGTTGCTCACCTTGTTGCTCTTGCATTCGCAGTTGCATCTTCCGGTAACCTCCCTGTTGTTGTTCTCTCCCTCTTCTGGAAGAAGATGAACACAGGCGGCGTTATTGCCGGTCTTGTTGTCGGTACTATTGCATCAATCGGTCTGGTTATGGTTTCTCCGAACATGACCTATCCGAAACTTGTGGCCAAGGGTGCTGAGAAGGTTATTACTGCCATGGAGAAGAAGCAGGCAGCTCTGCTTCCTGGTGCTACTCTCTCAGAGAAAGATACAAAAGCTCTTGAGAAGGCAAAGAAAGACGTGCTTGGTAAAGACGGCAAGTCGATCATGGGACTCAGCGAGCCGATCCTCAAGCTGAAAAACCCGGGCATCATCTCGATTCCTCTGGGTTTCGCAGCTGCTATCATCGGCGCACTCCTCTTCCCGAGCAGACGCTCTGAAGAGATGTTCGACGAAGTCTATGTCCGCCAGAACACCGGTCTGGGCATGGCAAAGGCTATTGATCACTGATCAA
>JACABD010000112.1 GCA_013377075.1 Geobacteraceae bacterium | reverse complement strand
GCGAATTAAAACCTAAGACCCCCTTGGGCAGCTTCTTATGAGGCTGCCTTTTTTGTTGCCATCTTGCAGTTTCTCCTTTCAACTTTCTGATTACGGCCTGAGGGCCGAATAGATCAAAACCAAAAGGAGACAAGAGATGACAGAGCTACGCAAAAGAATGATGGAAGACCTGATACTTTCCGGGTATGCCGAAAGCACACGGGAGAGCTATCTGGATGCCGTGCGGGGACTGGCAAAGTACTACATGAAGTCACCGGATCTGTTGTCGGAGGACGAAATCCGCAGATTCTTCCTCTATCTGCGCAATGAGAAGAAAGCCGCCCGGAGCACCTTCACCATCTACCTCTCCGGCATCAAGTTCTTCTATGAAACCACCTTACAGCGCCAGTGGCAGGTTTTTGGCATTACCAAGCCGGGCAAGAGCAAACGGCTGCCGGTTGTACTTTCCAGAAAGGAGGTTCGGCATCTCCTCTCCAGCATCTGGAAGCCACACATAAAGATGGCGCTTACCATCATCTATGCCTGCGGTCTGCGCCTGTCAGAGGGGGCACAGCTCAAGATCGGTGACATGGACACAGACAGAAAGCTCCTCTGGGTGCGGGACGGCAAAGGGAACAAGGATCGCTGTGTCCCTTTGCCAAAAAGGCCAATGGAGCTGCTGCAGACCCACTACCGGCTCTTTGGCGCAGGCAGCGAGTATCTATTCCCCTCCAAAGGCAGCCACATCAACAAAGCCACCATCCAGACCGCCTTCCGGGTAGCTGTCAGAAAGAGCAACATCGGCAAACCGGCCTCAGTCCACACCTTGCGACATTCCTATGCCACCCACCTTCTTGAGAACGGCGAAGACACCGCCTCCATAAAAGAGATCCTCGGCCATAGTCACATCTCCACCACCAACATCTACACCCATATGACAGAGATGCTCACCGGCAGACTGGCAAAGAGTCTCAATGAATTGATGTCCGATCTTTAGCCATGGTCACCATGGCTGATATCGTCACAGCCCACGGCAAGGAGTATCTGCATGAGTTTGGCTCAAGGATGCTCACAAGCCATAAGCGGGCACTCTCTGATATTGCACAATGCCGGACAGAGAGCATGGGGGGCCATGTTGATGAATGCGAAGAGTGCGGTCATGAGCAGTATCTCTATCACTCCTGCAAGAACAGAAGCTGCCCCAAGTGCCACGGCACAGAAACAAAGCAGTGGTTAGAGAAGAGAGAAACTGAACTGCTGCCGGTGCGCTACTTCCACCTGGTCTTCACCATCCCCTCGGAACTCAGAGATATTGTCCGCAGAAACCAGAAACTCCTCTACGATATTCTCATAAAGGCAGCAGTTGAAACACTCACCGCCATCGGTCTTGATCCCAAATATGTCGGGGGCAAGCTCGGCATCCTCACCGTCCTCCATACCTGGACACGAGCACTAGAGCACCACCCCCACGTGCATATGCTGGTTCCTGCCGGAGGACTTGATAAAAACGGAGAGTGGAGAGAATCACGCAAGAAGTTCCTTGTCCCTGTGCAAGCCCTGTCCAGAGGCTTTCGCGGAAGATTTATGAAGATGGCAAAGAAGGCGCTCCACAATGAAACCTTTCCTAAAGAGGTCTGGGACAAGGAGTGGGTGGTCTTCTGCAAACCGACCTTTAACCGGGCAAAGAAAGTGCTCCGCTACCTGGGCAGATACGTCCACCGGATCGCTATCAGCAACAACCGGATCATATCCATGCAGAACGGAGCAGTAACTTTCCGCTACCAGAACTCTGAATCAAGGCAGTGGAAGTGCATGAGTCTGCCTGCAAAGGAGTTCCTGCGCCGCTACCTTCAACATGTGCTACCGCAGGGTTTCCACAAGGTCAGATATTACGGGCTCCTCAGCCCGAGGAACAGGGTGACCCTGAAGCGGCTGCAACTGCTACTGGAAGAAAGGAGAAGGGAAAAGGCGGCAAAGAGTGCTGCCGCACCCGATCCGCCAAAAGCAGAGAAGCGCTGTCCCTGCTGCGAGGAAGGGATTATGGTTACAACCAGCTGGCTGCCGAGAAGGGCCAGAAGCCCGCCTGAAGGAAGAGCAGCGCCAATGGCAACAAATCAGTAACCAGGACACGGCTCAAAAACCGGCGTCACACTACCGGTGCGTCCGCAGCAGGGGAAAATGAGTGAAAAAGGTAAAAAAGGAGCCGTAAAGCAAGCAAGAAACCGGGCAAGAATCACGAGAAAGAGACAAAACCACAACAGTTATTTATTGAATTACCCTCATAAAGCCAGTATTATCGCCCCACCAAAAGACAAGATCCGGTATAAAATCCCAGATAGCAAGAGCAGTGGCGCGAAGACGGTCTAGTCCAACACGACTATATCCGGCGGCTACGCTTCGCTACGCACCGTATAAAGTCTTAATCGTT
>JACABD010000111.1 GCA_013377075.1 Geobacteraceae bacterium | reverse complement strand
TGATCGGTGAGCCAGATCGCCACTTCGGCGATGCGGGCTGGCCACTCTTCAATCTCGATGCCGTGGAATTGATCGACATTGACGCCGATGAGCTGGAAAATGTCGAGCATCAGCTGGTCGTGCTGGCGCACATGACGCAGCACCTCCAGCTCCAGGAGGCGCAGCTCACGGTAGGCAATGACGAGGAAGTTGCCGCAGCCGCAGGCCGGGTCGAAAAAGGTGAGAGTTGAGAGTTTCTTCAAAAACTCAAAGAGCTGATTGCGGCTCCTCTTGACCTTGTGGAATTCGGCCCAGAGCCCGTCGAGAAAGAGCGGGTGGATCAGCTTGAGAATGTTGGTTTCGCTGGTGTAGTGCGCCCCAAGATTGCGTCTGGCGGTGGTGTCCATGATCGACTGGAAGAGGGAACCGAAAATAGCCGGGCTGATGCGGCTCCAGTCAAGGGCGCAGCAGTCGAGCAGCGCATCGCGCATCTGGCGGGTGCAGTCGGAGATGGGAAGTGCTTCGCTGAAGAGCTGACCATTGACGTAGGGGAAGGTGGCGAGCTGCTCGTCAAGCGCCGTTGAACGGCGCTCTGCAGGAGTGTCCAGTACCTGAAACAGCTTGGCAAGGTGCATGCCCAGATCTGAACCGTCTTCGGCTGTCCGCTGCTCAAGATAATCCTGAAACAGACAGCGCTCGAACAGGGCGGTATCCTCGGCGAAGAGACAGAACAGCACCCGAACCAGCAGCACCTCCAGCGGATGGCCGTCGTAGCCCGAATTTCTCAGGAGATCATGAAATTTACCCAGCTTTTCTGCGGCCTGGATATTGACCGGGTCTTGCTGACCAAAGCTGCGGGTCTGATAACCGGCAATGAAGCCGAAAAGTTTGATGTTTTTGGAAAGGTCGGCAAGGGTGAAGTTGTGCTGCTCGTTGCTGTCCAGGTCGTAGAGGCGGAAGCGGGCGAAGTCGGATACCAGCACATACCGTGGCAGGTCCCGCTCTTTGAGGCCGGGGAAGTAGTCGAATGCCTGGCGGGCGGCGCGGTCAAGGTCTTTGCCGCGGGATTTGTGCTCCACCAGCATCACACCTTTCCAGAGCAGGTCAATGAAGCCGGTGCCGGTATCACGCTTGACCGGCGTTTCAAAGGAGGCGACCCGGCGGCGGGTGATGCCGAATACATTGAAAAAACCGTCCCAGAAACTCTTGGCTTCGGCGTCTTCAGAGCACTCAGTTGACCATTCGCGGGAGAAGGTCAGGGCGCGGTCGCGGATTTCATTCCAGGAAAGGGGCATATTGGTATCCTCGTGGCTAATTTATAAGATAGCGCCCTTTGGAGGTCAAGCGATCATTTACATTTGCCTTTATGGATACTATGGGTATGTTTTACGCCTATGATGCCACTGAGTCTGACTGTTCGGCATTGAGCTTAAATGCACCCATCTCTTTCTGGAGAACGGCTGTCTGCTCGGAAAGGCTTGATACTGCGATGTCAAGCATTGAGGCAGCTTCCAGGTTTTTCTCTGAGGAATTCTCGATGCCACTGACAGCTTTGGTAATGTTGGCAGTGGCAGTTGTTTGAATGTCGCAGGAGGTCTTGATAGTGCCGATCATGCCGGTGACCTTCTCGGTAGCTTTGGCGATTGTGTTGCTGGTTTTTGTCTGCTCCTGGGTTGATGCCCGTACCTGTGCTGCAAGCGACCGCATCCTTGCAACGGAAGAGACAATGAAGTCACTCACTTTTGCCTGCTCGTTAGTGGCTGTGCCGATCTGTTGAACCATATGGGAAAATTTGTCTACTGATTCGTTAATCAAGCTGCTGCCCGTAGTCTGCTCAGTTGCCGCACGGGCAATGGCATTGATCTGGTCAGTCGAGCTCTTCACTCCGACAACAATCTTTTGCAATGCCTCGCCGGATTTCGTTGATAGCAGAACACCTTCTTCGATATTTTTCTCTGCTACAGAGATTGCGTCAACAGCACGCTTTGTCTCCACCTGAACTCCATTAATAAGTCTGGAAATTTCACCGGTAGAGCTTTTAGTTCTGTCGGCAAGTTCTTTTATTTCGCCGGCGACAACTGCAAACCCTTTACCGTGATCTCCGGCCTGGGCAGCAATAATGGCGGCATTTAGCGCCAATAGATTAGTCTGCTCATTTACTTCGGTTATCACCTTGAGGATGGATCCGATATTCTCTGCCTTGTCGGACAGATTGGCAATAACATCAGCAGTAATCTGGGAAGAGCGGCGAATTTCATCCATGCCGGAAATAGCCTCGGCTGCCGAGGTCATACCGTTTTCGGCATCTTTCAAGACACCGCCGGAAATGGCCGCAGCTTCGCGCGAGCTCTTTTCGACTTCATTGATTGAAGCATTCATCTCGTAAACAGATGATGCAGCCGTATTGGATGCTTCCATGAGAGTCGCTGCTCCCTGACTGATCTGTCTAATGGCGGCGGCAATCTGGGTAATGGAAGAGCTGACCTCTTCAACCGCACCAAGCAGAGTATCCATGTTCAGGGCGACCTCTTCAACACTGGCGGCCATCTCCAGAGTAGA
>JACABD010000110.1 GCA_013377075.1 Geobacteraceae bacterium | reverse complement strand
ACCCGCGAAATATACTGGAACATAGGTCACGGCGTAGTACTGCCGATGTATATCCTCAGCTTTGTGGCAGTGGCCGTGCTGGCCTGGGGCTTCTGGAAACGGCTGCCCCTCTATCGCATCGGCAAGCCGCTCAACCGCTTTGACCGCTTTGAAGAGCGGGTAGGGCGGATGATCGGCGAAGTCATCGGCCAGGAGAAAGTATCACGGGTCAAGAGCGGCGGCCTCCCCCATAACCTCTTCTTCTGGGGATTTGGCGTACTCTTCGTCGGCACCCTCCTCGTCATGGTACAGGCCGACTTCTTCACCCCCGTCCTTGGCGTAAACCTTTTAAGCGGCGAATTCTACAAAGCCTTCTCCATCGTCCTCGACATAGCCGGCCTCATCGTCATCGTCATGCTCGGCGCCCTCTTTGTGAGACGCTACTTCATCAAACCTGAAGGGCTTGAGACCACCGACGACGACATAATCATCCACACCCTCCTGTTCAGCATCCTCATCACCGGCTTCCTCATCGAAGGAGCCCGCATGGCAGTAACCGAAATAGTCCAAAAGCCCGAACTTGCCAACTACTCACCCGTCGGCAAACTCGTCGCCCTGGCATTCATGGGGTATAGCGAAGAATCCATCCGCACCCTTCACAAAACCTTCTGGTGGATCCACATGGCCCTCGTCCTCGGTTTCTTCTGCGCCATACCCTACACCAAACTGCGTCACATCTTCACCACCAGCGCCAACGCCTTCTTCGCCCCCCTCGAGCCCAAAGGGACAATAGGCACCATCAACATGGAAGACGAAACCTGTGAGCAGTTCGGCGCCGCCAAAATCACCGACCTCACCTGGAAAGACATCTTTGACGCCGACGCCTGCACCACCTGCAAAAGATGTCAGGAGAGATGCCCCGCCTACACAACAGACAAGCCACTCTCCCCCATGAAACTCATCAAACAGATCGGCGAAATCGCAGAAACCGTCCCGGCGCCCCCCTTGTGCGAAACCGTCACCGAAGACGTCCTCTGGTCCTGCACCACCTGCCGCGCCTGCCAGGACATCTGTCCCGCCAACAACGAACATGTCAACAAGATCCTTGAAATGAGAAGAAACCTCACCCTCATGGAAGGCAGCTTCCCCGGAGACGAAGTACGCACCGCCATCAGCAACATCGAAGTAAACGGCAACCCCTTCGGTCTCGCCTATGCATCAAGAGCCGAATGGGCCGACACCCTCGACGTCGCCGTCATGGCAGACAACAGCGACGTAGACATCCTCTACTTCGTCGGCTGCTACGCCTCCTTTGACAGAAGGAACAAACAGATCGCCCAAAGCTTCATCAAAATCTGCAACGCAGCCGGAATCAAAGTCGGCATCCTTGGCAAAGAAGAAAAATGCTGCGGCGAACCCGCCCGCAAACTCGGTAACGAATACCTCTACCAGATGATGGCAGCAGAAAACATCGAACTCATCAAAGGGTACGGCGTCAAAAAGATCGTCACCACCTGCCCCCACTGCTTCAACACCCTTGCACGAGACTATAAAGACCTCGGTCTTGACATAGAAGTAGAGCACTACACCACCTACATAAACAGCCTCCTCAAAACAGACAGGCTCACCATAACCGAAACCGACCCATACCAGCTCACCTACCATGACTCCTGCTACATCGGCAGATACATGGACATCATAGACGCCCCAAGAAACATCCTTGAAAAAACCGGCGGCTGGATCAAAGAAATGGAAAAGAGCGGCATGGACAGCTTCTGCTGCGGCGCCGGCGGCGGCCGCATCCTTGCCGAAGAAAAGATCGGCACCAAAATCAGCGAAAAGCGAGTCGGCATGGCCCTTGAAACCGGCGCACCCCTCCTCGTCTCCAACTGCCCCTTTTGCCTCACCATGTTCGAAGACGGCATCAAAACCGGCGGCGGGGAAGGGCAGATAGTCGTACGGGATCTGGCCGAGATAGTAGCAGAGAGAATCAGTGCTTAAAAGAAAAGGAGACAAACAATGAAACTACTGGTCTGCATCAAACAAGTCCCTGACATGGAATCCAGATTCAAACCCGACGCCAAAGGGGTCTGGTACAGTGACACCGACCTTGCCTGGCGGATGAACGAATACGACGAATACGCCGTCGAAGAAGCAGTCAAACTAAGGGAAGCCCAAGGAGAAGGGTGCGAACTCACCGTCCTCTCCATCGGCCCCGACAGAGTCGGCGAAGCCATCAAAAAAGCCCTCGCCATGGGAGCAGATCGTGCCGTCCATATCCAGGACAGCGAACCTGCCGGCAAAGACCCCTGGCAGATCGCAAGCATCATCGCAGCCCACGCCAAAGAGCATAACTACGACATCATCTTCACCGGCATGCAGTCCCAGGACAGAGGCTCCGCCCAGGTAGGCGTCCTCATCGCAGAACTCCTTGGCTACTCCTGCGCCACCACCCTCGTCGGCTTTGCATACGCTGACGGCACAGTAACCGTAAAAAGAGAACTCGAAGGAGGTCTCAAAGGGGTCGCCACACTCAAAACCCCCGCAGTCGTCACCTGTCAGCTCGGACTCAACATCCCCAGATACCCCACCCTCCCCAACATCATGAAAGCCAAAAAGAAAGAGATCGCCCAGATACCGGT
>JACABD010000011.1:18453-79163 GCA_013377075.1 Geobacteraceae bacterium | reverse complement strand
TGACACCAATCTTCTGGTCTGCGAAAATCCTGCCCCCGAAATATCTGAATATGGTAAAGCTCAATCCTGTCTATTACATTGTTGAAGGGTATAGGGAGAGTTTTATCTACCATGTCTGGTTCTGGGAGGGACATTACGAGCTCACTGCATACTACTGGACGGTAACGCTTGCCATCTTTATTTTCGGAGCAGTGGTTTTCAGAAGACTCAGGCCGCATTTTGCCGATGTGCTGTAAAAGTCGAAGCGTAAAACCTTCAGCCACGGATTAAGCGGATTTTCACGGATAAAACCAAAAAGTCTTATCTCTCGCGGTGGCGCAGCGGCACGGAGAAGGGCACACAGTCAAAGGCTGTTCTGTCTCTATTTCTAAAAAATGATTTTGTTTAAAGGTGTCCTCCATGACCTCTGTGCCTCTGTGAGAGTGGCAGATTCTAATAGGTAGTGTCAAATGACTGAAAACGAAATTGGTAATATCATTATTGACTGTGTTTTCAGTTTGCACAAGGAGTTAGGCCCAGGCTTGCTTGAGACAGTGTATGAAACTATTCTGGCTCAAATGCTTGTGGATTCAGGGTTAACTGTTGGTAGGCAGGTTCCGATCCCGATAGAATTTCGTGGCGTCAAATTTGTAGAGGGCTTTCGAGCTGATCTTGTTGTAAATGGAAGGTTATTCTGGAGCTAAAGTCTGTGGAGAAGCTTAACAATGCTCACAAAAAGCAGATTTTAACATACTTGAAATTAACCGGGATGAAGCTTGGCTACCTGCTTAATTTCGGAGATGAATTGATGAGGGATGGAATAACACGTGTTGTGAATGGCAATATTAATTAGTCGCATAAAAGTTTATCTCTCATGGCGCGCAGTGAAAGGGAAAAGGCACTTTAAGGCTTTAACCCAAAAAGGTTTTTGACATTATGGTTCTCTCCGTGTCCTCAGTGCCTCTGTGAGAGAGCAGGTTTTGATGTTATCTGTTTTTATCCGTACCATCCGTAACCAATATTTTTTACAAGGGTTTTGCCTTTACAGCCAAACCGGCATTAACAATGCATTTAACAATCTGATGTTTTTATGGTAAATCAGTAAATCTTCTAAAAACCACTTGTTTACACCCGATTTATCTGGTTTAATATCTATCAGGATACGTCATATAAAGAATCAACTTGTTAAAAGACGGCATAAAGGAATAGTTTTACAGGGTTCACATTTTACGAGATTACTAAAGAACGGGAGGAATTGATTATGAAGATGATAGCAAAGGTTTTACTCACAGCAGCAGCAATAGCAGCACTGGCTGCTCCGGCATTGGCAGCGAATGACAAACTGATAGTTAAGGATGTGAACGGAACCACTGATGTATTTAAGGTTCAGGATGACGGCTCTTTCATCGGTGGTAAAATTAAATTTGATGCAACTGGTTCAGTTTCCCCTGATTACAAATTTAAGTTTGGTGTGGGAACTACGACGCCGACAGACCCGTTTACTTTACAGCATGATTGGGCAGTTGCAGGGATTGGTACGCAAACCATATTTGTTGCTTCTAGTATTAATGATGTATCACGCTTTACCGTTCGAAGAGCAAATGGTGTGCCTGGTGCTTTAACTGCGACAACTGCAGGGCAACAGCTTGGAAACTTTAACTTCCGTGGCCATGATGGAACTAATTTTAGTGCAAATGGCGTTGGTGCTATTACTTCGAGCGGCGAGGAAGCTTTTACTCCGACATCGCAGTCAACGCGCATTGCATTTGTGTCGACTCCTGTCGGTGCAATAGCTGGTGTAGAGAGGGTAAGGGTTCCAGGTGCAGGTGGTCTCAGGATAATGACTGCAACTCAGCCGCCTTGTGATGCTTCAGGTGCTGCGACAAGTTCAGCTGTTGGAACTATATGGTTTACAGCCGGGGCTTCTGGGGTTAAAGATTCGCTTCAGGTTTGTGCAAAGGACGCTGCTAATGCTTATGCTTGGAGAACAATCTACTAATATTTACTAATGTTGTGTTTGAAAAGGCGACTATTGTTTAGTCGCCTTTTTTCGTTTAGGCCTGCGAAATTGTGTAGGAATATTTAGGAAATTGATTGAGAGATAAGCGAGATTGATGGTAAGCTGTGACTGCTGAATTCAGTTCTAGAGTGTTACGAAAGATAAATGTATTAAAGGCTTTGTAGGTGCTGCTTTGCGTGAAAGTATTAATAAATAAAGGTTGAATGATGTCCGACGAATTTGCAATTAAAGTAGAGAGCCTCACTAAAACCTATCGTCTCTATGACACTAATTTCGATCGACTTAAGGAATCCCTGCATCCATTGCGCCGAAAGTATCATCACGAGTTTGACGCTCTTCATAATGTTAGCTTTGAAATTAAAAAAGGTGAAACCGTAGGAATAATAGGTAAGAATGGTTCAGGCAAGTCTACTTTGCTTAAACTGATAACTGGTGTGCTTAATCCAACAAGTGGCAGTGTAACTTTAAACGGCAGAATTTCTGCTTTGTTGGAGTTGGGGGCAGGTTTCAATCCTGATCTGACCGGCATTGAAAATGTCTACTTCAACGGCACACTGATGGGATTCTCTCAAAAAAATATCGAAGATAGGCTCGACGGAATACTTAAGTTTGCCGACATTGGCGATTTTGTGAATCAACCGGTTAAATCATATTCCAGTGGAATGTTTGTTCGTTTGGCGTTTGCGGTTGCAATAAGTATCGAACCCGAAATTCTGATTATCGATGAGGCGTTAGCAGTGGGTGATATGTTCTTTCAAGCAAAGTGCATGTCCACAATCGATATGTTTCGACGTAATGGATCTAGCATTTTGTTTGTAGCACACGATACAAATGCAATCAAGTCGCTGTGCAATAGGGCGATCTTTCTAAAGAATGGAAATATTCATCATATTGGGACTTCGGTTGAAGTTGCTGATAAATATGTCAGAGAAATTCGTGAAGAAAGTCTGACAACTTTTGGACAGGACGTTTTTGTCAAAGAGGTTAATAATGTAACTTCTGGGCTTAAGTTGCGAACAGATGAAGTCCACGGAACCATTGGACAGTCTTTTCTGGATAGCGACACATTTAAAGAACGTGTAGCCGCTTTCAGGTATGGTTCAGGTGAAGTTCAGATTGTAAACACTGAATTACTTGATAATCAGGGTAATATAGTCAGCAGTGTGTCTTATGATGAGGCAATCATGATTCGCATTCATGTTATTTGTCGAAGTGATAATGTGTTTTCAGTAAATTACTTCATTCGCGATGATAAAGGCATAAATATAATAGGGAGTAATTTTAGGATTGAAAATGTTGGTCTTATTGAAGCGAAAAAAGGTGAAAAATATGTTGTTGAGTATACAACCAGAACACCTATCGCTGATGGTAATTATAATATAATGCTTAGCATAACAGAACCAGTATTATTAAATACATCTGCAAAATCCCTTGATGTTATAGAAAACGCTATAGTCTTTACAGTTACCGAAAGACCAGTAGCTAAGCTCTGGACAAAAGTTTACATTGAAAATGTGGTAAAAATTGAAAAATATCAAGAGGTTATTGCTTGATTTACAGCGGGTTTCGTAGTTTGTTTAAAATGATGAGTGATAAGAGCGAAGCCGTAGGCATGAACTGTATTGCTACACAATGTGATATATTGCTCAAAAACTCGCCTGCTTTTCTTGTTATTGGTGCCCAAAAGGGTGGCACAACCGCTCTTTACGAGTATCTATCTAAACATCCCAGCCTTAAACCCTCGTCAATAAAAGAAATAGATTTCTTTAGCTGCAATGAAATATATAATAAGGGTTATAATTATTATCATTCTCATTTTGTTCAAGAAGTAGGCGAAGATAAGTTGTTTTTTGAAGCATCACCAAGTTACCTAAACAACGAAAGTGCCCCTGAAAGAATTTATGAATATAATCCACAGATAAAGCTTGTTGCTGTGTTGCGGAACCCTGTAGAAAGGGCGTACTCTGCTTGGAATATGTATGTTAAAAATTACAGGTCTAATCCAGACTGGTTTTATAACTGGATGGTACGGTGCGATTCTGACTATGCTAATAGGCAGGTTGTAAGGCGAAGCGTTGAGGCGATGACAAACTTTCTTGTCTATCTTAATGAGGAGGTGGTGGCTATTAAGAGTGGCATGTTCATAGAGTCTCCAGTACTATCTCATGGATTCTACTGCAAACAATTGAATGAATATTTAAAGTTCTTCGATAGGAATCAAATATATATAGTTGAGAGTAATGCGTTGAAAAATGATACTATTGTTGTGTTGAGGAGCATAGAAAAGTTTATTGGAATTAATTATAATAATTGGGATTCGTACGATTTAGGGGCGGTTTTCGAAGGTGGCTACAACACATCGATATGTGCAGACGCAGTGCGATTTCTTGAGAAATATTACGAGCAGGCCAACAAAGATCTATCTCATGAGTTCGGCATTGATTTTATTCCTTTAGTAGATATCTGGTGAGTTGACGATATGAAGTTGGGTATTATGCAGCCGTATTTCTTTCCTTATCTAGGTTATTTCCAACTCATTAGGAGTGTTGATAGCTGGGTGGTATTTGATGTTGTTCAATACATGCGTCATCATTGGATAAATAGGAACAGGATTCTACATCCTAATCATGGGTGGCAATATATTGTTGTTCCGCTTGCAAGCCATCCGCGTGATGCTTTGATTAAAGACATGAGTATAGCATCGCAGCCATGGCGTGAAAAGATCCTTGCGCAATTTACCCACTATAAGAAAAAAGCGCCATACTATCAAAAGACAATAGAATTTTTAAAATATTGTCTTTTCGATGTTGCCGAAAGTCAAACATCTCTTGCATTGATGAATCACGCTTTACTCAATGAAACTTGCCGATATCTATCAGTCCCTTATCATGCAACTATTTGCTCGGAATTGGGATTGGATTTTAGCCAGATAAAAAAGCCAGGTGAATGGGCACTAGCTATCTCTCAACAATTAGGTGCCGATGAGTATATAAATCCCATTAGCGGAGCAGATATTTTTGAGGCAAACGAATTTATAAATGCAAAAATCAAACTGACTTTTATTGACCCACATTTAAAAGAATACTTACAGAGTGATTATGATTGCCATACTGGTCTTTCTATCATTGATATTCTTATGTGGAACTCTTTGGACGAAGTTAAACTCATGTTGAAAGAATATGATCTTGTTTCTATGGGAGCAGGAAATGAAAGATTGGCTTGACCATTGGCATGAATTTCCTGCGGGGATGCCTGAAGCTGCTTTTTTTGAGCAAGTTGGAAAGACTGTTAACAGGAAACCTGTTCCAGAAGAGTTTATTGGTACTATTGTTTCTTCAATTAGGTATAACTTGTTGTTAGAGCCAAATGATTATGTGCTTGATCTTTGCTGTGGTAACGGGCTTCTAACAAAAATCGTTGCGGAGCACTGCCTATTTCTTACTGGGATTGACTATTCAGATGTATTGATCCATGTAGCCAATAAATACAATCGCCCTGATAATGTAACATATGTTTTAGGTGATGTTCTGAATATTAGGTCGCTAGTTAGCAATGAAATCAACAAATTATACATGTATGAAGCAATGCAACACTTTACATCAAGCATGCTAAGCCAACTGCTTGATGAACTTCTTTTTGTTGCCAACGATAAACCGCTTATTTTCTTTGTCGGGAGTGTTCCTGACCGGAGTAAGCTCTGGAAGTTCTACAATACATTGTGGCGAAAGCTAAATTATTATTGGAAATCATTCAACAAAGAAGAAGCTATCGGCACTTGGTGGGAAAAAGGTAGCATTGCGAGCATTTGTAAAAAGAAAAATCTTAGAGTACATTTTATAGACCAGAATCCGATGCTCCATACTGCACACTATAGATTCGATATGTTGATCACCAATTGCCATGACTGAAACATTTAGAACGATAGTCGCTCTTATTGGCATGCCCCGATCTGGAACTAGCTGGCTCGGACAACTCTTTGATAGCTCACCTGAAGTGGCATACCGGCTCGAGCCCATATTCTCTTATGCATTTAAGAATGTCGTTGATGAACATTCAACTAAGGAAGAATACAATCAATTCTTTGAAGGGATTTATCGGTCCCAAGACGATTTTATGTTGCAAACAGATAAGAGAATTGCAGGAACGTATCCCGTTTTTATTAAGAATGACTTCCAGCCATTTCTCGTGTTCAAAACGACCCGCTTCCATAACCTTCTGGACCCAATGTTAAGTTACTTAGAGAATTTAAAGATGGTATGCATCGTACGGCATCCTTGTGGATCCATATGCTCTTGGTTAAATACCCCTCGTGAATTTCCAACAGCAGCGGATCCAAAAACTGAATGGAGAAGTGGAGCATGTCGGAAAACTGCCAATGAGGAATTTTGGGGATTTAATGACTGGAAGGTCGTTACTTTGAAGCACTTAGAGCTGCATAAAAAGTACCCTGATAGGTTTAAAATAATTAAATATGAGGATCTTGTAGGCGATACTAGTAAGGTTATTGCTGATCTGTATGATTTTGCCGGATTAACAATGAGTAAGCAAACTTATGAATTTATTAAATCTTGCCATTTGCGACATGACGATGACAGTTATTCAGTATTTAAGGATAAGAAGGTTGTTAATAATTGGAGGGGGATATTAGATGCTTCTATTGTCTCTACAATATTGAATGAATTAAAGGGAACTACTCTTGAGCAATTTACTATTGATAAAAGTGAACCAATATGACTAAGACTGATTTATTAGTCTGTATCGTTGAATGAATAAAATGAATAATTTACATTCAATGTTTAACTGCCTCATGTTGTCTGGATACGTGGGAATAACGACATTGGGGGGAACTAGATGAGTAAGTTGCCAGCGGTAAGTGAGCCGTTGTTCGTAACAAAGCCGGTTTTGCCAGACCTAAATATTTACTTTGAGATGCTTAAAGAAGTCTGGGCTAGCTCCCGACTAACCAATAATGGCCCTAAGCATAGCTTGTTAGAGGCAAACTTAAAAGATACACTAAAAGCAAAAAACATATCATTGTTCAATAATGGGACTATTGCTTTAATGATTGCTTGCCAGAGTTTACAGTTATCTGGTGAAGTTATTACAACCCCTTTTACCTTTCCGGCGACTCCTCATGTGTTGACTTGGAACAACATCAAACCGTTATTTTGTGATATAGATCCACTAACACTAAACATTGATGCCGAACGCATTGAGTCGCTCATTACACCCCAGACAAAAGGCATTCTTGCTGTGCACGTCTTCGGCACACCATGTGATGTGGTGAAGATTCAGGAAGTGGCAGATCGCTATAAACTTAGGGTGGTTTATGATGCGGCTCATGCTTTCGGTGTTGAAATCGGTGGAAGAGGTGTAGGGACGTATGGCGACATCTCAATGTTTAGCTTTCATGCGACAAAACTTTTCCACACAGCTGAAGGAGGAGCCCTTACATTTAATGATGAGAATCTTAAGACAAGAATAGACTTGCTAAAAAACTTTGGTATTAAAAATGAAGAAGAAGTTGCTATGCCAGGTATTAACGGCAAGATGAACGAGATCCAGGCTGCGCTTGGTCTTGCACTGCTCGGATGTATCGATGCCGAGAAAATAAAGAGGAAAAAAGTTGCGGATGCCTACCGCCACTATCTTGGTGGTATTGAGGGTATAACCATAGTGTTTCAGGAACTGCCAGACGTAACACCAAGCTATCAATATTTTGTAATCAGGATTTCAGCAAGTACTTTCGGATCGTCACGTGATGAAGTTTTTGATCGACTCAGAATGAATAATATATATGCTCGAAAATATTTTTTTCCGCTCTGTAGCAACTACCCTTCATACCAACATCTACCAACTGCAAACCCTGTAAATCTACAAGTTGCAAATAATGCTGCCAAAGAGGTTCTTGCTCTTCCATTCTATGGAGACCTTTCTGATTCTGATATTGAAAAAATCTGCCACATAATTATTGGTAAAAACTCTTGAATATGAAAGTAAACCCCACAGTAACAGTGATTATTACATCGCAAAATCATGAAAAGTTCGTGGGGGAAGCAATTCAGAGTGTTCTAGATCAGACTTTTCAAGATTTTGAGATAATCATTGTTGACGACTGCTCGTCTGATACTTCTTGGGAAATAATTAAGTCGTTCAAAGATGAGAGGGTAAGGGCTTTTCGTAATGCACAGCAAATGAGAGGAGCTATTGGAATCAATGAATCTATAGCATATCGTGCAAATGGAAAATACATTGCGATTCATCATTCTGATGATATTTTCTTGCCGGATAAGCTTGAAAAACAGGTGCGCTTTCTGGATTCGCATCATGATGTTGGTGCAGTGTTCGGCTATGCTGAAATTATAGACGAAGAGGGCAAGCCTTTTGCCGAAAAGGAGAACTTTTACTTCAGCATATTTAAACAGCCAAACCGCTCTCGTCATGAATGGCTGCGACACTTTTTTTACCATGGCAATTGTTTATGTCATCCTAGTGTTATGGTCAGAAAGGTGTGCTACTCAGCAGTTGGGCTTTATGACCGCCGATTTGGGCAAATTCCTGATCTTGATATGTGGGTACGGATATGTTTGAACTACTCTGTGCACATTATTCAAGAACCACTCATAAAGTTCAGGTTGCTAAGTAATGACGCTAATTCGAGTAGTGTTAAGCCTGAAATGCAGATCAGAATAGTTTTCGAAATGGGGAAAATGTTAAATCATTATCTCTCTATAGAGCAATTTGATGAATTATTAAAAATCTTCCCTGAAGCGTCGAAGTTTGGTGAAGACATTGAGGATGAATTAATCCCGTATGTTGTTGCAATGCTAGCTCTAGATTCCCCTGTTTTTCACTCAGTGCATGATTGCTTTGGTATAAATGCATTGTTTTCCCTTTTACAGGACAATATTACCGCTCAAAAACTGAAAGATCGTTTTGGGTTTGATTATGTGGATTTTGTCAGGCTTACAGGTAGCCAGGATGTATTTAATATCGTTGCTGTTAACAGGCTTAGCATAGATATACAACAACTTGGTTTGCAATTGCTTGAGGTGAAAAGGCCGGGAAGTATTGTATTTGTTCAGGTCAAGGATTTGCAAGAATCTATAATTCGCAAGGTTACTGCCTCGGTTAGACGTTTATTAGATTTTGTAATTCTAAAACGACCTCTTGAATGATAAATAGTTATTTTAATGTATCTTAGGTTAACTTATGCTTTAAAACCTGCGTGATTATAATCAGCTTATAAAATTTGACCTGCTTAAAAATAAAGTCAGTGATCTTACTCTTTCCGTTGTCTTGGTAATTCGGATAAACTTATGAAAACATTGGTATCAATTGTTTACCTTACAAGAAATGGAGGCTATTTACTCGGTAAATCTCTAGACGCAGTTTTCGCCCAGAAAACTGATTTTAAATTTGAGGTAATAGCCATAGATTCCGGCTCAACTGATGGGACTCTAGAATTGTTGGAAAAATTTCCGGTTAAGGTTTACCGGATTCCGGCACATGAATTCAATTTTGGTCTGACTCGTGATTATGGCTTTAGCTTGGCAACTGGAGATATTGTTATTGCAATTTCCCAGGATGCTATACCCGTTGGTAGCGATTGGCTGAATAATATGATTTATCCGTTCAAGGATGACTCTATCGTCGTAGTACAAGGAATAGATATTCTGCCTGAAGGTGAGGATCTATTTTATTGGGATAAGTTGAGACTTTTCTATTACACGCGGGAATGCAAAAAGTGGATAGAGGAACATGATAACATCGGGATGTCTTTTACCAATTGTGCTATAAGGCGTAATATATGGAAAGAGAATCTGTTAGGGCGAGTCGAGATGAGTGAGGACAAAGTTTTTCAGAAGAGAATAATGGAAAAAAGGTTGAAAATTTATAGTCAGTTGCAAGCTAAGGCATTCCACTCTCATATGTATAATGTTAAAAGTCTCGCAAAGAGATGTGAAAATGAAGGTATGGGCTGGAGAAATGTCACTCAGAATTATTCAATTTCTGACATGATTTGCGATATCTTTGACCGTGAGATAATTCATTTTTTATGGAGAGGGATTGTAACTAGAGAGATTAAGCGTCTATCTGAGCTTCTGTTCCCCATCATCAGGCCAATCTATATCTATAAAGGAAATCATTTTGCGACACATTATATTAAATAGCAATGAGTTGATTTTTGCAGAGACCGAATGCTAGCATCCATAATTATCTGTACATACAATCGTAGTGACCTCCTTAAGGATTCAATCACCTCGATCCAAAACCAATGCTTTCCAATGGACCAGTTCGAAATTGTCGTGGTTGACAATAACTCTTTTGACAATACTAGACAGATATTTGATCAATTAGCTAGAGTTTCTCCTGTTCCTATTAAATATGTTTTTGAGGAGCGTCAGGGACTTTCTTATGCAAGAAACAGTGGGATTGAATATTCTGTAGGTGAGATAGTCGTCTTTACTGATGACGATGTTATTGCCGAAAAGACGTGGCTTAGGGAAATGTTATCGGTTTTTGATAATCATGATGTTGCATGTGTAGGTGGCCCAATCAGACCTATTTGGCCATTTGAAAAACCTTCTTGGCTTAATGCAGATTGGCTAATAGAACCACTTTCAGTTAGTGAGTTTAATTCTGCAAAAGATAAGAGCTACTTTACTGGGCACTATCCATTTGGCGCTAACATTGCCTTCCGCAGAGATTCATTCAATCAGTTTGGTGTATTTTCGTTGGATCTAGGAAGGCAAGCTGGAAGACTGCTTTCAAACGAAGAAATTGAACTCTGTCAAAGAATTGAGGCTGCTGGCAAGTTAATAGGATTTGCTCCGAACGCAATTATTTATCATAAAATTGCTCCTGAGAGGCTGACGAAACAATGGTTTTACAGGCGTTTCTATTGGCAAGGTCGTTCCGATGCGGTGCTTGATGCCAATCTTGGTAGAGATGTTTATGGAAGACTCCGTCAGTGTGTGACGAGTATTTTGACTAGTTATTTTGTTGATGGTCATGTGGATTTTTATCAAAAATGTAAAAATCGCATGTCAAAGGGTTATTTACATCAACGCATAATCCAGGCGGACACTGGGGAAAAAGGTAATACGTATAGACCTATTCGAGCGTTTGAGAAGCTTTTGAATACAATGAGCGCAACTTCCACCTCAACGCACAATCTTGCTGATGAGGCATTAAAAGAAAAAATCAGGCTACTGGAAGAACAAGTGGCTGGACTGCAGGCATCAAATAGTTGGCGGATAACAGCACCATTACGTGCAATACATAAGTGGATAATGAATATAAGCAAATGATGTTCACGGTTGGCCTTCAATTGACTTTAGGAATATGAGGATAGCGATTGATTCGGCAAATTATTTACTTCAGCAGATTTCACAACAACCCAAGCAGCCATGGTGGTGATAAAAGAGCTGCTCAGCTTTGTGATATCCTCAATCTACTTGAGTATGACTTTGTATCGACTTGTGATTCTTCTTTTGACATTTCTGCTGAACTTAATAAGTTGCTACTAAGCCCTTCCGGGTATTTCCAAAAGAAAAGGTCCACACACAACAAAAATGAAGTTACCTACTCAAAGTATTTTCTTTGGAGTGAGGACTTTAGGAATCACCTCCTTTATCTCCATCTGCAGGCAAAATGCTTCGTTGAAAGCCTGAAAAACCCACCCAAAATGCTGTTTGTTGATGATCCGGTTTTTTTTGCACCCGTCGTGCTTTATGCAAAGTCAAAAGGAATCCCTCTAGTCGCTTTTTGCCATAACATCGAAACGTTAAGCAGGGAGCAGGTTGATCCTTCAACGCAGCGCGAGCTTTTTGCCTACGAGATTGAACTCATCTCCAAGTGCGACCTTGTGGTCACTATCTCGCAGGAGGAGACCTACCTTCTCAGGAACTTCGGGTTTGATCCGGTTTATCTGCCATATTTCCCATCGCCTCAGACAAATAGACGGCTTGAGGCTATCCGGGAGATAAGGGATGCAACAATAAAGACAAATTATCTGATCCTTGGGACTGTATATAACATGCCAACCCTTGAGGGGATGAAAAGGGTGCTTGATACAATTTCTACTGATAAAGCCTTTACTGATGACAGTTTTATAGTAGTCGGATACGGCACTGAACAGCTGTCAAGCTATCTAAATGATCCTCGGGTTGAGGTCCGTGGCGCAGTACCAGATGCTGAACTGGATGATCTTATGGCTGTGGCGAAAGGTTGCATTGTTTATCAGGATACCGGTTCAGGAGCACTTACTAAAATACCTGAACTTCTTGTTGCCGGTGTACCGGTAATAATCAACTCACACGCTGCCCGTTCTTACCATAATTTACCTGGAATCTTTGAGTTCGAATATTTTGATGGATTAGCTACTCAAATGGAACTGGCATCTAATTGTAATGTATTTAAGCATATATTGACGCCTCCAGACACGACAGCACTTAAAAAACGAATTATTGATCTAACTCCCTCCAATCCTCCCTCTCCTGGCGTCTGACAAAACCTCTGCGGTGGTTGGGGGATTTGATTCGGCGCTGACGGCTCAGGACTGAGCTGCCGTTTTATAGTTTTTAATCCGGCGGCAGGTTAACCTTCGCTTAAAACTGTTGCACTGCTCCAAAAATCGAGTAACATAGGCAGCATCTTTCCTGAGGGTACTGTTTAATGCTTCCTAAAGTTTTTTTCTTCCGTTGGTTTCTACTCATCTCTCTGTTGATTCTTCCCGCTGTCGCTTCTGCTGCCGATACCATCCGGGTCGGTTTCTTCCCCAACATAACCCATGCACAGGCTCTTGTTGGTAAGGAACGGAGGATCTTCGAGCAGAAGACCGGAAGGGCGATTGACTGGAAGTCTTTTAACGCCGGGCCTTCAGCCATGGAGGCTTTGCTTGCCGGCCAGCTTGATCTGGTCTATGTTGGGCCTAACCCGGCAGTGAATGCTTTCATGCGTTCCAAGGGCAGGTCCTTGCGGATTATTGCCGGATCTGCCAGTGGCGGCGCAGCTCTTGTTGTCCCCAAGGAGTCGATTGTTGCTTCGGCAAAGGATCTGAAAGGGAAGAAGGTTGCTGCTCCGGAAATGGGCAATACCCAGGATGTGGCGCTTCGTTACTGGCTGAAACAGGGGGGAATGAAGGCCGGAGCCGATCTCCAGGTGATCTCCACCAAAAATCCCGAAATATTCAATTTTTTCAAACAGCGCCAGATTGCTGCTGCCTGGGTTCCTGAACCTTGGCTGTCGCGCCTTGTCCTGGAGGCAGGCGGGCGTGTGCTCATCGATGAGAAGAGACTCTGGTCATCGGAAAAATTTCCTACTGCGGTTCTTGTTGCCCGTGCTGATTTCCTTAAAACAGATGCTGATACTGTTAAGCGCTTTCTGGACGGGCATATTGAGACCGGTGAGTGGATCAAGAAGCATCCGGTTGAGGCAAAGATCGCCATAAATGCACAGCTCGCCACCCTCACGGGCAAGGCACTCCCTGCAAAGCTGCTCGATCAGGCTTTTGCCAATGTTCTCCTGACTTATGATCCGCTCTCGGCAGAGCTGCTGATTTCGGCTGGTCGCGCCGGGGAGCTGGGCTATCTTCCGAAAGAGTCGGTTTTCCCAAGGGGACGGTTGTCAGAGATTTTTGACCTGACCATTCTCAACGGACTGCTCACGGAGCGGCGGCTGCCGGTTGTGAAATAGGTCGCGGCGGTCGACAGCCGCTGCATAAGGGTTAACTGAGCTTATGGCCGTAATCGAACTAAAAAATGTATCCCGGCACTTTATCTCCGATTCGGGGGTTGTTCCTGCTGTAACCGGGCTCAATCTTACTGTCAAAGATGGTGAGTTCCTCTGCGTGGTCGGCCCGTCAGGCTGCGGCAAGACAACCCTTTTGAACCTGATCGCCGGCTTTGAGCGCCCTGATGTTGGAAAAGTTCTGGTGGGTGGCGTCGAGGTTCAGGAGCCTGGCTCCGACCGTTTTGTTATTTTTCAGGAACCGGCGCTTTTCCCCTGGCTCAATGTCTCGCAGAATATTGCCTTCGGGCTCAAGGTTAAAGGGGTGAATGATGCCGAGCAGAAGGAGCGTGTGTGTGAACTTCTTCAGCTGGTTCATTTGAGCCGCTTTGGCGATGCCTGGATTCACGAGCTCTCCGGAGGGATGAAACAGCGGGTTGCCCTGGCACGTGCCCTTGCTCTTGATCCGGCGATTCTTCTTATGGATGAGCCCTTTGCAGCTCTTGATGCGCAGACGCGGGATCTTCTCCATGAGGAGATGGAGCAGATCTGGCAGCGTACCCAAAAGACGGTCATATTTGTCACCCACAATGTCCGTGAAGCGGTCAGGCTCGGCACCAGGGTGATCCTCATGTCGCCCCATAGCGGCAAGATATGTCGGGAATATCCGATTGATCTGCCGCGCAACCGCTTCCTCGAAGATCCCGATGTCGCCCGCATAGCCTCTGTTATCAGGGATGATCTGCGCCGTGAAGCAGCTTCAGTTGCGGAAGGGTGCTGATATGTCCGTTGTCTGGCGCCGTCGCCTCTTATCCGTTCTTTTTCTTTTGTCTCTCCTTGCCCTCTGGCAGATCGTCTGTTTCCTTGAACTCTGGGATGAAACCCTGCTCCCCACTCCAATGCAGGTCTGGCAGACCCTGTCTGCCGGTCTGGCTGACGGAACCATTACCGCCGGGATCATGGCGAGCATGAAGCGCCTCTTTACGGGCTACGGGCTCTCGCTGGCAATCGGCATCCCCCTTGGGCTTCTCCTTGGTCGCAACCGTCTGCTCGATGATACTGCCGGAAGTCTGGCCGTGGGGTTGCAGGCGCTGCCGAGCATCTGCTGGCTGCCGCTGGCGGTACTCTGGTTCGGCCTCTCCGAGGCAGCCATGCAGTTTGTGGTTGTCATGGGATCATTCATGTCGATAACCCTGGCCGTGAGGGACGGGGTGAAAACCATACCCCCGCTTTTCATCCGTGCTTCCCGGGTACTTGGGGCCCGTGGCTGGTTTTTCTATCGCCATGTACTTTTACCGGCATCTTTGCCGACACTTCTTACCGGGGCAAAACTCGGCTGGTCATTTGCCTGGCGCTCCCTTATGGCAGCAGAACTGCTTTACGGCAGTGTCGGCATCGGTTCGACCCTCATGTCGGGCAGGGAGCTCCATGACATGGCACTGGTGGTTGCTGCCATGCTGGTAATCGTCGCCATCGGCCTCCTCTTTGACAGGGTGATATTTCAGGCCGGAGAACGGTATATTCAGAGGAGATGGGGCGTTTAAATGGACATACTTGATATTCTTGAAAACGAATCGATCCGCATTATCCGCGAGGCGGTCGCCTGCGGGGAGAGTCCGGCCATGCTCTACTCCATCGGCAAGGACTCTTCGGTCATGCTGCATCTGGCAATGAAGGCCTTTTACCCGATGAAGCCGCCGTTTCCACTTGTTCATGTCGATACAACCTGGAAGTTCCGGGAGATGATAACCTTTCGAGATGAGGCTGTCGAAAGGCTCGGGCTTGAGCTGATCACCTATACCAACGAAGATGGCGTTGCGGGTGGCGTCTCTCCTTTTACCCACGGCAGTAAGGTCTATACTGACATCATGAAGACCGAGGCGCTGCGCAAGGTTCTCGACAAATTCCGTTTCGATATGATTTTTGGCGGGGCACGGCGGGATGAGGAAAAGAGCCGGGCAAAGGAGCGGGTATTCTCCTTTCGTGACGCAACCCACAGGTGGGAACCCCGCGGCCAGAGGCCGGAACTCTGGGCGATTCCCAATCTGAGCAAAAAAAAGGATGAAAGCTTCAGGGTTTTTCCACTCTCCAACTGGACAGAACTTGATGTCTGGCGCTACATCGAGCGGGAGAATATCCCGGTTGTGCCGCTCTATTTTTCAGCGAAACGCCCCGTAATCCTGCGTGATGGCCAGTGGCTGATGCTCGATGACGAAAGGCTCAGGCTTGAGGCCAATGAAAAGATGGAGATGAGGATGATCCGCTTCAGAACCCTTGGCTGCTATCCGCTGACTGCAGGAGTTGAGTCTGAGGCGGCAACTGTTGCAGAGATTGTTGCCGAGCTTGAGGCGTCGGATACGTCGGAGCGCTGTGGCAGGCTTATCGATTTTGATCAGGCGGGGAGCATGGAGAGAAAGAAGCAGGAAGGGTATTTTTAGGTGGTTGAGTGGTTGAGTCAGGAGGGAATTGGATTTGAATATTCAGGGTGAAAAGTCGGTGCTCAAGTTTTTGACCTGCGGCAGCGTTGATGATGGCAAGTCGACATTAATCGGCCATCTGCTCTATCTTACCGGCAATATACCGGTCGACCAGCTGAAAACTCTTGAGATGGAGAGCTCCCGAATCGGCACAGCCGGAGGCGGGCTCGACTTTTCCCTCCTCATGGACGGCCTGATGGCGGAGCGTGAGCAGGGGATAACTATCGATGTCGCCTATCGCTACTTTGCAGCTGCCGGGCGTAAATTCATTGTTGCCGATACCCCTGGTCATGAGCAGTATACCCGCAATATGGCTACCGGCGCTTCCCAGTGCGATGCGGCGCTGATTCTTGTGGATGTACAGCAGGGGATCCTCCCCCAGACAAGGCGCCATGCCCTGATCTGCGCCCTCATGGGGATTGAGCGGATACTTTTTGTCATCAACAAGATGGATCGTGTTGACTGGGATGAGGTCTGCTTCAGGCGTGTCGAGTCGCAAAAAGCGCTCCTTTTGGCTGATCTGGAGTCCTTTGGCATAAGGCTTCAGGATGCAGCGGCAATACCAGTATCTGCCCTTACCGGTGATAATATCGCGCTCCTTTCGAGCAAAACGCCCTGGTTCAGTGGGGACACCCTTCTGGAATGGCTTGCAAAGGTGAGCCCCGGCTCGTGGCGCACTGCAGCGCCTCTCAGGATTCCGGTGCAGCATGTCATCAAGGGGCAGCGCGGTGGCGAGGGGTGGCAGCACCTGGTTCCCGACTCCCTGAAGAGCGCCTCTGGCGGGACATTCCGTGCCTATGCCGGAACAGTTGTATCTGGCGGGGTGGCCTGTGGTGATGAGCTGGTGGCGCTCCCTTCTGGTGTTTCAATCAAGGTGGCATCCATCCTCGCCGGTGACAGGGAGGTCAATGCCGCAGCAGCCGGCAGTGCCGTGGCTCTCACCCTTGCCGGGGAGCACGACATAGTCCGCGGCGATATTCTTGCTCCGGCCAGGGATCGCCCCGAAGTAGCTGACCAGCTTAAGGTGAGAATCATCTGGATGGATGAGACGCCCCTCTTTGCCGGGCGTCACTATGATCTCTACTCTGCCGGTGGAACTGCGCGGGCCGAGATAACAAGGCTGCGAAACAGGATCGAACCCGAGTCATACCGGCGGCTTGCCGCCCATACCCTTGAGAAGAATGATATTGCCGAAGCAGAGATCAGTCTCTCAAGGCCCATACCGTTCGACCCTTACGGTGAAAACCGTGAAACAGGGGCATTCATCCTTGTTGACAGGCTTACAAACGCTACTCTCTGCTGTGGCATGATTCTCCACTCTCTGCGCAAGGGGGAGAATGTCCACTGGCAGGCCGAGACCGTTGACCGCAGCAAAAGATCAGCTCTAAAAGGGCATCAGCCACAGGTTATCTGGTTTACCGGACTCTCCGGTTCCGGCAAGTCGACCATTGCCAATGCCCTTGAATCAAGGTTAAGCAGCATGGGTCGCCATACAATGATCCTTGACGGCGATAATATCCGCCACGGTCTTAGCAGGGATCTTGGCTTTACCGAGGCTGACAGGATTGAAAATATCCGCAGGATCGGGGAAGTCGCCAAGCTGATGACCGATGCCGGGCTTATTGTCATAACCGCCTTCATCTCGCCGTTCAGGGCGGAGCGAAGCCTTGTCCGTGCCATGATTCCTGAGTCGGAGTTCATCGAGGTATTTGTCGATACACCTCTGCAAGTCTGTGAAGAGCGTGATGTAAAGGGGCTTTATAAAAAGGCGAGAAACGGGGAGATTCCCAACTTTACCGGGGTTAACTCTCCCTATGAAGCGCCACAGTCTCCGGAGCTGGTTGTCGATGCTTCAAAACTCTCGGTTGAAGACTCTGTTGAAAAAATCCTCAAGTTTATGGATGCCGGTTAGGATGCTGCAGTCATGATCGCTATAATCGCCGCCATGAGCAGAAACGGGGTTATCGGACGGGGAGGTAAAATACCGTGGCACATCCCGGCTGACATGAAGAGGTTCAGGGCGCTGACTCTCGGCCATACGGTGATCATGGGGAGAAAAACTTTCGAGAGTATCGGTAGGGCTCTTCCTGAGAGAAAAAATATTGTTGTGAGCCGAAATGCCTCATTTTCCCCTGAAGGGGCGCTGAAAGCCTCTTCCCTTGATGATGCCCTGACTCTTGCTGCTGGAGCAGAGATTATATTCATCTGCGGTGGCAGTGAGATTTATCGGCAGTCCATGACCATTGCTTCGAGAATCTATCTGACTGTTGTTGCTATTGATGAGGCAGGGGATGCTTTTTTCCCTGAGGTGACAGGTTTCATAGAAACTGGCAGGGAGCGGATTTCAACTTCACCGTCGGCTGACCTGATAACTCTGGAGAGAGCAGCAGGGGGGGGGCAGTGAAGAGCCTCACCGACGAAGCGATAGTGACAGGAGGCATGGATTATCGCGATGCAGACAGAATAGTCCATCTCTATACCCGTGACCATGGACGGATCAGTGGTATTGCCAGGGGGGCAAAAAAAAGTGTCAAACGTTTTGGCGGAGCATTCGAGCTTTTTGCAAGGGTGACAGTCAACTTTCTCCCTGCCGAAAACCTTTCCAGTCTGAAAAGCGCCGAACCGATAACAATTTATCAGGGGATCCGCAAGGAGCTCGATAAAATCTCCTTTGCCTCCTACGCGGTTGAGCTTCTTGCTGCCCTGACCCCTGAAAGGCTCCCGAACAAAAGGGTCTTCAGGCTCCTTGTTGCATATCTTGAGCATCTTGATTCTTTTGCAGCCGATCCATCCGACAGGCACTTTTTCGAAATAAACCTTCTTAATATCCTTGGCTACAGGCCTCCGCTTGAGAGCTGTCCTTCCTGCGGAGCCGATTTGATGGTCAGTGGCGGCAGGTGGTCAGAATCTGAGCGGCACCTCTTGTGCATCTTTTGTACGAAAAAAGGGGAGATGATCTCCCCGTCAGGAGTATCCCGGTTGATAACGTCCATGAATACCGGTAGATTCGGCCAGGTCAGATTCAGCGATGACGATATCGGGGGCATAGACAGGTTCATGGAGTCATTCATTCTGGCTAATACGGGTCGTGCATTAAAATCACTCGCCTTTTTGAGGCTTTCTCCTTGACAAAAGATGGCGAAAGGCTTTAATTGTCGTTAATTTCAATGCCTTTGCAGTGAATATAGGAGAATCAGTTGCGCCGGATACCTTTTCTCTTTCTATTGGCAGCGGTTTTTAGCGGCTGTGCCGCCAACGATCTGATCGTGCAGCGTCAAAGCAGCATGGAGCTGCGGCTTGAGCAGCTCATGCAGGCTCAGAAGGCATCCAGAAACGAAGTCGCTGCCGCATCTGTGCAGATGCAGGAGGTCAAGGAACTTTCTGCCCGCCAGGCTGCCTATGAAAAGGACATGCTTTTCAAGTACGAGGCGCTTCTGGAGAGAGTAAAGATTACCTCCATCAGGCTGACCCAGCTCGAAGCAGCGGCAAGGCAGTCCTCAAAAATAGAGCTGGTAAATCAGGAGAGCCTTCCTGAAGGGCGTGAAGAGTCGATTCAGGCCGAGTATATGAAAGCTTTCGGTCTTTTCAGTTCGAATAATTTCAGCGGAGCTGCCGAATCATTCAATGCTTTTGTCTCGGCATATCCGGAAAGCGAGTATGCCCCCAATGCCCGATACTGGCTTGGCGAGTGCTACTTTGCTCTCGGGCGCTTCAATGAGGCCATAGGAGCTTTCGAGCGGGTGCTGGAGATGAAGCCTTTACCTAAAAGAGCATCTGACGCCATGCTTCGCATAGGTAGTGCATGGTATCGTCTGGACAACCAATCCAAAGGCTCGCAGACCCTGAAGCTTCTCATTGAAAAGTATCCGGATAGCGAAGCTGCCGCTGCTGCGGCCGGGCTGCTGGAAAATAAGTAGAAAAAGTGCGAGGTGAATATGAAACTCTATAGATGTCTTGCAGTCGCTACGGCACTCATCTCTTTGTCAGTCGCCGCCCTTCCTGCTTTCGCAGGCAATAAGTCGGAACCAACTGTCTATATCGTTAAAAAAGGTGACACTCTCTGGGGACTTTCCGATCGCTTCATGAAAGATCCTCACTACTGGCCAGACCTCTGGGCCCGTAATCCTGATCAGGTTCTTAATCCACATTTTATCTTCCCTGGGCAGAGACTGAGGATTTATCCCGACAGAATCGAGGTCGAGACAGCGAAGAAGGATTCTCCTGCAATTCCGGCAGCTGTGAAGAGTGTTGAGGCTCAAGCCCCGGCTGCTGACGCTCCGTCGGTTTCAGAAATTAAGGAACAGGTTGTAGAGGAGAGGCGTTTTACAGTCAGCGGTGGTGAAGGATTTATTGCCGGAGCAGATTTCAAACCTGTCGGCTCTGTCATTGCCGGAAATAACAACAGACAGATATTTGCTGTGGATGATGTTGTCTATACCGATATCGGACGTAAAGTCGGTGGCAGGGAAGGGGATCGCTTTATTGCCCTGAAGAGACATGGAGCCGTTAGTCATCCCGTCACAAACCAGATTCTTGGTTACAGGGTGGTGCCGCTTGGTGTTCTCCAGCTTACCGAAATGGCGGACAAAAGTTCAAAGGCTCTGATAACAGAGACCTTTCTGGAAATAGAGCCGGGAGCAGCACTTCTTCCGTACAAGAGCATGAAGAAAGAGGTCACTCTGAGGGCTCCGGAAAAGGATCTGACCGGCTATATTGTTGAGACCCGCTCAGGGATTCAGGCAATTGCAGCTGGCGATATCGCCTATATCGATCTCGGTGCGCGTCAGGGGGCAAAGCCCGGAAATGTGCTTTATGTTGTCCGCAATGTCAAGGTGGAGATTAATTATTTTTCAAAATCTGATTATGACCTGCCGGTTGACGTTATAGGTGCTCTGGTCATCGTGGATACAGCCGAGAACAGCTCAACGGCTCTTGTTATCAAGAGCATTGATACAATTTACAAGGGTGACCGGCTGGAGATGAAAAAAGGGCGCTGAGCTTTTTTTCACGATGATGGCCGACGATCTCTTTTACTGGTTTGCGCTTCGCTCTGTTCCTCTTGTCGGCAATGTAACTTATCGCCGATTGATCGAATATTTCGGTTCACCGGCAAAAGCGCTTGATGCCTCTTTTGACGAACTTTCAGTCATCAAGGGGGTTAACGCCTCTGCTGCTCTCTCCATCAGCAGGCACGATGGCAGGAAGAGCGCCGAGGCGGCAGTCGCTGCACTGGCAAAAAGCGGTGCGGTGCTTGTTACGCTGCTTGACAAGGACTACCCCCCCTTTCTTAAAGAAATACCTGACCCACCACCTTATCTCTATCTTAAAGGTACTCTTCCCGCTTCCAACAAGGTTGTTGCTGTTGTTGGTTCCCGCAGGGCATCTGATTACGGTCTATCGGTGACAACAAAGCTCTCAAGGGAGCTTGCCGAGCAGGGTGTGACCATAGTTTCAGGGCTGGCAATGGGTATTGATGCAGCTGCTCACAGAGGGGCTTTGCAGGTGTCAGGCGCAACGGTCGGGGTGCTCGGCTGCGGCATTGATCAGGTATACCCTGCGGAGAACAGGCAGCTTTTCAGGGATATGGAGGCAAAAGGGGCGATCGTCAGTGAGTTTGCTCCGGGTACTCCACCAGATGCTCCGAACTTCCCCCGGCGCAACAGGATTATCAGCGGCATGTCCAGAGGTGTTCTTGTTGTGGAAGCCGTGGAAAAGAGCGGCTCACTCATTACGGCAAAATTTGCCCTGGAGCAGGGTCGCGAGGTCTTTGCCGTTCCGGGGAATATAAACTTCCGCACGAGCCGTGGCACCAACAGCCTCATAAAAGAGGGGGCAAAGCTTGTCGAGACGGTTGAGGATATACTGGGAGAGCTGCCACCGGAGAGCAGGGATCTCCCCCATTGGGCTAAAAAACAGAGCTACCCCCTTGGTTCACAGGAGGAAAAGGTCTGTTCCCTTCTGGAGGAAAAACCTCTTCAGATAGATGAGTTAACCGTCAAGAGCGGATTGACAGTGTCTGATCTTTCAGTTATGCTCCTTCGCCTTGAGCTTCACGGCGCGGTCATGCAGTTGCCGGGGAAGATCTTTTCGTTAGGTTGAAATTAAAATACATAATTACAGGTATTTATGTCCACAAAACTTGTTATAGTCGAGTCGCCGGCAAAGGCGAAAACCATTGAAAAATTTCTGGGTCCAGGGTACCGGGTTCTTGCCTCTTTCGGCCATGTCAGGGCGCTGCCGAGCAAACAGGGGTCGGTTGATATCGAAAACGGTTTCGAACCGAAATATGCTGTGCTGCCGGAGAGCAAGAAACATCTCGATGCCATAAAAAAAGAGCTTAAAGATGCTGACACACTTCTCCTCGCAACTGACCCGGACCGTGAAGGCGAGGCAATTTCGTGGCATCTTCTTGCTGCGCTGGGGCTTACCGGCAAGAAAAACAGTATCCCGGTAAAGAGGGTCGTGTTCCACGAAATAACCAAAAATGCGATCATTGAAGCTGTTCAAAACCCAAGGGATATCTCCATCGAACTGGTTGATGCCCAGCAGGCGCGCTCCGTACTTGATTATCTGGTAGGTTTCAATCTTTCCCCATTCCTCTGGAAGAAAATCCGCTACGGCCTCTCTGCCGGACGTGTACAGTCTGTGGCACTACGCCTTGTCTGCGAGCGTGAGAAGGAGATTCAGGCCTTTATCGAGCAGGAATACTGGACAATCGGTGCTAGACTGATCGGCAAGGGGGAGCAGGCTTTCAAGTCAAATCTGATCGAAGCTGCCGGTAAAAAGCTCGGCAAGTTCGATATCCCTGGCAAAGAAGCTGCAGATCTCCTCGTAACCTCCCTTAAGCAGGCGCTCTACAAGGTTGAGAAGGTTACTAAAAGTGAGCGGAAGCGCCAGCCGTCCCCTCCGTTTACCACATCTACCCTGCAGCAGGAAGCCTCAAGAAAGCTCGGCTTCTCAGCGAAAAAAACCATGTCCACCGCCCAGAAGCTTTACGAGGGGATCGATGTCGGCGAAGGGACTGTCGGTCTCATCACCTATATGCGTACTGACAGTGTCGCCCTCTCTGTACAGGCTCTGGACGAAGCGAAAGAGGTGATTACCTCTCTTTACGGAAAAGAATTTGCCCTTGCAAAACCGCGCTTTTACAAAAACAAGTCGAAAAACGCCCAGGAAGCCCATGAGGCTGTCAGGCCAACCTACATATCCAAGACCCCTGCCGAGCTGAAAAAATACCTCTCTCCGGATCTTTTCAAGCTCTACGACCTTATCTGGAAGCGGACTGTTGCCTGTCAGATGGCTGAAGCACTGCTTGACCAGACTTCGGTCGATATTTCCGCAGGTAAGGGGAATACCTTCCGTGCTGCCGGAACTGTTGTCCGTTTTGCCGGCTTTATGCGTCTCTATACCGAAGGCATCGATGACGAGACAGAGGAGCGTGAAGGGACGCTGCCGCCACTTACGGAGGGTGATCAGCTTGCTTTGCAGGAACTATTGCCCGAGCAGCACTTCACTCAGCCGCCACCACGCTACACTGAAGCAACTCTTGTAAAAACGCTGGAAGAGTACGGCATCGGTCGGCCATCAACCTATGCAAGTACCATGAATACCCTTGTTGAACGCAAATACTGCCGTCTCGACAAGAAACGTTTCTTTCCGGAAGATATCGGTATGGTGGTCAGTGATCTCCTCACAACTCACTTTACCAAATATGTTGACTACAACTTCACTGCCGGTCTAGAAGAGGAGCTCGATCAGATCTCCCGTGGCGAAAAACAGTGGAAACCGCTTGTGGCGGAGTTCTGGACACCTTTTGCCGGATTGCTGAAGCAGAAAGAGGGAGAGGTCAGCAAGGCCGAACTTACCACAGAGGCGCTTGAAGAAAAATGCCCCGAGTGCGGACAGCAGCTTGCGGTCAAACTGGGAAAGCGGGGCAAGTTCATTGCCTGCAGCGGTTACCGTGAAGGGTGCCGCTACACCCGTCCCCTTGAACAGGACGGGGTGGAGGTTGCCGAGCCGGTAGTTTCGGAAGAAAAATGTGAAAAGTGCGGCGAGCAGATGCTGATAAAAGATGGACGCTACGGCAAGTATCTTGCTTGTTCGGGCTATCCTGCCTGCAAGAACATTCAGCCCCTCAACAAGCCCAAAGGGACCGGTGTTGTCTGCCCTGAATGCAAAGAGGGTGAGCTGATCGAGAAAAAATCCCGCTATGGCAAGATGTTCTACTCCTGCAACCGCTATCCACAGTGCAAGTTTGCCCTCTGGGACATGCCGATTGAAGAGCCCTGCCCGAAATGCGGCTTTCCGCTCCTTGTGAAGAAGGTCTACAAGCGAACCGGCGAGTTTGTGAAGTGCCCGAAAGAGGGGTGTGATTACACAACTCAAGAGGGGAAGGTTAAGGCTGAATAGTCTGTTGAGTGGTTGAGTGGTTGGCCGTCACTACTTAACCACTCAACTACTCAACATGGTTTTCCCAAGTTCCAAGAGGCAAAAATGAAGCTTATAGTCACTTTGCTCCTTTCTCTCCTTATTGTTTTCCCCGCCTTTGCCGATCCGAAAATCCCTGAAAAACTTATTTACAGCCTTAGCTGGAGTGGTATTCCGGTTGGTGTCGCCTCCCAGGAGATTACTGAAGAGGCTGGTGTGCGCCGTATCATCTCAAGCGCCAGGTCAAACGACTGGCTCTCGGCATTCTTCCCTGTAGATGATCGCACCGAGAGTCTGCTTGAAAATAGTGGGGCTTTTCCTGGTAGATCAAAAAGCTTCAGGATGCTTTTTAAAGAGGGGACTCGCGTCCGTGATCGCGAGATCACGTTTAATCCTACCGCAAGAAAAGCACATTTCCATGACAGGAAAAGCGGCGAACTGCTCGAAATTCAGCTGGTTTCCGAAACCTTTGATATCTACTCAAGCTTTTACTATGTCCGCTATCAGAGGCTTGAGCCTGGCAGATCTGTTTACATTAACGTTCTTGACAGTAAAGAGCTGCACAGAGTCGAGATCAGGGTCATTAAAAAAGAGCGGATAAAAGTTCCGGCAGGGGAGTTCAATGCTATTGTCATCGAGCCGATGGTAAAACCGGAAGGTGTCTTTGAGGGGAAGCGGGGACTCTATATCTGGCTTAGCGATGATGCAAGAAGGATCCCTGTAAAGGCGCAGACAAAGGTTACGGTCGGGAGCGTCACAGCGGTGCTGACGGGGGGGAGTTACTAGGAATTATCCTGCTGATCCGTTGCCATGGGGGGAAGAAAGTCTGGCGCAAAGCTCGTTGAAGGCTTTGCCGCCAAGCTTCAGCTCGACAGGTTTGTTGTTTTCACCAAAACCTATGGTGATAATCCCGCCCAGAAACTGGTTTTCCATCTCTGCATACATCACAACGGCCGGGTCAACAAGCAGGTTTCCCGACTGAATGAAACCGCGATTCTTCAGGGTTTCTACAATAAACTCCTGCTCATCTTTTGTCACTTTTTTGAACATCTGTTTGCGAACTGCAGAGCCGCCAAACCAGATATCCATCATCCGGCTGTTGTCGGTTACCAGCGGGTTGTCGGCAGGGGTTGTCATCTGGGCGGCAATAACAAGGTTTACATTTATGAAGCGGGTCATATAGACTCCATTTGTCAGGTTGTTGCTAAAATACAATATCCAGCCATTGAATCCAAGTTTAAAGATGCGGTTAAGCTGTTGAGTGGTTGAGTGGTTGAGTGGAGGGAGATAATGAATTACTGTTTTGTTGATACGGAGATTGGCAGAATTGCGATCGCTGAAAACGAGGGTATGATTACCGGGCTTTTTTTTGAGGGGGAAGCCCTGCCGGAGCAATCTGTTTTGCAGGAAACAGCACTATTGCAGGAGGCGTCGCGGCAGCTTGCTGCCTGGTTCAAAGGGGAGCTGAAAGAGTTTAGTCTGCCGCTCGCCCCTGAAGGAACCCCTTTCATGAAGAGCGTCTGGCAGGCACTTTGCAATATCCCTTATGGTAAAACCGCAAGCTACAAGGAGATTGCCACGGCTGTCGGTAAGCCAAAGGCAATGCGGGCAGTCGGCATGGCAAACAACAGAAATCCGCTACCGGTAATCATTCCCTGCCACCGGGTGATCGGCGCAGACGGCTCCTTGGTCGGTTATGGAGGCGGCCTTGATATCAAGGTTAAACTGCTGGAACTTGAACGTAGAAATAGTTGAGTAAGTCAGGGAATTAAGGTCTTATACTTAGATTCTCGTGGGGAGCATTGTCACCCGGAAAAGCTCGCCATCCTTTGTTCTGTCACTGGCAGAAATTATAGGTGGATGCACATGAATAGATTATTGATCCTGTTATGTCTTGTTGCAACCCTGTCCGGGTGTGCCGCCAAGGATTGGCGAACTGCAAGCCGTGAATCAGCTGGAATCGCTCCTGATCCGGCAGTAACGAAAGAAGCTGTAGTGCAGGCCTATGCAGCTCCCACGTGGGGATGGCGCGGCTGGTTCGCCGTACATACCTGGATATCGGTAAAAGCTGCGAACAAACCTTCATATACGGTATACGAGTTAATCGGTTGGAGGCAAAATCGAGGTCTTCCGCTCGTTCGCATTGAAAATGATCTTCCCGACCGCTATTGGTTCGGCGAACGTCCGCGTCTGCTCAAAGAAATCAGGGGGGGCAAAGCGGAGAAGCTGATTCCACTAATCAATCAGGCCGCAGGCAGTTACCCCTGGCCGGACACCTATAACGCATTTCCGGGACCGAACAGTAATACATTTATCGCCTGGATTGCCAGGAAGGTGCCGGAACTAGAACTTGCTCTCCCATTCACGGCAATAGGCAGTGGGTATTAAACCTGAATCGATGAACGTATCTTGCAGGGTTCACAAATACAGGGACTTCTGTAATGAGCTGGTAATCCGATCAACCGGCTGTATTTGCAAGGTACCTTGACAGCGTATTGAAAAGGGCACCATTTGGATAACTCTATAACAAACTTCACCCCCTACGAAAAATTCGTCATCGCCATTCTTGCTCTATTGCAATTTACGGTTATTCTCGATTTCATGGTTTTATCTCCCCTTGGGGCTATCCTCATGCCAGGGTTAGGCATCTCGACGTCACAATTCGGTCTGGTTGTTTCCGCATATGCATTCAGTGCCGGGGCCTCGGGGTTATGTGCCGCCGGATTTGCCGACAGGTTTGACAGGAAAAAAATGCTGCTGTTTTTTTACTCCGGTTTTGTCTGTGGCACTCTTTTCTGCGCTATTGCCAACAGTTATCTGCCACTGCTTTGTGCCAGAGTCATCACAGGTATATTTGGCGGAGTAATCGGTTCAATTTCTTCTGCCATAATAACCGACATGTTCTCAATGCAAGTGCGTGGCAGGGTGATGGGAGTCGTGCAAATGGCATTTGCCGCCAGTCAGGTTCTCGGCATTCCGGTTGGTCTTTATCTTGCGACACATTTTGACTGGCACGCCCCATTCCTGATGATCGCGGCTATTGCAGTAATTATCGGGGTGGTCATGGCACTCAAGCTAAAACCGGTTACTGGGCATCTACGAGGTAGTCATGACAAAAATGCATTTATCCACCTTTGGCAGACCGCATCGAATCCGTTCTACATCAGAGGTTTCGGCGCGACGATACTGCTTGCAACGGGCGGTTTCATGATCATGCCTTTTAGCACTGCTTTTCTTGTGAATAACGTTTTTGTCCCGGAAACCCATCTCTCAGAGATTTTCTTCATAACGGGCATTGTTTCTATATTTACCGGCCCGTTTCTTGGTAAACAGGCTGACAAATATGGTAAATACAGATTGTTTGTCTTTGGAAGCATTCTTTCCATAATCATGGTGATGATCTACACTCACCTTGGTCCTACCCCGATATGGGTTGTCATCCTGATCAACATCATCCTGTATACAGGGATTTCATCACGAATGATTTCATCTTCGGCGCTAATCACAGGCGTACCTGAGATGAAAGACCGGGGAGCATATATGGGGATAAATTCGTCCATTCAGCAGGTGTCGGGAGGCATTGCTGCATTTGTCGCGGGGCTTATAGTTTATCAACCGGCCAAAAATGCTCCGCTACAGCACTTTGATACTGTTGGCTATATCACTGTCTGTACAATGCTTATTACGCTTGGCATGATGTTTTTCATCGACCGGGAGGTTTCGAGAAAGCTTAATGCCGTTCATGCCTGAGCTGTAGCGGCATTATACTGTTGATATTTCGTACTGCCGTAATTACATTTTTAGAGGATCATTCCAATATATGGGAGTTGGTATTATGTTTTTTGGGAAAGCTGATAAGAGTCCATTCTATGATTGAATTGAAAAACGTTACCAAATGCTACGAATCGCTTACGGCTGTTGATGATGTCTCATTTGCGGTCAAGGAGGGTGAGTGCTTTGCTCTGCTTGGACCCAATGGCGCCGGGAAGACGACAATCGTTAAGATGCTGCTCGACTTTACAAGGCCGACGTCAGGGAGCTTATCATTAAACGGTTTCCCCAGTACCATAGCAGAATGCCGACGATCAATAGGTTATCTTGCTGAAAAACACCATATCCCGCCATCTCTTTCAGGGTGGCAATACCTTCTACGCTGTGCCGAGTTATTGGCAATGAACCGATCCGAAGCTACCGATCAATGCAGGCGAATTGTTGAGCTCATCGGGATGCAAGGCAGGGAAAATACAAAGGTCGGCACATATTCCAAAGGCATGGTTCAGCGGTTTGGATTAGGTGCTGCGCTCATGGGAGATCCAAAGCTGTTAATTCTGGATGAGCCCACCTCTGGTTTGGATCCCATCGGTATCAGGGAAATACGCCAGCTACTGGAGTCACTTAAAGGCCAGGGCATGACGATCTTTCTGAATTCACACCTGCTGTCGGAAGTTGAAAAAATCTGCGATACCGCGGCTATCATCAACCGTGGCAGACTTTTGGTAAAGGATACAATTTCTGCCATTGCCAAAGACGGTGAGACCCTGGAAGACGTGTTTGTAAGACTTGTGAAAGGTTGACATGGAAACTTCAAAATCACTTCCCCCCATAATAAAGATTACTAAATATACGCTTGTTGACGAGATGCAGCAGAGAAGTTTTGTCGTCATGTTCGTTATCTGCGCCATCTGCGTATTTCTTCTTCGCGGCTGTTTTCAAGGCAATTACATGGTGAACGGACAATCTCTTGATCCCGGGACCATTGTCAGAACTTTATCGAAAGCGACCTTCCACGTCATTGCTACGTGCGTGATGGTCATAGCGGCCTTATTTTCAATGCGAATATTCAGGCGCGACCGCAGCGAAGGTATGCAATCGGCTGTTCTGTCAAAACCGATAGCACGGTGGCAGTATGTTATGGGAAAAATCCTTGGATTATGGATCCTGTCGACACTTTTCATGTTCATCCTGCATGGCATTGTTTTCCTGATCACATCCATCAATCTGATGGTTTTTATGCCAGGATACCTCGTTGCCTCACTGGTATGTTCTCTTAACCTTCTTTTTGTGGTTAATGCCGTACTTCTTTTGTCACTGCTGATGCCCGACATTGTTGCATTTCTTACTGTTCTTGGTGTTGGTATTGTCGGCTTTGTAGCCGACGGCATAGCTGCTGCCAGCCAGAGCCAGATCGCTCAGGCTATGCTGCAGCATTCAAACGGTCATCCAGAGTCAGGCATAACATTTTGGAAAGTTGTGTATGTTTTATGGCCGAAGCTTTTGGGCGTTCAACAGTTGGCAGCATCGTTGATTGAGAGTGAATCAACCTATGGATTCGGCACTATCTATCCACTTATCAATGTCCTTGTTTATTGCCTTATTCTTGGCGCATTGCTTTTCAGGCGATTCAGGAATGAAGATATTGTTTAGAAATCTGGTAGGATTGATGAGTGACGTACCGGCCGTTTATTTGTAACAAGTGAGTGGGAAGTTGGACCTTAAGGAGATTATATGAACCTGAACGAACTGTTCCAGCAGCAAGGCCTTGGGATTATGGCCACAGCATCAAAGGATGGCTGCGTCAACACAGCTGTTTATGCCCGCCCCCACGTTATAGATGAGCAGACCATGGTATGGGGAATGACCGAGGGGCGGACCTATCGCAATATTATGGAGAATCCGCAAGCATCATTTTTGTTTAAGGCTTCAGGCCCTGGCTTCAATGGCGTTCGTCTTGCTTTGGAACTGGTGAAGACGGAAGAGTCCGGACCAATGCTGGCAAAAATCAAAGAAAACGCAGAAACAACCGTTGGCCCCGGTACCGGAGCAGCTGTCAACCACGCTGCCTGGTTTACGGTTACAGAAGTACGCCCGCTTATTTAGTGAGGGAACCACGATTTCCACTTAAAGTATTTTACGATGGTTCATGCATCGTCTGTGCTACCGAGATTGAGCACTACCTGAGGATAGACCATGGTGAAAGGCTGATGGCAATAGACATCAGCCGCCCTGATTTTGATCCGGCACCGTACCTGATTTCCCTTGCTGATTTTATGCATCAGTTACATGTCATTGATCAGGATGGACAGGTATTTAAAGGGGTTGACTCATTCTGGGCCATCTGGCAGGCGTTCCCGACCTCGACAGTCTACGGTATCATGGGGCGCGTCATTCAGTTGCCGGTGGTAAACAGTTTAGGCAGAATCGGTTACTGGCTGTTTGCCCGTGTTCGACCATACCTGCCGAAAAGAGCTCAATGTGGTAGCGGGATCTGTAGTATCCATCAAAGGAAGTGAACAAAAAATCATTGTATGTATAACTGAACTAAAGCGTTATCAGCTAGAATTCGGCGTGCCCCGGCGTTCTCGGAAACGGGATAACGTCCCTGATATTCTCCATGCCGCTCAGATACATAAGCACCCTCTCGAACCCCAGACCAAATCCGGCGTGGGGTGTTGATCCCCATCGTCTCGTATCAAGATACCACTGGAGCGAATCCGGATTTATGCCGCAGGCGCACATCTTTGCCAAAAGAATGTCAAGCCGCTCTTCACGCTGGCTGCCGCCGATTATCTCCCCGACCTTCGGTACCAGCAGATCCATTGCAGCAACGGTTTTATTGTCATCATTCTGTCTCATGTAAAAGGCTTTTATCTCTTTCGGATAATTTACGAGAAATGTCGGGCCGCCGACTATCTTCTCCGTAATATACCGCTCATGCTCGGACTGCAGGTCGAGCCCCCACGAAACCGGATACTGGAAGCTGACCGTCGCCTGTTTGAGGTGGCGGATTGCCTCTGTATACTCCATCACCTCAAAGGAAGAGTCCGCAACTTTGCGGATCCGCTCGCAGAGCCCTTTTTCAACATGTTCATCAAAAAATGCCATGTCCTCCGCGCATTTTCCGAGGACATGATGGCAGAGATACCTGAAAAACTCCTCTGCCAGTGCAGCATCGTCCATAAGATCGGCAAAGGCCATTTCCGGCTCTATCATCCAGAACTCGGCAGCGTGTCTGCTGGTATTGGAATTTTCAGCCCTGAAAGTCGGGCCAAAGGTGTAGATGTCCGTAAATGCCTGGGCGAAAAGCTCCCCTTCCAGCTGACCACTGACCGTGAGGCTGGTTGCCCTGCCGAAGAAATCCCTGCTGAAGTCAGGTGCCGCGGCCAATTGGGGGGGGAGCGTCGTCACCCGGAACATTTCGCCAGCCCCTTCACAGTCACTGGCAGTGATTATCGGTGTATGCACATAAAGAAAACCACGCTCTTCGAAAAAACGGTGGACAGCATGGGCCAGCGATGAGCGGAGCCTGAAGACTGCACCGAAGGTGTTGGTCCGTGGTCGTAAATGGGCGATGGTTCTCAGAAATTCAAACGAGTGTCTTTTTTTCTGCAAGGGGTAGCTGTCATCGGCTGCTCCGGTTACTTCGATTTTTTCAGCCAGAAGCTCGACTGACTGACCTTTTGCAGGGGACTCCCTGAGAACTCCGCAAACTGTTACGGCACTCCCTGTCCCTGTCTTGCAGAGCTCTTCAAAGGCGGGAAGCGAACCCTCCATGACAACCTGAAGAGTGGCCGCAGATGAGCCGTCAGAAAGAGCCATGAAGGCCACGTCTTTACCGGCGCGCAGGCTGCGCACCCAGCCGCTTACTTTGATGCTCTGCGGGAGAGCGTCACTCTTAAGCAGGTCGATTACTCTATTGCGCTTCATAATTCCTCCTGATATGCAGCGTTGACCTTGCCGCCGGTCTCGGCTATATTCCCGAATATGAAAACAGCTATAATCTTTACAATATTGATGCTGAGTGCTCTATCTACGGCATTTGCCACCGTCACAGCAAAAAACTTCGGCGGAGTCGGCATTGACGGCGTTCCCTGGGCAGATGGCAAGATTGTAGTGAAGCAGATCGTTGCCGGCGGTCCGGCCCATCTTGCCGGTATCAAGGCTGGTGATATTATCACCCATATTGACGGCAAGGCAACAGAGGGGAGCGACTTCAAGGAGATGGTCGAATACCGGCTGCGTGGCAGGGCTGGAACTCCGGTTACCATCAAGATACGACGCCCAGGAGAGCTGAAACCCTACACCTTCACCCTGATCCGCCGTCAGCTGACAATCCCGCCAAAGAAGTGAGCCTTTCTTTAGCACCTAAGCCTTAAGCCCTTTGCCCAAGATTATCAGAATTATCTCTTTCAAGGCCCATGGAAGCAAGAATAAATATTCAATTATCCACAGCTAATTAGTTGATCTAATTATATTCCGTTGACAAAAAACCATTTAAAAATGATAATGCGCCTGAAATTACAGCCTATTGGAGATGCCAATGAAACGTGCATTAACAGCTCTTTTGCTTGTCCTTGGATGTGCAGGCCTTGCTTTTTCTGCTGGCGGAGTGAAGAAAAAAAAGGTTCTTGAACAGGATTACGGCAATGTCATTCTCGATCTGAATTCAAACAAGTCCGGGGTAAATCCTGTTCTTTTCGAACATTGGGTGCATCGCAAGCACTTTACCTGTCGTGTTTGTCATGTCGATATCGGTTTTGCCATGAAGGCAAATGAAGGTGGCATTCGAGCCGTAGATAACATGAAGGGGTTCTACTGTGGAGCCTGTCACAACGGCAAGTCAACTTTCAAAAACGGAGAAAAGCTCTTTGCCGCCTGTAGCGATAAGTTTACAAAAGAGGATCAGAAACGCTGTCTGCGCTGCCACAGCCAGGAAAAATCGGCTAAAGAGATGGAGCTAAAGCGAGAGCTTCGCGATAAAGCGTTCAGGGATTTTGCTGATCAGATGCCGAAAGAGCGGGGCGGCAACGGTATAAACTGGGAGCAGGCCGAAAACACCGGGCTTATCCAGTTGATTGATTATATCGAGGGACTCTCCACGAAAAGGCCCCCAATGGCGAACCAGAAGGACTTTTCCATAGGCGCGAAAGTCGAAGGGGTTCCTGAAATCATCTTCTCCCACAAAAAACATACGGTTTGGAACGGCTGCGAAGTTTGTCACCCTGATATTTTTGTCGGTGTTAAACGAGGGAGTGAAAAATACAGCATGATCGACATTTTTGCCGGGAAGTACTGCGGTGCCTGTCACGACAAGGTTGCCTTCCCTCAGAAAGATTGCCGTAGATGCCATACCAAGCAGGTTCAGTAATGCGCAGTCTGTTTCTGCTGATACTTCTCACGCTGGCTAGCGAGGCTTTTGCCAACTTCAATCTGCCGCCACTGCCGCCACGTGAGGAGTTCGGCAACATTATAATCAACCGGACATCGACTGCCAACGATCAGCAGCCGGTAACCTTTTCTCACTGGCTCCACCGCAGTAAATTCACCTGCCGGGTCTGCCATGGCGAGCTGGATTTTCTCATGAAGACTAATGCCACTGAGATTACCGAGCGTGGCAACCGGCTCGGGAAGTTTTGCGGTGCCTGCCATAACGGTAAAATTGCCTTTCGCCATAACGGTAACTGCGATAAGTGCCACAACGGAGACATCGCCTACAGTAACAGCAAGTTTGACGCCTTCGTTTTGAAAAACTCCATGCAGATGACCATGACTGGAAATGGTGTAAACTGGTCATCAGGGCTTGCCAGTGGAGTCTTGAAGCCTCAGGCCTATATCAAGAAGAAATCTCAGGATATGAACTTCGAAAAGGAGCTTTTGCTGGAGGCGGAGATGTCCATCATCCCGCCTGCCATCTTCCCCCACAAGGCCCATGCCGCCTGGCTTGACTGTGATAACTGTCATCCTGAACTGTTCAATATCAAAAAGAAAGGGACCCACTTCTCCATGGTGCAGATATTAAACGGAGAGTACTGCGGGGTCTGTCACCTTAAAGTCGCATTCCCGATGGATGAGTGTAAACGGTGTCATCCTGCCATGAGAGAGTAGATATGAAGAAACTTGTTTTTTGTCTAATGCTCACCCTGTTGCCCCTTTGTCAGACTTTTTCAGTTGGAAATGCCATCTCTGCCGAAGCAGAAGAGGCATGGAAGACTGAGTTCAACAGGGTCTGCGGCCAGACGGACAATGCGTCAGATATGTCCATAGATGCCCTGAAAAAAGCGATTGAACAATGTGATGCGCTAAAACCACAGATTGAAGCCCTCGAAGCAACACCTCGCAAGGTTTACCTCAAGCGGCTACAGATGTGCCGTAATCTTTTTGCCTACCTGCTGGAGGGAAAGGAGAAAAAATAGCCTTATTGCTTCGAAGCGGCTATCCTCAACCCCTGCCCATTCTCTGCCAGATCCACCCTGACAATGTCCCCGTCAATAAACTTACCTTCCAGCAGCATCAGCGCAAGCGGGTCAAGCACGAGTCGCTGAATGGTCCTTTTAAGGGGTCTGGCGCCGTAAAACGGGTCGTACCCCTGGGTGGCTATATATTCCTTGGCCTTGTCAGAAACATCGAGTCCAAGGTGTCTTTCGGCAACCCTTTTGGCCAGTCCGGCCAGCTGAATCGAGGCGATCTGCCGGATCTGCTGCATCTCCAGAGGGTGAAAGATGACCGTTTCGTCGATCCTGTTGAGAAATTCCGGCTTGAAGCTCTCTTTAAGTGTCTCCAGTACCATGCTTTTCATCTTTGCATACTCAGTGCTGCTGAACTGCTGAATCCATTGCGAGCCCACATTGCTGGTCATGATGATGACACAGTTTCTGAAATCGACGGTTCTCCCCTGGCCGTCTGTGAGGCGGCCATCATCAAGGACTTGTAGGAGCACGTTGAAAATCTCCGGATGCCCCTTTTCGATCTCGTCGAAGAGCACAATACTATAAGGCCTTCTCCTCACCGCCTCCGTGAGCTGCCCTCCCTCTTCATATCCCACATACCCCGGAGGTGCGCCGATCATCCTGGCAACGGAATGTTTTTCCTGATACTCACTCATGTCGATTCTGACTATGGCCTGGTCGTCGTCGAAAAGAAGCCCGGCCAGCGCCCGCGCCGTCTCGGTCTTGCCGACACCGGTGGGACCGAGGAAGATGAATGAGCCTGTGGGGCGGTGTGGATCGGAGAGGCCGGATCTGGCCCGTCTCACTGCATTGGCCACCAGGACAAGGGCTTCATCCTGGCCGACGACTCTCTCTTTGAGGCGCTTTTCCATCAGCACCAGCTTCTGTGATTCGCTCTCGACCATTCTGCTCACCGGGATTCCGGTCCATTTGGCAACAATACCTGCCACCATTTCGCCGTCAACCTCTTCCGGGAGCATCCGTCCTTCCTGCTGGCGAACCAGCAGCTCTTCCTGAACTGTCTCTATCTGCTTTTCCAGGGTGGGGATGTCGCCATAGCGGATCTCGGCGGTCTTGGCCAGATCCCCCTCCCGTTCGCGTTTTTTCGCCTCCTCCTTCTTGTCTTCCAGGGACTTCTTCAGGCTGCTGATCCGGTTGTGGAGATCCTTTTCCCTCTGCCAGTGGTTTTTGAGCCCTGCCGAGCGCCCCTTTAAATCTTCGAGTTCATCGGCAAGTTTTCTGAGCCGCTCCTTTGCATGGCTGTCCTGTTCACGCATCAAAGCCTGTTTTTCAATCTCAAGCTGGATGATCTTCCGCTCGATCTCGTCAATCTCCGTCGGCAGGGAGTCTATCTCGATCCGCAGCCGTGAAGACGCCTCGTCGATGAGGTCAATGGCCTTGTCAGGGAGGAACCTGTCGGTGATGTATCTGTCGGAAAGGGTGGCCGCGGCGATTATGGCGCTGTCCTTGATCCTGACACCATGGAAGTTTTCGTAGCGCTCTTTGAGGCCGCGAAGGATGGCGATGGTGTCCTCCACAGAGGGTTCACCTGCAAAGACCTGCTGAAAGCGGCGCTCAAGGGCCGCATCCTTTTCGATATATTTTTTGTACTCGTTCAGGGTGGTTGCGCCGATGCAGTGCAGTTCGCCACGGGCCAGGGCCGGCTTGAGCATGTTGGAGGCGTCCATTGCCCCTTCTGCCGCACCTGCGCCGACAAGAGTATGAAGTTCGTCAATGAAGAGAATGATCTCCCCTTCGGATTTTTCCACCTCCTTGATGACGCTTTTGAGCCGCTCCTCGAACTCTCCACGGTACTTTGCACCGGCAACCAGCGCCCCCATGTCGAGGGCCACAAGTCGCCTGTTTTTAAGGGTCTCGGGCACATCCCCGGCAATTATCCTGCTTGCCAGTCCCTCGACTATGGCTGTCTTGCCGACCCCCGGTTCGCCTATCAGTACAGGGTTGTTCTTGGTGCGACGGGAAAGGACCTGGATGACCCGGCGGATCTCGTCATCCCTGCCGATAACCGGATCCAGTTTGCCGCGCCGGGCGAGGTCGGTCAGGTCCCGGGCATACTTCTCAAGTGCCTGGTATTTGTCTTCAGGGTTCTGGTCAGTGACGCGCTCGCTACCGCGCAGTCCGGCAAGGGCTTTCAGGAGGGAGTCACGGCTGACGCCGCTCTCTTTTATGAGCTTCTGTGCAGCTCCTCCCTTGAGCTGAAAAAAACCGAGAAGAAGATGTTCCGTTGAGACGAACTGATCTTTCATTGCGTCGGCTTCCCGCTCCCCATGGTCAAGAAGCCTGTTTGTTTCCGAGGAGAGTTGGGGCTGGCTGTTGTCGCCGCTTACCTTTGGCAAGCGGTCTAGAGCTTCCAGAATCCTGTTCCGAAGGGCATCATGAGCTGCGCCGACTCTTTGCAGGAGAGGTTTTGTAATTCCACCCTCCTGATCGATCAGAGCCAGTAACAGATGCTCTGGGTCAACAGCGCCATTCCTTCTCGAAGCAGCATCTCCCAAAGCAGCGGTGAGCGCTTCCTGGGTCTTGATTGTCATCTTTTCTGGCCTGACCATAATCAGTTCTCCTTGGGGAAAAGATAGTGTTCATATTTGGACCTGTCAAGGCTGCCTGAATAAATAGGTTGCTGTTCAAGATTTGCACAATTGTGCTGGAGTAAAAAACTGTGTGATTACTGTTGCTTACGCTCTTGTCTTTTTTGACTGTTCAGTCGCCGCTCAATGACGAATTATCCGTATTGATAAAAAGAAACGTTATTTCGGTGGTTTATGTGCAGACCCGATTCGGCACGCATCTGGTAACAGATATTGTGAAAAGAACGAAGGGGGATGCCATGTTAAAATATATGCTGATCATACTGTCAATAACCATCCTGAGTGGCTGTAGTGAGCTTAAGGTTATCGGTGGCGCCGCCATGAGAGAACTCAGGGCAGAAGGGATGAATGTGGAAAAAATTTCCTATAATTATCAGGCCAGGCTTGAATCAAGAGAGAAAGCAGGTCTCGTCACGATGGCAAAGGCTGATGTCCCCCGTTTCACAACCTACGGCAGGATGGTTGGCGAGGATAAAAAGATAAAGCTTGCCAAAAATAAAAGGGTTAAAGGTCTTTGGGAGAAAAATTCAATTTAGAGGCTGACACTCTCCTGAGAGTTAATTGATGTCTACGTTTCTGATCTGGATTTTTATGCGGGCAGAAACGGGTGTGAATAATGTCGCACCGTTCTTCATGATCTCGGCGGTGTGAACGGTTTTCTGGCCTTAATCCTCCTTCTGGTTGACAATTACGGTGCTTATCAGTATTAAATTGTATCTGAGCCTCATGTGAAAATGTCCATCGTAACCTGATACATTACTTCCTGCGGCTTTACTCGAAAGAAATTTCAACCAATATGTACAAATCAGCCTAATCTAGTCAGTGTATGTAGTTTACAACCGACTTTATTTCAAAGTTGTTACTTATGCAGAAGTGACAATTAAACAGACATCAAGGGAGTTATTAACCATGAAGTCAATTCTTGTCACCGGATCCTCTGGTCTTATAGGCTCAGAGGTAGTAAAGTTTTTTCATAACCTTGGGTTTTCTCTCCATGGCATTGACAATAATCAGCGTGAAATTTTTTTCGGTCCACAGGGCAGCACGCGCTGGAGCCAGCAGCGATTGCTGGAAACCTTGCCGAACTTCTGCCACCACGAACTGGACATAAGGGATCGACAGGGCATCATTGACCTTGTGAAAGAGTTGAATCCCTCAGGCATTGTCCATGCTGCGGCACAACCATCACATGACAGAGCCGCTGCTATCCCTTTTGATGACTTTGATACTAATGCCGTTGGCACTCTTAATCTTCTTGAGGCTGCACGGCAGGTTTGTCCTGAGTCTCCGTTTATTCATATGTCTACCAATAAAGTATATGGAGACTTACCCAACAGTATCGCCCTCAAAGAACTTGAGACTCGCTGGGATTTTGATGATCCTGCCTTTGTTGATGGCATCCCGGAAACATTTTCCATCGACCAGTCCAAACACTCACTGTTCGGTGCCTCTAAAGTGGCTGCTGATGTAATGGTACAGGAATATGGACGTTATTTTGGCATGCCGACCTGCTGCCTGCGGGGTGGGTGTTTGACCGGGCCCAATCACTCTGGAGTCGAACTTCACGGTTTTCTGAGTTATCTCGTCAAATGTAACCTGCAAGGGAAGGAGTACACCGTTTTCGGCTATAAGGGGAAGCAGGTAAGAGATAATATTCACTCTGAGGATGTCGCCCGGTTCATCAATGCGTTTTACGAGAATCCCCGTTGCGGTGAAGTGTATAATCTTGGCGGCGGCAAAGATAATTCCTGTTCAATATTGGAGGCGTTTTCTCTTGTTGAAGACTTTAGTGGTAAAAAACAACGCTATCGTTATGTTGAAGAGAATAGAATTGGCGATCATATATGCTATTTCAGTGATCTGTGGAAAATGCGGAGTCACTACCCTGCCTGGAATATCACCAAGTCGCTTCCTACGGTAGTAAAGGAAATTGTTGCATCCTGGCAAGAACGTATTGTCAGATAAGTAAACGGAATTTTCTTATTTTTCGCGAGGCACCGTTAAAACAATGAAATCTATACTCATTACCGGTATTTGCGGTTTTGTCGGCAGCAGCATTGCAAAAGCCTGGCTTGCAGCTGAACCGGGCATTTCAATCTACGGCCTCGATAATTTTATCAGACCCGGAAGTGAACATAACCGCTCTGAATTGCAACGTCTGGGAATTAAATTATTTCATGGGGATATCCGCTCAACTTCTGATTTTGAATGTCTGCCGTCTGTAGACTGGGTAGTTGATGCCGCAGCCAACCCCAGTGTTCTTGCCGGTGTTGACGGCCAGAGCAGCAGTCGGCAATTGATTGAACACAACCTGATCGGTACAGTAAATATTCTTGAGTACTGCAAACGTCATAACGCCGGCTTTATACTGCTCAGTACCAGCAGGGTTTACTCAATAACCCAGCTTGCCGCAGTAAACGTTGTGCCGACAGGTGAAGCATTTCGTCTTGTCGATGAGCAATCTTTACCTCCAGGACTCAGCTACTCCGGCGTGAGTGAAGAGTTTAGCACGGCGCCACCTGTCTCGCTTTACGGCAGTACCAAGCTGGCATCTGAACTGCTTGCACTGGAATACGGTGAAACATTTGGCTTCCCTGTATGGGTCAACCGCTGCGGCGTTCTGGCAGGAGCCGGTCAGTTTGGCCGAGCCGATCAGGGGGTTTTTGCATTCTGGATTAACTCATGGCTGAGAAAGCGTCCGCTTTCCTATATCGGCTTCGGTGGGAACGGTTACCAGGTTCGCGATGCTCTGCATCCAAGAGATCTTATGCCGCTTCTGCTCAGGCAGACTGCATCTGGAGCTACTGCCTCAACCCGTATTGTCAACCTCGGTGGTGGTGCAGCTAATGCCATGTCGCTGGCAGAACTGAGTAGCTGGTGCAGAGAACGTTTTGGGGAACATGCTGTCAGTCAGAACAACGAATTGCGTCGGTTTGACGTTCCGTGGATGGTCATGGATGCTTCATTGGCAAAGGATGTCTGGGGATGGGAGCCTCAGGCTTCGATACATGAAGTGCTGGATGAAATTGCAGTTCATGCAGAACAGAATGAGCAGTGGCTTGAACTTTCGGGGATAATGTGAATAACAAGCAGGCACCCTTAAAACAACTTGAACTCCTCTCGATTGTTCTTCCTGCACGTGATGAAGAGGGGTGTATCTGCTCAACGGTTCAGCACCTTAATCTGGAGCTGCGACTACAAGGTGTGCCCCATGAGATTATCGTTGTTGATGATGGCAGTACCGATAAAACCTGGGAGCTGCTTCAGGAACTAGCAGCTGGCATACCTGAACTTAAACCTTTTCAGAATAATGGCCTTCACGGCTTTGGAAGAGCAATAATCCATGGGCTTGACAACATGTCCGGCGATGCCGTTGTAATCATGATGGCCGATGAATCCGACGACTGCCGTGATGTTGTTCGCTACTGGGAGGAGCTGAACAAGGGTGTTGATTGTGTTTTCGGCAGCCGTTTCATCAAGGGTGGCGGCACTATCGACTACCCATATGTAAAGATGTTTTTCAATCGTCTGGCAAACTCATTCCTGCAGCTCTTGTTCGGTATCAAGCTTAATGACACAACGAACGCATTCAAAGCCTATCGCCGCCAGGTTATTGATGGCTGTCGTCCTTTTATTGCACCCCACTTCAATCTGACTGTTGAATTGCCGCTGAAAGCTATTGTTCGCGGTTTTAGCTGGACAATCATACCGATTACCTGGAGAAACCGCAGAAGCGGCGTTGCCAAGCTGAAAATCAAGGAGATGGGGAGCCGTTACCTTTTCATCTGCCTATATGTCTGGCTTGAGAAGTATTTTTCCTGCGGGGATTACAAAAAAAAGTAGGCTTTTAGCTAATAAACGAAGATAACGCTTGTTACTTTTCCGGCAGGGTAGCGGTCTGGATGATCAGCTCAAGGGGGCAGACAGTGATGCATCTCCCGCAAAGTGTACACTTCGCGGGATTTTTATTTACGGAGAATTTTCTGTGTCCGGAGGTTTCGAGGGTATAGAGCTTTTCGGGGCAGGCAGCAACGCAGCGGCCGCAGCCGCTGCATTTGTGAATATCTGTGACTATAGGTGGGGCGGTTATCGGCTCTTGCCCCATAGCGGAAGCTCCTGCTGTTTCCATGTTGTTCGAAGATCTAGCGGAAGAGGGGCATACTGCGGACAGGAGGTAATCAGTGCAACCCTGGTCTGTTTACACTTCTTGCGGCATGTTCTGCAGAGTCGGTTCATCTCTTCTTCTTTGAGTTTCATGGATAAGAGGCTCTCTAGAGTTTCCTGACCCAGCCGAATTTATCAGAAATATGTCCGGTCTGGATGCCTGTCAGTGTGTCGTAAAACTTCTGGGTAAGTGTGCCAACCCCGCCATTGCCGATGCTCAGGGTCTGATCCTTGTAGCAGAGTGCTCCGACCGATGATATGACGGCAGCAGTGCCGCTGCCGAAGGCTTCGGTGATCTTGCCGCTGCCAATATCAGCCATGATAGTGTCAATTTCTACTTTCCGTTCTTCAACTTTAAAACCGAGCTCAGAAGCAAGTGTCACTACAGAATTGCGGGTTACGCCGTTTAGTATTGTCCCTTCCAGCGGAGCGGTTACAATGGTGTTGCCATAGGCGAAAAACATATTCATGGCGCCGACCTCTTCAATGTAACGGCGCTCGATGCCGTCAAGCCAGAGAACCTGATCAAAGCCCTTTTTCTTGGCTTCAAGTCCGGCCTTGAGAGAACTGGCGTAGTTGCCCCCGGTTTTTGCTTCGCCTGTGCCGCCAGGTACAGCACGGACATAGCGGTCTTCCACCATGATTTTTACCGGATTGAATCCGCTTGCATAGTACGCGCCGACTGGTGAGAGAATGACGTAAAAGTAGTAGTGGTCTGAAGGCTTCACTCCGAGGACAGGTTCGACCGCAATCATTGTCGGGCGGATGTAGAGAGATGTTCCGGCAGATGTCGGAATCCAGTCGGACTCAAGCCTTACAAGCTCCTCGATCCCCTTGAGGAAAAGGTCTTCCGGTACTTCCGGCATACACATTCTATCTGCTGAATGGTTGAATCTTCTGGCATTCATCTCCGGTCTGAAGAGGGCAATGGAGCCGTCCTGCCACTTGTAGGCTTTCAGCCCTTCGAATATCTCCTGTGCATAGTGGAGGACAAGGCAGGCCGGGTCGAGGGAAAATGGTGCATACGGCTCGATGCGGGCATCTACCCACCCCTGGCCTACTTTCCATTCGGCTATGAACATCCTGTCAGTGAACAATTTCCCGAATCCGAGCTGCGATTCGTCACTGAATTTAGCTTTCATTTTTTCCTGCGGAAGCGGAAGAACTCTGATTTCCATAACAAAACCTCCATTTGTCGGCGTCTGAATGCCCTTGAAGATTTAGCACATTATTGACGTGCTCGGCAAGCATTTAGAACTTGTTTGCCATCCAACTTGACACAGTCAGGAATAGGTCGTATAAAAAGCGTAACCATCTGCACCATAACGGAGAATCTATGAAAAAACTGACCCTTTTCTTCGCTCTAGCGACGCTTATCCTTGTTTCACCAGTAGTTGCAGCCGGTATTTTCCCTGGTTACGGCAAAACTCCCTGGGGCGCTGATGTCAAGAGCGTCAAGAAGACCTATTCAAAGGGGACGCTGTCAAAAATGGCGCATCAGGAGATATACAAACAGCTTAAACCTTCGTCTGACGTGAAACAGAGGAGTTTTGCCTTTACCAACAACAAACTTGTAGCTGTGTCGGTAACTATGGATCCTGTCTATGTGACGAAAAACGGCATAGAAAAGCTTCTTGAAAAACAGAAAAAACTTTACGGGGAAGGTCTTATTGACCGCAGTGGAGCTCCCCACATGCTGACATATCGCTGGCAGGATCAATCTACCCGGATAACCTTTGCCTATGCTCCGCAGAAGCCGGAGATGACGGTTCTCATGTACGAAAAGAAATAGTCAACCCCTTGAAATTTAAAAGCGGTGATGATATATTGTTAGCACTCCATGAGTTGGAGTGCTAATTTTTTACGTTCAGGTTTTCAGGAGAATTTGAAAAAATGACAATGAATCTTCCAGTAGTAGCAGACAGTCTCACTCTCTATCTCGCCGAAATACGCAGATTCCCGCTGCTTGATGCAGAAGAGGAGAAGAGGCTTGCTGTAAGTTTTATAGAAGATAAAAATATCGATGCAGCCCATAAGCTTATCACCTCGAATCTTCGCTTTGTGGTGAAGGTTTGCGGTGAGTATCGTGCCTACGGCATGAAGATGCTCGACCTCATCCAGGAGGGGAATATCGGCCTGATGATGGCGGTTCGCAAGTTCAACCCGTACAAGGGGATCAGGCTGATCTCCTATGCAGTCTGGTGGATCAGGGCGTATATCCAGAATTTCATCATCTCAAACTGGAGCCTTTTGAAAATAGGTACCACTCAGGCGCAGAAAAAGCTCTTCTTCAAGCTGAACCAGGCAAAAAGCAACATCAGAAGCATGCTTGGTCACGACAATATCAAGGAAGCAGCTCTTTCTCTGGATGTAAAAGAGTCGGAGTTTGCCGAGATGGATCAGCGGATGAAGGGTGAATACTCCCTCGATGCAGAGATGTTTGCCGGAGAGGGGCTGACAATGCTTGAGATGCTGCCAGATGAACGGCAGAACCAGGAAGAGTTGCTCGGCGATCATCAGGAGGCAGCAAACCTACAGAGGGAGGTTGCCAAGGCTGTTGAAAAGCTCAACGAGAAGGAGCGCTTTATTGTCGAGGAGCGGATTGCTGCTGAAGATCCGAAGACGCTTCAGGAGATAGCAGAGCACTTTTCCATTTCAAGGGAGCGTGTCCGCCAGATCGAAGAGGGGGCAAGAAAGAAGCTGCGTGTTCTCCTTACCCCTGTGGTGCTGGATGCAGTGGCTGCCTAGACAATACTTATTCCAACTGACCGGGGGAGAGAAATCTCCCCCTTTTTTTTGAGGTAAATCATGTTGACTGATGAACAGAAGGAGCGATATGCCAGACACCTGATTCTGGAGGGGTTCGGCGAAACCGGGCAGGAGAGGCTTTCTCAGGGGAGCGTCCTTGTCATCGGCGCTGGCGGTCTTGGTTCTCCAGCTCTGCTATACCTGACCGCAGCAGGGGTCGGTCGTATCGGTATAGTTGACAGCGACGTTGTCGAGCTGTCTAACCTACAGCGGCAGGTTCTGCATAATAGTGAGCGACTGGGGTGGGGGAAGACATACTCTGCGTCAGCCGCCCTGGCTCCACTCAATCCTGACGCCGAAATCTGTACATATCCGATAAGAATGGACAGGGAGAACATCTCCGGGCTTGTTGCCGATTATGATTTCATTATTGATGCCACCGATAATTTCGAAGCAAAATTTCTCATCAACGATGCCTGTGTGGCCGCAGGCAAAGGCTACTCCCACGGCGGAATCCTTCGCTACTGCGGCCAGACAATGACCGTTATCCCCGGCAAATCCCCATGCTACCGCTGTATTTTTCCTGAAGAGCCTGGGGCTGAGGATGCCATCGCCTGTTCAAAAGCTGGGGTAATCGGTGTACTCCCCGGTATTATCGGTACTTTACAGGCGACCGAAGCAATTAAATTCCTGAGCGGCATTGGCGATCTCCTGCTTGGCAGGTTGCTGACCTACGACTCTTTGAAGCTGAAATTCAGGGAGATAGGGCTGAAGAGAAACCCTGCCTGTCCTGCTTGCGGAGAGGGTCACAAAAGCCCGTAAAGCATCTTGCTCCCTGTCAGGATGAGGAGAACTGCAAAACCTTTTTTCAGCTTTGATATTGGCAGATTGTGGGCCAGTTTTGCGCCAAGTGGGGCTGTCAGGTAGCTGGTGACAGCGATACCGGCAAGGGCGGGGAGATAGATGTAGCCAAGGCTGTAGGGTGGTAGCCCGGAGATTTTCAGGCCGTTGACGATGTATCCTGCAGCTCCTGAGAGCGCTATGGGAAAGCCAATTGCCGCTGAAGTGCCAATGGCTTTCCTTGCCTCGGTGTTGCACCAGATCAAAAATGGCACAGACATGCTACCCCCGCCGATGCCGACAAGGCTCGAAATCCCTCCGATAACACTACCGGTTGCAAACAGCCCACAGACTCCCGGAATCTGTCGGGACGCTTTTGGCAGTGCGCTTGACAGCATCTGCCAGGCGACAATAAAGGTGAAGATAATGAAAAAAATCTTCAAAAACCTGCCGCTAAGGGCTGCTGCAAACCAGGAACCGCTGAAAGTGCCGAAAAGTATTCCCGGAGTAATCCGCCTGAAAGTCTGCCAGTCGACTGCTCCCCTTGCATGATGGGCCCTGAGGCTTGCAATGGAGGTGAATACAATGGTCGCCAGTGACGTCCCAAGAGCCAGATGCTGGATATGGGTCTGGGGAATATGCTGTGCGGCAAAGGTAACTGTCAGCATTGGCACGATAACGATTCCGCCGCCTACTCCGAGAAGTCCTGCCAGAAGCCCTGCCGCAACTCCAAGCCCGATATATGTGAATAATTCGATCATCTTTACTTTTCCCGATAATAAAATTGGGTCATAATAGCCCCACTAGCTAAATATGTCCAAATCGAAATATGAGGTGCTCCCATGTCCTGGAATCCGGAACAGTACCATAAATTTAAGGCAGACAGGTTGGCGCCGTTCAATGATCTGTTTTCGCTGATAAAGGTACGGGAGGGGCTGTCTGTTCTGGATCTTGGCTGTGGCACGGGCGAACTTGCAGTGGTACTGTCGGAAAAACTGCCAATGAGCCGTGTGACAGGGGTTGATAGCTCGCCCCAGATGCTGGAAAAGGCGATGGCGCACAGCTCAGGGCGGGTTGAGTTCAAATTGGGCGATGTCGCATCGCTTTCGGGTGAGTGGGATCTTATTTTTTCCCATGCGGTGCTCCATTGGATTGAAGATCATCCCGCCCTGATTCCGTGCATTTTGGAGCATGTCAAACCGGGCGGTCAGCTGGCCGTTCAGGTCCCGTCCAACCATTACCACCCCTCCCACACCTGCATCATAGCAGCAGCGTCTGAAGAGCCTTTCAAAGCGGCCCTTGGCGGCTGGGTTCGTCACTCACCGGTACTTGAAATCGATCAGTATGCCCGGATTCTTCATGGCTGCGGCACGACAGAGTTTACGGTCATGGAAAAGGTCTATCCGACCTATCTGCCTGAAGCCGGGGCAATAGCCGAGTGGACAAAAGGGACGACACTGGTACCATATTTCGAGAGACTGCCACTGGAGCTGCATGAACAGTTTGTCGAGAGATACCGGGAACTTTTGCGGGAGGCTCTGCCGAGGGGGCCCATACTCTTTACATTCCGGCGGATTCTCTTTGCGGCGCTGAAGCAGGCAGAGTGATGCAAGATGGAGATTTTCTCCCTTTGAGACATGGAGGTAAAAATATGAAACAGATCTGTGCTGCATCTTTGCTGCTGCTTATTTCTCTGTCGTCCGCCTTTGCTCAGACATACAGCTGGACTGACAATGCCGGGACAGTTCATTTTACCGAAGATATGGGGCGCATTCCAATGGAGATGCGCAGCAAGGCCAGGGTCGTTGTTGATGCTGTGACCACTTCTGCAGAGAAGCCGGCATCAGGCTCTGCTGAAATTTTGCCAGGCAGTGCCGCGGCTGTGGGTGCTGGCGCGAATGCCGAAAAGAGCCTGGATGATTGGAAAAAGGAGCTCTCCGGCCGGGAGGCGGAGATGATGGTTGTCCGAAAAAAGATTGACGAAATCGCAGCCATTCTGAAAGGATACACGGGCGGGTGGACTGAGCAGAACAAACTTGTTGAGGAGTTCAATGTGGCGAATTCCAGATTAAAGGATATGCTTGGTGAGTATTTTCAGCAGGTTGAGAAAGCTCGCAAGGCCGGTTTGGTAGTTAATATTCAGGAGTGATGCAGTGCCGTTGCCAATAAGTGGTGTCTGCTCTCCTGATTTCAGGTCTCAGTAGTCAAGCCTGTTTCACTCTCCGCCCGCCTTTAATATCCGCCGTATCCTCTCCCCCGTTTCAGGGTGGGTGGAGAGATAATTTCTCACGCTGTTGTCATTTCCTGTAGAAGTCCCCCGCCGTGAATCGAGCTGGGCCTGAAGTCTGGCCAGTATCTCACCGTAGCGACGTGGCGGAATGTTAGCTGTTTTCATCCAGGCAAGTGCCGCGTCATCTGCCTCCCGTTCGAACTCCCTTGAAAATGAAGTATCCATCAGCACAGTAGGCAGGGTTGCAGCCAGTGAGGTGATGGAGGTGACATCGCCGGTAAGTGTTGCAACTATCAGCCCGGTAGCAGAGCTCTGCAGGATATGGCGTATTATGTGACGGTTCCGTACATGCCCCAGTTCATGGGCCAGAACTGCTGCAATTTCATCGTCATTTTTTGCCAGTGCAACCAGGTCATCGGTGATGACAACTATTCCTGCCGGCAGGGCAAAGGCATTGGCTCCTGCTGCCGGAACGGCGCGAAACTCCAGGCGATAAGCAGCTGCAGCAGGCTCCTTTCCGGCCACACGCCGGAACAGGTCGCTCAGCTCGTCACGCCTTGATTGATCCAGTTTTGTAGGTTTCATGATGAATTGATCGAGGGTTTTCAGAGCTTCGCTACCGATTCTGCTTTCCGTATCCGGAGGGAGGGCCATGGCAATATGCTTTGCCATGGCCGGTACGCCGAAGCGGAGAAAGAGCGCCACCACCAGAACAGTTACGGCCAGTGCACAAAGAGCAAGGAAGAGGCTTCTTTCCCAGCGATGGATCAGGTTTTCTCCGCCAGCGCTACTGCAGGCTTTATCCAGGATTGCAACAGCGGGGCTCTCCTCAAACTCGCAGAGTCCTCCGTCAGGCAGGCGCATGGTGCGGCGGATGGAGCCGACAGCCGGGGGGATGATAACTGCTGCTGTCGGATAGGAAAGATTAATATCATTTCCGTTGATGATGATAGAGCCATTCACAAGACTGATCTGCACAGTGTGTCTGGTCGAAACCGTGCCGTCGTAATATGCGGCTATCATCGGGGTTTTCAGGCTGTTGTGATGCATATAACCTATAGGGCGAAGTCGATCGGCATGTCGAAAATATCGCCGATCTCTTCGCCGGTTGCGCTGACGCCTCTGCTGCCGGCTGCTGCCATTACTTCGTCCAGACTTTCCACCGTCTCCAGTTTAAGATTGTCGAAACGGTATCTTACCATACGAACCGTTGCCCAGGGGATCATCAAGCCGAGGCTGAAGAGGATCGCCAGAGCATTGGTGATGAAAAGCAGGGCCATATCCCTGGTGCGCAGGGTGCTGCGGAAGCTGCCGTTGCCCATGCGGGTGCCGTTCCAGCAGAGATTGGCCAGTGCGGTTTGACCGTAGACCATGAGGATGAAATAGGCGAAAGGTAGTGCGACAACCGGAATGAAAGCAAGTTTGCTGAAGGCCGTCATTCCAGTATTGGCAGCCGCGGTTACCTGACCGATTCCGCCCAGGCCGGCAATGGCGGCAATGAGGCCAAGCATAAGCAGAAAACCGAGCAGAACCTTGACAGCTAGAATGTAAAAATCTTTTGTCCTTGCGTTAAATGAGAATGACATGGAGCCATAGGTACTGTTTTCCACCAGAAACTTCTTCTGTCGATAGATCATGTAAGGCGCAAGCAGACCAAGTGTCAGCACCAACAGGATCGGAAGCCCGACGAATACAACGTAGGATTCCCGGTAGTTCGGACGAAAGCCGAAGCGGATATTGCGATATGATGAATTCACGGCATTAAAGATCCGTGAGCGCACCAGCAGCCATGGAAAGGCGATGAAAACAATCAGGATGATTATCCCGCTCAAAAGCGGACTGACTTTGGTGCCGATGCTGTAGAGGATAAAGGCGCCGGCAGCGATCAGCCACCCCTTGAAGAGCGTTTTGGGGTCAGCCAGGTAGTCGAACGGCTCTCCTTGCAGGGTGGTGCTGCCGTAGAAAAAACGCCGCCGCCGGACCTTAGCCCAGGCTGAGTAGAAGCCTACAGTTACAATCTTGAGGAGCGAATTGACAATCCAGATGCCAAAATATTCACCGGCTGTTCCATTGAATGCAAAACTGAGGGTGCTGGGCCTGGGGCGCGGCTGCTGTTGCGGCAGAGCCGGTGTCATCGACCATTCGACTTCTGTTGGTTGCGGTGGGGTCTTTGGCGGCAGTTCAGTTTGTGCTTGCATACTCTCGGCGTTTAACTCGAACAGCTGCTTGCAGCGGGGGCAGGTGGCCTGTTTGATCCCTTCCGGAATGGCGTTTGCCGGGACAATTCTTGAATACGAGCAGTGTGGGCAGGTTATGGTCAACTGTTCGGACATTTGAGGCTCCTGAAGAATGTTGGGATCAAAACGGATGAATCGTACCATGTTTGAAAATTAAAATTAACACTTAATTAACCATTGTTTCTGGTACAGCAACTATCATGGCTTTTTCCGTGTTGACAGCGTACCTGCTACGGTGTATCAACTTTGAAAGTTTAGAGACTTTTTCTGACGTATAAATATATGGAGGTATTCAGATGAAAGCAGTTCTGATGGAAGGTTTCGGCGGTGTTGAGGTGATGAAGATAGGTGAGGCCGAAAAGCCTTCGCCTAAAGAGGGAATGGTTCTGCTCAAGGTTCATGCGACATCGGTAAACCGTCCTGACCTTGTGCAGCGGATGGGGAACTATCCTCCCCCTGCCGGTGATTCGGAGATCCTTGGTCTTGAAGTTGCCGGTGTGATTGAGGAACTTGGCGCCGGTGTCAGCGGCTGGAAGGTCGGTGACCGGGTCATGACCCTTGTCGGCGGTGGCTCCTATGCCGAATTCGCTGTTGCCTATGCAAGCCACTTGATGCCGATTCCCGAGAGCATGACTTTCGAGGAGGCAGCCTGCGTCTGCGAATCATACATTACCGCTTTTTTGAATATTTTCATGATAGGTGGCCTCAAGGATAACAATACCGCAATTATTCATGGCGGCGGTGGCGGGGTCAATATGGCTGGCGTACAGCTTTGCAAGGCTCTTGTGCCGAATACGAAGCTGATCGTCACTGCGGCTCCTGACAAAATGGAGCGGGTCAAAGGTATGGGTGTTGATCTGGTCATAAACTTCCGTGAAACACCAGATTTTGCCGAGACCGTGAAGGAGTTTACCAACAAGAAAGGGGCCGATGTCATCCTCGACCATGTCGGTGCCAAGTATCTTGCCCCGAACATGAATTCTCTGGGCTACGCCGGCAGGCTCGTTATTATCGGCGTCATGAGCGGCATAAAGGCTGAACTGAATCTTGCGTTGATGATGGTCAAGCGTCAGCAGATCATCGGCTCGGTGCTTCGCTCACGTCCGGTAAAAGACAAGGCCGATATCGTTGCTGAATTTACAAAGACGGCTCTGCCGAAGTTTGCCGACAGGACTATCGTGCCGATGCTAGAGAAGGTTTTTACCCTTGATGAGGTTGCTCTGGCACACCGGATGATGGAAGAAGACAAACACTTTGGCAAGATAGTAATCAAGATTGCATAAATACCCAACACCTGAGGAGGCTTTAAAATGTCACAAGGCAAGAAACCGGAAATAGCATTCAAGTACATCTTCAACTACGCCTACAACCCTGTTTATATAAACGGTGCCCATGGCGGTATATCGCCGCGCGGCGAACTGGTCATGAATTTTTATCTGGAGCGCCCGCCGCTGCCGGAAGAGGTAAAGCACGCCATCAATCCTAACGGCACGATCGGTGATGTAACCTCTGAGGAGCCACATGATCTCTCTAACAGCATGGTGCGCTATATTGATAACGGCGTCATTCTGAACTACGAATCTGCCAGGAACATCCACTACTGGATAGGTGAGCGCCTCAAGGAGATGGAGGCGATTGAGAAAGCAAAGGCAGCGATGAACTTTCCGGATCAAGGGAACGAGCTGACACACTGATGCTTTCGGGTTAATTGTATATTGTTTAAAGATTTAATTCGTTTAATGGACATCCCTCTGTTTTCTGATACAAGAAGATAGAGGGATTTTTTTTGTGAGGATTTCATGAGCGATACTATAAAGCTGCTCTGCGTCGATGATGAACGCAATGTCCTGCGGGCGCTGGAACGGATTTTCATGGATGATGATTACGAAATTCTGACTGCCGCCTCCGGAGAAGACGGGCTCTCCATTTTTGCCGAAAACCCTGACATTTCGGTGGTCATTTCAGACTACAGAATGCCCGGTATGAACGGTGTTGAATTCCTTAGCCAGGTCTGTGAAAAATACCCGAATACAGTCAGAATTGTTCTTTCAGGTTATGCTGACACGACCTCGGTTGTCTCGGCTATCAATGAGGGGCAGATTTACAAGTTCGTATCCAAGCCCTGGAGTGACGAAGAGCTTAGGCAGACCGTCGCAAAGGCTGTGGAGAGTTTTGCACTGCATCAACAGAATCAGAGAATGGCAATAGAGCTTGAGGCACTTAAACTGGAGCTTGCAGCTCTAAAAAACGGGAAAAGTGAAAAGTGATCGAGTATAGCGAAAAGGACAACAGGCTTGTGCTTAAGCTTGTCTATTACGGCCCGGCCATGTCGGGCAAGACCACAAATCTGCTTACTCTCCACGAGCTACTGACAAAAGATCAGCGGGGGGAGCTGATGGTGCTCGACACGGTTGACGACAGAACTATCTTCTTCGATCTGCTGCCGTTTTTTCTGGTTGCGCCGAGCGGTCTGAAGATCAAGCTCAAGGTTTATACCGTGCCGGGTCAGGTAAAGCATGATGCTACCAGAAAGGCTGTGCTTCAGCGGGCTGACGGTGTGGTTTTTGTTGCTGATTCCCAGACCTGTGAGCAGGCAAATAATGGGGTCAGCTTTGAGAACCTGGAACAGAACCTGGCCCTTGTCGGCATTGATATTGACACGATACCGCTCGTGATCCAGTTCAACAAGCGGGACCTGCCGGAGATCATTGCAGTTGACGAGATTAACCGGATCTGGAGCAACACTAATATTCCGGTGGTTTTAAGCTCTGCCTTGAAAGGGGAGGGGGTTGTCGAGACTTTTGCCGCTATTTCAGGGCAGTTATACGAGCAGCTGGACTTGAAATACGCTTTGACTTCGAGCCACGGTCTGACAAGGGACGGTTTTGTGTCGCAGCTTATATCCGCCCGGGAAATTGTGCAAAGTGAGCCTCTATGATCAAACATCGTGAACAGATAGAATATCTGGTCGGAGAGGAACATGATATTACAGAACTCCTCAAGGTACCTGAATTACGGGCTCTTGTTCATGAAGCCCGGGTCGCCGGGGCCTTGCGGGTTTCTCTGATTGCGGAGAACGGAACAGTTATTTGCAGTGAAGAGGATGTCGAAAGCGGAGTCGCTCTGCGTCTGATAACACTACCTGTTTCCCTTGAAGGGGAGAAGATCGCTGATATTCAGGTGTCTGGAGGCGAGCATGATCAGGCAGTTTGCGGGATTGCAGCCATGCTTCGCTCGGCGATTTCGGTTGTGCTGAATAACAATCTGAAGCGGACGTTGACAGCCAGGATGCATACCTCGGTTGTCACGAGAAGCTATGATGAGCTTCTGGCAAAAAATCTTGAGTTGTCAGCATCGGAAACAAGGTACAGGGAGCTTGCCCAGAGCCTTGAGGCAAAGGTGAAGGAGCGGACTTATGAGCTGGGAATCGCCCATGCGAGGCTTTTGCAACAGGAAAAACTTGCCTCCATAGGCCAGCTGGCTGCCGGAGTGGCCCATGAGATCAACAATCCGGTCGGTTTTATAAACAGTAATCTTTCGACACTGAAAAAATATGTGTCCAGGCTGATAGAAATGGTCGACTGGTATCAGCAGCAGACAGCTTCGGATGAAAAATTGAGTGATCTGGCCGGTTCAAAGCAGGATGAACTGAAGATCGCCATGGTCAAGGGGGATGTCTGGGATCTTCTTGAGCAGAGCCTTGCCGGTGCAGAGCGTGTCAGGAGGATCGTTGCCGACCTGAAAGGGGTTTCCCACGTGGATGAGATAGAAGGACAGAGTTTCGATCTCAAGCTTGAGGTGGAACGGACGCTCTCTGTTGTCAAGGCGCAGCTCCCGTTTGATACGGTAATTAAGTGTGATCTTTCCCCTACTCCTCCGGTCACCGGGAACGGGGCTCTGTTCTGCCAGGCTCTTTTCAATATGATCCAGAACTCAGCCCAGGCTGCTCCATCGGGTCTGATTCTACAGCTCAAATCGTTTTGCGACGGGGCGAGGGTCTATTTTTCTATTGCAGATAACGGTCACGGAGTCCCCGAAGAGATCCGGGGGCGGATATTTGACCCGTTTTTCACAACCCGCGATGTTGGCGGCGGCACAGGTATGGGGCTCGCAGTTGTCTATGATATTGTCAAACAGTGTAATGGCACTATTACTGTCAGGGAGTCTGCCGCAGGTGGGGCACTTTTTGAAATGGAATTTCTACTTATCAACCCTTGAGGGGGCTTAACCGATGGCAAAGTATGCCGGACTCTTCAGTGCAGCCGGAAAGAGCGAACCGGGGGATTTCCAAAAGGATCAGCGTGGTGCCGATGAGCGGCGCTTTACACTCCTTTTTGTTGATGACGAAGAGAGCGTGCTGGCCGCATTGAAGCGGATCTTCATGGAGGAAAACTACGAAATAATCACGGTAACTTCTGCGGAAGCTGCACTCAGTGTCATGGAACGCGAACGTATTAATCTTGTTCTGACAGATCACCGCATGCCCGGAATGAACGGTGGAGAGCTTCTGAAGATCATACGGGAAAGATGGCCCGAAACCATCAGGATCATGCTGACAGGCCACGCCGATGTTAACTCCATAATGGCGGCCGTAAAGGAAGGTGCTGTCTACAAGTTCATTACAAAACCGTGGAATGATGAGGATCTGCGCCTGACCGTCAGCCTTGCATTGCAGCAGTATGTCCTCCTTCACGAAAACAGACGTCTTAAGGAAGTTACCCGCATTCAGCAGCAGAAACTGAAGAACTATTCCGGGATTTTTGACGAAAATCGCGGCGTCATGGGGAAAATACTGCTACAGGAAGGGGTGCTGAGGGCAGAGGAGCTTGAAAAGGCGTTCCGTGAGATGAAGACCTCCGAATTCCTTAGCGACACCATTGTCAGGCTCGGCATTGCTTCCGAGAGCAGGATACTAAAGGCGATGCAGGACAATCTCAAGGTCGAGTACATTGATCTGCGGGAGGCGCAGCTTCAGTCCGCTGCGGTCAAGTTTCTCCCCCGGGAGTTGTGTGAAAAGAACCGCATTCTGCCGGTAAGGCTGGATGGTAATCAGCTCACCATTGCCATGGCTGATCCTTCAGATATCTATAAATACGACAATATCTCGGTCATGACCGGGCTTAAGGTGATTCCTCTCCTTGCGGCAAGCTCCGAAATCATCGCACAGCTCAAGGCCTTTTACGGAGAGCGTGATCAGGATCTCTTCGATGATGCCGATGACGTCAGCGATCTCGAACCACTCGATGAGATTGATATTGTCATTGATGACGAAGAGACTGATCTCAATATCGCCGAGCTCATCGGCTCCTCAGAAGTCCCACCGGTCATCAGGATCGTCAATTCGATTATTTCCGAGGCGGTGAGGTACAGGGCCAGCGATATTCATATTGAGCCAAAGACCAAGTATACCCTGATCCGTTATCGTGTGGACGGAATGCTGCACAGCAAGATAAAGGTTCCGGCAGAACTGCATTCAGCCGTAGTTTCCAGGGTCAAGATCCTTGCCAAGATGGATATAGCAGAGCGCAGGCGCCCCCAGGATGGCCGGATAACTGTCAAGGCAGGGGTCAGGATCGTTGACATGCGGGTCTCCTGTCTCCCCTCAATAAACGGAGAGAAGATAGTTTTGAGGATGCTCGACAAGAGCGCGGCCATCAAGAGTCTCAGCGATCTTGGCGTCATGCCGGATGATCTGAAAAGGCTCCAGCTCATCGCCTCAAGGCCCCAGGGGGTCATTATCAGCACTGGCCCCACCGGAAGCGGCAAGACAACCATGCTCTATTCAATCCTTGCCTCAATCATGGACCCGAGTAAAAATTTCGAGACCATCGAAGAGCCTGTCGAGTATTTCCTTGAAGAGGCAACCCAGGTTGCTGTCAGGGAGAAGATCGGGCTCACCTTTGCCCAGGTACTCCGCTCAACCCTGAGGCAGGATCCGGATATCATCCTTGTTGGCGAGATGCGGGATTTTGAAACGTCTGATGTCGCCTTTAAGGCGGCGCTTACCGGCCATCTGGTCTTTACCACCCTCCATACCAACAGCTCCATATCTTCCATTACAAGACTCATGGATATGGAGGTAAAACCGTACATTATCGCTTCTGCACTTCAGGGGATAATCGCCCAGAGGCTTGTCAGAAGGATCTGTCCGGAATGTGCCGTCCAGGTCGAGCCGGATCAGGAGCTTATATCATTACTGAAAGTACCTGCCGGGGCATTGGGGACAACTGTCGCGAAAGGGAAGGGGTGCGACAGCTGCAATAAGAGCGGCTACCTTGGCAGGGTCGGGATATTCGAACTTTTTGTCATGACCAATGACTACAGGCATGCAATAAGCTGCGACTACAGGGAGAGCGAGCTGTTACAACTTGCAAAAAGTGAAGGGATGCGCACTCTTGTTGAGGACGGAATTGAAAAGGTGAGGCTTGGCATGACCACCCTTGAAGAGCTTTTCAGGGTTCTTGGGCCCCAGACAGGAAACGAGCGAACTTGTAGCGGCTGCGCCAGGATGATAGATCCTAAATTCGTCTTCTGTCCTTACTGTGGAACTTTCAGGAGCAACTACTGCCATACCTGCAGGCTGCCGATGGAGGAGGAGTGGGTGAAATGTCCGTTCTGCGGTATCCAGAAACGGGAAACAGCTCATGTCTGATACGGATGCAGGAAAAATAGCTGCAACCGTCATGTTTGTCGATGACGAAGCAGCGGTATTGAGTGCTCTGAGGAGGCTTTTTCAGGAGACCGGGTACAACTGCATCTTTTGCCCATCGCCTGTAGAAGCCCTTGAAATAGTGCTTAAGAAGAAAATATGGGTTGTGGTCTCAGATAATCAGATGCCGGGGATGACCGGTATCGATTTTCTCTCTAAACTAAGAAGTCTCTCCCCCGATACGGTCAGAATAATGATGACTGCCTATGCAAATCTCGGGGTGGCAATCTCGGCCATCAATTGCAGCGAGGCTTTCCGCTTTATCACCAAACCCTGGGATAATGATGAACTGCTGACCCTTGTCGATGAAGCAGTTGCACGGTATGACATGCTCACCTCCATGAGGAGCCGTGACGAGCTGCTTTATAGGTCACTTGCCCACACTGTTGAGCTGAAAGATCCCTATACACGGGGGCACTGTGACCGGGTTGCAGATTATGCGGAACGGCTTGCAGTGGCAATTGGGGTCGAGGAGCCGCTGATTACCTGCATCCGCCATGGTAGCATCCTCCATGACTGCGGCAAGATAGGCGTTCCTGAGGAGGTACTCAACTTCCCCGGCAAACTGACACTGGAAGAATTCGAAATTATCAAGCAGCACCCTGACTGGGGGACCCAGGTCGCCCGTGAAGCGGGTCTCCCCGAGGCTGTGGTAAATGTAATCCTCTATCATCATGAGCGAATTGACGGTAGCGGTTACCCTGCCGGGCTTGAAGGCGCCTCTATCCCCCTTGAAGCAAGGATAGCGGCAATAGCGGATGTTTTTGATGCAATTACCAGCGACAGGCCTTACAGGAAGGGGAATGAGCTTGAAGGGGCGCTGCTGATAATGGATAAGCTTGATGGCGTTCTGGATAAAGACCTGCTTGCGATTTTCAAGGCCAAGGTTGTTCCTGAAATTACGATTGGATAGAATAGCAATATGTCTTTAGCTGAAATTTTTAGCTCAGATAGATTGACAGTCAGTTTTAAAGTATGTATAAATTGCCAAAAATATCCAGCAGTCATGATAAACGATACTACTTAACCATTCGCGAGGGTGGGGCGGAAAGCCTACGGGTCTCAAGCAGACAGCCGGGTTGCCGAAAATATCACATTTTCGGTGCTCGGCTTTTTTATTGCCGTCGCCGGAGACTGCTGGCAAGGCTTACTCTTCAACAGGGTTAGTCAGAAGATAAACGATACTACTTAACCATCCGCGAGGGTGGGGCGGAAAGCCTACAGGGTCTCAAGCAGACAGCCGGGTTGCCGAAATATCACATTTCGGTAACCCGGTTTTTTTATTAAACAGTAAAAGGAGAAAAATTATGGTTGAACAGATTTCGATGCAGGTAGTGTTAATGAGTATGATAAGCGTAGTGGCATTGATATGCCTTTCGTTTGTTCTGTACTGGAGGTTACTGGGAGAGAAGTACATGCAGCAGAAGCGGGTTCAGGTAGAAGCCAGATCTCTCAATTTGCGCCAGACCGAGCGCTGCCCGGTTGGGCTTCCGACTCACTGATCTATATCCGACGGAAGAAGTGTTGACTCCTGCTCAGGTCCACCTTTGCCGGTGGCAAAGTTCTCCACCAGTTGATCAATCTGTCCTGTAACAGATTCTTTCAGTCTGGCAGTCAACTCCGCTTCACGTTTTTTCTGATAGGAGGAGGGGAGTTGCCTTACTTCGTAGTGAACATGGGGACCGGTCGACCTGCCGGTGTTTCCTGAAAGGGCGATAACTGTTTTGGGCGTAACGTACATTCCTGGCTTTACCAGGATCTCGGCATTGTGCCCGTACATGGAGATGTACCCCTTGCCATGTTCAATGGCGACAAGGTTGCCGTAGCCTTTGTACTGACCGGCAAAGTAGACAGTCCCTTCCTGGGTCGGATGTACCGGCGTCCCGGATGGTACGGCAATGTCCCAGCCGTTGTGCATGACCATTCTTCCGCTGCCGAAAGGGTCCTTGCGCAGCCCGGGGCTTGAAGTCAGTATGCCGCCGTCAACAGGGGATTTACGCTCTGCTGCAAGCACGCTTACTGGCATGTTTGTGAGAATTAGGAGAACAATGGCAGGTATATATCGCATTTATTAACAATAGCATCTTGACCAGAAAAAAATCAAACAAGATAACCAGGTATTTAGTGTGACATGAACACAGGCACAGTCATATGATTCATCAGATGCCGGGCCACCGGCCCGAGCATGAATGCTCCCCGTCTGGAAGCGGCATAGCCACCCATTACAATGAGATCCATTTTCTGCTCACAGGCATGATTGAGAAGCATGTCACCAATGGGGAAAGAGGGTGGAGACTGGATCTGATCATGGACTACTGAAATCTGATGCCTTGAGAGGTATGATGATATTTTCTCGATATCACTTTCAGGAGCGCTATTGTACCCATCTGGTGAGCCGACTGTTACCAGGTTTATATTGGATGCTGCCTTGAGTAGTGGCAGGGAGTCGTGCAATGTTCTTGACGATTCACGACCGGCTTTCCATGCAACCATTATACGATCAACCTCATTATTCGTTGTGCCGGTGTAAGGGACAATCAGTATGGCTTTTCCGGTAGTAAGCCCCAGCCTTTCCGGCATGTCGAAAGGGACCCCGCAACTGTTTGACTCTATGGTCGGCTGACCGATGATCAGAAGATCGGTATAATAGCTGTAAAGAGTCACAATCTCTGTCATCTGCACACCGATAACAGACCAGTCAACATAGAGCCACTCCGCGGAGATGCCTGCCCCAGAGGTCTTCAGGTTGAACATGGCTTCAGTCGCTTTTGCAACTTCCAGATCACTGGTTGTATGGCGTGGTGCGTAATATGAGTGGGAAAGGACAAACAGCCCTTTTAGGTGGGCCCCATGTCTTTTGGCTATCTGTATTGCCATGTCCAGCCTGGATTTACAGCTTGGTGAGTTGTCCAGATGCACCAGGATGTCTTTGATTGCCATTGCCATCTCCTCACAATTGCTGATTCTGACTGCTGTTTTCCGATAACTGAAATTTTTCGATCATCCGCTTTCTATACTCAACAATCTCTTTGCGGAGGGATGATAGTTTTGACATTTTTTCGTCAAGAGTATTTATGTGATTGTCAAGCATTTCGACCAGAAGTGGAATAATCCGGTTGGTTTCCCGCGCTTCGGCATAGACTCTGTCTAGTTCCTGCATCTCTCTTATTGTAAGGCCAAGTTCTTTAAGTTTGAGAATGAATTTGAGCTTGCGGACATCATCTGAGGTGTAGGCTCTGCTGCTCCCTTCGTGTCTGCATGAAGGTGCCATGATCCCCATCTCTTCATAATACCGGAGGGTCCTTGTGGTTACTCCGGTGTTTTTTGCGAGCAGCCCTATCGAAATGCACTCACTGGATTCTTTTTCTGTAAGGGTATAATTCATAGGAGTTCCTGTTCAAAGCCAGCGTTTCCTGCGCCGATACTGCTTTAGTTCACGGTAGTTTTTCTTTTCAGCACCTTCTGACTGCCCGAGATAAAATTCCTTTACATTGGCATTTGCCTTCATCTCTTCGGTAGTTCCTCCGAGCACGACACGGCCACCTTCCATTATATAGGCATGATCAGATATGCTGAAAGCAACATTTGCGTTCTGCTCCACAAGGAGAATAGTTGTCTTTTCCTCGGCATTTATTTTTTTGATCAGCTGAAAAATCTCCTGAACCAGAAGCGGAGCAATCCCAAGGGAAGGCTCATCAAGGAGCATCAGTTTGGGCCTTGCCATGAGCGCCCTGCCGATGGCGAGCATCTGCTGCTCACCGCCAGACAGGTAGCCGGAGAGCTGGTTCCGCCGCTCGCGCAGGCGGGGAAAGTAGTCGTAAACAAGCTCTATGTCTCTTTTGAAGCCAGCCTTGTCCTTGCGGGTATGCCCGCCGACAATAATATTCTCCTCAACGGTCATGTCATCAAAAACCCGCCGCCCCTCCATAACCTGGAAGATCCCTTTACGGACTATGTCTTCAGGGCTTGAGTTGTTAATCTGCTCTCCCATGAAGGTGATAGAACCTTCAGTAACCTCACCCTCCTCGGATTTGAGAAGGCCGGAGATTGCCTTCAGGGTGGTGCTCTTGCCCGCTCCGTTAGCGCCAAGCAGGGCAACGATTTTCCCTTCCGGGACATGCAGAGACAGCCCCTTAAGGACAAGTATGACCTTGTTGTAGATGACTTCGGCGTTATTGATATGGAGCATTTCAACCTCAGATTGTGTCTGCAAGAGGGAGCCATCCTCCCCCTTGCAGACCGTTTGTTTCTGCGTTTTTAACCGTCAGTCTTATTTACAGTCCAAGCCACTCTTTCTTCCGTGGAGTTTCCTGA
>JACABD010000011.1:0-18353 GCA_013377075.1 Geobacteraceae bacterium | reverse complement strand
AACCGTCAGTCTTATTTACAGTCCAAGCCACTCTTTCTTCCGTGGAGTTTCCTGATCGCCAACCTTGGTCATCTTACCCTTTTTGATCACGTAGATAGTTGTTTTGGTGGTACCGCGATGGTCTGCAGCAGTGTAAGTGATTGGCGGAACCAGACCGCCGGTATCAAAATTCTTCAGGGTTTCCAGAGCATTCTTTACACCCTCACCGGTAAGCTGCTTGTTTTTGTCAGCAATCCTGAGCCCTTCTGCCCAGACAAGTCCATATGCCCAGCCGCGTACATAAACTGTATCGCGTTCGGCCTTTGGTGAGTTCTTCTTGTTCCAGTCAAGGAGGGCTTTCATCCCTTTTACATTCTCACCATATGCTGCGTGGGTAGCCATGCCGTAAACACCTTCTGCAGCGTCACCGGCAAGTTTTGGGAGCGCTTCGGTCATGCCGTAGTTGCCAAGGAAAAAGATAGTCTTGATGCCGAGTTTCTTTGCATCCTTGAGCAGGTTGGCGCAAGGGGCAACGGTTGTCTGTACATAGGCATAATCAGGGTTTTTCTTCTGCATGCTGAGGAGGTTGGAAGTTACGTCCTGTACCGGTGCAGGGATTATTTCTTCATGCACCAGTTCAATGCCAAGTTCCTTAGCGTACTGTTTGCCTGCCTCGATGGGTGCTTTACCGAAACCATGGTTGGGGTAGATGAATGCTACCTTTGCAGGAGCTTTACCTTTCCAGTTCTTTTTTACAAAATCGAGAAAGCCGCGGATCTGGTCGGAGTAGCTGGCGCCGACAAAGAAGTTGTAAGGTGTTTTTGCCGGGTCGGTGAGGTGGCCGGAAAATGATGCTGAAAAATAGGGGACTTTATCTTTTGCTATTGTTTCTTTTAGTGCTTCGGTGTCACCTGTTCCCCAGCCGTTGATCATGACGACCTTGTCGGACTCGACAAACTTCTTGTAGGTGGCTGTTGCCTGAGGGATTTTGTAGGCATAGTCAACATTGATCAGTTCGATCTTCTTGCCGTTGACGCCTCCCTTTGCATTAATAGAGGCAATGGCGTCCTGGACGCCGTCGGCAAAGGGTTTGCCAACGTCAGCCGTGACACCGGTCAAGTCCCACAAACCACCAACTTTGATAGTTTCTGCTGCAAGTGATGTTGATGCACATGCCAGGACTGCTGCCAATGAAGCCAGAGTTTTTCCGAATTTCATACATATCCCCCTTTGATGGTTATACTGCTTTCTATGGAGTCGCTGTTGCAGTTGCGTCAGTGTGAAAACGGGTAGAGTTTCCAGTAGCTCTTGATGCTGTGCCAGCGGGCAGCTATGCCGGCCGGCTCGAAAAGAATGAAGCCAACGACAAACATGCCGAATACCAGCTCCTTCATGGCAGCCAGCTTGGCCACAAGCAACGGAAATGGTCCGGCAAGTGCCGATGTAGAGATCCTGAGGAGCTCAGGGAGCAGGGTTATGAAGATTGCGCCATAAATGGAGCCAAGAATGCTGCCGAGTCCGCCGATGATGATCATCCCCAGATAGTCGATGGCGACGGTAATCGGGAATGTTTCCGGGGAGATGATCTTTGACTGGTAGGCTACCAGTGCCCCGGCAACACCGACATAAAAGGAGCTGATGCCGAAGGAGAGGAGCTTGTACTTGAGGATGTTTACCCCCATGACCTCGGCTGAAATGGCCTGGTCACGGATGGCAACAAAGGCCTTGCCGACTTTCGTCCTGAAGAGGTTCTTGGCAAAGAGCACCGAGAGTATGGCAATGATAAAGATGAGGTAGAAAATGCGGCGGTCACTGTCGAACTGAAATGCGCCGAGCTTTGCCACCGGGATGGAGAGACCTGCAACACCGCCCGTGACAGACTCCCACTTGACGATGATGAATTCGACAATGAAGTGGGCAGCCAGAGTCGCCATGGCAAGATAAAGCCCCTTGATGCGTAGCGATGGAATGCCGACGAACATGCCGAAAAAAGCTGTCATGAGCCCGGCCAAAGGGATGCAGAGGTAAAAGGGGAGCCCGAATTTGGTGCCGAGGTAGCCGCAGGAAAACCCGCCAATGGCCATGAACGCTGCGTTTCCCAGGGATATCTGACCGGTGAACCCTGTGAGGATATTCAGGCCGACAGCGCCGATAACTGCGATGCCGATACGGTTGAGTATGTCGAGCACGTAGCCCGGAGTATAAAGGGGCATGGTGAAGAGGACGCCGAGGAAGAGGAACAGCATGACACGGGCACTGTTTGATTCAAAGATAGTCATGTCTGCTGCATAAGATGTCTTGAAGTCACCACAACGCATATCTAAACCCTCTCTATCTTCTTTTTACCGAACAGTCCGTACGGTTTAAACATGAGAATCAGTATCAGTGCTATGTAAGGGGCAACCTCTTTGGCTCCGCCACCTACCATGGGGTCCACATAGCCGCCGGAGAGGTTTTCAAGGACGCCGATGATAACGCCGCCGACAATGGCTCCAAGGATACTGTCTAGGCCGCCAAGGATAACTACCGGCAGAACTTTAAGCCCCATGAAACTGAGGGACATGTCTATGCCGCCGCGGATCGTGCCGAGCAGAATGCCGCCCACTGCAGAAACTATGGCGGAAATAGCCCATGATATGGCGAACATTTTCTTGACGCTGATACCCATGGAGAGCGAGACCTGCTGATTGGAGGCCGTTGCCCGCATTGCCACTCCTGTTTTCGAGTATTTGAAAAAGAGAGTGAGAATTGTCACCAGAATTGTGACGCAGGCTATGGAATAGATATATCCCTGGGAGACAGGAATAGGCCCGATCTGCACCGGTGCGCTCGGGAAGACTTCCGGAAACGGTATGGTATCGGTACCGTATGCCAGCTGAACAAGCGCCTTGAGGATGCTGGAGAGCCCAAGGGTGACCATGATGACCGATATTAGATGGGAGCCGATAAGGGGTCTCAGTATGAGCCTCTCGACGATAAGTCCAAGGAGTGCAGAAAAGGCCAGGGTTATAAGAAGCGATTGTACAAACGGGATGTTGTGTTTTGAAAGGAGGTCAAGGCAGATATATGCCCCTACCATCAGAAATTCACCCTGGGCAAGGTTCAGGGCGCTTGTCGCCTTGTATATGATGACAAAGCCTACGGCAACAAGCGAGTAGATACTGCCGACCACGAGGCCGTTTATGAGGAGTTGCAGCAGAAAGGTCATATCCATATTACATGCTCCTTAGGGTCTGCAAGGAAATAACTGTTACATCTTGCATCTCATCTTCATGCCATCTTTGTTCGTCCTTCAATCGTCAAAATCCTCAGCGTAGCCGTGCTACGCCTGCGTTGACTCAATCAGACCGCACAAACCTGACATAAATCTGAGCGCAATATTATTACATCTATTTCTTGGCAGACCCTTAATCCAGGTTTTTGAAGAGGATGGTACTCTGAACCCGTGCACTCTTGTTGTCGCCCAGCTCAATGGTCTTGTCTATGTTCATCGAGTCGCTGCCACTGTAAAGCCCCTTGATGACGTCATTGAAACGGCTTTCAACAACTGCTCTGCGGACTTTGCCGTTTCTGGTGATTTCGCCGTCATCTGGGTCAAGATCCTTGTAGATGATGGTAAATCTCTTGATCCTGCTGTCAGGAGGAAGTTCGCTGTTTACCCGCTGCAGTTCTTTGCCGATCAGTGTATAAACTTCAGCTTTCGAGGCGAGGTCGCTGTAGCTGTTATAACCGAGCTTGTTGTCTCCTGCCCATTTACCGACAACTTTGCCGCTGATACAGATCAGCGCCGAGAGGAAACTCTCACCTCTACCGGTAACAATTACTTCCTTGATGTATGGAGAGAACCTGATGCTGCTTTCGATCAACTGGGGAGCTACCCTGTTCCCGTTGGCAAGTGTGATAATGCTGTCACAACGGTCGGTAACTATGAGATGCCCGTCAGTATCAATTCGTCCTGCATCCCCTGTATGAAGCCAGCCAGCCTTGCTGATCCCTGTCTCTTTACCTTCATTGCCGTAATAGCTGCTTGCTAGACCAGCTCCTTTGAGAAGAATCTCTCCTTCCGTGGATATACTGACTTCAACCCCTTTAAGCGGTACGCCGACACTCTCTACCCTGATGTTGTTGTCAAGGTGCATTGTTGCTGCGCCTGACATCTCGGCGAGTCCGTAAACCTGTTTCAGGTTTACACCGATGGAGTGGAAAAACCTGAATACATCCTTGCCCAGCGGCGAGCCACTGGTGATGGCTGACTGTATTCTTGAGAGGCCGAGACGATCACGGACGGCGCGGATGAGAAGGGTATAGGCAATGCCGTACATCATTTTTGACGCAAAAGAGGCTGCTTTGCCGGAAAGAGTCTGGTCTGCAACTGCTTCGCCCATGGTTATAAATGTTCTGTACATGAATCTTTTGAACGGTGTTGTCTCCATAATCCTGATCTGCACAGATGAGGCTATTCCTCCCCATATTTCAGGCGGGGCAAAGATCAGGTGAGGGCCGATCTCCCTAAGATCTTCCATGACTGTTTCGGGCTTTTCCGGAAAGTTGACCCTGAATCCGACCAGAATTGCAGAGGCAAGGGAGATCATCAGTTCCCCAATCAGTGACAGTGGCAGGAAGGATACGACCTCCTGCCCCTCTCTCATCCCTGCTCCAGCGGTAAGGCTTATTGCTGTGGAGAGTATGTTTCTCTGGCTGAAAACTGTTCCGCGAGGTTTGCCCGAGCTTCCTGAAGTTATGCAAATCAGTGAGTTATCCTTGGCAGAGCCAGCCGAGAGCATTTTGTCAAAGAACATTGGCTCCCTGAGGTGAAGCTCCTTGCCTGAAGAAAGGGCATCGTCAAGAGAGACAAGCTGTTTATCCGAATATTCACTCATTCCCCGCTGGTTGCAGTAGATTATCTTCTTGAGGAGATCGGCTGTAGCCGGGTTTTCAAGGGTTTTGTCAACCTGCTCCTGATCTTCCGCAAACAGATATTTGATGTTGAAGCTGACAATGTACTCTGCCACCTCCGCTGACGTCGATTCATGATGGATGCAGAGCGGGACGCCACCGGCAACCTGTGCCCCAATGATTGCATAAAGTGATGATGGCCTGTTGTGGCCTATAATTGCTACTGTTTCCCCCTTTCTAATTCCCAACGCAGAGAGCCCCAGTGAAAATTCCACAACTTTCTCGTAATACTCCTGCCAACTTGTCTCCTGCCAGATGCCAAGGGCCTTTACGCGGAGTGCAGTCTTTTTACTGCCGTATCTGGCTGCATTATTCTTGAGCAGTTTGGCAAGGGTCATGTCCGATCTGTCTATTGCAGCGAGGTCGATACTGTTCATCATATCTCCTCCTCGCCAAGGTATGCTTTTATGACATCCGGATTCTGCTGTACTTCTGCCGGAGTGCCACCGGCTATCTTCTTGCCGAAGTCAAGAACGCAGACTGAATCGGAAATATCCATAACAACTGCCATGTCATGTTCGATCATTATGGTGGTAATCCCTTTTTCCCTGTTTGTCTCAACTATGAAGCGGGCCATATCCTCACTCTCTTCGTGATTCATTCCGGCCATGGGCTCGTCAAGGAGGAGCAGTTTCGGCTCAAGAGCAAGGGCCCGTGCCAGTTCCACCCTCTTCTGATAGCCATAGGGGAGAGTGCCGACGACCTTTTTCCTGATGCTCTGCAAGGAGAGAAATTCGATTATCTCTTCAACAAATCTGCGGTGCTTTACCTCTTCGTCCCTTGCCGGGCCGATATAAAGCCCGCCTTGAAGCAGGCCTGCATGTTGATGGAGATGGCGGCCGATCATCAGATTGTCGATGACTGTCATGCCTTTGAAAAGAGCGATATTCTGGAAAGATCTCGCAATTCCCATTTTTGTTCTTTCCGCCGGGGGGAGAGTTGTAATGTCACGATCTTCAAAGGTGATTTTGCCGGTTTGCGGTGCGTAGACACCACTGATGCAGTTAAGCATTGAAGACTTGCCTGCTCCGTTTGGCCCGATAATCGCGAAGATCTCACCCTTTTCGACCTGGAAGGTAACACCTGACAGTGCACGTACACCGCCGAAGTTTAGCTGAATATCGCTACAGGAAAGCTGGGGCATTCCAAGACTCCTCAAGTAATGATAAACTGTGTATCAGAAAATTCGATTGATCTTTGACAGTATTATAAAACATAGTTACTGATTTGTTGTTTTTTGCATCTGACATCATTATCCTTACGTAATATGAGTTATTGCAGGCTTATTTGACTTGAAATTATTTTGTGATGCCTTGATGTAGTAATTGCCACATATTTAAAATATAACGATATTATGAGGGTTGGCAATAAAAATAAAACAGATATAAAAAAATGTTCTAGAGTGCTTGACATAAACGTAAACGGAATGATATTCTCGCTGGCAGCTATCTGGTTGTATATTTTATTCATGAGGGGAAAACAGATGAACGCTCCTGCAGAGGCACCATACAAGACAGTTCACAAGGTTCGCTTTGTTACCGCTACAAGCCTGTTTGACGGCCACGACGCTGCCACTAACATGATCCGGCGACTGCTTCAGTCATCGGGCGCCGAGGTTATCCATCTCGGCCATAACCGTTCCGTAAACGAGATCGTCACGGCGGCCATTCAGGAAGATGCCCAGGGTATCGCGGTCAGCTGTTACCAGGGTGGCCATGTTGAGTTTTTCAAGTATATGAAAGACCTGCTGAAAGAACGTGGTGCCGAACAGATCAAGATCTTTGGCGGCGGCGGCGGGGTTATTGTTCCCGACGAGCAGAAGGAACTTGAGTCCTACGGCGTTTCAAAAATATTCTCACCTGAAGATGGCCGCAGAATGGGCTTGCAGGGGATGATCAATGTCATGCTCAAAGAGTGCGATTTCTCGCCGGAGCGCAACATTGAAGAAGAGATCGGCAAGCTTGCAACCCAGGATATCCGTGCGGTCAACACCCTCATCTCCCTTGCCGAGCAGGCTGTCCATGACCATTCGAGCGGCTATGGCGCTCTGCGGGAGAAGATCCGTGGCATGGGTCGTGATCTGCCGATTATCGGTATCACCGGTACCGGCGGAGCAGGCAAAAGCTCCCTCACCGATGAGCTGGTGCGCCGCTTCCTCCTTGATTTTCCGGAGAAGAGTGTCGCCATTCTGGCCGTTGACCCTTCCCGTCAGCGTACCGGCGGGGCGCTTCTTGGCGACCGGATCAGGATGAACGCCATCAACACCAACCGGGTCTACATGCGCTCCCTTGCCACCCGCGACTCACACTCCGAGCTCTCCGCAGCTATTCATGACGCCATCGACGTGGTCAAGGCGGCCGGTTTCGATCTGCTCATTGTCGAGACCAGCGGCATCGGTCAGGGGGATGCCCGTGTTGTCGATATTGCCGAACTCTCCCTCTACGTCATGACCTGCGAATTCGGCGCGCCGACCCAGCTGGAAAAGATCGACATGCTTGATTTTGCCGACATCATCGCCCTCAACAAGTTCGAGCGCAAAGGGGCCGAGGATGCGCTGCGCAATGTCAGGAAACAATATCGCCGCAACCGCAATATCTTTGACATCGCCGATGAGCAGCTGCCGGTCTTTGGCACAATCGCCTCCCAGTTCAACGACCCCGGCACCAATGTCCTTTATCTTGCCCTGATCAATATGCTTAACGAGAAGAAGGGGCTTGGGCTGGTCTCCAAGCTGGAGATTACCGAGAAGGAGAGTCTGAAAAAATACATCATCCCGCCGGATCGGGTTCACTACCTTGGCGAGATCGTTCATGCCGCCCGCAACTACCGCAAGCAGGCAAAGGAGCAGGTGAAGATCGCCCGTTCACTCTTCCAGCTGACTGGTGCCCGGGAACTTGTGGCTGACAGCCCGGCCGTTGCTGTGATTGATGAAAAGATTGATCAGATCACTCCGAAACTCCATGAAGAGCCGAAGAAGATCCTGGCCGACTGGGAGGGGCTCAAAGAAACCTACCGCCAGGATCAGCTGATCACAAAGATCCGCGACAAGGAGATCCGCAGCGACCTTTACACGACAACTCTTTCCGGCACGAAAATTCCCAAGGTCTGTGTGCCGAACTTTGAGGACTGGGGAGAGATCCTCCGCTGGAGCATGTTCGAGAATCTGCCCGGTTCATTCCCCTTTACTTCCGGGGTATTCCCGTTCAAGCGGGCTGAGGAGGATCCAAAGCGCCAGTTTGCCGGAGAAGGTTCGCCGGAGCGTACCAACCGCAGATTCCACTACCTCTGCAAGGATGATGATGCCAAGCGCCTCTCAACGGCCTTTGACAGCGTTACCCTCTATGGCGAGGATCCGGACTATCCGCCCGACATCTACGGCAAGGTTGGTGAGAGCGGTGTCTCCATCTGCACTGTCAATGACATGAAGAAGCTCTTTGCCGGGTTCGATCTCTGCGCCCCCAATACCAGCGTATCCATCACCATCAACGGCCCGGCGCCGATGATGCTCGCCTTCTTCTTTAATGCTGCAACGGATCAACAGGTGGAGCTTTTCCGCGAGAAGAACGGCAGAGCCCCCAATGACGCCGAGTATCAGGAGATCCGCAGCTGCACCATGCAGACGGTGCGCGGCACAGTCCAGGCCGATATCCTAAAAGAAGATCAGGGGCAGAACACCTGCATCTTCTCCACCGAATTCGCCCTGAAGATGATGGGTGACATCCAGCAGTACTTTATCGAGCAGAAGGTGCGTAACTACTACTCGGTCTCCATCAGCGGCTACCATATTGCCGAAGCCGGAGCCAATCCGATTTCCCAGCTTGCTTTTACTCTTTCCAATGGGTTCACTTTTGTCGAATACTACCTCTCCCGCGGCATGAACATCGACGACTTTGCGCCGAACCTCTCCTATTTCTTCTCAAACGGTCTCGACGCCGAGTACACGGTCATCGGCAGGGTTGCCAGAAGGATCTGGGCGGTCGTCATGCGCGAGCGTTACGGTGCCAATGACCGGAGCCAGAAGCTCAAGTACCATATCCAGACCTCCGGCAGATCGCTCCATGCCCAGGAGATGGACTTCAATGACATCCGTACCACCCTGCAGGCGCTCATGGCGATTTACGACAACTGCAACTCTCTCCACACCAATGCCTATGACGAGGCTGTGACCACGCCGACCGAAGAGTCGGTGCGCCGGGCAATGGCGATCCAGATGATCATTACCAAGGAGTTCGGTCTGACCAGAAACGAAAACTCTTCACAGGGATCGTTCATCATCGAGGAGCTGACAGATCTCGTTGAAGAGGCGGTGCTGGCGGAGTTCGAGCGGATCGACACCCGGGGCGGCGTACTTGGCGCCATGGAGACCCAGTACCAGCGGGCCAAGATTCAGGACGAGTCCATGCTCTACGAGCACAAGAAACATTCTGGCGAACTCCCCATTGTCGGGGTAAACTGTTTCCTCAATCCGAAAGCTGAAGATGGCTATCAGGTGGGTGAGCTTGCCAGGGCGACCAAAGAGGAGAAGGAGCAGCAGATCAATAACCTGCGCGCCTTCTGGAAAGAGAATGAGGATAAAGCTCCGGCTGCGCTGAAGAAGCTTCAGGAGGTGGCAATAGCCGGTGGTAATATCTTTGCCGAGCTGATGGAGACAACAAAAGTTGCGTCACTCGGCCAGATCAGCCATGCGCTTTATGAGGTCGGTGGCAAGTATCGAAGGAATATGTAATAAAAGCAGATCAGAACCTTTGAACCGCCCGTTCGCTATGCTCACTCAAGACGCAAAGAGCGCAATGCAAACGCAAAGTAATAACAAATCAAGTCTCTTTGCGTAACCTTCGCGTCCTTTGCGTCTTTGCGGTGAGATTTATGATTATTAGATAAGAGGAGGATTTTGCTATGCTGACAGCAGTTGAATCAATCAATCGTATAACCAGATTTCAGGAGATACTTGTCAATAAGGGGCTTGACGGCGCCCTGTTCATCTTCCCCATCGATGTCTATTACTTCAGCGGCACCCGCCAGAACTCGACCCTCTGGATACCGGCAAGGGGCGAGGCCATGCTGCTGGTGCGCAAGAGCTTTGCCCGGGCCAAGGCCGAAAGCCCGCTGGCTGACATAAGGCCGTTCCCTTCAAGCAAGGAGTTTGGCGCGCTTTTCAACGAAGATGTCAAGAAGATCGGTTTTGCCTTTGATGTTACGCCGATGCAGCAGGGGAGTTTTTACACAAAGATGCTTCCGGGGCGGGAGTTTGTCGATATCAGCAGCAATATGCGAGAGATAAAATCGGTCAAGTCCGACTTTGAACTGCAGCTGGTGCGTAACTCCGGCAGGCAGCTGGCAACCCTTTTCAAGGAGATCCCCTCCTATCTGAAGGCCGGGATGCGGGAGATCGACCTTGGAGCCGAGTTTGAATACCGGCTGCGCAAGAGCGGCAACGAAGGGTATATCCGGATGCGCGCCTACAACCAGGAGCTCTTCATGGGGCTGGCAGTGGCAGGGGGTGGCACCAGCTACGGTTTCTTTGACGGCGCTGTCACCGGCAAGGGGCTCTCTGCATCGGCCCCCCACGGCTCTTCGCTGGAGGTTGTCCGTGAAAACGAGCCGGTGTTCATGGATTACACCGGCGTCTATGACGGCTACATCACCGACATGACCCGAATTTTCGTCATCGGTGACCTTGATCCGGAACTGAAGCGCGCCTTTGATGTCGCCATCGAGATCCAGAATGCCCTGCAAGCAGCGTTGAAGCCAGGCGCAATCTGCGAAGAGCTCTTTTTGAAATCAGCCGAAATGGCGACTGCCGCAGGTCTTGGTGAATATTACATGGGGATGCCTGGGGAAAATGCCCGCTTTGTCGGCCATGGCGTCGGTCTGGAGCTGGACGAGTTCCCGGTGCTGGCGCAAGGATTCAAGATGCCGCTGGTGGCAGGAAATGTCATTGCCATTGAACCGAAATTTGTCATCCCCGGCAAAGGGGTTATCGGTATTGAGAATACCTTTGTTGTTACTGCGGACGGCGGTGAGAAAGTGACTACCATTAGCGATGATATTGTTTATCTTTGATTTGTCAGCTCTTCTTTAGGGGTGGGTGGAAGAGTTAGCGGGTGAGAGGTTTTTTGCTTCTCACCCGTTTTCAGTTGGCATACATAAGAACGTCAGCAGCCCATTGGTTCAGACTCTTTCCATGGGCCTCTGCCATCATTGCCGCATGGGCGTGAACTTCCGGTGGAACCCTTAGCATCAGTTTGCCTGAATACGGTTTTTGTGGGGCTCTGCCAAGCTTTTCACAAGTCAGAAGATAGTCGTCAACAGCCTCAAAAAAAGCCGCCCGTAGCTCATTTACGGAATCAGCATGAAAGCCGATGACGTCCTTAATCCCTGCGATGTGGCCAATAAAGCATCCGTCCTCATCGCTGTATTCAATTCTGGCAGCATATCCTTTGTAAAGCATAGTGTTCATGGTTTTACTCCTGCATTCTCCAGAAATGTCCTGGCATCTCTGACCTGATATGGCTTAGCCTCTTTTGCCGGATGTGGCCTGTGGAAAGTGGCAATTACACCGTTCAAAGCAAATCTAACCCTTGACCCGGCTCCTTCAATCGTCTCTGCACCCATCGATACAAACAATGATTCAATTCGTCGCCATTCCAAAGTGCATGGAACTGGCTGCGAAAAGACATCTGCCAGAGTTTTTCGATGGGATTTGTTCATAGGGGTATTATAGCGACTAAATGATCATGTTTGCAATCATATTTTGATAGCACTTGCATGGATTCGGTTTGTTGATGGCTGCGACATGCCCTCTACAAGACTTTACAGAGTCTACATCAGAATTGAATTGGGTTGTGTTGCAATGTTTGAACTGTAAATTCAAACACCCAAAGTTAATCAACTACGTCCCCTCCGACTTCTCACAGTTTACTCAGTAACTCTCCCAAATTATCTTGAAATGTCTCATGTCAACGGCAGGCCTCACCGATTTTCCGCCACCGGTTCTCCTTAGCAGACCCCGCCGGTTCGACGTGCATGCACTCGGCATTTTACACTGATGTCTAAACGATGATGTGAGTTGTTGAATTAAATATATTTGTATAGATTTAATTGGTTAAAAAAAGTTGCTTTTGCTGAGTTAGTTTGATATTTGGTTACTTCGTCGTGCACTGCACGATATTTTATTTCAGGAGGAAGTATATGAAAGGTTTAGTAGCAGTATTTGCAGGCGCGCTAGCAATGTGCGCCAGCTTAGCCATGGCCGCAGTGCCTGCAGCACCGGTGTTCAACACGGCTGTCAAGGTTGCCGATGGAAAAATCAGGGGGCAAAATTCTAAAGTTGTTGTTGATGGCACCACTATATATGCCGCCTTTGAAGATTTTCACGGAGCCAATGATAACCCAGTGATGGTTGCAAAAAGTACCAATGGCGTGACATGGGGACTTCCGATAATGCCAGATTCAACTGCAACTGGTGTGGGTAGGATGCCACGTGTTGCGGTCAGCAATGATCCTGTTTATACCGGAATGAAGATTATTCACAGCGTTTGGCAACAGAGCACGACTGGTGACATTATGTACTCTTTTTTTTCTAACCGCCCAAACCAGACCGGTTGGAGTGCTCCAGTAAAAATAAACGGTTCCGCCATTATAAATGCCGATGAGATCAACTTAATAACTACAGCAAATGGAGAAGTTCATGTGCTGATGGACAACTACTACAGCACTGCCAGCGCACCAGATTCAATTTTTATAGAACCGATTGCAGTAGTTGCCTCTGGCTCCGGCAGTCTTGCGAAAGATGCCAATAATAATCTATATGCTGCTTTTCAAGATGGAACCTTTAGCAAAAAGGCAGCCGGCAGTTCAAATTGGGTAAACTCTACTGCCACGTTTGCTCCAGCTGGCACTGTTTTCAGTGAGCGTATCCAGCTTGCAATTGCCGATGCTAATACCTACTACGTTGCATACGGTGATACCGCATCCTCAACTGTAAAGCTTGCTTCATCAACAAATGGAGGGACCAGTTGGATTAGTCGCACAGCGATTGCTTATACTACTGGAGGTTCGCAACCATCCATAGCGGTCACATCAGCAAAAGTGCTGACACTTGTGACCATGACAGCACAAAATGCTAATGGCACCAACACTAGCAAAGTTGTGAGGACAAACGATAACGGTGTAACTTGGAGCACTCCGGTTACAATCCAGGGAGATGATAGTGAACCGTCCATATCTCTAGATGCTAGCAATAAGGTTATGATATTCAATCGCGATGATCAAAACGGCAAGGACTGGGCATCCATCAGGAACAATCCGAATGCCAGTCTGATTTTTATCAAGGAAAAGTAGATGCTATTTAGTGATTGCAAAAATAACGTGTGACTTAATTGTAAGGAGAAGGGGGGGGGGAGCAGCAGTAATGTCTGTCCCCCCCCTTTTTTTTATTGTATTTAAGCGAGAGGCACACGACGAATAATGAAAACAAGCACGCTACTTGGAAAATTTAAGCCACACAAACTATTGTTTCAACAAGTAACTAAATGGTCGGATTTTATTAGACTTATATTAGTTTATCCTTGGTTAAATGCTTGCAAATTTGTTGTGCTATCCTCTGTACCATCTCCTTCCCACCACATAGAATTTTACTCATATTACAGAGCTGTCATACCTATAGTTAATAATTGGACGCTTTAATCGCAAATCTCTTATGGATTGCCCATCTGTGGCGATCTGCACCGGATTCCGTTTCCGTAGACGTCTCCTTGCTGAGTGTATTTTGTGCCTCAGCGGCACAAAATCAATTCCTGTAAAGCATCAATATCAAAATACTGTTTGCATATCAATAATGTAACTGGCTCGAAACGTGAAAGCACTAAGTACGGTTTTCTACGTTAAGAGACTCAGGGTAGGTTGACCGCCAATTAGAAGGCATATATTTCTGACTGATAAACTTAAAATAGAGTTATGTTTTTGGTTGACTTGAACGTAAAGGCAATATAGACTCGGTTCACATGAATATAGAGGAGGCTTTCACAATGAGTGAGAATGTATACGTAGTTGAGGCAAAGAGAACCCCTTTTGGTTCCTTCGGCGGGATGCTGGCAGATGTTCAGGCTCCGGCACTTGCTGCTTCCGTTATAACAGGGCTTCTTGAGGCTGCTTCACTTGTTCCCGGGGCAGTTGATGAGGTGATTATCGGTCAGGTGCTCTCCGGCGGCGTCGGCCAGGCTCCTGCTCGCCAGGCCATGCGCGGCGCTGGTATCCCCGACTCTACACCGGCCCTGACCATCAACAAGGTCTGCGGTAGCGGCCTGAAAGCGGTCATGCTTGGCAGTGACAGCATCAGACTTGGCAATGCCACTGTTGTCGTTGCCGGTGGTATGGAAAACATGTCCCTTGCCCCTTATATACTCAAAAAAGCCCGCACCGGTTATCGCATGGGAAATGGCGAACTCATTGACCTGATGGTCTATGACGGCCTTACCGATCCTTACACCGGTGTTCATATGGGTATCATCGGCGAAGGAAGTGTTGAGCGCGCCGGTCTGACCCGTCAGGAACTGGATGACTTTGCCGTCCGTTCCTATGAGCTTGCCCAGGCTGCAGTGGCAAATGACGTTTTTGCTGACGAAATTATCCCTTTTGTAAAGAAGGGCAAGAAAGGTGATGAGGTCCTTTCAAAAGATGAAGAACCTTTCAAAGGTGATCCTGCCAAACTTTCCCAGCTCAAGGCTGTTTTCAAAAAAGACGGGACGATTACCGCGGGTAATGCTTCCTCAATCAATGATGGCGCAGCTCTGCTCCTTCTCACCGGTGACGAAGGGCTGAAGAAGCACGGTCTCAAGGCAAAGGCAAGAATTGTTGCTTCTGCAACTGCCAGTCTTCACCCGGACTACTTCCCGGAAGCACCGGTGACTGCCATCGAGAAGGTCTGCGCAAAGGCCGGCCTGAAGATAGAAGATATTGACCTGTTTGAAATTAACGAAGCGTTCGCTTCCGTTGCCCTTCTTGCTGTTAAGGGGCTGAATCTCCCCCTTGAGAAAGTTAACGTAAACGGTGGTGCTTGCGCCATCGGCCACCCGATCGGTGCCAGCGGTGCAAGACTGGCGGCAACGGTTATTCGTGAGCTGCACAAGCGTCAGCTTCGCTATGGTCTGGCAACGCTTTGTATTGGTGGTGGTGAGGCGGTAGCAGTCATTTTTGAGAGAGTCTAAAAACGTAAACCACCACCCCCACCCCTCCCGGCCTCCCCTTGACAGGGGAGGAGACACTCAGGGGGGAAGGTTTGAAGTCTCCCCTGTCAAGGGGAGATTTAGAGGGGTTCGATTTTAAATTTTTTGGAGGATTTATGATTAACAAAATAGGTGTTCTTGGTGCAGGTCAGATGGGAAACGGTATTGCCCATGTTTTTGCACAGTACGGATATTCAGTCGTCCTCTTCGACATAGCAGCTCCCCAGCTGGAAAAAGCACTGGCTACCATCAAGTCGAACCTTGAGCGTCAGGCAAAGAAGGGTACGATTGCTGAGTCTCTGGTTGCCGAAACTATGGGGCGCATATCATCCACCCAGAACCTGGCAGATCTTGCTGATGTTGACTTTGCCGTTGAGGCCGCCACAGAGAGCGAGGCGCTGAAACTGGAAATATTCCGCAAGCTTGACGAAGCTGTCAAACCTTCAGCTTTCCTCGCTTCAAACACCTCTTCAATACCGATCACCAAGATTGCATCAGTAACCAAGCGCCCCGAGAAGGTCATCGGCATGCACTTCATGAACCCGGTGCCGCTGATGAAGCTGGTTGAGGTCATTCGCGGCCATGCAACCAGTGATGAAACCTTTGCTGTCACTTCAGAGCTTGTTGCCAAGCTGGAGAAGGAACAGGCCGTATCCCAGGACTATCCCGGCTTCATCGTCAACCGTATTCTCATGCCGATGATCAACGAGGCGGCCTTTGCTCTTTACGAAGGTATCGCCACTGCCGAGGATATCGACAAAGGGATGAAACTCGGCACCAACCAGCCCATGGGGCCGCTGACCCTGGCAGACTTCATCGGCCTCGACACCTGCCTGGCGATCATGAATGTCCTCTATGACGGTTTCAAGGATCCGAAGTACCGACCATGCCCGCTCCTGGTGAAGATGGTGAATGCCGGTTATATGGGGCGAAAGTCAGGACGGGGATTTTATAACTATTGATAGATTGCTTATGGCTTAAGGCGTAAGGATTTATAAACCTTGAGCCTTAAGCCATACACCTTAAGCCAGGGGGAACTATGGAATTCAAAAATCTGCTGATTGAAACAACCGAAGGGGTTACCACTCTTACCATCAACTCACCGCGTACCATGAATGCTCTTAACAGCGAGGTTATTCAGGAGCTGGAGTGTGCCTTTTACGAGCTGAATCTGGATGATTCGGTCAAGGCCATAGTTTTGACTGGCGCTGGCGATAAAGCTTTCGTGGCCGGTGCGGATATCAAGGAGATGTCTGCCATGAACTCCTGCCAGTCCCATCAGTTTGCCGCCAAGGGGCAGAGGCTGATGATGCTGATCAAGAAGATTAAGAAGCCGGTCATTGCCGCTGTCAACGGCTATGCCCTGGGTGGCGGCCTTGAACTGGCCCTTGCCTGTGATTTCATCTATGCTTCGCAAAAAGCGCGCTTCGGCTTCCCCGAGGTGACTTTAGGCGTCATACCCGGCTTTGGCGGCACTCAAAATCTGGCTCGCCTCATAGGACCCGGCAAAGCAAACGAACTTGTGTTTACCGGCAAGATGATCAACGCCGAAAAGGCGGCAGCCTGGGGGATAGTTAACGAACTGTTTGCACCTGAAGAGCTGCTGGCGAAGAGCCGCGAGACTGCCGCTGCAATGGCAGCCGTTGGCACAGTGGCTGTCGGCTATGCTAAGGACGTTATAGTTAATGGCGTCAACATGACACTTGAGGACGGTTTCCGCTACGAAGCCTCCCTCTTCGGGGTACTCTTTTCCACCGAAGATCAGAAAGAGGGTATGGGCGCATTTCTTGAGAAACGTAAAGCTGTATTCACTGGTAAATAGAAACCAAATATAAAAACAGGGGGATAACCATGGATTTCGAGCTCAGTCAGGACCACAAGGTGCTTCAGTCGGCAGTAAGGGATTTCGTAGAGAAGGAGATTAAACCATTGGCAATAAAGATTGACGAGGATCATGCAATTCCCGATGAGCTTGTCAAAAAAATGAGCGAGATGGGATTCATGGGGAGCTACCTTCCTGAAGAGTACGGCGGGGCGGGTCTTGACATGCTCTCCTACTCCATCGTTGTCGAGGAGGTCTCAAAGGCGTGCGGCTCAAGCGGCGTGCTTATCTCTGCCCATACATCTCTCTGCTCGGGCCCTATCTATACCTTCGGCACTCCCGAGCAGAAGAAAAAGTGGCTTCCGGCCCTCAACAGCGGTGAAAAAATCGGCTGCTTCCTCCTTACCGAGCCCGATGCAGGGAGCGATGCAGGCGGTACAGCAACCACCTACACCCGCGACGGCGACCATTTCGTCATCAACGGCAGCAAGACCTTTATCACCAACGGTGGCTACCTGGGGACAGGGGTCCTTCTTGCCTCCTATGACAGAAGCCTGAAGCACAAGGGGATCACGGCGTTCATCGTCGACCTCAGCTCCCCCGGTGTCACCATCCTCAAAAATGAGAACAAGATGGGTATTCGCGGCAGCTACACCACCGCCTTTGCCTTTGACAATCTCCGCGTACCGGTTGAAAACCTCCTCGGCCAGGAAGGGAAGGGGTTCAACGTTGCCATGGACACCCTCAATGGCGGTCGTATCGGTATTGCTTCACAGGCACTCGGCATTGCCGAAGGGGCTTTCGAGCGGGCACTGGCCTATTCCAAGGAGCGCAAGCAGTTCGGCCAGGCCATCTCCGAGTTCCAGGCAATTCAGTTCAAGCTTGCCGATATGTGGACCAGCATAGAAACCAGCAAGCTTCTTACCTATCGCGCTGCCTGTTTGAAAGACGCCAAGAAGAGCTACACCATGGAATCTGCCATGTGCAAGATGCATGCATCGGAAACCGCGACCTTTGTTACTAAAGAGGCTGTGCAGATCCATGGAGGCTACGGTTACATCGTCGATTACGAAGTTGAGAGGATGTACCGCGATGCCAAGATCACCGAAATTTACGAAGGGACTAACGAGGTGCAGCGAGTAGTCATTTCGAAAATGCTGCTGTCGTAAAAGGTTAAATGCTTAAGTTCTTTGAACCGCAAAGACGCAAAGGACGCAAGGAAAGCGCAAAGAAAAAACTAAAACTAGAGTCTTTACTTTGCGTGACTTTGCGCTCCTCGCGTCTTTGCGGTGAGATTTTAGAGATGTCTTGTATGGAGATGAGATGGAACTGACCCGCGAAATATACTGGAACATAGGTCACGGCGTAGT
>JACABD010000109.1 GCA_013377075.1 Geobacteraceae bacterium | reverse complement strand
TCCACATACCACACATCCAGTTTGAATTTTTCATCCCAGCTGATAGCATTGCGGCCGTTTACCTGTGCCCAACCGGTGATGCCGGGACGTGCTTCGTGACGACGGCTCTGTTCAGAAGTATAGAGCGGCAGGTACTCCAGCAAAAGCGGCCGCGGACCGACCAGGCTCATGTCACCTTTCAGAACATTAATCAGTTCCGGCAGCTCATCCAGGCTGCTGCTGCGCAGGAATCTGCCAAACGGTGTGAGCCTATCTGCATCCGGCAACAAATTACCGTCAGCACCGCTCTCATTAGTCATGGTGCGGAACTTGTACATCATAAACGGTAATCCCTGCAGACCGGGACGATGCTGTCGAAACAAAACCGGCGAGCCCAACCTAACGCGAACCAGTGAGGCAAGTAGCAGCACCAGAGGCCAGATAATTAGCAGGCCAAGAATCGTAGCGGTTAGGTCAAAGAGGCGTTTTAACATCGGTCAATTATCCTGACTAATTTCTGAAAGCAGTTGGAGTTTGTCGGCAAGGAGGCAGTGCAAAAATTCATTTTGCTCGAAATTATTCCTAGCAAAAGCCGCAGCAGCAATCCCGAAGGCCAGCCGTTTATCCGAGTCATTAAGAAGGGTTTTCAAGGCAGCGGCTAACGCACCTACCTTCTTGACCGGGACAATAAGCCCTGTCTCCTCATGGCGCATGGCATCAATAGGCCCAGGCACATCACTGACCACCACCGGAACTCCCATCGCCTCGGCCTCAACAATGACAAGGCCAAAACCTTCCCGATAGCTCGGCAAGGAAAAAATATCCATGCAGGCCATGTATTGCGGTATCTCGCTGTTCGGAGGTACGTGCACTACCTGAGCCGAGGAATCGGCCCAGTCGCGTAATTCCTGATCGATGGTATCGTAAAAATGCTTGTCGCCAACGAGCAGCAACCGTGCTTCAGGAAAATCGCTAAAAAAACAGCGGCAGGCAGCAATCAGTTCGTTACAACCCTTGTCCCGTCGGATAGAACCAACAAAACCGACAACCAAATGGTGAGGCTCCAGCCCGGCTTTTTTTCTATATGCCGCTCGCCAGCCATCTTTTTTGTAAATGTCGAAGCGTTCGAGATTGACACCACTGGCACTCCCGTTCCAGATTACCCGAGCTTTGTCTTTTGAATATAGGCCCTCAGATATTGAAAATTTCAGATTGCTGAAACTGTCCGGTTCGACAATGGTCGAACAGTTGCAGCACCAGCGTTCCAGAAGCTTGAAAAGTTGGTGAGTCAATCCCTTAAACCCGACATAACGAATGCCCCACTGAGCGTACAGACGAACGGGAACACCGGCAAGCCAGGCAGCCGTACTGGTGTAAAAAGCTGCATTCGGCGTTGAATATTGGACTATGTCGAAATGCTCACGTTTGAACAATTTGTATAATGACATAATCGCTTTCGGCACACCAAAAGGGTCAATGCCACGCTTGAACGGCAAGGGGATATATCTGACTCCATCCGGGAGCTCGTTGTGAAAGTTAGCATCTTCAGCACAAATCCAAGTAACCTCCCAACCATTATTAATCAGGTACTCAGCTTGGGGACGCACAAAAGCTTTTAAGGTAACCGGCAGGGTTGTAACAAAGCAGATGCGCTTATCAAGCAAGCTCATTGCGGGAGCCTCGTTTGTAGGATTTGGTCGATTTCCTGATTAAAGTGCTGTAAGAGGGAATCATCAGCAATAGGGGTATTGCGCTTCTTAAGTAAAACATCAGTCTTGTTTAACAAGTCCAACAGCCTCACAACAATCGATTTACAGCGAAATTTAGCTATTATGCTCCCTAGTTCAAACCTATTGAAACCAAGGTAACCGTATTTCTTAATCAACTCAACCTGATTACGATATGCCGTCAGCAACTTTTCTGCAGTAGCATTATTTTCTTCGCGATAATAGTAAAGCGGTTCGTTCTGTATGTGTAGCCTGAAATCATTGTGTGAAAAGGCACGTAACCAGAGTTCATAATCTTCGGTAAGCATTGCAGTTTCGTCGTAACGATTACGCATGAACCAGGACTTTCTTCCAAGTATGGCGGCATGGACAATGGCGCACTGCCCTTGAAGAAGCTTCCTCCCGGTAATAGAGTCATCAGGAAAACCACAACGTATGCCAACCGGACGATTGTCATTTGTTATCGAACAAACACCCGTAGTCACCAGATCAATTTCAGGATGGGCATTCAGAATCGCAACTTGTTTTTCAAATCTGGTCGGAGAGATTAAGTCATCAGCATCCATTCTTCCAATCAGGTCGTATTGTGCTTCAGACGTGACCTGGTTGAGGCGAAAGGGAAGTTTACGGTTGCAGCCATCAGAGAGTACCCTTACACGAGGGTCATTTATTGAAAGGGCAATCTCCAATGATCGATCCGTTGAACCATCATCGACCAAAATCAGTTCCCAGTCTTGGTATGTCTGGGCAAAAACCGATCGGATGGCATCGCCCAGATAAGCTTCGGCATTGAAAAACGGAATTCCGATGGTAATTGACATGGTGATGACCTCAGCCTTTAGATGATACTAGCCAGCCATTCAATGACAAGTGGGTTGAAAGTATACGGAACCATGTTACCGAAATATTGGAGGGTCAAACCGAAGTACAAAAGATAAAAC
>JACABD010000108.1 GCA_013377075.1 Geobacteraceae bacterium | reverse complement strand
ATATTGAAAATTTCTTGACAAAGAACTTCCGATAAACCATAGATTGTTAATTGACATTGAGGTGAAGTATGCGACTAAGCAATGAAGATTTTCTACAGATTAGTGATCTGGCCGAAAAGCTGGGGATCACGACCCGGACTATCCGTCTTTACGAAAAAATGGGGCTGGTTGACCCTCCGAAAAGAACCGAAGGGAAGGTTCGCTACTACGAAAAGGGTGATATCAAGCGATTCAAGTTCGTCCTGAAACTCAAGGCGCTCGGTCTCTCCCTGGAAGAGATGAAGGAGTTGGCAGAACTTTTTAACAAAGAGCAGAAAACTCCGGAAAAGATCATGCCGAGACTGATCGAACTCCTTGAAACCCACCTGACAAGTATTCGCACAAGGGTTGAGACACTCAAATCTCTTGAAGTCGAAATCGACAACTACCGCAAACGGATTATCAACGAGTTTCTCACCTCAAAATAGAGCTTCTAAACAGCATCACTTCTGGTAAGCAACAAGCCACTCCTTGGCATATTCAATGTCATCGAACAGCCTGAGATTGCTACGGCCTGTCAGTTTGGTAACGGCCCAGAACACCAGCTTTCGCCAGCCGTCAACGCCAACCACAGCCCCGGCAAGCACAAAGGGCTTGTTATGCTCAACCAGATCTTTTGTAAGTTCCTTGAACTCACCATCATACTTGACATTTGTGACATTCGTCAGGGTCAGAACCGACTCCTTCGGCATCCGGCTTATGAGCCCCTTGACGTAATCACAGACCTGCCTTGCATCGCTGATTTCAAGGTCTGAGAAATCGAAGGTAAGAATCATCTTATTCTGATGCTTGATAAATTTTGCCCTGGTCATTACTTCGCTTGTTTTCATCTGCTACTCCTTCATTGTATATGCGCCGTTGAGTGAATACACATGGTCGTCAAGCACCCGCTTGAACCGCTCTGTATCCGTATGTGCTTTCCTGATCATCTGCGTGCAGAAGCTCATCTGCGTTTCAGTACTGGAGGGTTTGCTGTAGAGTGCCAGAGCAAACTTTGAAAAATCCCGCACCATAAAATCAAAAATCTGATCGACGATATCGCCTGTGACGCTGCTCATTGCAGCATTTTCCAGAATAAGCTGACCGTAGACCACCAGGGTAAATATTTCACCGACTGCCAAAAGAAAGTCGATATCCTTCTGCTGGATTTCATCGGGTGTAGCCTTCATGAGGAATTTGCGGAAGAGTTCGATCTGCTCGGCAAAGATCCTGACGTTGGGAAGGCTGCTCCCGGCGTAAACAGGCCTGTAGTCGTGAAAACGGATTTTACCAAGACCCTTTGTCGGTCCCTGGTTGAAGAGGAAATCGTCGTTGGCGGCATCTTCCCGTTTCGCTACAGCAGCATACTCGGCCGGATTGAAAAAGTAGTTCTGCATGAATTTAACGATCAGGGCGATATTGACATGGACCGTCCCCTCAAGCTTTGGAAGTCCCCTGATATCACGTGCCGCTGTATCAAAGTATGTATCCCTCTCAAACCCCTTGGCAGCAATCACATCCCAGATGAGATTAATGACCTCTTCACCCTGTGTAGTGACCTTCATCTTCACCACCGGATTATAGAGCAGGTAGCGACGGTCTTCGGCAGAGGCTGAGCGGAAATAGTCAGCCGCCCGTGAGGCAAAAAGCTTCATCGCCACAAGCCGAGCCCAGGCGTCAACGAACATCTGCTTCACATGGGGGAAGTCGGTCACTTGCATACTGTAGAGGCTGCGCCCCGAAGCATGATTGATCGCTTCGTAGAATGCATGGGTACAGATGCCGATACTCCCCCATCCCAGATTATATTTACCGATATTGACGGTGTTCAGGGTTGAATTCCAGGCCTCGTCACCGCGGGAGAGGATGTCGGCGTCCGTTATGGGATAATCGTTGAGAATGAATTCGGCGACATAAGACTGGGTTGCAGTAATGTTTTTCACCAGTTCATACTTTTCGTGTTTGCTGTTGACCGTGAAAAATACGTAGCCACCATCATCGGGAAGCCGCCCGAAGGTGGAGACCATGGCAGCCTCATTGCCGTTGCCGATGTAGTATTTGTCGCCACGGGCAACATATTTTCCATCACCTTGCGGGATGAGAAGCATGTCGCTGGCATATATGTCTGCACCATGTTCCTTTTCGGAAAGGCCGAAGGCGAAGATTGCCCCCTCCTCCAGCAGTTTTGCCGTTTTACGCTTCAACGCCTCGTTATCACTCATCCAGATCGGCCCAAGACCGAGAATGGTCACCTGCCAGACATACCAGTAGCAGAGACCGTAAAAACCGAGTACCTCGTTAAAGACAACCAGCCTGGAAGTATCCCAGCGGCAATCAGCATTACCGTATCCGGCCGGGGTCAATAGGGTATAAAAAATCTTCTCTCTGGCAACAAACTCAATGAAATCGGCGTACCAGACCCGGTTAAGGTCATCCTCCTTAAGCTTTTTCTTCCCCTTTGTCTCGAAAAAATCGACTGTTTTGCGGATGATTTCCCTTAAAACAGGATCAGGATGGGTCTGTACAAGTTTATTCGGATTGAGTAACAACATGACTATCTCCTTTTCCTTCCCGAGATCATGGATTTTAGTTTCTTTTTGATGCCGCTGATGACAAAGGGGGTGAGGCGCCCCTTTTCCTTGAGAATGTTTTTGTAAAGATCGTTGCGTTTGTGTGGAGTTATCCCCCTGTTAGCGGCAGCTACCATTGCCAGCGC
>JACABD010000107.1 GCA_013377075.1 Geobacteraceae bacterium | reverse complement strand
GACAGCAACTACAACGTTTCAGCAACCAGTGCAGCAGCATCAATTCAGATTAGCAAGGCAACCCAGACAATTATTTTCCCCGACCTTCCTGCCAAAACCTACAAAGATGCTGATTTTGCCCCTGGGGCAACTGCCAGCTCCAGACTGACAGTGACCTATGCCAGTTCCAATCTGGCTGTAGCAACTATCGTAAATGGTCAGATCCACATTGTTGGTGCTGGCAGTGCAGACATCACAGTCAGTCAGTCCGGCGATGCCAATTACGGCCCCGCCACTGAAGTGGTAAAATCTTTGAAAGTCAACCAGCTGACACCTGTTATCAATTGGGCAACCCCGTCAGCAATCAACAGCATTACACCGCTCTCTGCAACCCAGCTGAATGCAATCGCCACAATTGCCGGTAATTTCATCTATACCCCGGCTTCCGGAACCGTATTGAACGCCGGAACCCAGATCCTGTCGGTCACTTTTACTCCGACAGATAACGTCAACTACTCATCAGCAAGCAAACCCGTAAATCTGACTGTTACTCAGTGGTATCCGACCGGCTCGCTCAGCGGCGGTGCGACACCTAATATTACCGATGCGCTACGGGTTATGAGAAGCACTGTCGGGCTTGAAACCCTTACTGCCGTTGAACAGCGAAACGCTGACGTTGCCCCGCTGATAGGCGGCAAACCTTCCCCTAACGGCAAGATTGATGCTGGAGATGCCCTGATTATCCTGAAGCTGGTAGTCGGCATCATACCTGCCTGGTAGTGTTACTTACGAATCCGAGGAGCTTAATATGAACTTTCTTAAAAATACCGTTATTTTCGTCCTGATGACCCTGCTGACTGCCTGCGGCGGTGGCGGCGGAGGTGGTGGCGCCGGCATTAGTCAGTCAGGATCGGCTACCATAAGCGGAGTTGCTTCAAAAGGGATTATAAGGAATGGAACTGTTGCTATCTATCCAGTCAGCGCAACCGGTGTCAAGGCGAGCATTCCGCTTGCGACCGGCAGAACCGATGCAGACGGTTTTTATTCAATAAACATCGGCTCCTACTCTGGGCCTGTCGTTGTCGAAGCATCCGGTGTTTATACTGATGAGGCCACCGGCAAGGATATCACCATACCTGCTTCAGCACCTCTTCATGCAGCTCTTAATTACGTTACCAGCGGCAAGTCCTTTAGTATGCCGGTCACAGCACTTACCGAACTGGCATACCGTCAGGCCGGGGCACTTACCCCGGCAAATATAACCGCTGCCAATGACCTGATCTCCTATGTCATGCGGATCGACATCATCAACACCAGACCTGTGGCTCCAACAGCAGCGGCTTTCGCAACTGCCAGCCAGAACCAGAAGGATTACAGTCTTATACTTGCAGCCATCTCCCAAATCATGGCAACAGAGGGAACGACCCTCGATCAGACTCTTGCCGGCCTGAACAGCGGCCTTAGCTCAACAGCAACTGCTACAACTCTGAACAGTGCACTTACAACTTTTATCGCCAATGGTAATAACCATACCGGAGTGGCTACGGTACCAGCCACACTGCTCAATATCGGGACAGTCGGCAAAAAGGTGACCTTACAGCTTTCAGGCAGCAATATCTCTGTGCTTCAAGCCATTGCAGTCACCTTTACCCTGCCCGGCGGGCTTCTGCTCAGGACTGACTCTTCAGGTGAACCGCTGCCTTCAGTCTATCAGTTGAGCTCCGCCGCCGCTGCGATTCAGAATATTAAATACACTGCCCGCTATGTTGCCGCCTCCGGCAATTCACCGGCAACCATTGCATTGACCCTGCTCGCTCCAGTCGGCGGTTTTTCTGCCGGGGACATCATGTCCATCATCTGCGACAGCGCAGGCTCGGCAACCTCCCCGATCACCTTGAGCGACATGGGCTTCTGGGATCAGAACGGAGCCACCTTGAGCGGACCTGCTCTCAACGTGCACTGAGTAGCAGATCTTATTGCCTGGACTATGATTTGAAAAAAACTACCGGGGATTTTTTGACTGTAGGCTTTCCATAACGGTTCCAAACCAGAGGAGCAGATCCAGCATAGCAAATGTTACTGTGTTAACAGAGTAACGTGTGGGTGGGTATTTCGGGTTTGCATGGGGGGTATGGGCACCGTTGTCGCTGGTAATCTTGTAGATAAGCTCGGCAAAGCGGTCGATGATCTTGTAGCGTTCGACCTCTCCCGTTTCGCTCAGATGTTTGTAGGCTCCGACAACATTCAACTCGCCGGCAACGAATCGCTTCGGCAGAAGCTCTTCGTCTGCCCGGTTCAGTGCCAGATAAATCTTTTCCTGTAGCCGCCGCAAGCAGCCAAGGCTGTTTTTGATGATAGTGAAGTCGCTCGTATCAAGTGACTTCAGACAGGTCAGCAGCTCCTGCTCTGCCTCCTTGTCCAAAAATCGGTCAATGGCCGTAAACACATCGGGATATGCGAGACGCAGCTTGACCCAATCAAGCTTCTCTGCCTCAGACAGCAGAAACTCAACCATCAGATTTTCATTCAATCCTTTGGAATAAACCCGTAAAGTCCCTTCATATAACTGCTTCAGATTACTGTACTGATCGGTTTCTCCGGTCAGAACGACCAAAGGCAGATGGGAGGCCTTTTCGCTGAAATATTTTATGGCGGCCGTAATGAAACTGCTGTCAGGAACCTCCTGTTGCCGCGTCTTCTTGCATTTGACATCAAGGATGACCCCGACAATGGAACTCCCCTCACCCCCTTCGAAAAGGGCTTTCCCCTCCTCAAGACTCCCGGCATGACGCAACAGGATATTGAATCGCTGTACATCCCGATAGAGAGATTCCACATATGAAAGCGAATCATCAATAATAAGCATCTTCAACGGGACAGCAGAGTTTGTTGCCATCAGATCCCCCTTTTTGGAAGAGTTATTCTGAAATGAAGAGGATGTTCATCACGAATTATCTCGAAT
>JACABD010000106.1 GCA_013377075.1 Geobacteraceae bacterium | reverse complement strand
CCCAGAACAACCCTGGATTTGGTCAGGGACTGCCTCTCCCATACCTGGGCTTCGTTTGTATGATAGGTCTTGAAGGACTCAAGGGATGTTACCAGGGGTCCGGCATTGCCAGAGGGGCGCAGCCTGGTATCGAGCTTGTAGACATAACCTTCCCTGGTCTGGGTTGTCAGGATCATGATGATCTTCTGGCCGAGCTTGGCAAAATATTCATGGTTACTGATCTGCTTGACCCCGTCGGTATACCCCTGATGGTCGTAGATGTAGATGATATCCAGGTCGGAGTGGTAATTGAGCTCAAGTCCACCCATCTTCCCCATGCCAATGACAGCAAAATCTGCCTCGTGGTCAACTCCTGAAGGGTCGCGGTATAGCGGTTTGCCAAATCTGGTCAGCTCATCTTTTGCGATCTGCACCGCCGATTTGAGACAGGCATCGGCAAGATATGTCAGCTGGGAGGCGATTTCGGTCTGTCCCAGTTTGCCGTAGATATCGTTCATGCCGATACGGAGGAACTCTTCGTGGCGGTAGCGGCGCAGCATATCGAGCCGTTCCTCGAAATCTGCTGCCTGTGAAAGCATCAGTTTCAGCTCATCTTCCATCTGTTCTCTATCTTTGAAGGATGACGCCAGTGTTTTCGAAACCATGCTGTCAAGGAGTTCCGGGTGGCCGATGAAAATCTTGGAGAGGAATTCCGACATGCCGAAAAGAGAAATTATCAGTTTGAGAACTTCGCGGTTTTCTGCAAGCAGCGCATAAAAAGTTGAGCGGGTACCGACTGCGCTGAGAAAACGCTCCAGATTCGACATCGCCATATCCGGATCAGGTGAAGCAAAAATTTCCTTGAGGAGGAGCGGAGCGATTTTTCCAAGAAGACGGTTTGCCCTCTCGGTAAGGTTTACCCTCGGACGGCCGTCCCTGAGAAGAATCAGGTTGTCGTAGGCAACATCCACATTTCTGAAGCGGCGCTCTGCGAGCATGTCCTTGAGCATATCAGGATCGGCATTGCGGTCGAAAAAATGATAAATTTCAGCAGGGACCTCTTCCTTGATCTTTTCATCCCTTGAGAGGAAAAGGTTGCCGTAAACTGATGATACATTCCCCCGGTGCCGCTCCAATTCCTGCCTGAACTGCTCCGCACCGTCCAGAGTCAAAAAGCCGTTTCTCCTGGCAAGGGCAAGAAACTCATCATCCTTTTTGGGGAGATTATGGGTCTGGCGTTCCTGAACGACCTGAATCCTGTGCTCGACGGTTCGCAGGAATCTGTAGGCGTCGGTAAGGAGCAGCCGGTCATCGGTCGAGATGATACCTGCCTCTTCGAGGATGTTTAGCGATTTAAGAGAGTTTCGTTCACGAAGATTCGGATTTTTGCCGGCATAGACAAGCTGGAGCGCCTGGATAAAGAACTCAATCTCCCTGATACCACCGCGGCCGAGTTTGATGTTGTACTCCCCCTCAAGTTCCCTGACCAGGGAGGCATCAATCTTCTTCTTCATCGACATCATATCCTCGATAAGGGTGTAATCGAGGTATTTGCGGTAAATGAACGGCTCTATGCTCTTGAGGAATGCTTCTCCAAGGGGGATGGACCCTGCAACTGGCCGTGCTTTAAGCATTGCCGACCGCTCCCACGACTGACCCCAGAGTTCGTAGTAGACTTCGCCCGAGCGAACCGAAAGGGAGACGTCACCCCCCTTCCCTTCAGGGCGCAGGCCGAGATCGACGCGAAAGACAAATCCCTCGTCCGTAACCTGAGAGATGATCTTGGTGATCATCTCTGCCTGCTTTACAAAGAAAGAGTGGAGCGAGATCTTTCCTTTGGCTACGCCACTATTGTCAGGAATACCTGTGGTCTCCCCCTGATCCGAAGTGTAGAAATAGATAAGGTCTATGTCTGAGGAGAAGTTAAGTTCCCTGCCGCCGAATTTCCCCATGCCTAAAATGGTCAGTTCTGCCTCGTCCCCCGATTCAGTGAGCAGCGGCGCTCCATGCTCGGCTATCAGGCAGCTGCGGGTGATTTCACAGGCCAGTTGAAGCGAAGCGGCTGCAAGGGATGAAAGCTCTGCCGTAACCTCTTCCAGGGGGGATATGCCGCTCAGATCCCGTGCGGCAATGCGGAGCATCTCGCGGTACTTGAAGCGGCGCAGGGCAGAAAAAAGCTCCTGATAGCTGATGACAGGAGGAATTTCGCTGCGCAGCGCAGCAAGCATTGCCGCTTCATTCCGGGCAATTTCGATCCCGTCAGAGAAAAAAAGAATGGTGAATGCTTCCGGGTCACGGCAGATTATGTTTGTAAGAAAAGGGGATGAGCCGAGCAGTGCAAGGAGCTGGCAGAGCCGTGCAGATTTGTTGCATGTCAGCAGGAGCTGCTCTTTCGGAACAATGGTGGATATTCTTTCGAGGTTGTTCAGCGCCATGTCAGGCATCGGCGATTCAAGAGCGCAAAGCACAATTGCAGTGACGGTATCAAGGGGGAGCTGCTCTGCAAGGAGGCGGATATTTGTCGCCGAGCGTGGAGCGTATACAAAGCCAAGGTCGCCTAACAGCTCAACCAGCGCCCGTTCGTTGTCACCCTCAAGATCAGGTGTCAGCGATGCCTTCAGTGCCGCAGATATATCCAGCATCAGACGGAATGCCCGAAAAGAGCCTTGAGGCCGCTCTCGTAATCTCCGCGCACAACACCTTTTTCAGTGATTATGCCGGTAATGTATTTTGCAGGAGTCACATCAAAGGCCGGATTGCGGACAGTGACACCTTCGGGGGCGATTGGCAGGCCGCGCAGATGGGTGACCTCGTGGGAGGGACGTTCTTCAATCGGGATTTCGTCACCGCTTTTAAGGGAGAGGTCCAGGGTGGAGAGCGGCGCAGCAATGTAGAATGGTATCCGGTTCTCCTTGGCGAGAACCGCCACACTGTAGGTACCGATCTTGTTGGCAGTATCGCCGTTTGCAGCAATTCTGTCAGCCCCGACGACAACGCAGTCAATCTCACCTTTGCGCATGAAATAACCGGCCATGTTATCAGAAATGAGTGTGACCGGAATGTTCTCCTTCATCAGCTCCCATGCGGTGAG
>JACABD010000105.1:1337-3271 GCA_013377075.1 Geobacteraceae bacterium | reverse complement strand
TGAATGAGCGGTTTTGCTGCCTGGGAAACAAAGGGCGGCGAGCAGGTGTAACTGGCATTAACAGCGCCGGACAGGGATGATAACGCTCCATGACTTGTCTGGACATCTGCCGTGCAGAGTGCTGTAAACAGAAGTAACAGGGATAAAAATATTTTTTTCATAGCTCTCACCTCTTAACTGAAAATCGTGGGTAACAAAATCTACTTGCCGTTCAATAGTACCTTAAGCTCTTCTGCGGCTTTAAAGCCGGTCACCAGCGTTCCGTCCTGAAGCACGACAGTTGGCGTTGCGACTATGCCGTTTCTTCTGGCATAATTCAAGATTTCGCCGATCTCGCTTACCCCGTCCATCGTACCAATAGCAGGAAGAGCCTTGCCATTAAAAGCTTTATCAAGAACATCCTGTTTTTTGAAGGTAACAACCGCCCGCGACTTGTCGTATGCTTCAGGGTGAGCAGGTAACGGATAAAGCATTACATAAACGGCAAGATCAGGGACAAGCTTCACCAGCTTTTTCAGTTCTGTATGCATCTTGCGGCAATAGGAACAATCAGGATCAGTAAATACATAAATTTTGTTGCCGCTTTTCGGGTTACCCATAACCACGGCATTTTTGGCAGGAATCCCTTGCAAATCGACAGATGTCGGCTGGTTTAGCTTCGGCAGCTCATCTGTGTGGGATGCGACCGTCTGAAGTTTTTCAAAATCGACAATAAACCCCTGCAACAGATATTTTTTACTGAAGTCGATGTAAATAAGTCCCTGCTTGCCATCCTTTTCCATCAGCAGTTCAAACATACCTTTTACAGGAGCAGGCTTGACAGATCTAACCACCCCGCCGGTATTTTTAAGCAGTTCGCCGGCCTCCTCCTTGGTAAGGGTGTGACATGATGCACAATCCGAACTTTTACAGCCCGGATCAGCCGCAGCAAAAGCAGACGCAGGGAGAAGAAAGAGAAATAAAATAATTATGCTCTTAAAAATTAACATCATTGAGCTTCCTTTTAAGTAACTGACGCTGGAAACTTTGTTAGTGCAATAATCAAACCATTCGGATTAGCTCTTTAAGCCCCCGTAATCATGGGACAAGTCAACTGACTAATAAACCTGTTATCATTGACCTGCTTTTAAAAGGCCCCCATACCACGCATTTTTTGCATACCTTAAAGCTATTGTTGATTTTTTCTCAGAGATACTGTAGTTAAATCTTCGTACCGCTGTATCAATAAAAAGCATCCTTGGAGGATAGCATGGCCGACAACAACGAAAGAAACGATGTAAGCCTCTGCTTTCAAGCGCTCGGGATCGAATTCGGCGCACCTCCGGAAGAGGTTGAAAAGGCATATCAGAAAATCATCGCCGACATCAAGAGGAAAGCGACCTCTCCCGACCCTTCGGTAAGAGCCGAGGCAATGAATGATCTGGACCTTATTAACGAACTGTATGAGAAGATCAGAAACTCAATTACTTATAGTAGCAAGCTGAGAGAGGCTGAAAACGCAGCGGCAATCAAAGCTTCCATGAAAAAAATCGCCGCTGCTGAGCCGCAGTTCAAAATCTGCCCCTCATGTCAGAAGACAATATCCTTCCACCTGAAAAAATGCCCGTTCTGCCGAGAAGTTATCCGTACTCCGCTGGAAAAACTCATCTATTTTCTCTTCAGCCTTAAGTTTTTGTCTATCGTTGTGTTGCTTGTTGCAATCACCGTCGGTGCACTGTATATGGTCAGACCGGATCTTTTTAAAAAGAGCCAACCGTCCCCTGAAGTTCCGGCAAGCCTAACCTTCAGCAACCAAAGCGCTGGCAGCTTCACAAACTTAAGCGGAGCAGCAAAAAAACCATAGCTCACTCCAGCCCGTACTCCTTGATCTTGTAGATCAGGGAGCGCAGGCTTATTTCCAGCAATTTTGCCGCCTGGGTACGATTACCGCCGGT
>JACABD010000105.1:0-1237 GCA_013377075.1 Geobacteraceae bacterium | reverse complement strand
TTATCCTTGCGAACCCCTTCAAAATGGAGCGCCCTGGCCAAAAGCTCCTTGCCTGTGCCTGAGTCGCCGGTAACAAGCACGGTGGTCTTGTAATCGCAGAGCTTGCGCACAAGGGTGAACAACTCCTGCATGGCGCTGTTTTTGCTGATTATTCCAGCAAAAGACGATTCACCGTGTATCTCCGCCTTAAGCCGCCTGTTCTCCTCTTTGAGCCGCTCCCTCTCCAGAGCTTTTTTCAGAACCAGCACAATTTCATCATTTTTGAACGGCTTTGAGATGTAGTCGTAAGCCCCCAGCTTCATGCACTCTATGGCAGTATCTATTGTTCCGTAGGCCGACATCATGATCACAGTCGATCTGATCCCCCTGGAAACAATCTCGGCAAGCATCTCCCTGCCATCCATCTTCGGCATGAGAATATCACTGAGTACGAAATCATAGGGATCGGCTGCAAGCATGCGCAGGGCCTCTTCGCCATCAACGGCACTCTCGACACCATACCCCTGCTTCTTCAGCAGAACAGACAGCAAATGACGAAGATTTTCCTCGTCATCGACCACTAAGATCCGCTGTTTTTTTTCACCTTTCACTCTGCAACCCCAGGCAGTATCAGGCTGAACTTCGTACCGCAGCCATGTTCACTCGCAACCACAATCCTGCCACCAAAAGTTTCTACCAGTCTTGCAGAGATGGCAAGCCCGAGTCCGGTTCCTTTCCCCGGCTCTTTGGTGGTAAAGAACGGTTCAAAAATATTCTCCATGTTTTCCGGTAAAATACCTTCACCGCTGTCTGCAACAGAGATGACAACCGAATCCCTTTCGCCGCAGCATGCAAAAATCATCAGCTTTCCACCATCCGGCATTGCGTCCTTTGCGTTCATGACCAGATTCATCAGCACCTGCATAAGCTGATGGCGGTCCAGGTAGAGAGTCGGCAGACTCTCATCAATCTTCAGTTCTGATTCAAGCCGCTTGAAAAGCCCCTGTCTCTCCAGCATGGCAAAAAGATCTTCGAGAAACTCCTTCACGTCAATCCGCTCTATCTCCGGTTTCACAGGTCTTGCGTAGTTGAGAAGATCCCGCACCAGCCTGTCTATCCGCCCTGCATCTGCGGATATGCGCCGCAGATAGTCACTTTTTTCAGCATCAGCAGCCAGCTCCTCAGTCAGAATACCGCTGTAACCTATTATCCCTGCAAGGGGAGCGCCGATCTCATGGGCCATACCGGCAGCAAGAAG
>JACABD010000104.1 GCA_013377075.1 Geobacteraceae bacterium | reverse complement strand
CGCGTTGCCAAGACCATCGGCCATTCCCTTGATGCGCGGGTTGCCATCACCGCCGACGCCGAGCTGCTTGTCTTCCTTAAAGAGTACGCCGCTGAACTGGCCTCGATTTTTATCGTTTCCAAGGTGGAACTGACAGAAACAATAGCTGGTGAATGCTACGCTGCCGAGTCCATTGCCGGGCTGAAGATCTTTGTTGACGCAGCTCCGGGAGACAAGTGCGAGCGCTGCTGGTGCTACAGCGAAGAGCTGGGAACCCATGAAGAGCATCCGGCGATCTGCCCGAAGTGTACTGCTGCGGTTGTGTGATCAAATCAAAACCAACCCCCCTCAATCCCCCCTTGACAGGGGGGAAGCTTTGAAGTCTCCCCTGTCAAGGGGAGATTTAGAGGGGTTGGTTGTAAAATTATTTGCAAAAACGTTTCACTACAAGGCTCTAAATGAAATTGAAATATCTTGTTCTCATTGCCCTTACCCCGCTGATCCTCATCTTCGACCAGCTGACCAAGCTCTATATCGACAGGTCGATGAAGCTTTACCAGTCGATCCCGGTCATTGACGGGCTCTTCAGCATAACCTACCTGCGTAACCGTGGCGCAGCCTTCAGCTTCCTCTCCGAGGCCAGCTGGCGGTTGCCGTTCTTCATCCTGGCAACTGTTGTTGCCCTGATTGCTATTCTGATTGCTTTTAGAAAGCTCAGGGATGATCAAGGCCTTGCCGCCGTCTCCCTGACCATGATTCTTTCCGGGGCGGTCGGTAACCTTATCGACCGTGTGCGGATGGGAGAGGTAATCGACTTCCTCGACGTCTACTGGAGAACTTACCACTGGCCTGCTTTCAATGTGGCCGATTCGGCCATCTGCGTTGGGGTGGCCCTGCTGGCGCTGGATATGTTCCGGGAAGAGAAGCGGCTTAAAGGAGAGCCCGTTGCAACTTAAGGCCTGTCTCCGCAAAACGCTGCTGCTGTTACTGCTGGCAGTTCTCACTGTTCCTTTCGGGGCCGATTCGGCAGTTAGTGCTGAAAGTAAATTCAACCCTCCTAAAATTCTCATCCTCAACTCTTATCATCAGGGATACACCTGGTCTGACAAAGAGATGGAAGGGGTCATCACTACCCTGCGCAACTCCGGACTGACTCCGGAGATCCATTCCGAGTTTCTCGATAGCAAATATTTCCCGAAAAACGAGCATTTTGACCTGTTCAAGAACCTGATAAGCTTCAAGTACGGAGAAAAGCGACCGGATATCGTCATTACTCTGGATGACCCGGCTTTTGTTTTTGCGATCCAGTACCGAAAAAGTCTCTTCGACAAAATCCCTGTTGTCTTTGCCGGGTTAAGCGATTTCGAGCAGGCAATGGTCAAGGGAGAGACCGGTGTTACCGGTGTTGTCGAAAAACAGGATGTTGTCGGTACAGTAAAATATGCCAAAAAGATGCATCCGGATCTCAAAGAGGTGCTTATTCTGCACGATTTTACCTCTACTGGCCTTAGCTCACGCAAAGAGGCAGAAGAGGTGTTACCCAGGATTGCATCTTTAGGGATAAGTTTCAGGTATCTGCCTGAAATGACAATTGATGAAGTAACAGCAGTTGTCAGGACCCTCAAGCCGGGCACAATAATTCTTCCGTTTTCCTATGGCAGGGATAAAGCCGGCAGGATATTCACCCATTCAGAACTTGCCGAAATAGTATCAAAAAATGCTTCTGTTCCTGTTTACAGTACAAAGGTGGAGCGGCTTGGCCATGGTGTTCTTGGCGGCAGCCTTCTGGAGGGACGAGCCCATGGAGAAGAAGCTGCCGGCATTGCCCTCAGAGTCCTTCGTGGAGAATCCCCGGACGCAATACCGGTAATACTCCATCCGAAATCAGTGGCGATGTTCGACCGCAAAGTGATGTCCCGCTTCGGTGTAACGCCTGCCGATCTTCCAGGCGACAGCCAGATGATCAATAACCCGCCGGGTTTCTATCGGCAGCATGCTACGGTTATTAATATCTCATCTGTGATTATCCTGGTGATTATCTCAAGTACCTTTTTCATGAACCTGGCAAACAAACGCCGGATGGATGCTGAAGAGGCGCTTTTGCAGGCAGAACGAGGCAGGACGATGATGCTGGAGGCGGCAAACAGTGAGATGGAGTCCTTCCTGTACGCAGTTTCCCATGACCTTCAGGCACCTTTGAGGCGTATTAATTCATACAGTACAATTTTGTCGGATGAATATGCCGCCAGCCTCGAAGCGCAGGCTCAATTCTATCTGGAGCGCTTGAAGGTCGGCACCAGTGAGATGAGCGCCCTGATAAACAATATTTTGGCCCTGGCAAATATTTCAAAAAAAGAACTTTTCAGAACCAGATGCAACCTGGGAAAACTCGCTCTGGATATTTTTAACGGGTTGGTGCCGCAGTTTACCCACAGTATCACGTTTACTGCTGATGAGGGCATGATGGTCGATGCTGACAGAAAGATGATGAAAACAGTATTGGATAACTTGCTGTTAAATGCATGCAAATTTACCAGAGACAGGGTTGTAGCCGAGATTCATCTTGGATCGTATGTGAAGGAACAGCAGACAGTATTTTTCCTGAGTGACAACGGGGCGGGTTTTGATATGCAATATATCGAAAAGCTTTTTGCTCCTTTTCAGCGACTGCATTCTGAGGCCGAATATACAGGGAACGGCATCGGTCTTGCCATTGTTCAGAGGATCATCATCAGGCATGGTGGCAGGATGTGGGCTGAATCAGCTCCCGGAGAGGGAGCGACGTTCTTCTTTACACTCCCGTCATGAACCCGGCGGTCCGCTCAAACCCTGATCTGATGGCCATTGCCTGTCCAAGCGGGCTTTGCAGGCGTATTTCGGAGTCCTCCAGCGCCTCGATGAGCGCTTTTTTGCCGGTTAGTCTCTTTACAGGGCAGCTGTCAGTAACAAGATAATCAATCCCGTCTCCTGTGGTCACCCAGAGCAGACCTTTCAGGCAGCGAAGATCGTTTTCCGATGTTGCCTCCAGCGTGAATAACTCCCCTTTTTTCAGCGAACATTTCATCTTCTTATCCCCCTCTTGACCAGACTCAATCTGTAATCTGAATCTAGTGCATAATTCAAAAAACGAACAGATACAAAAAAACAGTTTTGTATCCATGACAGTTTGATATAATACAAACTGTATCTATCGAGATCGGCGGCAATTGTATCCGTGAAAGTGATGTACAGTGGGCCAGTTGACAGCTGTCTTCGTTCGAGTGACGGCTCAATTTCTGTAACTCCAGGTTCATGGAGCTACAGCCGATCAACTCGCTTCGCTCAGACAGGATCGGCTGCTTTACGCTCCATTTCACCAAGCGTTACGACGAAATGGAGCCTGAGCACTCACTACGACAACTGCCAACTGTATGACGGCAGAATAAAGGTGAATCAATGAACTC
>JACABD010000103.1 GCA_013377075.1 Geobacteraceae bacterium | reverse complement strand
TCCTCACCTGTTTGCAGCCAGCAGATCTGCGATGCGTGTGGCTGCAGCCCCGTCACCGTAAGGATTATGTGCCTGAGACATTTTCTCGTAAGCAGCAGAATCATCAAGGAGCAGATTCGCCTCATTGACAATGGCATCCTCATCAGTCCCTACCAGCTTGACCGTACCGGCATCAACCGCCTCGGGGCGCTCGGTTGTGTCACGCATTACCAGAACAGGCTTGCCGAGGGAAGGCGCCTCCTCCTGCACGCCGCCGGAATCGGTAATAATTAGCGCCGAGCGATCCATCAGATAGACAAATGGTAGATAGTCGAGGGGGGCAATCAGGTGAACCCGACTGGCATTGGAGAGGATACGACGCACCGGTTCCTGCACATGGGGATTAAGATGCACCGGATAGACAATATCAAGGTCATCCCTTTCTGAAAGCCGCTGCAAAGCCCGGCAGATCCGCTCGAATCCTTCACCGAAATTTTCACGGCGATGACCGGTAACAAGCACCAACCTCCGTGCATCATCAAGAAATGAGAACTGACTGGCAAAGTGCGCTTTTAGTCTCCCGTCATTCCTGACTTTGTCAACCACCTCCAGAAGGGCGTCAATCACTGTGTTTCCGGTTATGAAGATTCGTTCCGCTGCAACTCCTTCCCTTAGCAGGTTCCCGGCAGCCCGCTCTGTCGGGGCAAAATGGAGCGCAGCTATGGCACCTGCCAGACGCCGGTTCATCTCCTCAGGCCATGGGGAGTAGATATTGCCGGTACGCAGACCTGCCTCAACATGGCCGACCGAAACCTTCTCGTAATAGGCTGCAAGGGCAGCAGCAAAAGTTGTCGTAGTATCACCATGCACCAGCATCCAGTCGGGTCGCCAATTACGCAGCACCCCCCGCATGCCGAACAGAACATTGCTGGTGATGTCGGTCAGGTCCTGACCCGGCTGCATAAGATTCAGGTCAAAGTCAGGAACAATATTGAACAGCTCCAGCACCTGATCAAGCATCTGCCGGTGCTGTGCAGTCACACAGACTTTGACCTCAAAAGCGGCCTGTTCTTTAAGCGCAGCCACAACCGGAGCCATCTTTATGGCCTCTGGTCTGGTACCGAATGTTATGAGGATTTTTTTCATAAATTTTAGGCCTTCGGAATGCTGGTTGCAAAATATCAGTCTTTTCTAAGAATTTCACCATAAACATCCATCAACTCGTCGACATACCTGCGGATAGACTTGGGGCGTTTGCATCCGGCAGAAAGTTTGGCAAGAAGCTGTCGATCTCTGCAAAGCAGTTGCAGTGAGTCGGCCAGAGCATGCTCATTGCCTGGCTCTACAAGAAGCCCATTTGCCATATGCTGAACTACTTCAGACATCCCCCCAAGATCAGAACATATGACCGGACACTGTGCTGCAAGGGCAGAGTATAAGACAAGAGGTGTATTTTCATACCAGATTGAAGGGACAACGAGAACATCAATATTTGCAAGAATCTCACCTATACGGCTGTTAGGAAATGTTCCACAGAAACTGACTCTGTCATCACCTGCTACAAGTTCCTCAAGATAAGCCAGAAAATCCGGTTGTTCACTATTTTTCCCGTATATTTTCACAGTTATCTGCTCAGTTATCGGCAGCAACATGACAGCTTTGAGCAGGATCTGAATCCCCTTATGCTCATAAAGCGAGCCAATGAAACCTATGCGAAGTTCATCATTAATCTCTCTGGAGACCGTTTCCGGAATACTGTCAAGATTAAGTCCAAATCCTGAAAAGCGCACAAGCTTCCTGTTCAAGCCATTCTCCAGCAGAACACTCTCCATAATTTTTGATGGGATGATAACCTTTGCCACACTATTCAGCTGATTCATCAGGAAACCTGGCCGCATGACCAGAGCGTGGACAAAATTGAACCGTTTTTTAGGTAACACACCTATCCGTGACAATAAAGCAACAGCGGCTATAAACCAGTCAGGAACTTTTTTTACAACCGTCACCTCATCAGGCTTGTCGATATAATCCAGATGACGGATGCAGTTCACACTAAACCTGTCAGGGCCTTTGCAGCAAGATCCATCGGGCATGCGAAGCAGGTTTGCCGGACAGACAAACCAGAAGTCTGTCGGAACCACGACAACAGGGATTCCGGCTTCATGGCAGACCCCTAGCAATGAAGCTGAAAGCCTGGCGAAATGGAAGCCATTGACGATATCAGGTTTCAACTCTTCCAGGAAAGCTCTGAACCATTTTGCAACAAAACGGTTATTGTACTCCATCTCGAGAACATCCCATTCTTCGCCCATCGGCACGTCTGCATGGCGGAACCGCGAAACTGGGATCCCGTCGTGCACATAGCTGTCAAAACGGTTTTCGTCAGGCAGAATCTTTTCACCGGGGAAGCCGGTCAGCACATGGACATCATGCCCAAGCCGCTGCAACTCCTTGGCAGTTGAATAGGTTAGAACCTCCGTACCGGCAGAATATTCGGGCAGGAAGAGAATTGTAGTCAGGAGGATTTTCATATCAGATGAACAGACACTATCGAAGACTTTTTATAAATTCCCATGTGGAGTGAACCCCATCATGGAGAGAGCACCCCGGTTGCCATCCCAGCTGTTCTCCAGCCCTTGTTGTATCGAGAAAGATGGCAGGGACATCGAATGTACGGCCTGGTTTATAGTCAACATTGACATTAACACCGGTCACAGAGCGAATTGTTGCGACTATCTGGTTCAAAGACAGGCCAGCGCCACTGCCAAGGTTGAATATCCTATCTTTGGGCTTGTCAAAAGCGGCTCTGTACATTCCATCAACAAGGTCATCAATAAAAAGATAATCGCGGACTACAGTTCCATCACCCCATATCTCAATAGGCTCGCCGCTGGCGACCTTTCCAAGGAAAACGGGAATGGCCCCCTGAATACCATTTGGATTCTGACGACTCCCGTATGGATTTGACGGACGCACAACAACATAATCGAGGCCGTGAAGCTGATGGTAAAGTGCCAGGTACTTTTCTATCATCAGCTTTGTTATGCCGTATGAACACTCGGGCTCAGTCGGGGCATTTTCAGAGACCGGAAGAGCTGTAGGGCGCCCGTAGACAGTGCCGCCGGAAGAGATAAAAACGACCTTTTTGACACCAAGTTCGACGCACTTTTCCAGCATGAAAAGCGTTTCTATCACATTTGACTGGACATCATAAGCGGGATCATCGTTGGAGGTTTTCGGAAGTGAAGTATTAATCAGGTGGAAAACTAGATCAATCCCCTGTAGAGCCTCGGCCAAAAGGCCTCTGTTACCGAAGTCGCCATAGCGGTAATCGACCTGCTTCAAAGGAGCGCGATAACGTTCGGGATACTTGTCGAAGACCCGCACGGCATGGCCTTCTGCAAGGAGTTTGTCTACAAGGTGGGAACCGATAAAACCGTTGCCACCGAGAAT
>JACABD010000102.1 GCA_013377075.1 Geobacteraceae bacterium | reverse complement strand
TGGAGCCTGCGGGCAGTTTTGCCAGTGCTGTCAGCGAGGCGCCAAAGGGGATATTCAGCTTTGCCCTTGCGTTGATGGCCCAGCCGTTGGCATCGAGGATCGGGCCAAGATTCCGCTGGCGCAGCTTGAAAAAGGCGATAACCATTGCCGGGCCTGAAACAACCATCAGCAGCCCAAAGAAAGCCAGCGGCATCTGCCACCACTGGAGTTTCATGAATCCGGTCATGGTTGTGGCTAGGGCGCTGCCAAGGGCGCCGACAGCAAGACCTATGGCCGCAAAAATGCCGGCAAACTTGCCTACATCGAAGAGCTGCTGCTGTGGTACAGTTGCAGGAGAAGGTTTTGCGTCAGGTTTCTTGTCAATGGTTTGGGTGATAGATGCCAGTGCTTTATCTTCAACCGTTTTTGAACGGGCTGCGGACATCTTCTGAATCTGCTCGCCAACCATTTTACCTATTCTTTTGTACGGTGACCAGAATGCCTGACGCAGGCTGATCGGGTGCTCGATAATTCTGACAACTGTTGCATTCCAATCGGCACCGTTGTGATCGTAAAAAATCCCGTTACGTCCCACAAGAATCTGATCCGAATCGCCGCTGGTAATCGCTGCAGCAATTGTCATTTTCTCTGTCCCGCATGATCTGATGCAGTCGCAGTAAACAAGGTAGAGCCTGCTTAAGGTTGCCAGAACCGCATGTTTTGCAATATTGGCAACCGGCACGCAAAGCTCGCAGCTCCTGCCGTCAATGTAAAGCGTGCCGCACTGAAAAATACCAGGTCCTGTTTTCGTGTAAAAATCCCGGAAGGCAACAAAGTTGTTGAGTAGCGAGAAGAGGTGGCGGGCATAATGGAGCAGCCGCTCAACATCGGTTATTGCCTCGGCTTCGCCCGAAAGCTCCAGATCTTTTTCAAGCAGAGCTGTAAGGGCGCTTTCAATATCCTTGTCGCGCCATTCCATGAGCAGTTGCCGGTCAATTTCCGTAACCGCCGAAACCGGCTTATTCCCCCACCAGTCGAACAGTGCTGTCATCGCTGTCTTTACTTTTTCCCACTCTGCTGCCGGGATACTCTTTGTTTCTCCCAAAAGCGGCGTTGCAATCAGCCTGCTGAAAAGCCCCATATCAGCCTGCCAGGCGGGGTTGAGTCCGTTTTCAAGATCAAGAGTTGCCTGCGGAATAACAAGCGAGAGTGGCAGTGCGGCTATCTCCGGAGTTGCGTCTGTAAGAGCTTTGCCACTAAGCAGAAACAGGTTGCTCTCCGGGCTGTTCAACGCTTCTGCCGCCCTTGGATCAAAGGCTGCCAGGCGGCAACGGACAAAGAAGTCATCTATCTTCGGGGATATACGCTCCCATAGCTGGCAGACTTCGTCAATGCCATCAGGATCAAAGCTGTTTGCCACGGTTTCAGCACTGCTGCGCCACTCAAACCATTTTCCTATGGCAGCAGCAAAGTCATTAAGGCTTTCGGCGCTTACTCCCGGCTCGCCGCTTCTGTCCATGGTTTCGCCATATATCTGCCTGATACGTTCAAGCCATTCTTTCAGATTGTCGTCGTCAGTAGAGAGTGCAGTAATGACACCATCGCCGTTAAAGCCGGTACCGGCAAAAATCTTTTCGATGTCAATGGCGTCTTCAAGAGTTATCTCATCGGCATCACTCTTGCCGAGATTTTTCAGGATTTCGCGGATAGAGGCCAGAATCATCCTGCCTGCTTCGCTGCTGTCATCTATATCCGACATCTTCAGGGACGATGGCATGGAGATAAGCAGCTCCATGCTTTTGATCCGCGCTGCGGTCCAGCTCAGTGCAGCAAGCAGCTCGGGCACCCTTATCTGGCCGTCTCCGTCGGTATCAATCAGTTGCAGGGTGCGCGTGTTAAACTGAACCCCGGTTGACGGAGCGCTGAGTGCTACCCAGAGTTTCTGGTCAAGAGAAGCAAGGTTAATCAGATCATCACCGCGTTCAAGCAGCACCTGATCAAAACCACCGGCACGGAAGAATCGCCATTTATGGGGGTTAGCGAGGTCTGGCATCTTTTTCTCCTTTCACGGGCAAATTCTTTATAAGGGTACCATATTCTTCGGAAGTCACAGCACTCTTCCAGTTGCCAGTCACTTTGCCGATGACTGTGCTTCCGTAGAAAACCAGTATGACAAGCAGAGCAAAGATGATCCCGGGAATAGCGGCTTTTCTGACGGGAAGAGCCATCGACAGGGCACCCTCTGCCCTGCAGTGGCTTATGCAGCGCCAGCAGCCGATGCATTCGGGCGTATGAACCCGCTCCAACGCCATTACCGGGATTCTGGACGGACAGAACTGGTTACAGACACCGCATGAGATGCAGACATCCTTGTTCCTGGTTACCTTGAGCGGAGAAAAGAATGCGAAAAGCCCGAGCAGCGCGCCGTATGGGCAAAGAAAGCGGCAGAAAGGGTTTTTGACCAGCAGGGAAGCAAGCAGAGTGATGATGATAAACCAGAGGGAAAAGCCGGAGAGGTTGAGGAAAAAATCGAGCATCCGTACATCGGCGATCTTGTTGTAGTCCGAATCGATGAAGGTGGCTATCTGTGCAGGGGCCATCTTGATGAAGATGAAGAAGATGAAAAAGGCGAGCAATAAATACTTTATGCCCCTTAAGGCAACGTCCAGCCAGTAGTTTACAAGGAAATTCTTCTTGAAAAGCGAAAATCCGCATTTCCAGAGGAGCTCTTCAATGGTGCCGATGGGACAGATCCACGAGCAGAAAGAGCGCCGCAGGAGCAGCGAAACAAGGATAACCGCCACCAGAATCACCACTGATGCCGGGTGGACAGGGTTGATGCTGCCGGAGTTGAACCAGTCCTTCAGACCGAGGAGTGCAGCAATGGGGAGAAACCCCTCAACCCCTTCAGGTCTTGGGACTGGGGGCTCAATGCCGCCGCTTCTGAAGTGGGAAACGAACTGATAGAAACGGATGCCGAGCCAGATGGTGAAGAAGAGATAGGTCCACTGAATTGCGATTCTGAGCGGCTGCATGAAAGAGTTGCCCATTTAATCTCCTGTGAATAAATGCCAGAAATACTGAGTTGCCAAAGGTGATTATCCCTGTAATCTCTTGTCCAGCAGATGTCTTGGATGAACATTGGCAAGTGCCCGCAAAAGACTGCGCTTGACATGGGGGATGGTCTTTTGCAGCTCAGTAAGCAGCTTTTTCATGTTCTTGCGCTGCATGTCAGCAGTGCCGCAGACCGGACAGCAGCAGCAGACCACCGGAAACTGATTCTCCCTGGAAAACTCTATGATCTCCTTCTCCTCCACATAGACAAGGGGCCTGATAACGGTTGTCTCGCCGTTGTCAGCAAGCATTGACGGCGACATTGCTTTTAGTGAACCGACGAAAAACTGGTTCAAGAGCAGGGTTTCAATGAAGTCGTCGAGATGATGGCCGAGGGCCAGCTTGTTGCAGCCGAACCTTTTTGCCAGCGTATAAAGTGAGCCTCGCTTCAGTCGTGCGCAGATAGAGCAGTAGGATGAATCCGGCCGCCGCTTCTCCTGGATGATGTCGTAATGGCCGGCATTCTCCAGGTGGTACTCAAAGCCGTTCTCGGCAAGGTGATTGACAATGACATCGGAGCGAAAACCACGGTAGCCGGAGTCGATGGTAATGGCGACAAGTTCATACTTTATCGGCGCACGGCGCCTGAGTTCGTCGAGGATATGAAGTAGAGTGTAGGAGTCCTTACCGCCGGAAACGCCGACCGCAATCCGATCCCCCTCCTCAATCAGTGAATAGTCTGCAATCGCCCGTCCGACGGCGTTTTTGATCTTTGTATAATTTTTGTTCTTGAGAATTTCCATAGCTTATAAACCTTCCGGAACAGTCAGGCCAGACTCAATAAAAAACTTTGTAAAAGCTTCATCAACAGGCGCTTTTGCAGCAATGAGTGTTTTGTTCTGATTGTGAAAGGACATTGAGCTGCAGTGCAGCATCATCCGTGCTGCCGGAGTGCCGCCGTACGGTGCGTCGCCGACTATGGGGAGGCCTGAGTGGGTCAGGTGAACGCGAATCTGGTGTGTTCTGCCGGTAATAGGCCTTGCCTCGATGAGTGCAAATTTCCCGGAAGTGGCAATTACCCGGAAGTTGGTAACAGAAGGTTTCCCGGGGAGGGTTACACCGTAGCGGAACTTGTTGAGCTTGCCGATTGGAGCGTCAACAGTCCAGGTCTCCTGCTCCGGCAGGTCGGAAACTATGGCCCAGTAGA
>JACABD010000101.1:2058-4902 GCA_013377075.1 Geobacteraceae bacterium | reverse complement strand
TTGAAAGCGTCAGTGAACATCCTGACCCGTGCCGTCTCCAGATAGGTAAAATATACTGATCCGTTTACGTGCCCATAGGCATCAAGATCGGCGAATCTCACTTCTATGGGAATTGAATGTCTGTGTGGCACATATGCTCCTTTTTTTGCCTTACCGGTGCTGCTGCAGCCACTCGGCAACTTTCGGGAAGTGATCTGAAACCGCATCCGGATGGGTCAGCATGTTGATATGGTCATAATCGTGAAGACTGCCGTTCTGCCGCCCAAGAATTGTGAAGCGGCTCTTCTGCTCGCCGGTTGAGTTCATGAAGTCACGGACATCATCGGGATGTCCCAGCGCATGGTCGTTTTTTGCGGCGATGTACCAGATCGGCGGGAGGATTATCTTCCTTACCGCCGCGCCGTAATCAAAACCGTCATCGGTATCAACCCAGGCATCATTTTTTACCCACTCAGCGCTCTGCCGATAAAACTTTGTTGTCTCACTGTCCGAACCGAAGCGGAGCTGACGGGCCGGCAGATAGCCTGCAAACAGGCAGGCAAGGGGACAGATAATGTTCCAGACAAGATCGACCTTGAGAATCCGCCAGATGTTCCAGACGCGAATGGTCCGCTTGCTGCCGAAATAGACCAGGGATTTGACCCCCTTTACCTGCTCCGGAAACCTTGCCAGAAAGGATGTGAGCAACACACCACCCCAGGAGTGTGCCACCCACTGCAGGGGACGATCTCCGTGAATATTCCTTACGGCATTGATCAGTGCCGGAATATCCTCCATAATCGCCTCTGTCTGACCGAAAACCGACCCTCTGCCGATGGAGGGAGAGCTCTTCCCACGGCCGCGCATATCAACCACAAAAACATCGAAACCTTTGGCAGCCAGATAGGGGGCCAGCCCCTTACCTGATTCCGAGTAGAAGATCCGGCCGTTTTCAATGGCTCCGTGAATCATTACCACTGGTGAACCGCCTGTAGAGCCCTTAAATCTGCGGATGTGCAGACTCTCCCCACCGGCAAGAGGTGCGGCTATTGACTCCTGGTGGAGAACTGTCACCCCTACTCCTTACCGAGCATCCCTTTTTTCAGCGACTCGTCAGCCGGTTTGTCACCGAAGTAGATCGCCAGCACCCCTTTTACCAGTTTTGGCGACTGCAGTTGGCCGAGCAGCTTGCCGTTGTGGGATGCGGTCACACTGCCGTTTGCAAGCAGAGTGAGATCGACAACATCTCCTTTCATGAAATCACCGGTAAAGAAAGATAGGAACTTCTTCGCCTCAGCCGATCCGGCAAAGCCTGGCGAGTTATTTGCGAACCCCTCCTGATAGGCTTCGATGATCTTCTCCTTGTCAACTTTCGAATGGAGGAAGTTCATCCTGATCAGCTTGTCGCCGCTGTCAGCAAGTAATTCGGCAGGGGAATTGAATTTCTTCGCACTGTAGAGTGAGCCGATGTAGACCTTGACAAAGAGCTTCTTGCGAATGCCATAGCCGTTCAGTTTCAGCTGTTGGTTGTTGACCGTAATGCCCGGTTCAAGACGAACACCGGCGACCTCGACAGCAAAAGAGGTTGAGGCGAGTAACAGAGAGAGGATAAGTGAGAGAATGATTTTTTTCATGGGGGCTCCTTTTGATTGTTCTGGATCAGGCATTTGATAGCTGCCGTAGCGAGTGATCAGGCTCCATTTCGTCGTAATTCTTGGTGAAATAGAGCGTAAACAGCAGATACTGTCTGAGCGCAGCGAGTTTATCTGCTGTAGCGAAATGAACCTAGAATTACAGAAATTGAGCCGTCACACGAGCGAAGGGGGCTGTCAAATGCCTGATCCACACTTAACCGACCTCGCAACCGGCCTTGAAGCCGCTGTGAATTGCTTCGAAAACCATTGCCGGCTTAACAGCATCACCGACGACAATGGTTGCCAGCCCCAACCCCTTCAGCATCTCCTCCAAGGGGTTGTAAGGCTTTGTGCCTACTGCAAGCACGACTGTATCAGCTCCTATTTCCTCGACTACACCATCCCGCTCGATGCAGACAGAATTTGCCGTAATTCTGACGACCTTTGCCTGGCTTTTTGTCTTGACCCCGAAGCGCTCAACATCCTGCATCATCCCCCATCTGGTGCTCTTGCCAAAATTCTTGCCTAAATCCTCAAGCATTTCAATGACTGTCACATCCTTGCTGCCGTGGATCGCCAGATTGTACAGATCATCAGCCGACTCTGCCCCATGGACAAGGAGGAATTTCAGATCCTCACCGGATAGAGTCCCCTCTTCGGCAAGAAGGAGCGCAGTCTCAATACCGACCGCACCGCCGCCGATAACCGCAACCCTCTTGCCGGTCTCTGCCAGTCCTCCAAGGACATCCCATGCCTGCACCACGTGCGGAAGCTCTGCGCCCGGAATTGACGGTGTTATCGGCATCCCGCCGGTCGCTACGATTACCGTATCAGGATGGTTATCCCCGAACGTTGCACTATCAACATTCGAATTCAGTAGCACCTCAACCCCGGCAAGCTCAGCCTGGCGGATCAGGTTTTTGGACAGCTCAAGAAACTCATCCCTCCCCGGAGGGGCACCGGCAAGGAGCAGCTGGCCGCCAAGACAGTTATCTTTTTCATGGAGGATTACATGGTGTCCCCGCTGCGCTGCCGCTGTTGCCGCACTCATACCGGCAGCGCCGCCGCCGGCTACAACTATTTTGAGCGGTTTTTCAGCCTGAATAACAGGACGTTTCTTCTCATACCCGGCCCGCGGGTTGCAGAGGCACTCCACGGCCTTCATCTTGAAGAGATTGTCAAAGCAACCCTGACCGCAGGCCACGCAGTGAATTATATCCCGGTCATGACC
>JACABD010000101.1:0-1958 GCA_013377075.1 Geobacteraceae bacterium | reverse complement strand
TGTCAAAGCAACCCTGACCGCAGGCCACGCAGTGAATTATATCCCGGTCATGACCGGTTCCTGCCTTTTCCGGAAAGAACGGGTCTGCTATGAGCGCCCGGCCGATGGCAACCATGTCGCAGAAGCCGTCAGCAAGCATCTGTCTTGCCTTTGCCGGATCGTTTATCCGGTGACTGGCGATGACCGGAATAGTTACCAGCTCTTTTATACCGCGGGCAAGGTAACCGAAAACCCCTCTGGGGACTTCAGTCACTATCTGGGGCACCTGGGCCTCGTGCCAGCCAACGTTGACGCAGATTGCATCCACACCTGCGGCCTCCAGTGCAGCGGCATAAATCTGCAGATCCAGCCTGCTGGAGCCCCCCTTCATGAACTCATTGCCGTTCATCCTGACGACAATCGGAAAAGCCTCCCCAACTTCGCAACGAACGGCCCGGATAATCTCCAGACCGAAACGGATTCGATTTTCCAGAGAACCACCGTATTCGTCACTCCGCATATTGGTCAGCGGCGAGAGAAATTCACTGATCAGGTAGCCGGTTCCAGAGAGGATTTCTACCGCATCAAAACCGGCTTTTTTCACCCTTCCGGCTGCCTCGGCAAAGGAACGAATAATCCCCTGAACCCCCTCTGAATCCAGTTCTTCAGGGGTTTCCCGTGTCAGCCTGGATGGAATGGGGGACGGCGCCACAGGAGTCTTTCCCCCCATCAGCATGGAGTGGTTGTAGCGCCCGGCATGATTCAGCTGCACCGATCCCCTTGCGCCGTTGTTCCTGATAGCCTCTGCCAGCTTAGCCAGGCCGGGGATAAAATCGTCACTATGGGCACCGATATTGCCGGGATTGCCGGAGCGATCATCAACCGTGGCATAGCCGACGGTTATCATCCCGGCTCCGCCCCTGGCCCGTTCTGCGTAGAACTCCGTCAGGCGGTCGGTGACAGCATAGTTTGCAGCCATGTTCATATGCATGGCAGGCATGAAGATGCGGTTTTTAACCTCCATCCTCCCTATCATGATCGGTTCAAAAAGCAGGTCACTCATATAAGATCTCCATCCGTTGTTGTTCAGACAAATCTGGTGAAAAGGTCATCAACCCTGCTGAACAGTCCGATCTCCTGCAGTGATAATTTCAACAGATCAGGATTTTCTATAAAGTCGAGCATGAAGATTACTTCCGAGAGCTTCAGATAAACAAAAAACGGCTCTGAGATTCTCCCTTTGAAAAGCCGGTCGATCAACTCCGGCATGGGGAGTTCTTTGTATCGGAAAACTTGTAATGCCCGCTCAAGCATTGTTCTTACGTAAAACAGGATCGCTTCATCAAGGCTGACGACATAGTGCCGGTGACCCGGCATGATCTTGTATCCCTGAAGCCTGGACAGGCTGAGCAATGAACTGCAGTATGCTTCATAGTTTCGGAATCGTCCGGAAAAGGTCTCAAGATCGATATCCAGGAGGGGGGCCTGAAAAATGTTTCTGAGGAGCAAATCACCTGTTACGGCATAATCTCCCGTCAAATAGACGATGTCGCTCTGAGAGTGGCCGGGGCAGGATATCCAGCTGATCCCAAGGTCTCTTACTTCAGGCGAATCCTCAATGACCCTGTAGTTAAGGGGCATACCAGGAAACACCTTGTTCTGGGAAAAGGATTCACGCAGCTTCCGAATGAACTCGTCGCTGAAGCCAAGTCCGGATAAAAGAGAGGCGATAGCAACAAGACGTTCCCGGTGCCGGCTTAATTTCAGAGCATCCCTGCGGCCGATATAAAGTTCGGCACCACTGTTCTGGCTGACAAAATCAGCAAGGCCGTAATGGTCTACATGACAGTGGGTTATAAAGATGTATTTGAGTCTTTCAAGCTCGACATGTTCCAGAAGTGCCTGTTTGCCTTCATCCGTTGGGGGGCCGGTATCGAACAGAGCCAGCCCTTGATCCAGCTCCTTTGTGTAGAAGTGAA
>JACABD010000100.1 GCA_013377075.1 Geobacteraceae bacterium | reverse complement strand
TAAAACCCACAACATACTCACTACTATTCAGTTTTCAAAGACCAGCTTGCTGCACTTGCTGCATCCGCTTTTCCGTTGCAGCAGAAGAAGCACTCTATCAAACTCGCTTCAGACTGTCAACTTCTTTTTTCAAATTCTTTTTGCCTGCCGTTCTGCTTTTCCGTCTGTCGCCGCGCCTTTCTAAAAAACGCCGCGTCAAAATGAATCCCGTTTATAACCAATACTCACTCACCAGTCAACTACTTTTCACACCACTTTAAGTTAATTCCATCTAAGCCGAAAACCAACTCAGCAAATCGCTGCTTACCGACCTTAATCCAGACAGCGTAAAACTACCTGCAACTGCACTGTGTTCCTATAGAACCATCCCATTATAGATAGTCAGTCCGTTCCTTACCGGTCAAGATGCAGATCCGGACGAAGCAGTTGAAAAGCAACTGGTGCTGCACCGGCAAAGTGATAGGTCGGTACAAACTCAGGAACCAGCTTTTTAAGCAGGCTGAGCAGTTCATCAAGATCGAATTTCCTTGCAGAACCTATCAGAGCAGTAACAGCTGCTTCCGTTGCGTCATAATCCATGGATACCGGAGCATGAACCATTATTTTCTCATGCTTCGTCACCTTGACCCCCTCCCCGTCGATCAACAACTCCTCAAAAAGCTTCTCTCCCGGCCTGAGGCCGGTAAAGGAGATATCAATATCCTCGTACGGTACAAAACCAGAGAGCCTTATTAATTCCTCAGCCAGATCTACGATCCGCACCGGATCGCCCATGTTGAGGACAAAAATGTCGCCACTTACACCGATACAGGCAGACTGCAACACGAGCTGCGTCGCCTCGGGTATCGTCATGAAATAACGAACCACATCACGATGGGTCACCGTCAGCGGCCCCCCGGACTTGATCTGCTCCTTAAAGAGGGGGATAACGCTGCCGCTGCTCCCCAGCACATTGCCGAAGCGGACCGTGGTAAATTTGGTTCTGCTGCGACTGGCTAGTGCTTGAACGTAGATTTCAGCCCCCCGCTTGCTCGCCCCCATCACATTGGTCGGATTCACCGCCTTATCGGTGGAGACCATCACAAAATCATGCGCCCCGAAATGATGGGCCGCATCAGCCAGAATCCGGGTGCCGCCGATATTGTTGCTTACGGCCTCGGCAGGGTTGAACTCCATCAGCGGTACATGCTTGTAGGCTGCCGCGTGGAAGACCACCTCCGGTAAAAACACCTCAAACAGAGCTGTCACGCTCTCGCTACTGCGAAGATCAGCAATCACCGGCACCACCACCAGCTCGGGAAATGCCTTAGTCAGCTCCCGCTCAATGTTGTACATCGCCGGCTCACAATTATCCAGGAGGAGTATCCTGCCCGGTGAAAAACGGGCCACCTGACGGCAAATTTCACTACCGATACTCCCTCCGGCCCCGGAGACCAGCACCCGCTTCCCGGCCAGATAGCCCTGGATCAGCACTTCATCGAGCTGCACCGGCTCCCGGCCTAGGAGATCCTCGACTTCAACATCTTTGATCTGTGAAACAGACACCTTATTGTTGATAATGTCACTCAGCCCCGGCAGTGTCTTGAAACGTACCCCGGCCAACTTGCAACTGTTGACAATTGAACGGATTACTCCAGCGGGAGCTGACGGGAGGGCAATAATCACTTTCACGACATTGTGCTTTGCCACCATCTCATTCAGCAGTTCAGTACCCCCCATAATTGGTACGTTATGGAGTCGCATTCCCCACTTGGAGCTGTCATCATCGATAAAACCGATCACACTGTAGGGGGGATTCTGCTGTTTGAGAAGTTCTTTCATCAGCATATTGCCAGCCTCGCCGGCACCGACAATGAGACTGATTGGCCCGTTGGAACGGGAAGACGGGATAAAACACTCCCTGTAGACCCGCCCGGCAAGACGGCTTGCCATCATCAGACCAAGAAGCAGTACCCAATCAATCAGAAAGATGGCGCGGGAAACATGGTCCCTCTGCTCAAACAAAAACATGACAACCAGCACCAGCAGGGAAGCGAGTGTCACCTGTTTAAGTATCTCGATCGCATCGTTCAGGGAGGCGTAGCGCCAAAGGCTCCGGTAAAGTCTGGAGCAGATAAATACCAGTGACTTGACAACAATGACCACATAAATAGTCGGGGAATAGTGGACAACACCGCCATTGGCTAAAGAGAGGTCGAAACGGAGCAGGTATGCGAGAGTGTAGGCAATAAAAATCAAACTAACATCAAGAAGAAAAACAAAGAAGCGGCGACTGTTAAACATTTCATGCACTCCATAATAATTTAAATATTTTTTTCATAACATTTTAAAAATTATGTGACCTCAACACCAGAATTGCAAGTACAAAATGCAAGTAAGGGGCGCTAAAATAACACTCGTTCAGTGTAGGATGTGTATGCAAATTTAGTCATAAAATTTAGATATAGTTGATTGTCCATAGTTACTGAGTTCGGCTTTTATTCTACGGCTTTTGAGTTGTTCTCTGCCAGTTTTAAAAGTTCGGCGATGAAGTACTCAATTCAGGGGTAAGTGAAGAGGAGTATTTGGAAGAAAAATGGTAGGGATCTTACAGAATGGACGATCACGCAAAAAGAAGAAGCTGAGAAATGGCTAGAGAATGAATTGCGGCAAAGAAAAGCGGTAGCGTTATATAACGCAGCAAGCATGGAGTTGAGCATCCTACCGGACAACACGCGTGCTTCCTAGGAGCGCTACCTGTCCACCATTGACAACCAACTGTACCGGGCCATCAAGTAATTGCGCATACTGCAGAACCAGCCAAATAGCTTTTAATACTAAATGGGTTCGTTTGGCAATTTGGCACGCCAGAAAATATCCTATAAAACAAATCTAAATGAGACACAATCAACCATGCAGACATATGGATATTCACAGACTAATATTTGCGAATGAAATTCTTTGCCGCACACTGATTCGGGCGCCCCGTATTAATTGCATCAGTTCAAAATTCACCGTTAAACATTGCCGCCATAAAAACCTTCTTCACCGCTTCTACCGTGTCCCGCATATCCTGCTCGCAAAGGGTCGGGTGTACCAGAAACATCAGGCTGGTCTCCCCCAGCTCTTTTGCCACCGGCAGGCGCTCTGCGGGGCCAAACCCGGCATCGGTGAAGGCTTTTTCCCGGTATATCTCGCTGCAACTGCCGGAGAAGCAGGGTATCCCTTCGGCGGTTATCGCCTCCATCAGTCGGTCCCTGCTCCACCCTTCGCTGAGCAGTTCAGGGCGGATAAAGACGTAGTACTTGTAATAGGCATGGCCGATCTCAGGCGGCGGTACGGTCAGACGCAGTGCAGGAATCTTCGAGAACCACTTTGTCAGGATGGCGGCATGGCGCTGCCGGATGCGGGTCCATTGCGGCAGTTTAGCCAGCTGCACCCTACCGATGGCACTCTGCATCTCGGTCAGGCGCATATTGGTGCCGAACGATTCGTGCAGCCAGCGGAATCCTGGCTGGTGCTGGCGGTTGTAAACGGCGTCATAGCACTTGCCGTGATCCTTGAATTCCCATGCCTTTCGCCACAGATTTTCATCGTTCGTGGTCAGCATGCCACCCTCCCCTCCCGTGGTCATGATCTTGTCCTGGCAGAAGGAAAAGGCAGCGACATCACCGAGAGAACCGACCGGTCGTCCCTTGTAGGTGGCACCGTGACACTGGGCACAGTCCTCGATGACCTTGAGACCATGCTCCCGCGCCAGATCCATGATCGGGTCCATGTCGCAGGGCCACCCTGCCAGGTGGACACAGATAATCGCTTTTGTACGGGGGGTGATGAGTGGCCGGATCGTCTCGGCAGTGATGTTCTGACTGACCGGGTCAACATCGGCGATAATCGGTGTCGCCCCGCGCATGACAATACAGCTGGCCGAGGCGATAAAGGTGCGGCAGGTGGTGATGACTTCGTCACCGTGCCCTATACCAAGAGCATATAGAGCCAGTTCCAGCGCCACGGTTCCATTGGCCAGAGCAATGGCGTGCCTGCACCCCGTATAAGCAGCAAACTCTTTCTCAAACTCGCGCCCTTCCGTGCCGGTCCAGTAGTTGACTTTACCGGAAACAAGGCATGCCGTAGCAGCGGCAATCTCATCCTGCGGGAAGTGGGGCCAGGGAGAGAATGGGATGGTGCGGACAGGTTTATCTCCATTTATTGCTAGTTTTTCGACAGTCATAACCTTCTCAACCCCAAAATTCAAAACTTAGAATTCAAAATTGTTTAACAATCATTGCCGGGTTTCCTACTGCGGTAACGTTATCCGGAAGATCCCTAATAACCGTCGAACCTGCGCCAACAATTACGTTGCTGCCAATAGTCAGATTGGGAATAATGGTTGATCCAGCGCAAATAAAACATCCCGCACCGACTCTAACCGTACCGCACAATGTTGCACCCGGCGCTATGTGGACACTCTCACTAATGACACAGTCATGATCGACACTTGCCCTGGTATTTATGATTACGTTACTATTGATGTTGGTGTCTGAATTGACCACCGCCCCGGCCATTATAACTGTGCCGACACCAACCGTAACACCACGTCCCAGTTCTGCAGACGGGTGAACCGCTGACACAAGATGAAATCCATTCTCTTTGAGCCAGACAGCAACTGCAGTCCGTGCCGAATTGCTTCCAATGGCTACAATTCCTTGATTGATGCTATAATCAAGCAATTGCTGCTTACCGCCGATAACTCGATAGCCATAACAGTTCGCGCCCCTCAGAATAGGATCATCATCGATCAGAAAGGCAATGTCGTATATACCCTGGCGTTCGATAATGTCGATCACAACCTTGGCATGGCCGCTGGCTCCGAATACAAAGATCTTTTTTCGCTCACTTTTCATATTTTACCGTTGACTGCCGGTAAATTTTTCCATTGTTGTATGTCCATCCTGGCTTATCCCTTCCCGCTTGAACACCTTCTCAAAAGTCATCCAAAGTATCTTTAAATCCAGCCATAAAGATTGATTCTCCACATACCACACATCCAGTTTGAATTTTTCATCCCAGCTGATAGCATTGCGGC
>JACABD010000010.1:69542-81732 GCA_013377075.1 Geobacteraceae bacterium | reverse complement strand
TCGTATGATCTGATCTATCTCGGCTATCCGAACTGGTGGGGAACCATGCCCATGGCGGTATTTACTTTTCTGGAGTCATACGATTTTTCGGGAAAGACTATCGTCCCTTATTGCACCCATGAAGGCAGCGGCCTGGGCAGCAGCGAGCGAGATATAAAGAAGCTTTGTCCGACGGCAAAAGTACTGCCCGGTTTGGCGATAAAAGGGAGCACTGTTGCCAAGGCTGATAATGAGGTGGCGAACTGGCTGAAAAAACATGATTTGATGCCGTAGCCTGGCTCGGAATGGCCATGGCCTCCGCCACCGCCCCCTTTCCGAAGCTTGCCGTGGAGCTGCATTAGCCCCAGTAACATACGTGGACATGAAGCAAACTCGACAGCTCAGCACTATCAATCGGCTTTTTTCGCTGCTGTCCGTGCGGCAAACTTTTCTTTATTAACCGTAAAACGCTCGTGGGTGCCTTTGCCAATGACCTCAATTTCGTCTCGGGCCTCGATTTCCCATACAGTTCGCTTGCCATCCACCTCGATACATTTTACGTGGGCGGTGACGTTCATTCCGGGGGGAGTGGCAGCCTGATGGGTGACGTTGATCATCGTACCCAGGGTGCATTCGCCTTCATCGAGATAGGGGCGTAACGCCTCCATGCAGGCCCATTCCATAAAGCCAACCATAAAAGCGGTAGCAAAAACTTCAGGCATATCCTGAAACAGGTCAGATTCCGGGAATACATGCGGAACTGTCTTTTCTTTTGTGACTGTAATGCTGAAGGTGCCTTCCAATCCAGCTTTGAGTGACTTTTTCATAATATTCCTCCATTTGACAGTTGATAGATTTCGAAATGAACTGTTTTTGATTCAGTTTACGCTTCAACTGCAATTGCCAAATTATTTGCGGGAGTTTTGTTTATGCGCAACACCAGCCCGGCGGCAAGCAGGCAGATCACACCCGACAGCAGAAACGCGATCATATAATCACCCATATAGGTCCGCACGCTGCCGGCAAAAGTTGCCGCCAAGGCCGCTCCTACCTGGTGGCTGGCAAAGATCCAACCGAACATGACCCCGACGCTGGCCCGCCCGAATGACTCTGCCGTGAGCTTGACAGTGGGGGGAACGGTGGCGATCCAGTCCAAACCGTAGAAGATCGCGAACGCCGACAAGCCCCATTCCGGCCCCGAAAGGGCAAACGGGAGTCCCAGCAGTGACAGGCCGCGCAGGCCGTAGTACCAGCAGAGCAGGTAACGGCTGTTGCAGCGATCGGAAAGCCATCCAGAAAGTGTCGTGCCAAACAGGTCAAGAATGCCCATCAGAGCCAGGAGCCCGGCCGCATGGACTTCAGTGATGCCGTGATCGACGCAGGCCGGAATGAGGTGGGTGCCGATCAGGCCGTTGGTGCTGGCCCCGCAGATAAAGAAACTCCCGGCCAGGAGCCAGAAATCGCGAGATACCAGGCCGCGCCGCAGTCCCAGAATCGCCACATGGAACGGGTTCTGATGAACATGCCCGGTGCTGCCCGGTTCGGTATCAATCTCCTGCGGGTCTGCGCCATAGGGCAGAAGGCCTTTATCCTCCGGGTTGTTGCGCATAAAGAGCAGCACCAGCGGCAGCACTGCCAACGCGGCACAGGCGATGGCAAAAGCCGCCTGTCGCCAACCATGGTGATGGACCAGCTGCGCCAGGAACGGGAGGAAGAGCAATTGTCCCGTGGCAGCGCTGGCGGTCAGAACTCCCAGCACTGTTCCCTGCGACGTGTGGAACCAACGGCTTACAATGGTGGCGCTGAGGCTGTAAGCGGTCATCCCGGCACCGCAGCCGACCACGCCCCCCCAGATCAGGATCATGTGCCAGGGCTTGGAGATGAACGTCGTGGCGCACACCCCCAGTGCCAGCAGGGTAAGTGCTATTGCCATGGTACGGCGTACGCCGAACTTATCGAAGAATGCCGCTGCAAACGGCCCCATCAAACCGTACAGCAGCAGGTTGACGGAAATGGCGACGGAAATGGTGGCACGGCTCCAGCCAAACTCATGCTCGATGGGGACGATCAATACGCCTGGTGTGGACCGAATACCAGCGGTGACCAGCAGGGTTAGAAAAGTTACGCCGGCAATGATCCATGCATAGTGAAGTTTGCTTTCGGGTTTCGTGTTCATCTCCACTCCTTTGCGTGTATATACACACTTAATGGCAAAAAATAACGTCCTTATGCTATCGGCTCGTCCTGACCGGTGGCGAGTCCCTCCAAAACAGATGCGAGATGACCGATAAGGGCCAGATTATCCGTGCCGATCTGCTGTGACAGGCGGCGTTGAGTATGTTTCCAGAACGGCATAGCATGTGCGACAGTCTGCCGGCCATGTTCGGTAATGATAAACTGCCGCTCTCTCGGGTCTGGTGATGTCCTGTTTTCGATTAAGCCAGCCGATTCGAGGAGTTTGAGATTTCTCACGAGTGTGGTTCTGTCCAGCGACAGAAGTTTGGCAAGTGCGCTGGTGTTGAGGGGACCATACGCGTCGATATTTTTAAGCATCGAATACTGAGTGACCTTCAGGCCGCTCGGTTCCAATGCCTGATCGTAGATCTTCGTTATCGCCCGTGCGGCCCTGCGGACATTCACGCAAAAGCATGCACCAGGTTTTTGTGCGTCTTTTTGTCTTGGCATCTGTTTACTCCAATATGGACACGTGTATATACACGTATCATTTCCATCGATATTTGCAAAGCACTTTTTTGGCGTTCCCGATTGGCTTTGATGGTAAATAGTTGTCTGATCTTTTCAATGTTCCAATAAATATAGTTGACATATTGCGAGAGTTCCGGGGACAGTTTACTTAATTCACAAGGCGGCCAATCGGCCGCCTTTGTTGTTCTCAAAAAGTGCTTACTGAATCTTCCCGATCAGGCGAACAAAATCTTCATAGGCCGCGAAGCCGCTCAGGCGCCTGCTCCCGCACAGGTGAGTCGGCACGGCGGTAATGCGCAAATCCATGGCCCGCTGCCAGTCGGCATCAACTGCCGCGGCACAACTCCTCTCCTCCAGCACCGTCCGTGCCTCATCCGCTGATAGTCCAATGGCTGCGGCGATCCGCACCAACTCGTCAACCAGCGCTATGTTGACCCCAGTCACGAAATAGGCCCGGTAGACTGCCTGGTGGAACTCGTTGCCGTGTCCTTGCGCCTCCGCCCATTTCCCCAGCTCCTGGGCACGCCGGCTATTGTAGGTGCGGCTTCGTTCCGTCAGCGCCAAACCCTCTGACGCGGCAACCTGAAGCAGCCGGGCCTGCATGTCGCGGATCATTGCCTCCCGTCCTGCAAATAGTTCGGCAAGCTCCCTGCCTTCCGTCGGGGTGTCGGGGTGGAGCGGGAAGGCGCTCCAGCGAAGTAGAACTCCGTATTCCTGTTGCAGGCGTTCGGTACGCACGGTACCGAGGTAGCACCAGGGTCAGATGTAATCGAAAAAGACCTCTACTATGGGTGTGCTGCTGTTCATGGTGTTCTCCTTCCGTCAGTTTCTTGGAGCAGCTTGCCTGATTATTGATAGATTGTACCGCAGATATATCGAGGCACAAATCCCGCTGCGCCTTACAAACCCATTAGCCAGATCATCGTACTATCGGGCAATTATTCAACAGGATTGGTCTACCAGCTTTTGTTCTTTCTAGAGTACGGTATAATCAGAAAGAGTTCCAAAAAGGAGAATACACCATGTACAAAGCAAAAGCCTATTCCGTTGCCAGTGCAACATCACCTTTCACAGCCGACACCATTCAACGCCGGGAGACAACCGAACGCGATGTGCAGATCGAAATTCTCTTCTGCGGCGTCTGCCACTCAGATCTCCATACGGTCCGAGATGAATGGCATAGTGTCATGCCGACAACTTACCCCTGCATCCCCGGCCATGAGATCGTCGGCCGAGTAACCAAGGTCGGTACCGCTGTTAAGAAGTTCAAAGCGGGCGATCTGGTAGGGGTCGGTTGCATGGTCGATTCTGACCACACCTGTCCCAGCTGCCAGGCCAACCTGGAACAGTTCTGCCCAAGTTCAACCTTTACCTACAACTCACCGGACAAGCATGGGACAGCTCCGGTTACCTACGGCGGTTACTCAGAGAGCATTGTTGTGGATGAGCGTTTCGTATTGAACGTGCCGCTCAATCTTGATCTGGCCGGGGTGGCACCGCTGCTCTGCGCCGGGATCACCACCTACTCACCTATCCGCCGCTGGGGCGATCTCAAAGGAAAGAAAGTCGGCATTGTCGGCCTCGGCGGTCTGGGGCACATGGGGGTCAAGTTCGCCAAAGCCTTCGGTGCTCACGTTGTGGTCTTTACCACATCTCCAAATAAGAAAGAGGATGCGCTCCGACTTGGTGCCCATGAGGTTATTATCTCAACCAACGCAGAAGAGATGAAGAAACACGCCGGTACGCTCAACTTCATCCTTGACACCATTGCTGCTGATCACGATATCAACGCCTACATTGGCATGCTGGGCCTCGGGGGGAACATCACCCTGGTGGGGGCACCGGAAACCCCGCTCCAGGTCTCGGCTTTCGCCCTGCTGTTCGGCCGTAAAAGCCTCTCCGGTTCTCTCATTGGCGGCATAGCCGAGACTCAGGAGATGCTCGACTTCTGTGGTCAGCACAACATTACCTCGGATGTTGAAATCATCCCTATCCAGATGATCAACGAAGCCTACGAGCGGCTTGCAAAATCCGATGTGAAGTACCGGTTCTCAATTGATATGGCGTCGCTGAAAACCGGGGAAATATCATAGGAACAATCGCTCCCAACTGTTAGATTGATACCGGGAATGTATGTGAACAGGTACTTTTGTACTTAATTGAAAAGGCGACCAAACGGCCGCCTTTCTCATTCCTGCGCCACCCCGTTTAGAGCGGCTCTGCCAACAGTAAGCGGTTTTTCGGAGTGATGCCGGCCGGAATGGTCTGGGTGTAAACCCGGTAGCCATGGCTGCGCAGCCGCGCTGCCCGGGCAACATCCATGGCCAGCGGTCCGTCGAGCCATCCTTCCAACCCGCCCATGTCGCCATTATCAAGATTGTGACAACAGGGGAGCACCGCGACCCTGGCCCTGGCTGCCAAAGCCCTGTCCAGCACCCGGTCGGTCAGTGCGCCGCAGGCATGAACGGAGACGACCAGATCACCCTCAGTAAGTACCACCTGCTCCAGGTCCATACAGTCAAAACGGACTCTCCCCTCCAGCCGTGGCCAGGTTTCGTTCAGGGCGGCAGTCAATCTCCCGGCACTGGCGGGAATCTGCAGATCCACAGCCAGTGCTTCTGGTGAGCTGTCGTCGAGCAGCAGCATTATCCGGGACAAAAGCCCGTGACCGCAGGCCATATCAACAACCCGGCCTCCCCGGAAGCGGCGTCGTACCCGGCGCGCCACCTCCCAGGCTTCATACAGCTCCTTGCGAGGCAGGCAGCCGGCATTGCAAACTGAACGGGCGATGCGATCAAAGAGTGTGTCGCCGGGAAAGCGGTCCAGATGGCGAAAGTTGAGACAGTTGCGGGAGGAATGATCCATGGCAGATTCCTGGTTCGGCTGGGGATTTTCTGTGCTGCAAAAGGGAGGATACCCCCTTGAATACCGGGTTGACCAGCGAAACATTGCTCCGTTGGTCATGCCGTGGTATATTAGCTCTGCTCCTTCGCCACAGGAAATTCCTCCTGTGGTTTTTTTGCGGACACGAAACGAGAGAACCCTTATGAACACGAAATCATTTTCATCCCTTCACCTGAAAGCCCCCATGGTCAAAAACCTGGCATCCCTCGGCTATGCAGAGATGACACCGGTGCAGGCCCACAGCCTCCCCCCAATCCTTGCGGGGAAGGACGTTATAGCTAAGGCAAAGACCGGCAGCGGCAAGACCGCAGCCTTTGGCATCGGCCTTTTGACACGGCTTGAGCCGTCGTCATTCCGGGTTCAGGCGCTGGTGCTCTGCCCGACCCGGGAGCTGGCCGACCAGGTGGGTAAAGAGCTGCGCCGTCTGGCACGGTTTACCGATAACATCAAAATCCTGACCATCTGCGGCGGCGTCCCTTTCGGGCCCCAGCTCGGCTCCCTTGAACATGGCGCCCATGTGCTGGTTGGAACTCCCGGACGGCTCCTCGACCATCTGCGCCGCGGCAGCCTCGATCTCTCCGCCCTGCAGACCCTGGTGCTGGATGAAGCTGACCGGATGCTGGACATGGGGTTTCAGGAGGATATCAGCACCCTGATTGCCGCTGCCCCCCCCAAGAGGCAGACCCTGCTCTTCTCCGCCACCTACCCTGACACCATAGCTTCCATGAGCGCGGATATCCAGCATCAGCCGGTGGAGGTCAGCGTCGATGAAACCCATGACGACGGCGTTATTGAACAGATTGTTTTCGAGGTGGAGAGCGACCAGCGACTGGAGGCGGTTGCCAGGATACTCGGCCATTTTCGCCCCGAATCTACCCTGGTGTTCTGCAATACCAGGCAGGAGTGCCAGGAGGTGGCTACAGCCCTGGTGCGGCGTGGATATGCCGCCCTGGCCATCCATGGTGAGCTGGAGCAGCGGGAGCGGGATCAGGTTCTGGTACGCTTTGCCAACAAAAGCGCTTCAGTGCTGGTGGCAACCGATGTGGCGGCACGGGGGCTCGATATCAAGGAGCTTCCGGCGGTAATCAATTATGAACTGTCACGCAACCCTGAGGATCATACTCATCGCATCGGCCGCACCGGTCGTGCCGGTGAAGAGGGGCTGGCTATCAGCCTGGTTACCTCACGGGAGAGCCGCCGAATCACAGCCATCGAGGAGGCTCTGGGGAGTACCATCAAACGTGGCAGTCTGGCAGCGCTGCCCAATATAACGGGGCTTCCGGCTCCACCAACAATGGTAACGCTCTGCATCGACGGCGGTCGCAAAAACAAGCTCAGACCGGGGGATATCCTCGGCGCCCTCACCGGCGAAGGTGGTATCGCAGCCAGCGAAGTCGGCAAAATAGATGCCTTCGACTTCCACACCTACGTGGCAATCGTCCGCCAGAGTGTGGAACTGGCTCTGGAGAGCCTGGGGAAAAACCGGATCAAGGGACGTTTCTTCCGGGTGCGGCGGACAGGGTGAAACAGATTTTTTAAGCCTGAAGCAGCACTTTTTATGGCTGTTGTTTTCAGATAATCTTTTGCTATTATTTTAGTATAGAGGAAGCTTAGAACAATCCCTGAAGGGGCTTAACATGTCCTTCAATCCTGTGCTGGTAGTAGCAAAAGTCGAAAAACCTCAGTGGTACGCGGCCACCGCTCGGTTTATCCCGTCGGATAACCGCACGGCGGTCTGGCAGTTACTGTCAACCATCATCCCCTATCTTGCGTTACTGACCCTGATGACCCTTACCGTACTGAACGGCTACCCCTATGCTGCCACACTGGCACTGGGGACTGTAGCCGGAGCCCTGCTGACCCGCATCTTCATCCTCTTTCACGACTGCACCCACGGCGCACTGGTCACTTCCCCCCGCTGGAACAGGAACATCGGCTACCTTTGCGGCATATTGACCTTTACGGCATTTCATGACTGGCGCAGGAGCCATGCCGGTCATCATATCACTGCCGGTGACCTTGACCGGCGCGGCATGGGTGACATAACGACCATGACCGTCGATGAGTACCTATCGTCAACCCCTCTGCAAAAGCTATCATATCGCCTCTACCGCCATCCGCTGATTCTGCTCGGCATCGGACCGCTCTATTACTTCCTGCTCCGTAACCGCTACCCATCTGCCGGAGGAAAGAGAATCGACTTCTACAGTGTGATCGCAACGGACCTGGCACTGGCAGCCATCTGGGTTATCGCCACCATGACCATCGGCCTGCGGACATACATCCTGGTTCAGCTGCCGGTACTGCTTGTTGCCGCCACACTGGGTGTCTGGCTGTTCTATAATCAGCATCAGTTCGAAGGGGTCTATTGGGCACGGCACGACGAGTGGAACCCGTGGCGTGTCGCCATGGAAGGGTCTTCTTATTACCGGTTGCCGCGGTGGTTGCAGTGGGTGACCGGCAATATCGGCTTCCACCATATTCACCATATGCACCCCGGCATCCCTAACTACCGTCTGCAGGAGTGTTACGATGCGGTGCCGGAACTGCAGGAGGTGCCACCTCTGACCCTGCTCAAAAGTCTCGGGTCGCTGCGGCTGAATCTGTATGATGAGGCTCGGCGAGAACTGGTCAGCTTTCGCTCATTGCAGAGGAGATGATACTGTGGATAAATTGAAAAAGGCGGCCAATCGGCCGCCTTTGCTGTTTATGGGATCAGTTCATTTCAAGAGCTGCGGCGATTCTCGTTTTGAGCTGCCCCAGATCCTGCTGGGAAAAATCGGTGACAACCTTCAGGTAGTTGGTGCCGAGATCCTCGCGCACATAGGACTCAACCTTGACCGCCTCGACGTTGTAGGTGTGGCAGGATTGCAGCACCAGATCAATAACCAGATCCGGCTTGAGCGATTCTACCTGCTGCTTCAGTACTTCAAAGCGCCCCGTATTCGGTGTCATGCAGGCACAAGGGATCTTCAGGTACCTTTTGGCAATGGCAAGCAGCGGATCGCCGCTCCCCTCCTCAGTAACATTGGCATATGGCTTGAGACCGGTGCAGGAATCCAGACCGACTATTGCCGCCCCCTCTTCATCGACAAGCCTGAGCACCTTGAGCACATCACCGCCGACCGGGCAGCCGGTGATCAGAACCCTTTTGGCACCTTCTGGTGAAGTGAACTGCTTCTGCTCCTGGCGTGTCGTCAGTGTAGCAATAATCCCTTCAAGTTGCGTGATCGCGTCTGAACCTTGGGCTGACATGGCATAGGTGGCAACTGCGTACATCTCCTGCCAGGTTATGACCGCAGGTTTGCAGGCACCGAAGGCGAAGATCCCCTCCACCAGACGGTTTTTGCGGTTGCATTCCCTGATACTCTCTTCAATGGCAGCATCGCTGATGGTTGTGGCAAAGGTCTCTTCGAGGAATTTCTTGAAGCCGTTGATCGAGTGCCGCCAGTAGGCAACCGCTCCTTCGTTGGTAGGGCACTGGGGGAGATCCATAACGTAGAGCGGCCGATGCTCCTGAATCAGTTCGAACATCTTCTTCTTGCCGTCACAAGTGGTTTCACCGACAACAGCATCGGTCAGCTCAAAGAAGGGGCAGGTTTTCAGTTCGATAAAACCGAAACTGGACTTGATCAGCGGGCAGAGATTGACCGGCAGGGTCTCTTCCGCCTTGGCAATTGGAGCATTGGAGAAGGCGCAGAGTACTGCAGGAACGCCACCCATGGCCCAGACAACCTCAACCGGCGCATAGGAGCAGTAAGCCCCAATCACCTTGGCACCGGCTTCTCTTTTGCTCATAACCTGTGCCAGGGCACGTTTCAGGGGGAATTCCTGAAAATCATCATTGAATAACGGGTTCATATGTTCTCCTGTATTTTGATACTTGATCCGACAGTTGGCAACTACCTTCGTTCGTGTGTCGGCTCCATTTCTGTATTTCTAAGTTCATTTCGCTACATCAGATGAACTCACCCTTGCGGGTTCAGACAACATCTGCTGTTTACGCTTCATTTCACTAAGAAATACGACGAAATAGAGCCTGAGCACTCTCTACGGCAGCTGCCAACTGCCGGATTTATACTGATTTTATTGCATGAATGGCTGCACCGTAGGCGCCATAGAAGTCCGGATGCGGCGGCACGATTACCTGCCTGTTCAGCGCTTCGGCAAGAAGCTGCACCATGGCGCGGTTCTTTGCGCCACCGCCGACAAAGAGGATCTCGCCACTGTCAGAGCGGATTACCCTTGAGAGCAGGGAGACCAGCTTGGTCAGCAGCGCTTCGTGGATGGCTCGGGCGATATCTGCCAGAGCCACCCCGGAGGTCAATAACGAGATAACTTCCGATTCGGCAAAAACCGTACAGGTGCTGTTGATTTCGACCGATTTGCTCCCACGGAGCGCCTCAGCTACCAGTTCGTCAAGGCTGAGTCCCAATGAACCGGCCATCATCTCGAAAAACTTCCCCGTACCGGCTGAACATTTATCGTTCATCTCGAACTTGTGCAGCTGACCGCTGCTGCGGTTGATGGAGAGCGCTTTGGTGTCCTGGCCGCCAAGGTCGATGACTGTGTCGATTGTCGGGTGGAAATGATGGGCAGAGGTCGTGTACGCCTTGATCTCGGTTATGACATCGCCCCCGAGCACCTTTTGGGCAAGCTGTCTGCCATATCCGGTGGAAACAAGATGACCCCAGTCATACCGCTCTCTGATCAGGCCAAGTTGCTTGGAGAGGTCGATGGATGTCTCTGCCTGAAAGCGGTCAATGATCTCAGTGGTTTCACTGTCTAGAATCACGAATTCAATACTTCTTGAACCGATATCAATGCCTGCGAGTTTAATAGGGACTCCTGCGGACCCGAAGGGGAAATGGTCTGTTGGCTTATGGGGCGATGAATTATTAGCAGGTCGTGATAGTAAGGTCAAATTGATAAAATCGATAATAACGATACTAATGATCGTAATTAGCAATATGGAAAGGTCAGAGAATAATCGGCAGCGGATGACTGAGGACAATTTCTGCTGGCGTTACCGACGCCTGATAGGCCAGTAGCTCCACCCCTGCCGCTGCGGCCTGGCGTAGCAGCTTACCGTAAACAGGATCGATGTCATCTGCCGGAGTCACTGACCGGGCATCGGCTCTCTGCACCGTAAAAAAATTAACTGCACGGTATCCGCCCTCCACCATGGAGATCAGCTCCCGCAGATGTTTCTGCCCCCGTTCTGTAACCGCATCGGGAAAACGGGCTTGACCATCTTCCACCAGGGTGACGTTTTTTACCTCAACATAGCAGCGCCCCGGATTCTCCAGCAGCAGATCTATCCGGCTCCGCTCACTGCCGTAACAGACCTCAGTTCGCAGATTTTCATATCCTTGCAGCTCCGTTACGATCCCTAGTTTGATCCCTTCGAAAGCCAGTTTATTGGGAAGTCCCGTATTAAGCCCAACCCAGCAGCCATCGGCCATGACCAGCTCCCAGGTGTAGGCGAGTTTTCTTGCCGGGTTATCGCTTCGGGAGAGGAGTACCAGGCTGCCGGGGAGTGCGCAGCCGCGCATGCTCCCCGAGTTGGGGCAGTGGGTGGTGACAACTTCACCGCCATCAAGCTCCACATCGGCAAGAAAGCGTTTGTAACGGCGGATGAGACGTCCTGATACAAGTGGTGGAAGTAGCATATCTCTCCTGAGCTCAAACTTAATGGTTAAGAAAGCTCCCCGGAGGATAGCACAGACCGCAGCAATTTGTGTCCGGTTGTCTTTGGGGCAGAGTAATTTCCTGCGCCGCTTATTAACAGAAGGAGTAAAATATAATCAGTAAAATGCAAAGGAGGCTAACATGAACTCAACCATAAACTGTAGCGAACTTTACCGCCAGATCAGCGCCAATGGGACTTTTCTGGTTATCGATATTCTCCCTCCGGAGGAGTATGCAGCAAGCCATCTCCCCGGGGCTGTCAATGCCTGCGTTTACGAAATGGTATTTCTGGAGAGAATGGCCGAAGTGGCACCGGATCGCTCCGCGACACTGATAATCTATGATGCAACCGGCAGGACCCGTGCGGCTGCCACGGCCAGGGGAAAACTGCTGGCTGCAGGATATCAGGATGTGCGCATCCTTGAAGACGGCCTGGCCGGATGGTGCAGTGCCAGCTACCCGCTGGAAGGTGCTGGCGAGCCTTTGCCCGAGCCCGGGCTCATTGACGGCACCTATCTTCTTGACCCTGCGCTATCGGTGCTGGAGTGGACCGGTCGCAACATCAACAACCGCCATTACGGCAGAATTCCTCTGCAAGGTGGAACGGTGACCATTGAGGGGGGCAACCTGCGGGATGGGATTGTTACCCTAGACATGGGCGGTATCAACAATCTGGATCTGCAGGACGAAACCTATCGGCAGATGCTCGTCAATCACCTGCTCTCCGAGGACTTCTTCGATGTTGCCCGCTATCCTCTGGCCACAATGGAGCTGCACGGCTGGAGCCCGATCCCGTCCGCTTCACCCGGCACTGCCGATCACCTGCTTCGGGGGGAACTGACCATCAAAGGGGTTACCAGGCCGCTTAAAGTGCCGGTAACAGTGATCCCCCAGGAGGATGGCAGCATCA
>JACABD010000010.1:7476-69442 GCA_013377075.1 Geobacteraceae bacterium | reverse complement strand
GAAAAGCTCGGGATGCATCTGGTTCACGACCGTATCGATATCGAGCTATTTCTCGTGGCGCAGCGTGCAGCTAACTGACGGCAATTGCCCTGTTGCCGTCTGAGGAGACTATTATGTCAACTTTAACAATACAGGAACGGGCAGCCGGTGCCATCATGGGCGCTTTCATAGGCGATGCCATGGGACTCGGCCCCCACTGGTACTATGATCTGGAAGAGCTGCGCCGGGACTTCGGCCCATGGATCAGCGACTACACTGAGCCCAAACTGGGGCGCTACCATGAAGGTCTCAAAGCCGGCCAGCCCTCTCAGGCCGGTTTCATTCTCACCCTGCTGCTGGAGTCGCTTCTGGCCAGTAATGACTATGACGACGCCGATTTCTGCCGTCGTCTGGACGAAGAACTTATGCCCCATCTGGATGGTACACCGGTAAAAGGGCCGGGAGGTTATACCAGCCAGTCGATCCGTGAGCTCTGGCGTCAGCGTGTGCAACAGCAGGTTCCATGGGGACAGACCGGCGGCAATGCAGACGATACGGAGGCTGCTGAACGAATCATCGCTCTGGCAGTTCGCTATGCCCGCCAGCCGACCCGTCTCGCTGAAACGATTACTGCCAATACTATTCTGACCCAGACCGATGAGGCTGTAGTCTCCATGACCGTTGCTTACGGCGCGGTTCTCGGGATGCTGGTTCAGGGGCACACCCTGAACAGCCACCTCTCCGGCAAACTGATGCGGCTGGTCAATAAGGGAGAACTCCCCTTCCATCACATCACCAGAGAGAACAGTCAACCACCCCGCCCCGGTGATCCAGATCCACCGAAGGTCGGTATGTTCGCTTCACCAGATGCACTCTTAACCCCTTCATACATGGCAACGGCAGCATTTGACCCGGATATCCGCATCGAACCGGCCTGGAAGGTGTCGCTGGTGTACGGCATGCCCTGCGCTATCTACCACCAGCTACCGGCGGCCTACTATCTGGCCGCCCGCTTCCATGATGATTTCGAATCGGCACTGCTGCACGCCATCAACGGTGGTGGGCAGAACATGGCCCGTGCCATGCTGACTGCCACTCTGGTAGGTGCCCAGGTGGGTCTGGCCGGTATTCCGCAACGCTTCATCGACGGTCTGGCAGATCGTGATCGGTTGCTTGCTATGGCCAATGCACTGGCGGCAAAGGTTTAGCAGCTGCTCTGCAGGATGTGTCATAATTCAGGCGGCCAATCGGCCGCCTTTCCTTTCTTTGGCCGATAGGGCATAATGCAAAAAAAAATGTTTTCCCCATACTGGAGCTCGCCCAATGAAAGTAGATCAAGGACCGCTAAAATACCTGCTGAGCAGACGAAGCGCTGAGATAGAAAAAGCAGTTGTCGGCAGCGGCTATCTGGCAAAAACGGTCATCGGTGTTGTCACTTTTCTTCTTGATAACCAGGGAGACTTTGATCTCCTTACCGACAAACAGCAGGCAACCTTTGACAGATTCATCAAGCCGATGCTGCCTGCCGGTTCATGCAGGCAGGATTGATCAATGTCCGATTCTCTTCAGACTAAAAACAGCACTGAAGTGAGGCTGCAAAGGCTTTTGCAGCGTTTCGCACTGGCAGCTAAAGCCCATAACAGTGCAATGGAGGCAATGGATGCTGAGAGGGCTGAGGCTCAAGGGAGGATGCTTGCCGGACTGCATGAGGCGCTTGTCTGTAGTGAAGCAGATGGAGTAGAAAAACTGCTGGAGCTCACCGAGAGCAGCGATCCGGTCGTAGCGGGCATGGCAGCGGTTTACTCGATCCGTCATGACAGCAGGCGCGCCCTGGCAGCGCTGATAAAAATCGCCAAAGAGCCTGGGCTGCTCGGCTACCGGGCGGGAATGGCCATTGAGCGCTGGGAGTCAGGTGAGTGGGATAAATAGTGCTCAAGTACCTATTACAGAAAGAAATAATGTGCTAATTTGTTGCAGCCTTGGAAAGCCGTCTTTGGCGTCAGAAGCGTGCAGCTACTTTTTGAAAAGAGAGGGAACAATGAATAGTCGGATATGTATCGGAATCGGCCTGCTTTTCAGCATGCTGTTTGTTGCCGGATGTAGTAGGGAATCATCGGTTCCGGGCAAATGGAGCCGGGAAAACGATACCGTTGTTATTGAGCTGTTAAAAGACAAAACGGGTGAAATAACGGCAGATAATGTGAAGATCTACCAAAAGATGAATAAACCGTTTCCCATGGAAATACAACTGGTGCAGAAGATTAAATGTGTCTGGTCCCTGGATAAAGACAATATGCTGAAGATTGAAGAATCGGGTACGGGAAAAAGTACGCTTTTACTCAAGCTTGAGGGCAAAACACTGACCATGAACGGGAAAGTGGTTTATATCAAAAAATAGCGAAGAATTGCGGGGATCGCATCTGTTCCATCAGGCGGCCCCAGCCGCCTTTGCTGTTTCAGCGGTTAATATAATCGGGGCCCACAATTGATTTGAGCAGATACGCTAACGAATGGTGAGGAACGTACTAAAGATGCACAATTTGAGATATTTGGCAGGTTATTCACAGCAGCTGACGGCTCAGGTGATGGAACTGATAACGGAGAACCGTCTGGAAAGCTTCCTCTTGAAACGATATCCCCAGACCCATGATGTCAGGACAGACAAGGCTCTCTATGACTTCACCGTTACAATCAAGAACGAGTTTCTCCGCTCCAGCCAGCCGATTAGCCGGGTTGCCTATGATGGCAAGATCCATGTAATCAATAATGCCCTGGGAACCCACACCTTTGTCTCACGGGTACAGGGTGGCAAGCTGAAAGCAAAGAACGAAATCCGTATCGCCTCTGTCTTTAGGGACGCCCCTCTGGAATTTTTGAAAATGATCGTCGTTCATGAGTTGGCCCACCTGAAAGAAAAGGAGCACAACAAGGCTTTTTACCAGCTCTGCGAATACATGGAGCCCGCCTACCACCAGCTTGAGTTTGATACACGGCTGTTCCTCACCCACTCAGAGATGGCTGGATCACCCTATCTGACCTGACTTCCCAAATAATTCCACTGCTCTTAACTAAATAGGGGGCTGTTTGCCATTGCCGCCGATGCCAGGCATGTGGCATGATGGAAATACTTATTTATGACCGAAATATCGCTCTCCACATACTTTCACGATCTGCTGCCGTCTTTATCGCCTCTGCTCTCCGTGTTGAAACTCTTTCTGCTGCCGGTCGGCGGTGGCATACCTGCCGGGGTTCTTCTCGCCAAGACTGAGGGAATCCCCTGGCTCGTCACCTCGCTGCTCTACCTGTTTTCTGATATCGTCCTGGCAATCGCCTTTGAACCGGTTCTGCGCCTGCTTGCGCTATTGTGCGGCAAGGTCTCATTCCTAACGCGGCTTGCAGCCATGATGAAAGCTGCCACAGTCCGTAGCGCAGCACATTTCGGCGCGACCGGAGCCGGCCCTTTGGCGCTCATCATGATCGCCTTTGGTGTTGATCCCATGACAGGCCGTGCATCGGCACTTGCCGCAGGGCATGGCTTCATAACCGGCTGGGCAATCGCCATTACCGGCGACATGCTCTATTTTGGCGTCATTGCGCTGACGACCCTGCAACTCAATGCGTATATTCAAAACCCGAACACAACAATGCTTATCGTCCTTGGGCTGATGTTCATTCTACCGATGATTATACGTCGGCTCCGCTCAAAAAGACTGGAACCCCAGAGTACGCCATGAAGAGAGGCTTATATTTCAACGTTTCCCCCTAAAATGAAGATATGGATCGATGCCGATGCCTGCCCGCGGGTGGTGAAGGAGATCATCTTTCGCGCCTCGCAGCGGCTACAGATTCCGGTCTGTCTGGTGGCCAACAAGAGTCTGGCAAAGCACTCCGGCCCGCTGGTGGAGATCATCGAGGTTGCTGACGGTTTAGACATCGCCGATGATTACATTGCAGAGCATGCTGCGCCGACCGATCTGGTGGTGACGGCAGATATCCCGCTGGCCGCCAGGATCGTTACCTGTGGCGGCATCGCTCTCGACCCCAGGGGTGAGATTTATAACGAGGAGAATATCGGTGACCGCTTGTCGATACGGGATCTGATGACAGAACTTCGCGCCGACGGCGTTGTCCAGGGGGGGCCCTCTCCGTTCAGCCTGACCGACCGCCAGCGGTTTGCTTCGGCCCTTGACCGCCTGCTGACGCGACTGGTGCGGGGAGAAAGACCCCTATGACGGGCAAAGGCGGTATTTGATATGGCATTGCCGGCAACGATTTATAAGGCAACAATTCAGCTCACCGATGTCGATCGGGGAATTTACGAGACACTTTCGGCAACAGTGGCCCAGCATCCTTCCGAAACCGGAGAGCGGCTGGTGGCACGGCTTTTGGCGTTTGCCATCTTTTACGATGAAGAGCTGTCGTTCACCAAAGGGATCAGCGCTGCCGATGAGCCTGATCTCTGGGTTAAAAGTGGTGATGGCCGGGTCAGTTTCTGGGTAGAGGTCGGCCTCCCCGATGCAGAGCGGATCATCAAGGCGAGCCGCCACGCGCAGCGGGTTGCACTACTGGCAAGTGGCAGGACGATGACCTCATGGGAGCAGCAGGCCATACCCAAACTGACAAAGGTGACCAATCTCACCGTCATTGCCATTGATCATGCTTTCATCAGCAGGGCTGCGGCTCTGATGGAGCGAGCCATCGTTTGGTCGCTCACCCTGACCGAAGGGGTCTGCTACCTGACCATCGGTGATGAAACACTGGAAACCGCCATCAGGAAAATTATCTGAATCACTATTTTACGAAATTTTATGGCATTATCTCTTTAATTGTGTAAAAAGAACTATCATTTGAGAATTCACAAGGTGAGACAGTAATGCCGAAAAGTCGCGAAGCCGCTTGTGCAAATCTGGAAAACCTCTACCGGATATTTACCGTGCCGGAAGCCCCCGATTCAACCCTTGGTGCCGTCGATCAGGCCATTGCCGCCGATGTTGCCGGCTTTCTCCAGACCCACATTGTCGCTGTGGAACGGAGCATGGAAGAGATCGAGTCCCATTTCGGCTCCCCTGCAATTCCCGAGGAACCGACCTATGTTTCCGACTACGCCGAGTTCGTCAAGGAGCATCTGGTAGCCCAGTCGGTGCACACCGCTGCACCCGGCTTCATCGGCCACATGACCTCGGCGCTCCCCTACTTTATGCTGCCTCTGGCGCGACTGATGACTGCCCTCAATCAGAATCTTGTCAAGGTGGAGACCTCCAAGGCATTTACTCCCATGGAGCGTCAGGTTCTGGCCATGCTCCACCACCTTGTCTACCGCAAGCAGGAAGATTTCTATCCCGAATGGATTCATAACAGCCAGTTTGCCCTCGGAGCATTCTGCTCCGGTGGCACCATCGCCAATGTCACTGCCCTCTGGGTGGCACGTAACCGCCTCTTCGCCCCGGATGGCAATTTTCGCGGTATCTCACAGGAGGGTCTGGGAGCAGCCCTCAGGCATCGCGGCGTTGAAGGTATCGCTGTTATTGTCTCCGAACGTGGCCACTACTCCTTTGGCAAGGCCACCGACCTGCTCGGCATAGGCCGCGATAATCTGGTGAAGGTGCCGACCGATACCAAAAACCGCATCGACATGGAAGCGCTGCGTGAAGCGGTTCGTCAGCTTGAAGAGCGCAACATCCTGCCTCTGGCCCTGGTGGGGATTGCCGGTACCACCGAAACAGGCAATGTCGATCCGTTGGAAAGACTGGCCGATTACGCTCAGGAAATTGGCTGTCACTTCCATGTGGATGCTGCCTGGGGTGGCCCGACCCTCTTTTCCGACAGCAACCGCCACCTGCTGAAAGGGATTGAACGGGCCGATTCGGTCACCATCGATGCCCACAAGCAGCTCTACGTACCGATGGGGGCGGGGATGGTGGTCTTCAAGGACCCGACAGCACTCTCCGCCATTGAGCACCATGCAAACTACATTCTCCGTCACGGCTCCAAGGATCTTGGCAGCCACACTCTGGAAGGATCCCGTCCGGGGATGGCCATGCTGGTCCATGCCGGATTTTCCATCATCGGCCGCAAAGGGTATGAACTGCTTGTCGATATGGGAATAGAGCGAGCCCGCACCTTTGCCAGGCTGATTAATCAACATCCCGATTTCCAACTGACCAGCGAGCCTGAGCTGAACATTCTCACCTACCGCTACTGCCCGGGGAAGGTTCAGGAGGCACTACAGTCGGCAACCCCTGAGCAGCGGCTGGAGATCAATGGCCTCCTCGACCAGATCTGCCAGCTGCTGCAGAAGAATCAGCGCGAAGCGGGCAAGACCTTTGTCTCCCGTACCCGCCTCCGCACAGCCCTTTATGACGGAGAGCTAACTGTCCTGCGCGTTGTTCTTGCCAACCCGCTTACAACCGACGATATCCTTGAGGAAATTTTGGTGGAACAGTGCGAACTTGTGCAGCATCCGGAAATTCAGGCTCTTCTTGGGCAGATTTATGCTGAACAACTGTAAGGATGAAATGTGAAAAACAGGCATCAAATACTTGCCCGCCCTTGCTGGATTTTCGACCTGGATGGCACTTTAACCGTGCCGGTCCACGATTTTCCTGCCATTCGCGTAGCTCTTGGCATGACAGGGGCCGATGTTGACATTCTCCGCTTCATTGCTTCGCTCTCTGCGGCTGAGGCTGCGGCAAAACATGCCCGTTTGATGGAGATCGAATACGATCTTGCAGCTAAAACCTCTGCCTCGCCTGGCGCAATAGAGCTGCTTGAGCGGCTGCAACGGCGCGGCGCAAAGGTCGGCATTCTCACCCGTAATACCCGCGAAATCGCCCTGCATACTCTGGGAATGATTGGCCTCGGCAGTTACTTTAGCCCCGGAACGATCCTCGGCCGGGATGAGGCTGTGCCAAAACCCCACCCTGAGGGGATTGAAATGCTGCTTGATGTGTGGGGAAGCGCCCCGCATGAGGCGGTGATGGTGGGTGATTATCTCTTCGACCTGCAGGTTGGCCGCGCTGCAGGTACCGCCACCATCCATGTGGATCAGAGCGGCTCCTTCCGCTGGCCCGAGCTGGCCGATCTGTCGGTGTTGACTCTTGAGGAACTGGCAGAAGATGTTACGGATCAGTCTGCCTGACAGCGGTTTTTGCGGCGAGTTATCCGAATTGGTTTCAGGTTAATCTGCCTGCGGAGCGACTGTCACCGGTTTTGGAAACGTCCGTTTCCGCCCTTCCCTGTCTATGGCAACATAGGTGTATGACCCCTCGGTAACCAGAGAAAACTGGTTCTCCCTGTCGAGAATCAGCTGTCCCAATCCCGGCTTGACCCAGACTTCAACCCTGATGGCAACCGAGCTGTTGCCGATCTTCTTCAGCTTCCCGTAGCAGCAGACGATATCACCAACCTGCACCGGCTTGATGAATTTCATTGCGTCGACTGCAATGGTTACCGCACGGCCTCCGGTAATTTCTACTGCCATCATGCCGGCAGCAATATCCATCTGGGACATGATCCAGCCGCCGAAGATATCGCCGTTGGCATTGGTGTCTGCTGGCATAGGCGAGGTGCGTAGCAACAGTTCACCTTCAGGATTGAATGACTGGTTTTTCAAGAGCGTCTCCTGGTATTGCGTTTCATTCTAAAATCGAAGTTTTGAGCGTTCATAGCTGTGAGTTTTTTCTCTTTTCTTCATCTCTTTGGCAAAATCGTGAAACAGGTTCCAGTATGTCTCATCCAGGGTGAGGTTTGCCCAGAAATCAGTGCTTTCAAGGCACTTTACCGTGTAGAAACCGAACATGTAGTGAGCCAGTTCAGGGCGGATAAGTCCTGAATTGACCTGCAGGGCGACCTCTTCCAGAAGGCCGATGAAATCCCGTTTGTCCTGGGCGTCTATCTCTGCCAGGCGCGGGTTGTTGGCAAACATCAGGGCACAGATCTCCTTGAAGATCGGGTTTTCCTTGAGTCGTCGACGCAGCATGGTGAAATGCTCGACCCGCTTCTGCGCCCCCTGGCGGCGGTACTCCAGGAGACCGTTGGCAAAAGCGAAGATGGTGACCAGGCCGCCGACGATTATGGAGAAATCTTTTAAATCGGTAATGTTCATTTTATTAACCCTGCTTTGTGCGAAGTTTTAAAGAATGATGCAGCATTTCTGCCTGCCGGTCAAGGTGGAGCTGGATGTTCAAAATGGAGATCAACGACTTGTTTCATAAAAAAGGCGACCATTGGCCGCCTTTTTTCTCTTTAGCTTGTCTTTTTTCCTAGCTTGCCGACTCTTCCTGTTCTGCTGCGGCTTCATTGCATTGCTCGACGACATCCCGAAGCCAGGCAATTTCATCGGGAAGAAACTGTTTGGAATATTCGCTGCCGACGTTAAGCGCCCAGTGGAGTGGCGGCACGGCAGTAGCGGCAAGGACATGCCCGGGAACTCCTACCCATTTGACATCATCCTCCGCCCAGTTTTTCAGGCGTTCCTCGCTGTCGAAAAGCATCAGGTAATCGTTGCCTTCCGACTCCATGACAAGCGGCAGAACCTGACCTTCCTCTATGGGTGTTTCCAATTCAACCTCTTGCTGATTCAGCGTAGGGACGCAAAAGGTGGTATTGAGAAAAATGTCGTAAAACTTCGACTGGTTCTTGGCGTCGTTCATGTCGAGACGAAGCATTTTCAACGCCTGATCAAGTTCGGACAGCCCCGTTTCTTCTGCCCCTACCATCTGTTGGTTACCTCAATAAGGTGAAAGCCGAACTGGGTCTTTACCGGGCCGAGAACCTTGTTCAGCTCGCCGGAGAAGACGACTTCATCGAACTCCTTTACCATCTGGCCGGGGCGGAAAGATCCAAGATCGCCACCCTGCATACGTGACGGACAGGAAGAATTTTTCTGGGCAACTTCGCCAAAATCTGCTCCACCTTCAATTTCCGTTTTGAGTTGCAGGCATTTCTCTTCAGTCGCCACAAGAATATGACGTGCAGTAGCTGTTGTCATGGGAACTCCTTATCTAAAAAATTTCCGGCATGGTAGCTGAAATGAAAGGTGAGGGCAATCAACAAAATGTTCCACTCTACACTATTTGCTAACCGAACGCTGAGACGCCAACCGGAGCCATTCAAATAATCAAGCGGATAACTGTTGAGTTACAGCATAAGTATCTTCTCGCGGCAGATCAGCGCCTCAAAGGAAAGGGCTGCTTTTGAAAGCAGCTTCTGTACCTCCGGCACCTTTTCGGCCATATTATCGTCGCTGTCTGCATAGAGGATGTTGACAACCCGGCCGGAAATAATCAGCGGTGCCAGCAGCACCGATTTTGGGCGACCGCCACCCATCACTTCAAGCATTATCCGGTTCAGCTGAGTATCTGCCAGCGGACCCAGATAGAGACCTGCTCCATCAGCAACCGTCTTCAGGACGGATGGTTCATCAAGTGTGATGATGACTTCACCTATCTCCAGCAACGGTTCCTTGTTGAGAACACCCTTCCAGCCGATTGCCTTGTCATTGCGGATAATGAAGATTGCCGCCCGCTCGAAACGGCAGGCCATATAGGCCATCATCAGATCGGCAATCTCCTCCCTGCTGTCTGCACGGGACAGGCTTCTGGAAAGCTCGCTTGGCGCGAAAAACCGTACCCGGTCACTCCATCCCCCATCCTCGACAATCTCGATATCAGTCAGTTCTTCTTCCCAGGAAAAAGGCTCATCTTCAATCGGTTCAATATAGTCAATCTGCTCGGCTTCAATCCGGTCGATGACCTTCTGGAAGCGAAAGTCTACGGGTGTCTGATAATAGATGCCAAGTGCCTGGACAAGACGAACCTCAGGGGTGATCATCGGGGAGATGGTATAACCGGTGATAAAGCTGATTTCATCAATGGCTTTCAGATCTGTCGGATCGGCCATTACCAGGCTGAGTCGCTTTCGCTCCAGCCGCAGCGGAATAGCTCCGTACTTTAGCGCAACATCCCTGGAGATGAGTTGTATCACCTCTGCAGGGATGTGCAGCAGTTGTTCATGAGGGACATAGGGGACGCTGAGTTTGTCACTGAGGAAACGGGCGAGGTCCTCTTCGCCTATATAGCCAAGCTCGATGAGGCTGGTGCCGATCTTGCCACCATAGAGAACCCGATTGCGCAGCGCCTCATCAAACTGCTCACTATTGATGAGACCAGCATTAAGAAGCATATCGAGAAGGGTTATGGCCATCTCTTTCTCCTTTTGCAAATGGCAGGCACGGCAGAAGCGAATTGTTAATTTTGATTATAAATATTTTCCGCCCAGAGTAAAGCCAGATCTATCAAAGTGACCAAAAGAAATATTCATTTACTTTTCTTGCCAACTCATTACAATGCCGCTTTAATTAGCTCCACTTTTTATGGAAATCATCTTTTATTTCAGGAGGATCAGGGTATGGAGAGATCACAATTCATTGTGCACAAAGGGAAAGAGATTTACCAGCTCGATTGCAGGACCTGCCAGCCTGAAGATTATCTGCCCATCATCAATGAATGCGCCAAAATCGTCCAGGCGCGGCCGAAAAAATCTGTCCGCACCCTGACGATTGCTGGTGGAGGACGTTTTGACAAGGAGACCATCAGCGGGCTTATGCACCTTACCAGAGACAATGAGCCGTATGTTATCAAGTCGGCAGTCGTCGGTATCAGCGGCCTGCAAAAAATCGCTCTGCAAACCGTTGCCGCTTTCAGTAAGCGCGAGTTCAGGCTTTTCGACGATCTTGAGCAGGCAAAAGATTATCTAGTCACCGATTAAAACTAAGAGCAGCTCCTGTCTAAGGGCGGCCAAGCAGTTGCCTTTACGTTTATCCAGGTCTCGATCTGCAGGTGAAACAGCATGCCTACTTCATCAATGAAATCAAGGAGATGTTCAAGCAGTACGACCAGGGGACGCTGCCCGGTCAAAGTGTAATCTCTTTCCTCAGAGACTGGTTTGGCAACCACATCATGCAGGAGGATTACAAATACGGACAACAGATTGCACAGGAGAATCAGTAAGTGATTAATAAGGAACCTTCACCGGGGCGATACCGGCATTACAAGGGTGGCGAATACGAGGTGATCGGCACTGCACGTCACAGCGAAAATGACGAAATGCTGGTTGTCTACCGCTGCCTTTACGATAACAACTCACTCTGGGTGAGACCCCTGGCGATGTTCATGGATTCGGTTGAGACCGCCACAGGTCTGGTGCAGCGATTTACCCACTGCGAATCATTGAAACCGGGAGAAATATAAAAATGAAAGTTCTGGTAGATCTCTGCATTGTACCGATCGGAGTCGGGGTTTCGCTCAGCAGCTATATTGCAGCATGCGAAAAAGTTTTGAGCGCTGCCGGTCTGAAGACCTCGCTGCACTCCTATGGAACTAACATCGAAGGGGAGTGGGATGCCGTATTCGCCGCTGTCAAGCGCTGCCATGAAGTTGTTCATGAAATGGGAGCACCGCGCATTACCACCACCATGAAACTTGGGACCCGAACGGACCGGGAGCAGACCATGGAAGACAAGGTTAAAAGTGTTCAGGAAAAGCTCCGTGGCTGACGGCTGATTGCCCCGGATTTCATCTCCCAGACAGGTGAAGGGAACAAAAAGGGTCGCCTTTGAAACCGCTACAGTAAAGCGTTTTCAGGGTGATCTTTTTTTATGGAAAATTATCTGGACAGCAGATTATTAAATTGATATCTATTGAACGAACGTTCATTCAATAAAAGGAGATCGATTTTGTCTAAACCGGACAAGCGCGAGGAGATAGTCAGGTCCGCTCTGGAGCTTATTGCCGAGCATGGTTTCCATGGCGCCCCCATGGCAATGATCTCCAAGCATGCCAAAGTAGCGGCTGGAACTATCTACTGCTACTTCGAGAGCAAGGACCTACTCATCAACGAGCTCTACAAGGATCTGGAAAAGAGGATGTATCCTTTCATTCTCGATGGTTATCTGCCTGACAGGCCGATAAGAGAGCGATTCATTCATCTGCAGACCGCCCTGCTGCGATACTTCATCAACAATCCGCTGGACTTCCGCTTTCTTGAGCAGTATCACAACTCCCCCTACGGCGTTGCACATCGCCGCGATAAAATTCTCGGCAACAAGAACGGCTGTGATGTTTTCCGCGATCTTTTCGAAGAAGGCATTGAACGAAAGCTGCTCAAAGAGCTACCGCTCAGCATCCTTTTCGGACTCGCTTTTGGCCCCGTTCTTTCCATTGTCAGGGATCATATACTGGGTTTTGTAATTCTTGACGAAACGCTCATAACCCCGGTAATCGAAGCCTGCTGGGACGCCATAAAAAGATAGTACGTATAATGACAGGTTATCAATATTCCAACTTTCAGAGGTAACAGATGCAGCAGAAAACAAGAAAAGTCTCCCTGTTCATGGCATTAGCAGTCATCGCAGCACTCCCCCTTGCCGGTTGTGGCAAGCCGAAAGCGGCGGCACCACCCCCATCCGCACCCCCCGAGGTAGGAATCATCACCGTTCAGCCGCAGCGCACTGCCATCACCAATGAGCTCCCCGGCCGTACCTCTGCTTCACTTGTAGCCGAGGTAAGACCACAGGTAAGCGGCATCATTCAGAAGCGGGTATTTACCGAAGGGAGTGATGTCAAGGCTGGCCAGCTACTCTATCAGATCGATCCGGCCACCTACCAGGCAGCCTATTCCAGCGCCAAAGCCGCCGAAGCAAGAGCCGAGGCAAACCTTCTCCCGGCAAAACTGAAAGAGGAACGCTACAAGGATCTTGTCAAGATCAAGGCGGTCAGCCAGCAGGATTACGAGAATGCCTTTGCCTCGCTGAAGCAGGCCGAGGCAGATGTGGCATCGGCCAAGGCTGCCGTGGATACTGCCCGTATCAATCTTGCCTACACCAAAGTAATTGCACCCATCTCCGGCCGCATCAGCCGCTCCACCGTCACTGACGGAGCGCTGGTCACTGCCAACCAGCAAGGAGCGCTGGCAACAATCCAGCAGCTTGACACCATCTATGTTGACATGACCCAGTCCAATGCCGACATGCTCAAGCTGAAACAGAATCTTGCCAGCGGGGTGATGAAAAAGAGCGGTTCCGCCCATGTCAAACTGCTGTTGGAAGATGGCTCTCTTTATCCACTGACCGGCACGCTCAGATTTTCTGAAGTCACTGTAGATCAAAGCACCGGCTCAGTAACCTTGCGGGCGGTGTTTCCTAATCCGAAACAGGGGCTGCTCCCCGGAATGTTCGTCCGCGCCATTCTTGAGGAGGGGATAGATGAAAAAGCCATCCTCGTGCCTCAACGCGGTGTAACCCGCAACCCCAAAGGAGACGCCTTGGTCATGGTAGTCGGAGCCGAAGAGAAGGTGGAGCCCCGCATCATCAAGGTTGTCCGCACTGTTGGCGAAAACTGGCTGGTCAGTGATGGTTTGAAAGCGGGCGACCGGGTCATTCTCGAAGGGATTCAGAAAGCACGACCCGGCACACAGGTAAAGGTGGTCCCTTTTGGCAGCAAACCGGGGGCAGCTCCTGCTGCGCCTGCGGCCAAGCCATCAGCACCGGCACAAACAGAGAAAAAATAATCCGTCTGATCAGTCCGATCCGACAGATCAGTCGGATATTGGCTAAGGAGCCATTTAATGCCCCGTTTTTTCATAAATCGCCCTATCTTTGCATGGGTCATTGCCATCATGGTGATGTTAGTCGGCCTTCTGGCGGTCAAAAAACTGCCGGTCTCCCAGTACCCGCCAATCGCGCCGCCGCAGATCGCTATTAATGCCGTCTATCCGGGTGCATCTGCACAGACGGTGCAGGACACGGTTACGCAGGTCATCGAACAGAAACTAAACGGTATCGACAACCTGATATACATGTCGTCCACCAGCGACTCGGCCGGTGCGGTCAGCATCACCCTTACCTTCAAGGCCGGCACCGACCCGAACATTGCCCAGGTTCAGGTGCAGAACAAGCTGCAGCTGGCAGTACCGCTCCTGCCGCAGATCGTGCAGCGCTCTGGAATCCAGGTTGTTAAATCAACGCGAAACTTCCTCCTGATCGTCGGTCTGGTTTCGGAGGACGGCTCCCTGGATCGAAACGGCCTCACCGACTACATGGTCTCAAACCTGCAGGATATCGTCAGCCGCCTTGAAGGGGTTGGCGAACTGATGATCTTCGGCACCCAGAATGCCATGCGAATCTGGCTCAATCCTGCAAAACTCAACAACTTTCACCTGACCAGCAACGACGTCATTACTGCGCTCCAGTCACAGAACGTTCAGGTGTCAGCAGGCCAGTTCGGCGCGGTTCCGGCCAATCAGGGTCAGCAGTTAAATGCCACCATAAATGCCAGATCGCTGCTGCAGAACACCGATCAATTTGACGCCATCGTTCTGCGTACCAATCCCGACGGCTCCACCGTAAGACTCAAGGATGTGGCAGAAAGCAAAATCGGTACTGAAAACTATGAGATTCAGTCTTATTACAACGGCAAGCCCCTCGGCGGCATGGCCATCCGTCTGGCATCAGGAGCCAACGCCCTTGAAACCGGCGACCGGGTCAAGGCAAAGATGGCAGAGCTGTCCAAATACTTCCCACCCGGGATGAAAGTGGTTTACCCCTACGACACCACCCCGTTTGTGAAGATCTCCATCGAAGAGGTGGTGCATACCCTGATTGAGGCGGTCTTCCTCGTCTTCATCATCATGTTCCTCTTTTTGCAGAATTTCCGCGCCACCATCATCCCGACCATTGCCGTACCGGTAGTTCTCCTCGGCACCATGGGGGTACTGGCGGCCTTCGGTTACTCCATTAACACACTCACCATGTTCGCCCTCGTCATTGTCATCGGTCTTCTGGTTGACGACGCCATTGTCGTTGTCGAAAACGTCGAACGGATCATGACCGAGGAGGGATTATCCCCCCACGACGCCACTATCAAATCCATGGGGCAGATCACCAGTGCCCTCTGGGGAATAGCCACCGTCCTTTCGGCGGTCTTCCTCCCTATGGCCTTTTTCCCCGGCTCTACCGGCGTCATCTACCGTCAGTTCTCCATTACCATCATCTCGGCCATGATCCTCTCGGTGCTGGTTGCCATGATCCTGACACCGGCCCTCTGCTCCACTCTGCTCAAGCCTGTTGAGAAGGGGCATACACCTGGGGAGTGCGGCTGGTTCTGCCAGTTTTTTCGCTGGTTCAACAAAGTGTTCGACTTCTGCCGCAACAAGTATGAAGGGATTGTCGGTCGTTCCTTCGGCAAACCGGTGCGCTACCTTGTTGTCTACGGCGCCATTGTTGCTGCCATGGCCTGGTTCTTCATGCATCTTCCCACATCGTTCCTGCCGGACGAGGACCAGGGTTTTATCATCTGTCAGGTGCAGCTCCCCGCAGGGGCAACCCAGGAGCGGACTATCCAGGTTATCCGCCAACTGGAGCAGCATTTCCTTGAAAATGAGAAGAAAACCGTGGAAGGGGTCATCACCGTTGCCGGATTCAGCTTTGCCGGTCGCGGCCAGAACATGGGACTCGCCTTTGTTCGTCTCAAGCACTGGGACTACCGCAAAAGCCCGGACATGAAGGCCCAGGCCATTGCCGGTCGGGCAATGAAGGCCTTTTCACGGTTCCGCGACGGCCTTGCCTTTGCCTTTTCCCCGCCTGCCGTGCTTGAGCTGGGCGTTGCCAACGGCTTTGACTTCCAGCTTCAGGATCGTGGCGGTCTTGGCCACGAAAAGCTGATGGAGGCCCGCGGGCAGCTCCTCGGCATGGCCATGAAGAACAAGAAGCTTATGGCTGTACGCCCCAATGGACAGGATGACTCCCCCCAGTTCAAACTTGATATCGATGATGTCAGGGCAGGCGCCATGGGTGTTTCCCAGAACGATATAAACAACGTCCTTGCCACTGCCTGGGGTAGCTCCTACATAAACGACTTCATCCAGAACGGCCGGGTCAAAAAGGTCTACCTCCAGTCCGAAGCCAGCTCGCGCATGCTGCCCGAGGATATCAATCGCTGGTATGTAAACAACAAGCAAGGGGAGATGGTGCCGTTCTCGGCCTTTGCCTCTGCCCGCTGGCAGTACGGCTCCCCGCGTCTGGAGCGCTACAACGGTATTCCGTCCGTTGAGATCCTCGGTTCGGCAGCACCCGGCATAAGCACCGGAGAAGCCATGGCCGAGATGGAAAAGATGGCGTCAGAACTGCCGCCCGGGATCGGTTTCGAATGGACCGGCCTCTCCTATGAAGAGAAGAATGCCGGAGCACAGGCTCCGGCGCTCTATGCCATCTCGCTTCTGGTTGTGTTCCTCGCTGTGGCAGCGTTATACGAAAGCTGGACCATACCTTTCGTTAACCTGCTCATGCTCCCACTTGGTCTTGTCGGCGCGGTTACTGCTGTCAAGCTGCGCATGTTCCCCAACGATGTCTATCTGCAGATCGGTCTGCTCACTACAGTCGGCCTCTCCACCAAGAACGCCATCCTTATCATCCAGTTCATCAAAGAGCAGATGCATCAGGGACACGAGCTGGTTGACGCCACCCTGTCGGCGGTCAGGATCAGGCTGAGGCCGGTCATCATGACCTCCCTGGCCTTCTTCTTCGGTACTCTGCCACTTGCCCTCACCAAAGGGGCTGGTGCTGCGGCGCAGAACGCCATAGGCACGGCAGTGACAGGCGGCCTGCTCTCGGCAACCTTCATCGACCTGATCTTCATCCCATTCTTCTTCGTGCTGGTATCGCGAATGTTCGGCAAAAAGAAATACAAGCGGCATGGTGAAGAACCGGCTGCTGGCGAAGCTTCGGAGGGGCACTGATATGAGTATGAAAATTTTTAACAAGAGCAGACTCGGCGCGGCAACAGCTGCCACAGCACTTTTTGCCCTTAGCGGCTGCAGCACCATGGCTCCGAAATACGAACAACCGCCAGCGCCTGTCAATGCTGCCTGGCCGAAAGGCCACGCCTATCAGGTTCCTGATGCCAAAGCCACGAAAAAAGCGGTGGCAGAAGTTCCCTGGCGGGAATTTTTTGTTGACCCCCAATTGCAGAAGATCATCGAACTGTCACTGCAGAATAACCGCGACCTCAGAATTGCCGCCCTCAATATTGAACGGGCCCAGGCGCTCTATCAGATCAGGCGCGCCGACCTGATGCCGCACCTGGATGCCACTGCTGCAGCTACTGTGCAACGGATTCCTGTTGATCTCTCTTCAACAGGAAAAGCCATGGTTACGGATCAGTACAGTGTCGGTCTCGGTGTCAGCTCATACGAAGTCGATCTCTTCGGCAGAGTGCGGAGTCTCAAGGATCAGGCGCTGGAGCAGTATCTCGCCACAGAGCAGGCACAGCGGAGTGTCCAGATCAGCCTGGTTTCCCAGGTGGCTGCAGCCTGGCTCTCCCTGGCCGCTGACAAGGAGCGGCTCTCCCTTGCCAGAATGACCCTGGTCAGTCAGATGGAAGCGTACAAGCTGATAAACAGCCGCTACGAAGCAGGTATATCTTCCGCCCTCGACCTCAATCAGGCACGAACCAGCGTCGATGCTGCCCGGGTGGACATTGCCCGTTACACCACCCTGGTAGCCCAGGATGAAAACGCCTTGAACCTGCTGGTAGGCTCAAACGTCCCTGCTGACCTGCTGCCGCAGGCTCTTGGCGAAGCGCTTACTTCACTCAAGGATATCGTCCCCGGCCTGCCGTCAGACGTTCTCTTAAACCGCCCCGACATCCTCCAGACCGAGGGTGATCTGAAAGCCGCCAATGCCAACATCGGCGCAGCCAGGGCGGCCTTCTTCCCGCGCATCACCCTCGTCTCTTCCGTCGGTCTTGGCAGCGACGAACTGAGCGGACTCTTCAAAGGAGGCTCCTTTGCCTGGAGCTTTGCCCCGCGTATTTCCGTGCCGATTTTTGACGCTGGAACCAACAAGGCAAACCTGGCAGTGGCCGAAGTTGATCGTAACATTGCAGTTGCAAAATACGAGAAAGCCATCCAGTCAGCCTTCCGTGAGGTGGCAGACAGCCTTGCCCAGCGCGGCACCATCGATGAACAGCTCTCTGCCCAGCAATCTTTTACCGACGCAACAGCAGAGAGTCTCAAGCTCTCCCAGGCCCGTTATGATAAAGGGGTTGACGGGTATCTGACTGTTCTTGATTCACAGCGTTCTCTCTATGCAGCCAAGCAGAATTTGATCGGAGTGCGCCTCGTTGATCAGGCAAATCTGGTGAGTTTGTATAAGGTGCTTGGGGGTGGGTGGAAGTAGGTTTTTCCGCTTATCAGAAGTGGTAATAAAAAAAGCGCCGTGAAACCCTGTAGCGAAGGGATTCACGGCGCTTTTGCATGTTTATTCAAATATAATTTTACGGCAGGTAGTCCTCACGCACCGGCGAGAAGACTTCCACCGCCACCGAATCCTCGATGATCACGGCTCCATGGAGCAGATCGCCGGGGATGCACCAGCTATCCCCAGGCAGGAGATCATGGGGAGTTCCGCCAATCTCAAGCTGCATCCGCCCGCTCACCAGATAGCCGGTCTGCTCGTGGGGGTGGGAGTGAAGCGGCAGACTTGCTCCCTTTTGCAGTCTGAACTCCACCATCAGACTCTTGTCACCATGCACCAGAGTCTTCATGTGTATTCCGTCGAGTACCTGTTTGTAGCCGTCGTTGCTCTGTTTTGTGAACAATATGGGTTCCTTGTTTTATATTCATTTTTTTGCGACACCGGGCATGGCTTTGACCTGCCTGTTTTAGGGCAGGTCCTAAGCCTTGTTGGAACTTCGTTTTCTCCGTTTGTATAACCACCCCATTTCCCTGGACTTCAACGCAGTTCCAATCTTGCCCATCTCCTCACGACTCCACAAAAAACAAAGCCGCCCCACCGGTCATCCACGGTACAGCGGCTCTGAAATTATCCCTGGCTTCTGCAACATCATCACACTCCGGCAGATAAAAGATTGCTCACAATACAGCGCAAAGGCAGGGCTGTCAACACCCTCTCCCCCCTTTGCCTGAGATGAGGTAAGCCTTTACCATGGATATTAGCCGGTATTTCTGTTAGCTTCATTGCCGAAAAGAAATCGTCGCTTGAAGGAGACCATAATGGCCAATAACGATATATTACGCACTATCCGTGAATCCCTGAATCTTGATGATGAAACCACGGTACAGATTTTCAAAGCCGCTGGCCTTGAGATGGGACAATCTACCATTGACGCGTTTTCAAAAACAGCGGAAGAGGACGACTACATCCCCTGCAGCAACCCGATAATGGGGTTTTTCCTTGAGGGCCTGATCATTCATAACCGGGGACAAGAGGAAGGGAAACCTCTTCCAACGGCAAATCCGGTCCAGGAATTGACCAATAATGACATCCTGAAGAAGCTGCGAATTGCCCTGGACTTAAAAGAAGATGATCTGGCGGAGACTTTAAAACTGGCAGACATCGTCATCTCGAAGCAGGAGATATCTGCACTATTCAGAAAGCAGGGGAACAAACACTATCGGGAATGTAACGACCAGCTGCTCGGCGGCTTTATCAAGGGGCTGGGGCTGCGGGGTAAATAGCGCTACCTTTTAGCCTTTGCAGGTTTCCCCTGTAGCTTGCCCGTCATCAGCAGTTTACAGACTACCTCCAGCCCTTTGTCCTTATGGGCGATCCACCAGTCGGCGCTGGTCTCCCGGGTAACGATGGCTTCAATGGCTGCAAAAATCTCCGGAGAGGTTTCCTTCCAGACTTTCAGCCGATCCATTCTGATCTTTTCCGCCCAGACAACAAGTTTGGGTGCACCTGTCAGCTTCATTTTTACTCCTTTTCAAATCCCGTTGCATGTAAATCCTGGGAACTGCCCTGTTTATCTAGCTGCGGAAAACAGAGGAGCAACTATATATCCGTACCCGGTGCTTGTCAAAGGCGAAGAACAGACCCGGCTTTCATAATATCTACTAAAACGATAGGCTATATAAAATAATACTTGACAGTTTTAGTGGGTTTGTTGTAGGTTCTGTTCATTCTTGTTCAGAGTTAACTATGGGTCTTTACGGACTCAAATTTTATATCGTAAAAAACTACAAAAACCATAGGACATAAGGAGAAACAATGGGATCCCGAAACGTAATAACAGTTCTGACAAGTCTGATACTTACCGTTGCAACAGTACTCACAGCCACCGCTGCCGATATAACCCTGCTGAACGTATCCTATGATCCTACCCGCGAACTCTACACCGATTACAACAATGCCTTTGCCAAATACTGGCAGAAAAAAACCGGTGACAAGGTGACAATCAAGCAGTCCCACGGCGGTTCAGGCAAGCAGGCACGGGCGGTCATTGATGGTCTTGAGGCTGACATCGTAACCCTGGCACTGGCCTACGATATTGATGCCATAGCCGAAAAGGGTCTGATCAAGCCGGGCTGGCAGAAGGAACATCCCCATAACAGCTCACCTTATACCTCAACCATTGTCTTTCTTGTCCGGAAAGGAAATCCGAAAAAGATCAGTAACTGGGACGATCTGGTCAAACCTGGCATTTCGGTCATAACTCCAAATCCAAAGACCTCGGGCGGAGCCCGCTGGAACTATCTGGCAGCCTGGGCCTATGCGCTTCATCAGAAAGGGGGCAATGACGCCAAAGCCAGAGAGTTTGTCACGAAACTGTTCAAGAATGTGCCGGTACTTGATTCCGGCGCCCGCGGCTCTACCAACACCTTTGTCCAGCGCGGCCTTGGCGATGTACTGCTGGCCTGGGAAAATGAAGCATTTCTGGCCATCAATGAGCTCGGACCTGACAAATTCGAGGTCGTGACCCCGTCCGAAAGCATCCTGGCCGAACCGCCGGTGACGGTTGTCGATAAAGTGGCAGACAAGCGAGGTACCCGCAAGGTGGCTGAAGAGTACCTGCAGTACCTTTATAGCGACGAAGGGCAAAAAATCGCTGCCAAGCATTACTACCGGCCGATAAATGCGAAAATTCCGACCAAGCTTGCCAAGGTGAAGCTGTACACCATCGACAAGGCTTTTGGCGGCTGGCAGAAAGCCCAGAAGACCCACTTTGCCGATGGCGGAGTGTTCGATCAGATCATAGAAGGGCGCAGGTAGGAGTTATCATGAAGCTGGCAGCCAGACACAACAATGTCCTCCCGGGTTTCGGCCCGACCATGGGCTACACCCTGCTCTACCTGAGCCTCATCGTGCTGCTGCCGCTGTCAGCACTGGTATTCAAGGCAGCCGATTTTACCTGGCCGGAATTCGTTGCCGCTGTGTCAACACCGCGGGTGCTGGCTTCATATAAGGTTACTTTCGGTGCGGCGCTGGCAGCCGCAGGAGTCAATGCCGTCTTCGGGCTGTTGGTGGCCTGGGTGCTGGTACGCTACAGTTTCCCGGGGAGGCGGTTTGTGGATGCGCTGGTGGATCTCCCATTTGCCCTGCCGACAGCTGTCGCCGGTATAACTCTGGCCACGGTCTACTCGGCGAACGGCTGGATCGGACGTCACCTCGAGTCCCATGGCATAAAGGTAGCCTTTACGCCACTGGGCATTACGGTGGCAATGATCTTTATCGGCCTCCCCTTTGTTGTCAGGACCGTTCAGCCGGTGATTGAGGAGCTGGACAAGGAGATAGAGGAGGCTGCCGCCTGCCTGGGGGCCAGCCGCTGGCAGACCTTTCGCACAGTGATTTTTCCGCTGCTCACACCATCGATCTTGACCGGCTTTGCACTGGCTTTTGCCCGTGGGGTCGGCGAGTACGGCTCCATCATCTTCATTGCCGGCAATATGCCGATGGTTTCGGAAATTACGCCGCTACTGATCATTACCAAGCTGGAGCAGTATGACTACCGTGGCGCCACGGCCATTGCCACAGTCATGCTGGTGTCATCATTTGTGATGCTGCTTGTCATCAACCTGTTGCAGAAGTGGAGCAGGAGGTACGCCGAATGAGAGTGCGTCTATCTTCGGGACATCTCCGGCCCGGCCTCAATTGCGCAATCCTCGACGTAGCGCTGCTACGCCTGCGGTTTCGCTCAATCGTCCAAACCGGATCTGACCCAAAGCTGAACGCACGGCAAGAATTTCCTGATTATGCGAGGCTGTATGTCAATAAACAGATCTAAAACTTTGACCGAGCAGGCAGCAGTTCGCTGGTTACTGACTGCCATAGCCCTCGGGTTTCTGGCCCTGTTCCTCTTTATCCCTCTGGCTGCGGTATTCAGTCAGGCCTTTGAAAAAGGTGTTTCGGTCTATCTGACGGCGTTGCGGGAGCAGGACACGGTGGCAGCGATCAAGCTGACGCTGCTGGTGGCGTTCATTGCCGTGCCGCTCAACCTGGTCTTCGGTGTGGCCGCCTCTTGGGCCATTGCCAAGTTCAGCTTCCCCGGCAAGGGGCTGCTGATCACCCTGATCGATCTGCCGTTTTCCGTGTCGCCGGTCATTTCCGGCCTGATCTACGTACTCATCTTTGGCCGCCAGGGGTGGCTGGGCCCCTTTCTCGAAAGCCACGACATCAAAATTATCTTCGCCGCCCCGGGGATTATCCTGGCAACGGTTTTTGTTACCTTCCCCTTTATTGCCCGGGAGCTGATCCCCTTGATGGAATCCCAGGGCCGGGATGAGGAAGAGGCCGCCATGGTGCTGGGCGCAACGGGGCTGCAGACGTTTTTCCGGGTGACCCTGCCCAATATCAAGTGGGGGATCATCTACGGCGTTATTCTCTGCAACGCCAGGGCCATGGGGGAATTCGGAGCCGTGTCAGTGGTCTCCGGGCACATCCGCGGTACTACCAACACTGTGCCGTTACAGGTGGAGATTCTTTACAACGAATATAACTATACCGCTGCCTTTGCCGTGGCGTCGCTGCTGGCTTTTCTCGCCTTGATTACCCTGGCAATCAAGACTATTGCCGAGTGGAAGGTCCAGCAGCAGTTGAAAAGCTAATAAGCTGTCCAGTTGAGGAGAACAAATGAGTATCGAAATTGATCAAATATCCAAGCAGTTCGGCAGCTTCACTGCCCTGAAAGATGTCAGCCTCTCTATCCCTTCCGGCGAACTGGTGGCGCTCCTGGGGCCGTCCGGCTCAGGCAAAACAACCCTGCTGAGGATCATTGCCGGTCTCGAGAATGCAGACAGCGGCCGGATTCTGTTCAATGGCGCGGATACGACCGAAAGCCATGTCCGGGAGCGCAAGGTCGGGTTCGTCTTCCAGCATTATGCCCTGTTTAAACATATGACCGTTTTTGATAACGTCGCCTTCGGTCTCAATGTCCGCCCGAAGAGCACCCGTCCTGCAAAGGGGGAGATCAGGGACAAGGTGAATGAACTGCTGCGTCTGGTGCAGCTGGAAGGTATGGCAGGCCGTTATCCGGCTCAACTTTCCGGCGGCCAGCGCCAACGGATCGCCCTGGCCCGGGCCCTGGCGGTGGAGCCGCAGGTGCTGCTACTGGATGAGCCCTTCGGTGCGCTGGATGCCCAGGTGCGGGCCGAACTGCGCCGCTGGCTGCGGCGGCTGCATGACGAGATCCATGTAACTTCTGTTTTTGTCACCCATGATCAGGAAGAGGCGCTGGAGGTTGCTGACCGCATTGTCGTTATGAACAAGGGGCGGATCGAGCAGTCAGGAACCCCTGACCAGGTTTATGAGCATCCTGCCAATCCCTTTGTTCTCAACTTTCTCGGTAATGTAAATCTCTTTCACGGCAGACTGCAGAGCGATCACGGCAACGACGGGTCGGTAGCCTATGTCCGCTCCCATGACATCGAGATCGACCGCAGCCAACAGGATGCAACGGCACTACAGGCAGAGATCCGGCACATTCAGAAGCTCGGACCGTCAGTGAGAATCACCCTGGCCATGAAACAAAATAATGAGCTGATCGAAGCTGAGCTGACCAGGGATATTTACCAGAATCTGGGACTGCAGCAGGGTGAATCGGTTTTTGTTAGACCGCGGCAGGTGAGAGTCTTTGTTGAGGATTATCAGATATAGTCTCTGCATGTTATTGCCAATGGTAGTGTCAAGTGCAGCTCCTTTCCGAAGACAAAAAACTATTAATCCTATAGGGTAATAGTTTTTTGTCTTGACCTTTAAATACATCCACGCTATAAATTAATCATGTTGATTGCGCGTTCGTTCCTTTTGCCGGCAAAACAGTCTAATGCCGTATGGTTTCCGGTGACCCATGGCCAATCTGGTTATTGACAAAAACAGGCTCAACTTCCTGATCGGGGGCAACAGGTATGCTCCTGCTACAGATAGTCTCTACCGTGAGCAGAGCGTTTTTTTTGTCGGCGGAGCACTGCCTGTCTATGAAACCTTGGAGACCATGTTCGACAGTTTCTGTACAGAAGCGACCGCACTGTTTTTTCTCACTTTCGGTTCCGGGGAGATGTTTCTTCAGGGTGAAGAGATGGCCCGCCAGATCAAGAAAAACTTCCATGTCCGTCTCATGGCCGGTCTGGAGATGTCTGTCGATGTAGCCAGATTGGAGCGGATTTATGCTGCCGGAGTGGATAATCTGGTTTTCCCAGTGGATGTCAGCAATGAAGACCATACGGTCGGGCTGTCGCCACTTTTGCAGGCAGCCAGGACGATTTTCCCCCGCTGGGGTACGGCAGCGACATTGCTGCTTGGTGATGAAGCGCCGGCCCGGACAAAGAGTCGGGCAGACGAGCTGCTGCAGGAGGGTATTGTTCCGCTGTTACAGTTTTCTGCCGGTTCTGCAAGCCTTCCAGAGGAGGATATGGCTGCAGTTATGGAACATCTGGTGAGCGGCTGGGAGCGGCATTCGGTACCGGTGCAGACATATCTCCCTCTGATCAACGTCATGACCCCCCTGGTGGCTACGAAACAGGTCGGTTTTTTTCGGGGGTTTGTTGACAGGCTTCGCGATCGCCAACAACTTGCAGGGTCGGATATACGCAGGCATTTGCGGGTGCAGCAGGCTGAAAACTCGCTCGATTCGGCAGGTCTGTGATGGAAAAAATTGCCATTGATAAACCGCTGAAGATTGACAACCGCCCCCTATGGCTGATCGTCATGGACCGGACCAGTCGCTATCAGGTGCTGACTGTACTGATTGTTGTCACCGGCATACTATTCCAGTTCCAGCCACCGGAAGGGCTAAGCATCCAGGGCTACCGCTCGCTGGTTCTTTTTGGTGCAACGATCTTTCTCTGGGTTTCCGGCCTTTTACCGATGGCAGTAACGGCGCTTCTTTCCATGGCAATTTTGCCGATGGCCGGCATCATGACGGAAAAGCAGGCCTTTGCCCAGTTCGGCAATGAGGCGGTCTTCTTTATCCTCGGAGCCTTCATTCTGGCGGCGGCAATGACCGGAACCGGACTGTCGGCTCGTCTGGCCAGGACAATGCTGGCACGTTACGGTCGGACACCGAAGCGACTGGCTCTGACGGTATTCTGTCTTGCCGCCGGACTATCTTTTTGTATGAGTGAACATGCCGTAGCAGCCATGCTTTTCCCTGTGGTGGGGGAGATATCAGACAGTCTCGGACTTAAGGCAGGAAAGAGCAGCTATGCCCGTCTTCTTTTCATGGCAATCGCCTGGGGGTGCATCATCGGCGGAATCGCCACCTTCCTCGGCGGTGCGAGGGCTCCGCTGGCTGTCGGCATGTTGCGGGAAGGGACCGGACTCGATTTCTCCTTTGTCGAATGGACTCTGGCAGCAATCATGATCGTTCTGCCTCTGATGATCATCGGTTTCTGGCTGTTAAACCGTTTCTTTCCCATAGACATTGACAGTGTGGAGAAGGGGCAACAGTTCCTGAACCGCAGGCGGCTGGAGATGGGCAAACTCACTGCCAATGAGTTGATAACCGCAATCATCGTCGTTCTGACCATTGGCGGCTGGATGATCTTTGGCCGTGTACTTGGGCTGGCAAACATAGCCATTCTGGCGACGGCGGCGCTGTTTGCTTTCCGGGTGGTTTCATGGAATGTGATTGAGGAGTATGTGAACTGGGGTATCATTCTTATGTACGGTGGCTCCATTGCTCTGGCCAGTGCCCTTGAGAAGAGCGGCGCAGCTATCTGGTTGGTCAAAAAAGGGTTGGCAGCCTTTTCCCCTTCACCTTTGGTCATCATCGCCGTCGTCTCGTTGGTTGCGATCGTTCTTACTGAATGCATCAGCCATGCGGCAGTGGTGGCGATTCTCATGCCGATCGGACTTGGCCTGGCCAAGGGTGTCGGTATCGATCCGAAGGTCATAACACTGGCAATCGCACTGCCTGCAGGACTCGCCTACTGCCTACCCATGGGGACCCCGGCAACGGCAATTGTCTACGGCTCCGGATACCTGAAGAGCCGTGATATAATGGTCTCCGGCGCCGTAATCATGATGCTTTCCTGGCTGCTGTTTCTCGGCTCCGCAATGTTCATCTGGCCCCTTATCGGCCTTAAGATTTAGAGAAAAGGAAGATTTGCATGAACTTGAAAAACCACGTTATCAAACCGGACACTTCGCCAAAAGAAATACTTAGTAGCGGTATCAAGGCAGCCAACGGACCGGTCTCCCTGGCCTGCTCCTTTTCCCTGGAGGACGTGGCTATCATCGATATCGCCCACAAAGCCGGGATCAGTCTGGGGGTATTCGCCATAGACACTGGCCGCCTGCCCGAGGAGACCTATGAGGTGGCAGAGGCTTTGACCGAGCGCTACCGCATCAGGATCGACTGGTATTTTCCCCGTCATGGGGAGGTGGAGGCGCTGGAGCGGGACAAAGGTCTCTTTTCCTTCCGCGAGTCGCTGGAAAACCGCCATGAGTGCTGCGCCATTCGCAAGGTGGAACCGCTTTCAAGGGCCCTTGCCGGTCTTTCAGGCTGGGTCACCGGTATCCGCCGCGAGCAGAGCAGTACCCGAAGCGACCTACAGGCAGTTGAACTTGATGAGCTCAACGGTGGCATAATCAAGATTAATCCGCTGATCAACTGGAGCGAGCGGGAGTTGAACGATTATGTTGCCGCAAACAATCTGCCGAAAAACCGCCTCTACAGCCGGGGCTACTGCTCCATAGGCTGCGCACCCTGCACCAGGGCCCTTTTGGATGGGGAGGATTGCCGGGCAGGACGATGGTGGTGGGAGAATCCAGAGAGCAGGGAATGCGGCCTACACAGGAGATAACAAATGAGCAAAAATCTTACCCATTTACAACAGCTGGAAGCCGAGAGTATCCACATCATCCGCGAAGTCGTTGCTGAATTCGGCAATCCGGTGATGCTCTACTCCATCGGCAAGGACTCGGCGGTTATGCTCCATCTGGCCCGAAAGGCATTTTATCCGGCGCCGCCGCCATTTGCGCTCCTCCATGTGGATACCACCTGGAAGTTTCGCGAGATGATCAGCTTTCGCGACCGGATGGCTGCCGAATGCGGCCTCGACCTGATAGTCCATGTGAACCATGAGGGGGCCCAGCAGGGGATCTCACCATTTACCCATGGCTCAGGTCTCTACACCGATATAATGAAGACTGAAGGGCTGAAGCAGGCTCTGGATAAATACAAGTTCGACGCGGCCTTTGGCGGTGCACGCCGGGATGAGGAGAAATCCCGCGCCAAGGAGCGGATTTTCTCCTTCCGCTCTGCCAACCACCGCTGGGACCCGAAGAGCCAGCGGCCGGAACTCTGGAATCTGTACAATACCCGGATCAGGCCCGGGGAAAGCATCCGTGTCTTCCCGATCTCCAACTGGACCGAACTGGATGTCTGGCAGTATATCCAGCTGGAGAATATTCCTATTGTGCCGCTCTACTATGCGGCTGTGAGGCCGGTGGTGGAGCGGGATGGCATGCTGATCATGGTGGATGACGACCGCCTTGAACTGAAGCCGGGCGAAACGGTGCAGCACAAGTCTGTCCGTTTCCGTACCCTTGGCTGCTACCCCCTGACTGCTGCCGTCGAATCAACTGCTGACACCCTGCCGGCAATCATTCAGGAGATGCTCCTGACCCGCACCTCGGAGCGTCAGGGACGGCTGATTGATCATGATGCTGCGGGGTCAATGGAAAAGAAGAAACAGGAAGGTTATTTTTAGGGAAACGCCACTTTTGCGCCCTGGCGGCGTAAGTCTTCGTGATGCCTTGTGCGGCGTAGCGCTGCTACGCCTCCGCGCCATCCCTCGACAGCCTTGCCAGTACACAAAATTGACGTTTCCTGACAGGAGTATATAAATGGCACATCAATCAGATTTGATAGAAAATGATATTCTCGCTTATTTAAAGAGTCAGGAAGAGAAGTCGCTGCTCCGCTTCATTACCTGCGGCAGTGTCGATGATGGCAAGAGCACACTCATCGGGCGTCTACTGTGGGATTCGAAGATGGTATTCGAAGATCAGCTCACAGCCCTGGAGGCAGACAGCAAAAAGAGCGGTACGCAAGGGGGGGCCATCGACTATGCCCTTCTTCTGGACGGGCTGCAGGCGGAGCGGGAGCAGGGGATCACCATTGACGTGGCCTACCGTTACTTCTCCACTGACGTGCGCAAGTTCATCGTTGCCGATACGCCGGGGCACGAGCAGTACACCCGCAATATGGTCACCGGCGCCTCCACCGCCCAGGTGGCAGTTATTCTGGTGGATGCCCGCAAGGGGCTTCTTACCCAGACAAGACGTCACAGCTATCTGGTGTCACTGGTCGGCATCAAGCATATCGTTCTGGCCATCAACAAGATGGATCTCATTGATTTTAACGAGCAGAAGTTCGAGGCTATCCGCCGCGACTACCAGCAGTTTGCCGCCCCACTTGGCTTTACGACGGTAGCAGCCATTCCGATCTCTGCCCTGAACGGTGACAACATCATTGATCCGAGCGCCAGCACCCCGTGGTACTCGGGGCCGACACTGATGAATTATCTGGAGAGGGTGCAGATCGATGATGACTGCAGTGAAAAGCCGCTGCGACTGCCGGTGCAGTGGGTGAACCGACCCCATCTTGACTTCCGTGGTTTCTGCGGCACAATCGCTTCAGGAACTGTTCGCCCGGGGGATGAGGTAACAGTGGCCTCTTCAGGGAAAAGTAGCCGTGTGGCGCGGATAGTCACCATGAATGGTGATCTGGATGTAGCGGTCGCCGGTCAGGCGGTTACCCTGACCCTGGCGGACGAGATTGATATCAGTCGGGGCGACGTGCTTTCTGCAACCGATGGGCTGCCTATCCATAGCAGGCAGCTTTTGGTCCATCTGGTCTGGTTTGACGACGAGCCGCTCCAGCCCGGCAAGAGCTATCTTGTCAAAACCGCTGCTTCCCTGATACCAGGTCGTATTACAGCTGTGCAGCATCTGGTGGATGTCAACACCTTGGAGAAGAAGGGTGGCGATACGCTCAGCCTGAACTCAATCGGCGTAGTCCGCCTGGAGCTGGATCGTCCGGCAGCCATCGACTCTTACCAGCAAAGCCGGTATACCGGAAGTTTCATCGTTATCGACCGTTTCAGTAATGCCACCGTGGCCGCCGGAATGGTCATCTCGGCGTCGCCGGAGACAGTCTCTGCTAAGGGAGATGACACGGCTCGCCGGAGGGTGAGTCTGGGAGAGCAGATACAGAGCGGCGAAGAGGGGAATCTGATAGATCTGAGTGACGAAGCCGGGGATTTCGAATTCGATGTGACCCCGCAATTTATAGATCTGCTTGCAAAGGGGAATCGGGTGCTGATTCGTCTGCGGGATCCCGGGCTGCTGCCGCAGGTGGCGCTTCAGGCTTACGAGCATGGTCTGCAGTTCAACTTCAAACGGGTCGGCAACCGCATAGACCTGATAATGTTCAGTGAGCCCATAGGGGCAAAAGAGTTGGCTGGTGACCCGGATTTAGGCCTTTAACTCCGGCTGCTGACAAGGTATGGCAGTCGGCGGCAGAGTGGTAAGGATTGTTGCAAAAATTAACAAGTAAAACGGTAGAAAACCGCTTGACAATTCTTGACCGGATATGTAGGTTAAAAACACATATTTTCTTATCAAGAGCGACTGAGGGACAGGCCCTGTGACGTCGCGGCAACCTCCGAAAAGGAAGGTGCCAAATCCTGCGAAGCCATAAGGTTTCGGAAGATAAGGGAGCGAGGACTATTACCATTAATAATCCCCTTCCGAACCCCGGAAGGGGATTTTATTTTGGAGGTTTTTGGAAATGAACATCGAAACAGTGGCAACACAGATCGGACTGGAGTGGGATACACGGACAGGGGCAGTATCAGTACCTATCTACCAGGCCGCAACCTTCCGTCACCCCGGCCTTGGCCAGAGCACCGGCTATGACTACAGCCGCTCGGGAAATCCGACCCGCCAGGCCCTTGAAGAGGGTATGGCCAGACTGGACGGCGCTGCACGGGGTTTTGCCTATTCATCGGGTATGGCCGCAATTACCAGCCTGCTTCTTTTGTTCAAGTCCGGCGACCATATTGTTGTGACAGAGGATCTGTACGGCGGCACCTACCGGCTCTTCGAGCAGATATTCCAGCAGTTTGGCCTGGAATTCAGCTACGTTGACAGCAGCGATAACAGCCTTGTCGAAGCCGCAATAAAGCCGAATACCAAAGCGCTTTTCATCGAATCCCTTACCAATCCCCTGCTGAAGGTTGCAGACATCCCTTCACTGGCAACACTTTGCAAATCTCGAAATCTCCTCTGCATCGTTGACAACACGTTCCTCACACCCTATCTCATGAGACCCCTTGATCTGGGTGCTGACATTGCCATCTACAGTGGCAGCAAATACCTTTCCGGCCATAATGACACCATCTGCGGCCTTGTTACGGTAAAGGACCCGGCCCTTGCCGAAAGGGTCTACTTCCAGCAGAATGGTGCTGGCGCAGTGCTTGGTCCACAGGATTCATGGTTGACTATCCGCGGCATCAAAACCCTTTCAGTGCGGCTTGACAGGCAGGAGGAGAACGCGGCAAAAATTGCTGACTGGCTCGTAAACCACGACCTGGTGGCAAAAGTCTACTATCCGGGGCTCAAAGACCACCCTGGTCACGAGCTGCTGGGCTCAATTGCACGGGGTTATGGTGCCATGATTGCTTTTGAGGTCAAATCACCGGAACTGGTGGAAAGGCTGCTTCTGCGCAGCAGGCTGATATCTTTTGCCGAGAGCCTTGGCGGGGTCGAAACACTGATGACCTTCCCGGCTTTGCAGACCCATGCCGATATAGAGCCAGCCAAAAGGGAGGCGCTTGGTATCAATGACCGCCTGCTTCGCCTGTCAGTAGGGATCGAGAATGTTGACGACCTTATAGATGACCTTGAGCAGGCATTCAGGGCGGAGTAGAGGCGAAGCCCGCTGCACGGGCTCATATTTGAGCATCTCTTCAAGTTTCTTGATATTCCCTGCCGGATTGATATACTTAGAAAACGTTCATTGCTGTTAATGAACGTCCATATTGTCCGGAGAGAATAATGGCTTATGAATGCTGCTGGTTCAATCCCGAGCGAAACCCGCTGGATTGTCCGAATATAGAGGAGGGTGAGGAGTATCTCTATGCTTCACCCAGAAAGCGCTTTGTTGAAAAATGTATTGACTGCGACGCCTTCGAACGGGATATGTGCAGACTCCCCAATGATGACCCTTTCTCCAGCATCATAAAAATCCTCCGCGAAGAGTACAGGGATCAGAAAAGCCATCTGATCTCCCTCTCGTCTTTTCTCTCAAGCAAAAGCAGAGAGATCAAATTCCTCCATGAACTGAGTGTAGTCCTGCAAACATCGATGGAACTTGATGAGGTGCTCTCCGTTGCCATGACAGCGATCACTTCAGGGAAAGGCTTTGGCATGAACAGAGCTTTTCTTCTTATGACCGATCGCGAAAGAGAGTATCTTGTCGGCCATATCGGAGTGGGACCGAAAAACTATGAAGAGGCATGGCAGATCTGGGATGACGTGGACAGGAGCAATTTCTCCCTGAAAGAGCTCTCCAGGGATTTTTTTAAAAGCAAAATCTCTCTTGAAAAGGCCAAATTTCAGGACGTTCTGGAAAAATTGACAGTCTCCCGCAAGGACGAAAATCATATCTTCAATCGTGCGCTCAAGGAGCGGCGGCCCATTCTTGTTGAAAACGCATTCACCAATCCCGAAGTTGATCCGAAAATTGCCGAAGCTCTGGGTGTTGGGCGCTTCCTTATCATGCCGCTGATTTCGCGCAACCGCAGCATTGGCATTCTGCTGGCCGATAATTTTGTTACCAACAAGCAGATCTCACCCAGAGATATGGAGTCTTTGCAGACCTTTGCCTTCCCGGTCGCCTTTGCTATCGAGAGGGCATCTTTGTATGAAAGACTTCAGGTCGAGGTAGAAAAAAAGACAAGGATGAACCAACAGCTTCAGGAACAGCAGGATCTGATTGTAAGAATGGAAAAGATGGCGGTTGTCGGGAAGGTAACCTCAAGCATTGCGCACTCAATCCGTAACCCCCTTGTTGCAATCGGCGGTTATGCCCGCTCTCTTTTGAAAAGCGATAATCTTGAAAAGAAGAAGGAGTATCTTGAGTTTATACTGAATGAAGCCAGGCATCTGGATGAGGTCCTTGGGGAGGTTATCAGTTACTCTGATACCGTCTATCCGATCATGGACTGGTGGGATGTCAACCAGCTTGCCATAGCTCTGGTCGGGGATATGAAGGATGAGCTTGCTGATATGGGTGTAACCGCAGAATTTTGTTTCAGCCCTGATATGCCGCAGGCATGGCTCGATTACAAGCAGATTTCATACTGTCTGAAAACGATCATTAACCACATCCTCCAGAGTCAGCCGACTGCCACCCGCATAGAGTTAAAAACCTGGGTTGATGGCGGGAGGATAATCCTCTGTGTCAGTGATAACGGCATTTCGATCTCTTCCGAGATGAAAACAGCGCTCATAACGCCTTTCATGGAGACGGAAGCTATGGGGAGCGGAGTTGGCCTGCCGCTCTGCAGAATGATTCTGGAGCGCCATGGCAGCGCTTTTACCATCGAAGACCGATCGGACGGTGGGACAAGCTACAGCATAATCCTTGAGAACAAAAGGGGGGAATAGGCAATGGACAGAATACTCATAGTTGATGATGAGGCCAACATACGGCTTTTATACTCGCAGGAACTGGCCGATGAGGGGTACAGGGTCGATACAGCCGGAACCATTGCAGAAGCGCTGGAGCATCTGTCGGCAAACAGCTATTCAGTGGTGCTTCTTGACATAAAACTCAAGAACGAAAGCGGTCTTGACCTGTTGCAGAAACTGGTGAAGGAGCGGAGAGACATGGCAGTGATCCTTTCCACGGCATTTTCCTGCTACAAGGACGATTTCTCAGCGTGGCTGGCAGACAGTTATGTTGTCAAATCCAGTGACATGCAGGAGCTTAAAGACGAGATAAAGCGGTTAATTTTGCGGAAAAAGAGCCGATAAGTCTGATGGAGGTATAACGGATGAAAGCAGTAATTATGGCCGGAGGGTTCGGAACCCGGATCCAGCCCCTTACCAGCAGCCTTCCAAAACCGATGATTCCGTTGATGAACCGCCCAATCATGCTGCATATTGTGGAGCTTTTGAAGAGCCACGGCATAACTGATCTGGTCATGCTCCTTTACCATCAACCCCTTGTGATAAAGAACTTTTTCCGTGACGGTTCCGAGTTTGGCGTAAAAATCACCTATGTCACCCCCCTAGAAGACATGGGGACAGCCGGGGCTGTAAAAGCGGCTGAAAAGTATCTTGACGAACGATTCATCGTTATCAGCGGCGATCTGCTGACTGATTTCAACCTGGAAAAGATCATCAAATTCCATGATGAGAAAAAGGCAAAAGCCACCATAACCCTGACCTCGGTGAAAGATCCGTTGCAGTTCGGAGTTGTCATAACCGACAAAGAGAAGAGGATTGTCCAGTTTCTGGAAAAGCCGGGTTGGGGCGAAGTCATATCAGATACGATAAATACCGGAATATATGTGTTTGAACCGGAAATACTGAAACTGATACCTGCAGGAGAGAACTTCGACTTTTCCCAGAATCTTTTCCCCCTTCTTCTGGAGAAAAAGGAGCCGCTGTTCGGTATTTCAGCTAAAGGTTACTGGCGCGATATCGGCAATACTGACTCATACAGGGAAGCCCATCACGATATTTTCAAAGGTCGGGTGGAGATAAGGATTGACGGGGCAAGGCAGAATTTCAGTGACAGGGATATCCGTCTCGGGGCTGACGTCAGACTGGACAGCCAGGCCGAGCTGAGTGGCATGGTCGTTGTTGGCGATAACTCGCAGATTACCGGAAACCCGCAGATTAAGGACTGCGTAATCGGACGCAACTGTACGATCGAAGAGGGGGTAAAGCTTTCCCGTTCTGTCATCTGGGACAATGTCTACCTCAAAAAAGGGACAAAGATCAGTGACAGCGTCATCTGCAATAATGTTCGGGCTGCCCAGGGGGTTGTCATCGAAGAGGGGGTTATCGTTGCTGAGCATACCTCAATCGGTGAAGATGCCTATATAAAGAGGGATGTGAAGATCTGGCCGCGCAAGGTAATCGAGGGCGGGGCGACGGTAACAGCAAACCTCATCTGGGGGGAGAAGTGGCGCAAGCTCCTTTTTGAAGGGGCAATCGTAAAAGGGCTTACCAATGTTGAACTGACTCCTGAGTTTGTTGCAAAGCTTGGCTGTGCCTACGGTACGTCCCTTGCCAAGGGGAGTTTTGTCCTTGTCGGCAGAGATGCGTCACTTTCTTCGAGGATGCTTAAAAGGAGCTTCCTTGGAGGAATTCTCTCTGCCGGGGTGAATGTCCGCGACCTGAAAATGATTCCGACTCCGGTAATGCGCTACAAGTTAAATACATACGGAGAGGTTGGTGGCATCTACTTCAGGCAGTCTACAGACGATCCGGCAGTAACAGAAATCGTATTTCTTGATGGTGACGGACTCAATTTTTCCGGGACAATGGGGAAAAATGTCGAGAGGATATTTTTCAAGGAGAATTTCCGCCGTGCCCATCACCGTGAACCCGGGGGGATAACAGAACTGCCCCAGGTGGTGGATTTCTACAGAGAGGGTTTCCTGCGGGGGATAGACAGAAACCTGCTGCGCAAACGTAATATGAAAATCGTCGTTGACTTCAACTTCTCTCCGGCAGGACAGATCCTGCCGACATTTCTGAATGACATCGGCTGCGAGGTCATCAGCCTCAATGCCTATGTTGATGAAGAGCGTGGCGCACGGGTTGTCGAGGAGAAGCCGGAGGGGCTTCAGCAGCTCTCGAAGATCGTTACCACGCTTGATGCTGCCGCAGGTTTCTGGCTCGATCCGGATGCAGAACAGATTACTCTTGTGGATGATGCGGGCAAAATCTATGAACCGGCAGAGCTTCTGCCACTTTTGGTTTCACTTATGCTAAAGTCCGCTGATAGCGGCTCCATAGCCGTCCCTGTTTCAGCGCCGTCAGTTGTCGAGCAGATGGCCATGGAGAAGCGGTGCCAGGTTATCAGGACAAAGAGCAGTGAGCGGGCTATGATTGAAGCATCCCTCTCTCCCGAAAGCATTATGGCCTGCTCCATGGATGGACAGGTCTCGTTCCCTGTCTTTCAGCCTGCTTTTGACGGTATGTATGCAGTTGCCCGGATCATAGAGCTTGTTGCAATCAGCGAGCGCCCCCTTTCAAAAATTGCCGCTCTCTTGCCGCAAAGAGCCTTCCTGCAAACAAGAATTCCTTGCCCATGGGAGATGAAGGGGGGAATAATGAGGAAGATGAGTGAGGATAGCCTTGAGAAGGAGGCAACATTCATCGATGGTATCAAGGTTTTGTTCGGTGATGACTGGCTTCTGCTCCTGCCGGATCAGTATCGCTCTTTCATCCACCTTGTTGCCGAAGCAAGGGAACATAAGTCGGCACAGAAGCTGATTGACGAGTATCGCAGCAAAGTTGACAGATGGAAAAAAGAGCTTTCAAGCCAGTAACAGGACAATATGATCAAACCTCTTTCAGTCATTCTGATGTGGCACATGCATCAGCCCCAGTACAAGGATCCGGTCAGTGGCGAATATATTCTGCCATGGACATACCTTCACGCGGTCAAGGATTATTACGATATGGCGGCAATTGTCGATGAGGTTGAGGGCGCCCGTGCGGTCTTCAACTTTGTGCCGTCGCTCCTTGAGCAGCTTGAGGATTATGCTGCCGGCACAGCCATCGATCCGTTTCTGATTCATGGCAAGATGGATCCATCGACCATGAGTGATGATGAGCGGCTCTTTGTCGTTAACAATTTTTTTGCTGCCAACCGCCAGCGTCTGATCGAACCTAACCGCCGCTATGCCGAGCTGCACAGACTTGCCGGAGACAACCCGGCAGAGGATTCGGCAAGGCTTTTGCGCCAGTTCCGTTATCAGGAGATCCTCGATCTGCAGGTCTGCTTCTTTCTTGCCTGGACAGGTGAGGCGGCACGGAGGCGCTTTCCGGAGTTGCAGGAGCTTGTTGCCAAGGAGCGTGGCTACACCTTCCAGGAGAAGTCGCTCCTTTTCAATATCCATAGCAGAATCCTCAAGTCGATCATACCGCTTTACCGCAAACTCCATCGTGAGGGGAAGATCGAGCTTACCGTAACCCCCTACTTTCACCCGATCATGCCCCTTCTCTGCGATACCCGGATAGCGTCGGTCGCCATGCCGCGAGCCCATCTCCCCGAGCGTCACCTTGCCTGCCCCGAGGATGCACGGAGCCAGATAATGACAGGCATAGCCTGCTTCGAGCGGCTCTTCGGCTTTCGTCCATCGGGATGCTGGCCGTCGGAAGGGTCTGTCAGCGATCAGGTGCTTACTATCATGGCAGAGAGCGGTATCTCATGGGCTGCCACAGACGAGGGGATTCTCTCTGCCTCCATCGGGGGGCTCGGCATTGGCCGCGAAGCGCTTTACCACCCCTACCTCTACAGCAGTGGGGGGGACGAGATAGCCCTTTTTTTCAGGGACCATACCCTCTCCGATCTTGTCGGCTTCACCTATTCCCAGTGGGAGGAGCAGAAGGCTGTCGCAGACTTTATCGACCGTCTCAGGCATATCGGTTTGACCCAGCCCGATGCAACCAGCGTCTCTGTCATCCTCGACGGTGAGAATGCCTGGGAGTACTATCCTGACAACGGCTATCATTTCTTGAAAGCCCTGTACGAGGCGCTCTCCGTATCCCATGAGATACATGCGGCGACCTGCACCGAGATTCTCGCAAGCTCCGAGCCGCGAAGGCTTAACCATATTCACCCCGGTTCGTGGATAAATTCGAACTACGGAATCTGGATCGGTCACCCTGAAGAGAATACGGGGTGGGATTTGATTGCAATGGCCCGTGAAGCCGCTGTCAGAAAGAGCCCCCAGCTTGCCGCCCTGCTGGCTGCTGGCGTGGATGACCTTGAAAAGATCGAAGATCCTCTTCTTGCCAGTGTCTGTAGAGATCTATTTGCCGCCCAGGGGAGCGACTGGTTCTGGTGGTACGGTGATGATCACTTCACCTCCCATGGCGAGCAGTTCGATCTTCTCTTTCGTCGCCATCTGATGAACATCTACCGCTCACTGGAGATGGATATTCCGGCAGAGCTTTACAAGCCGATCAAGAAGAAGAGTCCGGCCGGATTTATCCGCACCCCGTCAGCCTTCATAGAGCCGGAGATCACCGGCCAGGCAGGGGATTACTTCGAGTGGCTTGCAGCAGGGCTTTACGATCTTTCGCGCCAGTCATCGGCAATGCATTCCGCCCAGACATCGCTGCGGCTCTTTTACTACGGTTTTGACAGCAAGAACCTCTATTTCCGCATTGATGCCGAAGGGTCGCTGGAACGCTTTATCAAGCATGACGACATCCTGGTGCTTTACCTGACTCTGGAAGCTGAATATCGTATGGTGATGACAGCGGAAACCCAGGCAGTGCCGCTCCAGACAAGGGCTGACGGCATTTGGCAGGATCTTGATGCTTCATGCAGCTTTGCGCTTAAAAAAATCTGTGAAATCGCTCTGCCGATTAAGCCGTTGAATCTTTCGGCCGGAGACTATATCTTTGTGGGCCTGGTCCATCTGCGCGACAGCAGCGAGATAGGCAGATGGCCTGCTGATGCCCCGATGAAGCTGCTCTACGCCGGCGGCGAGCTGGAACTAGACACCTGGTTGATATAGCCACAAACTGGAGTTGAAATGTCAGAACTTAGATGGGATCCGCTGAAAGAGCACTGGGTGATAATCGCCACGGACAGAGGACGCAGACCCCGTGACTTCGACATGGAGCGGCTGCACCCGCAAAATGATGCCTGTCCTTTCTGTTACGGATTTGAGGGTAAGACGCCACCGGAAATTTTTGCCATCAGAAGCTATGGAGAGGCTAACAGCCCCGGCTGGCAGGTGAGGGTTATTCCCAACAAATATCCGGCTTTGCGTGTTGAAGGGGAAGTGAAGAGCCGTGGTTACGGGCTCTATGATGTCCGCGACGGTGTTGGTGCCCATGAGGTGATTGTCGAGACCCCGGATCATAAAAAGGGGATGGCCGATTTCACCAGCGCCGAGATAGCCAATGTCCTCATTGCTTACCGGGCAAGACTCCTCGATCTGCGTAACGACTTTCGGCTCCGCCATCTGGTGATTTTCAAGAATCATGGCGCCCAGGCAGGGGCTACCTTAAGCCACTCCCACAGCCAGCTGATTGCTGTGCCGCTTACTCCGCCGGTGGCGGCCAAGGAGTTGCATGTTTGCAGGAAGTTTTACGAGACCCACGAGCGCTGTATATTTTGCGATCTGATAGAGTTTGAACTGAAAGAAGGTTCAAGAATTGTTATCGAGACCGCCGAGTTCGTTGTCATGACACCCTATGCGGCCTGCTTTCCCTTTGAGTTGCGTCTCTACCCGAAGCATCATCACCACGACTTTGCACTGATGAACGACAGGCAACTTGCCGAGCTGGGCACGGTAATGAAAGACATGCTGCAAAGAGTCAGAAGCGTTTTGAAAGATCCCGCCTACAACTTCATCCTCCACACCTCCCCCCCACAGCAGTCAAGGCCCGGCAGACCGGAATACTGGGACTCCATCGCCTACGACTACCACTGGCACATCGAACTTGTCCCGAGACTGACCCAGATAGCAGGCTTCGAATGGGGGACCGGCTTTTTCATCAATCCGACCTCACCGGAAGACGCAGCATCATTTTTGCGGGATGCGGAGATCTGAGAATTACCTTCTGCCTGTCAGCAAAATTCCACGGGAAGTCATAATCGCCTTGCAGCCTGTGAAGCCGCATGATTTGAGGCGGGAGAGGAGAAATGGCGCCGCTGGGAAAGCGGCGCCGATAAAGTGCAGTTCCAAGGTGCCGTCCGGGCGGAGCAGGTGCTCGGGATCGGCTAATGACTGGGAAAAAGCTTCCGGGTGAATCTCAGATTGGCCGTTTATTTCAGGGAAAAGAAACCTTTCTCTGTTTTTTTGAGGCTTTAGCGAAGCAGTTATCAGCTGTATAGTTATGCGAAGTTTGTTGAAGTATGACATGTCTTAAGTCTATCATGCCTTCCATCATGAACCAACCATTCGATCTGCAAAATTTCTCACTCTCACCTGACAGCGGGGCACTGGCCCTTGAAGCGACCCTGGCGCAGCTGCTTGTGCCGGGTAATATCATGGATGCCCAGCTGGAGGGGGTTTGCAGACGCTTGCAACAGCGCTTCGACATCTACTGTTCCACATCGCCCTCACCACTGTGGCACAGAGGTGGAATAATCACCACTGAAGCAAGATGCCAGAGTGAAATATACCTGCCGATTACCGAAATACAGGCTGCATTCCGCTCCCTGTTGCTCCGCTCCTGCCGTTATCACCCCTTTTATCCGGCTGCGCCGCTTTTCTCCTCTCCTTCCTGGATAGATGCTCTCGAACGGATTCTGCCGTTTTCTCTGGAACTGAACCCTGCGTCAATCATCCTGCGGGGAGCAAGGGATGAGCGGTTTCGCAGAGAACTCCTTTATGCGCTTTTTGTTCCTCTGCGCTTCGGCGGTAGCCATAATCGCTATCCAGGGCAAAAGGGGTTTCTCGGGGATTGGCTCTCCCGGCACAGGGGAGAAAAACGCCTGAGCCTCGATGCCGGCTGCGGCACTGGTGAAGGGGTATACGAGATTGCTGAAATGGCTGCTGAAAGCGGGGTTGATGCGGAAATCCACGGATGCACTATCGAGCCCCTTGAGCTGGCTGCGGCTGCACATGGCTGGTTTCCGGGCGACTGTGAAAGGGAAATTGAGGCTGAGGGTCTGATCGCAAAACTGAATTGCGGGAGCCGGATCAGGTTCTTCAGGGATGATATCTGCAACCTGTCGGACAGGGGGGACAGATACGACGTTGTGATCTGCAACGGATTGCTGGGGGGACCGTTACTGCATAAGAAGAGTGCTCTTGAGGCCGCAGTCAGCAAGCTTGGCAGGGTGATAAAAAAAGAGGGGATGATTCTTGCTGCCGATCGTTTTCACGATGGCTGGCATAAAATCATCCCCGCTTCGATGCTTGAAAATATATTGAAGACCCACGGCTTCAGGGTTATAGCTGTTCCTGAAGGGGTCGGGGCGATCAGAACTGAATAAGGAGGCCGCCCCAGGAGAGTCCGCCGCCAAAGCCCATGACAAGGACAAGACTGCCCGGCTTGATTGTGCCGTTTCTTCTGTTTTCATCCATGACAAGGCCGACTGAGGCAGCAGCAGTGTTACCGAAACGGTCAAGATTAAGCAGGAACTTCTCTCTCGCCAGACCGGTTTTCTTTGTTATATGGTCGATAATTCTCAGGTTTGCCTGATGGGGAATGATGTAATCCAGATCAGCAGGCTTTATTCCAGCCTTTGCGGTAACCTCTTCAATGATTTTCGGGATTATGTCGGTTGCAAAGATAAAGACTTTTTTCCCCTCCATGTAGAAGAAATTTTCCTTATTGTCGATTGTTTCAGCTGTCACCGGTTTGCGTGAACCGGAAGAGGGGACCTGAATCAGTTCCCAACCGCTGCCGTCGCTTTTAATCATGGAACTGAGCAAGCCTGTTTTCTTCTCTGAGGCACGAAGAATAACCGCTCCTGCACCGTCACCAAAGAGCGGGCATGAGCCTTTATCGTTAAAATCAAGTATCTTTGAGTAGGTGTCAGCGCCTATGACCATTGCTGTGCGGCACTTGCCTGCCTTTATGAAGCTGTCTGCCGTATCGATGCCGAAGACAAGGCTGCTGCATACCGAGTTCATGTCAAAAGCGAATGCGTTTTTTGCTGCGATATTTTTCTGAACCATGCAGGCGGTTGCAGGAAGAGACATGTCAGGTGTGGATGTCGCCACAATTATGCAGTCGAGTTCGCTTGCGTCCATGCCTGCCTGCAAAAGGGCATTTTTAGCAGCATCGGTTGCAAGATCGGATGTTGCCTGGTGGGGGTGTACGAAGCGGCGCTCGCGTATTCCGGTTCTGGATTGAATCCAGTTGTCAGCATCTTCAACAAGGTAGCTGAAAAAATCATTGGGGATCACCCTTTCAGCCAGGCCTGAACCCGTTGCGATTATTTCTGAATAGAGCATTGCTCCCCCTCTGTACTCGGCAATAAAACAGTGGTTGTGTAACTAATTTTTATTACACATAAAAAACTGTAAGTCAAATTAAACGTTTTCAATCGGATAGGGGGGATCCTTCCTTAATCGGCCTGGCAGCATCCACGACTGCAAACCCCCAAAGCAGGGTAAATCCGGTAAGCAGCCAACCAACTTCAGGTGAAGTTTTTGTCAAGTTGTCGAGAAGAGCAAGTGCCTCCGGTACCCCTGAGACCCTGGCAGTAACAAGAAAACTCCCCATCTTCCTGAAAACGATAAACAGGGATAAAAGCATGAATATGTTTACAAGCACAAGAAGGATTGCCCCTTTTACCCGCTCTCCTTTGTAGAGCTGTCCAATGCCGGGGAGGATAAATGCTGAGAGAAGTGCAGCCTTGAAATTTATTTTCATTGATTACCCCTTGAGAATGTAATGGTTGTAAAGCTGCAATATTTTGATAATATTGCCTTACTATGGAGCCGAGCATTATGTCAAAAAGAAAAGAGCTGCTCATCGGTATGCTGAAGGATTCTGATCCTGATGTGGTTAATGCCGCAGCTGCTGCACTTGAACGGTTAGAAAGCCGGCAGAGCCTCGATGAGGTGCTTGATCAGCTGAAAAAAGGTGGCCTTGCCGAAAAAATCAGGGCAATTTACGCACTTGGTACAATTGGTGGTGCTGGTGTTCTTAAGCCGCTTGTTTACTGTGCATCAAGGCCGGAAGAAGATATAAGGTCAGCAGCAGTGGAAGTGCTTGGGGATCTTGCAGAGCGCTCTACTCTGCCTGCTCTTCTGGAAAAACTAAACGATGATAATTCGGCAATTCGTGCAAAGGCTATCAAAGCGCTGGGGAACTTTGCTGACAGGGGGCTCAATATCCACCTACTACCTTTTCTTAAAGCAGGAGACGGGCTTACAGATGTTGAGGCCGTGCTGGCACTGGCAAAAACTTCTGACACACTGCTTGAAGAGAGATTTATCGCGCTTGCCTCCTCCCCTATTGCCGCGACAAGGGCTGCTGCCGCAACTGCCCTTGGCATGATTAACCCTGCTTGAAGTAGTCCCCCACATCTATACCTTTAGTAATCGGATCTATAATCGCAACAATTGCCGGAGCACCACCCCTTCTCTCTTCTAGTTTTTCAGTAACCGGTTTCTCAACCTTGTTTCCAAAGCGGTCAAAAACAATACGCACTTTTGGAGTTTCCGGATTCCCCAGGTTCCCTTTCCATACCAGGGCAATTTCATTTGTATCTAGCCTTATGAGTGTGCCAGGTGGGTATTTACCCATCATTGATGCAAAATTCTCTACCATTTCAGGGTTGAGAAACTCACCGGCCAGTCGCTTCATCACTTTTATGGCCTGTGCCGGAGGCATGGGCAATTGATATACGCGAAGGGTGGTACAGGCATCAAAGCAGTCGGCAATGGCTACGATCTGGCTTAGATTTGATAATTCCATATCTTTAGCCCATTCAGGGTAACCTTTTCTGTTGTAGCGCAGATGATGCCCGAGAACTGCTTCTGCAATGTTGCCTGAAAGACCGTGCATGGCTTTTATAATCTTTACCCCGTCTTCAGGATGCTTTTTTATTTCATCAAATTCGATGGAGGAGAGTTTCCCTGGTTTGTTTATGATCGTTTTGGGAACCAGGGTCTTGCCGATGTCATGGAGAAAGCCGGCCATTCCCGCCTCCTCGATCTTTATCCGATCAAGTTTCATATACGCAGCAAGCGATAGTGATATGACCCCGACATTGACACTGTGGTTGAACGTGTAGTTGTCGTAGTCCTTAATCATGGAGAGGCAGGCAACTATCTGCGGATCCTGGGCTGCTACATCAGAAAACTGCCGTGTTGCAGCTAGGAGCCTTTCGCTTGATGGAATCCTGTTGGCTTCAATATCAATAAGAGCTGTTCTTACCGAGTCCAGAGCCGCCTGGTAGGCATTTCCGGCTTCATGCAGCAGCCGCTCTTCATTATCACCCTGAGCTATAACTAGAATATGCGTGATACCGGAGTCTTCAAGATGATCTATCAGGCTTTCGGTGGATAATGCACGGTCAGCAAATAGCTTTGATAACTGGAAAAGCTCGTCAGCAGTCACATCAGGCATAATGATGACAGCTTCCACTTTACGGGAGGCAAAATGGGTGGCCAGATCTTCGACCTGTTGGGGCGCAGTGACAAAAAGATGTTCCTCAAGGAAGAGGATCTCATCGGAAAGCCCGATTCTGAGGGAGGGAGAGCCTGCCAGATAGTCGACGATCAATGTATGAAGTTCGTTAAGTGGCCTCGTCAATGCGGGGTTTCCGGGAGGATAAAGTGAAGTGTTGCGAATCAGTCCGGAAAAAATCGATGCAATACGCTGTGCTGTAGACAAACTCAACTTAGAATTCATTTTAGAACCCGCTCAATATTATCAGTAGCTTCGCCACAGGCTTTGCCAAGGTCAGAATCACTGTTTGCCAGACGTTTCAGCTTTGGGAGAGCGCTTTCATCGCCAATATGTCCAAGTGCTGTTGCTGCTGCAACTTTTAATTCATGCCACCGGCGTGGAGCAAACCAACCCTTCACATAGAGAATGTCCAGAAGAGGCTCAGTTGCTTGTTTGTCACCGATTCTACCCAGTGCTGAAACAGCCATTTTTTTTAGTTCGAGGTCCTTGAGAAAAGTATCGGTTGCATTTACCATTTCCAGAAGCGGTCTTATGGCCGTTTTCGAACGGATTGTCCCGAGTGAGAATATTACCTGGCGTAATACATCCTTGTCAGGTTCGGCAAGCATTGAAATAAGTGGAGCTTCAGAGGCTTGCGGGTTGACCTTGACCAGCGCTTTGACTACCTCTTTACGCACCTTGGGCTCCGGATGCTGTGATACCATCCTTAGGGCTTTTATCGATTCAGGTGAAACGATCTCACCAAGTATTGTAACCATATTTCTGACTACATACCATCTTTCATCCCGCAGCATTGCAACAAGTGCAGAAATAGCAGCTTCACCGGAGCGGGTCAGAGCGATTGCGATTGTTTTCCTGGCATGTAGTGACTCGGCAACACAGAGTCTCTGGATGAGCGGATATGCCAGTGATTGGCCCAGGACAGAACAGATGCTGTTAAACAGAGGCTCATTTCCCTCTATATGTTCTTCTATTCTGTCAAGCAAAAAGCCAGTCATTGCTCCGCTGGCAATCTGTTCGAGGGCATATTTGATAAACTCTTTCTGGGACGAAGAACGTCCGGATGAGAAGTAAATCTCGATCAGGGCTTCAATCACATGCAAAAGAGCTTCAAAAGCCTCCTGTTGCTTGAACTCTTCGGAGGAGTCAATAACTTCCCGGGCAAGCTGAAGGAAATGGGACTCCCTGTCTTCGGCTTTGAGCATCCCGAGAAGAATATCCATACCGAGTTTTGAAAACTGGAGATCAAGGGTAGCTTCAGCATTATCCTGAGAATTATGAGCAGGTGTTTTATCGTTGTCTTTCTGCTGCTCAATCCCTATTCCACCTGTTGAAATTTCCCCTTCGGCAACAGCTGAATCCGGGTCAGCTTCAGTTCCTTCAGTGCCGGGAGTCGGAGCCGTTTGGGGCTCGGTTGATCCATTTTTGATAGTGGAAAGCAGCGATAGATTTACTTCATTGGCGCAGATGGTTGTTATTCCGGAGTTGAGCATGGCGGCCTCAATTCCGCCTTCAGTTTGAATGTTGGCCGCATCTGTTGTTGCGATTGAGAGAAATGCCTTCAGATCCGATAATGAAAGACCAGGAAGTATGATAAGACGCTGAAGCTTGCGGGTCAGCATCTCCCTTGCGAGTGATCTTGCTGTCAAAGAGCTGTTTTTGATTGGAGGGTCACCTGCCAGGGTACATGCTTCCCTTGACCAAAGAAGAACCAGCTGGCTTCCGCTCAAAAGATCGTTCAGGTTTTCAAGTGCAGATGAGACGCTTTCATCGCGCAGCGGATGTTCGGGCGGATAGAAATTCATCGCTTTCAGAGCCTTGGCCAGAGCGTTAATTGCTGCATCGAGCAGTAACGCGGCTGATTTGTCTTCTGGCTGCTGAAGATCTCGACTGGATCGCATGGTTTACTCCCTGAGATGATAAACCTGAACCCATATCGTAACGGAATCAATCAAATTTGCAAGCATTAACAGGGTGTTTGGTATATATTAACGCAACTTGGAAATGTAAAGTATGAGAGGAGTGAAAATGGCGAAAACAAAAACACTCTTTGCCTGTCAGAAGTGCGGCTGCCAGGCGCCAAAGTGGCTTGGAAAATGTCCTGATTGCGGCGAATGGAATAGTATGGTTGAGGAGCCGGAGCTTAAAGGATCAGCTTCGTCCCTCCCGGGAGAGGCCTCAAAGCCGATCAGGTTATCAGATGTTACAAGAGCAGCGGAGCAGCGCCTTTCCTGCGGCATTTCGGAATTTGATCGGGTGCTTGGTGGCGGGCTTGTTTCCGGATCTATGGTGCTTATCGGCGGAGATCCCGGCATAGGGAAGTCCACACTGCTTCTTCAGGCGGCGTCTCACCTTTCAAGGGGGGCTGGGACAGTTCTTTATGTCTCTGCTGAAGAATCTGCCGAGCAGATAAAGCTTCGCGCAACAAGGATGGGTGTCGTAGCGGAGGAGCTCTACCTGCTTGCAGAAACCGGAATTGAGAGGATAGCTACACACATAAAAGCGATGAAGCCAAAAGCAGTCATTATCGATTCAATCCAGACAGTATTTACCTCTGCACTTGATTCGGCGCCTGGAAGCGTAAGCCAGGTCAGGGAGTCTGCCGGACGCCTGATGACACTTGCCAAGGGGAGTGGTGTGCCGATATTCCTGGTCGGCCATGTTACCAAGGACGGAGCACTTGCCGGGCCAAGAGTCCTTGAGCATCTTGTTGATACGGTGCTTTATTTCGAGGGGGACTGCGGCCATGCCTACAGGATACTTCGTGCAGTCAAGAACAGATTCGGGTCAACAAATGAAATTGGCGTGTTCGAGATGAAAGAAAGTGGTCTTTGTGAAGTGCGCAATCCTTCAGAGCTCTTTTTGTCCGAAAGGCCGACCGGTGTTCCAGGTTCAGTGGTTGTTGCGGCCCTTGAGGGGACAAGGCCGCTGCTTGTAGAATTGCAGGCGCTTGTATCATCGACTTCTTTTGGTAATCCAAGAAGAACGACAATCGGTGTGGATCACAACCGTCTTGCACTTTTGGTGGCGGTTCTGGAGAAAAAGGTCGGGCTTCACCTCTCAGGGCAGGATATCTTTCTCAATGCTGCCGGCGGAGTCAGATTGAATGAGCCTTCCGCAGATCTCGGCATTGTTGCAGTAGTTGCTTCTAGCCACCTCGACAGGGTAGTTGATCCGCAGACCGTATTTATCGGTGAAGTCGGCCTCTCCGGAGAGGTTAGAGCTGTAAGCCAGCCGGAGATACGGGTCAAGGAAGCGCTCAAACTGGGCTTTACCAGATGCGTACTTCCGGTCGGCAACCTCAAGCAGGTTAAGGTAAAAGGGATTGAGCTCATCGGGGTTAAAAGCGTAGATGAAGCGCTTGATAAGGGGATGTGAAACGTAATTTTAAAAATGTCTTTACTTGCCGGCAGAAATATTTTTTAATAGAGGCTTGAATTCAGGAGGCAAGCGGCTATGGAACAGGACAAACTGGAATATTTCAGGCAGGTTCTAAACGAGGAAATGCGGACTCTGCTGGGAGAGGCAGGAAAGACGGTTTCCGAGATGACAGCAGAAAATGTTAATTTCCCTGACCCGACCGATCGTGCTACCCAGGAGTCGGACAGAAGCTTTGAATTGAGGATTCGCGACCGCGAAAGAAAGCTCATCAACAAGATCAAGGAGGCTCTGGAGCGTCTGGATCAGGGAGAGTTCGGAGTCTGTGAGCTTTGTGGTGAGGATATCAGTGAAGGTCGTCTCAAGGCCAGACCGGTTACAACGCTCTGCATAGACTGCAAGATTGAAGAAGAGCGAAAAGAAAAGACCCCCTGACCCTGCCAATGAATAAGCCTCTGCACCGTGTAACTGACTCTGGCAGTCACTATGAAGCAGAGATGTATAATCTTGCAGATGTATCTTCAAGCCATACGTTATCAGCAGATTACCCCCGATCAATTAATCTGGAATCATTTCCGTTTGCCCTCTGCGGGATATGCTGAACATGAGCGGCCTTGCTCATGTTATCAGGCATGGCGAAGCTGCGTTAGTCCGCAGAATCATCCTTTTTGCTCAAGAGAGCGGCTACTCTAAATATCCCCATACTCCGACTGATGAAGCTGTCTGGAAAAAAGCTGTGCATGAGCTTTCTTCAGGGCTTGTCGCATCACTGGAACTGTCAGTTGAGATTCCTCCACTCACTCCTGATATGGACCCTGTACATGACCCTGTGATAGCCTTTGGCACAGCTCAGGCAAAGAAGCATCGCTTGAGAGGGGTTACACTGGTGATGTTTCTCGGCATGATGAAATACTTCAGGCAGTGCTATCACGACATAATTGACGAAAATTACAGTTCACTTGATCAGCCAAGATGGGCCCATTCTTTTATCGATCGCTACTTTGACAAAATAGAGATTGGTTTCGTACACGAATCGGAGCGTAGTTCGCAAGAGCTGAAGTTACAACATGACAAGCTTCTCCTCGGGAGGAACTCAAAACTTTCAGAATCAAATCAGATGCTTCAAAAAGAGATTTTCGAGCGCAAACGTGCTGAGCAGCAGATCAAAAGGCTCAATATAGGCCTTGAGCGAAGGGTTGAAATAAGGACTCTTCAGCTTCAGCGTATTAACGAGCAGAATAACTACAAACTGAAAGAGCTGCTTATTCTTAATCGTCTGAGCAGTCTAAACCTCTCAAAAATCCGGCTCAACCGGCTTACCGGCATAATTCTTACTGCACTCACCTCAAATGCACCGCTTTTTTTCGACCGGGCAATGCTTTTTCTCCTTAACGAGAGGACAAATACTCTTCAAGGGATGCTCGGTGCTGTCAGGGGGGAAGAGGCTTTTTTTGCTACCCATGAAACCGATGAAAACTTCTTCTCAATCAGTATGTACGGTCTGTCAGATGAGGCATCAGTGCTCAACAGTGAGCTCCGCTTATGCCGGATTGTCCTGAAAAAAGGGAGAGATCTGTTTTATCGGTCAGTTGCTGAAAAAAAGGTTTTTTCAGGTAAAGTGCAGCAGGGAAACGGTCAGGAGTTCCCTGAAATCTTTAGTCGATTGAAAACAGGCTCATTTGCCATTATGCCGTTGATGGGCAATCATGGGGTGTTCGGAGTCGTGGTCGTTGATAATCCGTGCTCTCACAAGGAGATCGGCAGAAACGACCTTAAATTCCTGCAGCTTTTTTCAAAGCATGCCAGCATAGCTATTGAAAATATAATGCTATACAGCTCTATTGAGGATGCTAACAGCCGGCTTCAGGAGACACAGGCGCAACTTGTCCATGGAGAGCGTCTGGCGACAATCGGCGAGATGGCGGCAAGCATTGCCCATGAGCTTAAAGGGCCGATGGTCGCCATTGGTGGATTTGCAAGGAGACTGGCAAAAAAGACTGCGCCTGATTCGATAGAGGCGGGCTACGTTGCCACAATTATCGAGGAGGAGCTGAGGCTTGAAAACATGCTTGATGAGGTGCTTTCATACGCAAAAAAGACGACCATCTGCTATGACAGATGCGCTATAACCGATATTGTTGACAACTCTCTTGCTATAGTCAGCCATCTGTTTGAGAAGAACATGGTCACTCTTGTAAAATCCTACCCGAAAATAGAGATGATGCTTTACTCTGACTGTCAGCAGTTAAAGCAGGTTTTTATAAATCTTTTTCATAATGCACTCGATGTAATGAAGGGTGGCGGTACACTGAGGGTGTCGGTGACTTTGGCAAAGCTGGGCAAGGAGAGGGCGGTTGCCGTAAAGATTGCCGACAGTGGCGGAGGGATTCCGGATTCGATGAAAAACAGCATTTTTACACCGTTTTTCACAACAAAAGGGAGTGGCACAGGGCTCGGGTTGCCGATTGCAGCACGTATCGTCACTAATCACAACGGCAAGATCAAGGTACGGAACCACTCAGGCGGCGGAGCAGAATTTACAGTACTGCTTCCGTGGCAGGATTAGCTCGCTCCTAATAATACTCCTCACTATATTCCGGCACTGCATCAAGAAACCCCGGATGTCTGGCAGCCCGCTCCAGTGCCGCGTCTATGTCGCCAAGCACTCTTGTCCTGTCTTTTGGAAAAGTTCCCTCCAGATTGAGAAAATTTGATACATGATTGGATCTGAGGATGGTTGCGCAGCTATTCATCTGTGACACCATCTCCCGTGCCTCCATCATCAGCTCCCTGTGAGTGCACTGCTCAAGGGAGCGGACAAAGTCATCATTGTGGCGATGGAAAAGGGTCAGCAGTGAGAAGTATTCCGGGCTGACACGGTTTACCCACTCCCCGGTATTTTTAGCATGGAGAAGGGTTCCTCTCCTTCCCGCCAGCCCGAGAATTGCGGTCACAGAGAGCTTCATCCCGGCGCTGCGGGCTTTATTCGCCTCCATTGCCATTTCATCCGAGGTAAACCCCTTTTTGATATTCCAGAGAGTTTCATCATCTCCGGACTCAAGGCCGAAGTAGAGAATGCGGAGTTTCTTATCACGAAGCATTTCAAGCTGCTCCAGGTTTTTTGTCTTCAGGCTTGCAGGGGAAGCATATGAGCCGATTCGGGCGAGTTTCGGGAAATTGACGGCAAGGGCTTCGAGGATGGTGCGAAGTCCGTCAAACGGATAGACAAGAGCATCTCCATCGGCAAGAAATACCCGTGTCACCACCTGCCGGTACATGGCAGGTATTGCGGTTATTTCGTCAAGTACCTCCTGTAGAGGCTTTATACGAAATTTCTTCCCTTTGTACATACCGCAAAAAGTGCACGTATTCTGTGAACAGCCGATGGTGATCTGAAAAATGAGACTCCTTGCCTCACTCGGCGGCCTGAACAGTGGTTCGACATAGCGCGGCATCCTGCCGTTCATCTGGCACCCCAGCGGTTGTAGCTGATCTTCTTTCTCTGAAGCGTCTCTGCCTTGACCGGCGGTTTTTGCTCGTCAGGGTGGCCTATGCCGATTACGGCCTCTACAAGAAAATGCTCCGGCAGCCCCAAAAGCTCCCTGATATAGCTCTCCGCGCTCTCCTTTTCCCCCCGGAAACGGCAGCGCATCTGCGCCCAGCAGCTGCCAAGGCCAAGAGACAGGGCAGTCAGCTGGATAATTATCGCAGCGATTGAGCAGTCCTCAATGCAGACATCCGACTTTGTTGTCTCAGCGCAGACAACAATTCCAAGTGGGGCATTTTTCAGGAACTCGGCGCCGTGCTGTTTTGCCGTTGAAAGCTGTTTGAGTAGATTCGGGTCATCAATAACTATGAACTCCCATGGGTTGATTCCCCTGGAGGATGGTGCCCGCAGAGCAGCTTCTAGAATAGTGTCAAGGTGCTCAGATGAGACCGGTTCAGCACAGAATTTTCTGATGCTTCTTCGTTTGCGCAAAAGTTCGATCATTATTTGATGCTCCGTAAGGTTTTCAATATGTTGAATGATACATCAATTTAACCTTTGTTCAGCTAAAATATGTAGACAAAATTCGAGAATAAATCAATATAGACGGACTAAAAGCGGATAGTTAAACAGGGACGCGAAGGATGATGAAAACTCTTTATTTTGACTGTCAGGCAGGGGTATCCGGAGATATGACTGTGGGAGCCCTGTTGGATCTCGGCGTGCCTCTGGACGTCCTTGATTCAGAGCTCTCAAAACTCTCTCTGCCGATAGATTCGTACAGGCTCTCTCTTGAGAGGACGAAGCGACATGGAATCTCGGCGCTGAATTTCGATGTTGTTCTCCATGATCATCATACGCACCGCCATTTTGCCGATATCCTTGCGATTATATCTTCCAGCACTCTGTCCGATAATGTGAAGAGCCGCGCTGAAAGGATCTTCAGGCGTCTTGCCGAGGCTGAAGCCACGGTTCATGGCGTCAGCGTGGAGGAGGTTCATTTTCACGAAGTCGGTGCGGTTGATTCGATTGTCGATATAATCGGTGTTGCCATCTGTCTCGATTATCTTGGCATCGAGCATGTCAGCTCCTCATCTCTCCCCTTTTGCAGCGGCTTTGTTCAGTGTGAGCATGGCCGGATACCGCTCCCTGCACCTGCTACGGCAGAGCTTATGAAAGGGGTGCCGTTTCACCCGGCAAGTGGCAGTGGCGAGCGGGTCACACCGACCGGAGCCGCTATTGTGGTTGCTCTCGCAGAGAGTTTCGGTGCTCCTTTGGCAATGAAAATTGATAAAATCGGCTACGGTGCTGGATCAAAGGATTTTGCCGATATCCCCAATATTCTCAGGCTTTTTCTCGGCGAAGCAGGATCAGAGCGGTTGGACGGGGAGATGGTCGTAATCGAGACCAATATTGATGATTCGACGCCGGAGATGCTCGGCTATGCCATGGAGCGCCTCCTTGCAGAAGGTGCGGCGGATGTCTGGTTCACACCGATCCAGATGAAAAAGTGCCGACCAGCTGTCATGCTTTCGATCATAACTTCTCAGGAAAAGGCCGATAGCCTCAGCCGGATTGTTTTTGAGGAGACAACTGCCATCGGCATCAGGAGTTACCCGGTTTCCCGAACCGTTCTGGAGCGAAGGGTTGAGGTCAGGGAGACAACCTTTGGCAGAGTCCGTTTCAAGGTGAACGAATTTGGTGAAAAGCCGGAGTTTGACGACTGTCGCAGGGTTGCCGCCGAAACAGGTAAACCGCTGCGTGACATTATGACAATACTTTCAAGGGAATTCAGATGAATTTTATCGTAAAACTGCTGGCAACCTGGGGGGGGAGCGGCTACTCCCCCTTTGCATCCGGCACCGTAGGTACGCTGGCAGCAATCCCCTTCTACATCTGGCTTGCCAGGCTTTCTTTGCCGATGTATCTGCTGACACTGGTCGCCTTTTTCTTCCTTGCCTGCTGGGTTTCCGGAGAGGCAGAGGTTTTGTTCAACGAAAAAGATTCCGGCAAGATTGTTATTGATGAGGTTGTCGGCTATCTTGTCACCATGATCGCCATCCCCTATGACTGGCGCTACATGGTTGCCGGATTCTTCCTCTTTCGCCTCTTCGATATAGTCAAGCCACCTCCGGCCAGATGGTTCGATCAGAAAGTCAAAAATGGTTACGGTGTAGTTCTGGATGATGTCGCTGCCGGGCTCTATGCCTGGCTCTGCCTGCTTGTCATTGTGAGGTTTGTTTGAGCTCACTCGACCAGAAAATTGCAGCGCTTTTGCGTGGTTCAGGGTTGACTCTCTCTGTAGCCGAGTCGTGCAGCGGCGGTCTGATTGCCAAGCGGATTACCGATATCCCCGGCAGCTCCGGCTATTTCCTCTTTGGAGCGGTAACCTATGCGAACAGTTCCAAGGAGAGGGTTCTCGGTGTGCCGCTGGAGCTGCTGGAGACGCACGGGGCGGTCAGCAGTGAGGTCGCATCTGCCATGGCAGAAGGGGTCAGGAAACTCTCCGGCAGCGATCTTGGCATTGCGACAACAGGGATAGCAGGACCCGATGGCGGAACACCGGAAAAGCCGGTCGGAACGGTATTCATTGCCATTGCATCAGCTGACGGCTGTAGCGTCTTTCAACACCTCTTTAACGGGGATCGGGATGCCATAAGAGAGGCAACGTCGGAAGCCGCACTGGAACTTCTTTCAGGCACTCTTTTGCCTTAAGGGAATAGCTTGAAAAGCTTTATAAAACTGTGTTAAAACTTTGCAAACAATTGAAATATCAACCGAGGAGACTTACCCATGCAGGAGAGAGAAAAGGCGATTGAACTGGCGGTCAGCCAGATAGAGAAGCAATTTGGTAAAGGTTCGATCATGCGGCTTGGCAACGATCAGCCACTCCCTGATGTTCCTGCAATTCCTACAGGAGCCCTTTCTCTTGATGTTGCCCTTGGCGTTGGCGGAGTCCCGCGCGGCCGGGTGATTGAGATATTTGGCCCGGAGTCATCCGGAAAAACCACTCTTGCACTTCATATTATCTCCGAAGCCCAGAAGCTTGGCGGCATCGCAGCTTTTGTTGATGCTGAGCATGCTCTGGATATCGGTTACGCCAGAAAGCTCGGCGTCAAGACCGACGATCTTCTCGTCTCCCAGCCGGATACTGGCGAACAGGCGCTCGAAATCACAGAGACCCTTGTCAGAAGCGGCGCCATAGATATTCTCGTAGTTGACTCGGTTGCGGCGCTTGTGCCAAAGGCAGAGATCGAGGGTGATATGGGGGATTCCCATATGGGGCTTCAGGCACGGCTCATGTCCCAGGCCCTGAGGAAACTCACCGGCATTATCTCCAAATCCAACTGCTGCGTTATTTTCATCAACCAGATCAGGATGAAAATCGGGGTCATGTTCGGCAATCCGGAAACCACCACAGGGGGCAACGCCCTTAAATTCTACGCTTCTGTAAGAATGGACATCAGGAAAATTGCGACCCTGAAACAGGGGACCGATGTTATCGGTTCCCGTACCAAGGTCAAGGTGGTGAAGAACAAGGTGGCCCCTCCGTTCAAGGAGGTCGAATTTGATATACTCTACGGCGAAGGGATCTCGAAAGAGGGTGATCTTCTCGATATGGCAGTTGAGAAGGGGATAGTGGACAAGAGTGGTGCCTGGTACTCCTACGGCAAGGACAGAATCGGCCAGGGGAGAGAGAATACCCGAATCTACCTGAAAGATCAGCCTGCAATGTGCGCCGAGATCAGGGAAAAGCTTCTTGCCTCCCTAGGTCTGCCGGGAGCCGTAGCTGCCAAGGAGTAGCAGATGGATCTCAACGAAATACTGACCATCGCGGTAAAAGCCAGAGCCTCGGATATTCACATCAAAACCGGTCTCCCCCCTGTTGTCAGGATAGATGGCAAATTGCGACCGATTCCCAACAGTCACCGGCTCTCCAGCGATACAGTCATGGAGATGGCACATTCGATGATGAATCAGCGCCAAAGGGAACAGTTCGACAGCAACTATGAAGTCGATCTCTCCTACGGTGTCCCCGGTGTATGCCGCTTCAGGGTAAGTGCCTATCATCAGCGCGGCAGCGTTGCCATTGTCTTTCGGGCAATCTCTTTTAATATCCCCAGCCTTGAATCGCTTAATCTCCCACCGGTGCTGAAGAAGATTGCAATGGAAGAGAGGGGGCTGATTCTTGTTACCGGGACAACCGGAAGCGGCAAGTCATCCACTCTTGCGGCAATGATCGACTATATCAACGAGAACCGCACCAGCAATATCATTACTGTTGAAGATCCGGTGGAATTCCTCCACAGGGATAAGAAGAGCATCCTCAGCCAGAGAGAGGTAGGTTTTGATACGCTATCATTCTCGGCTGCTCTCAAAGGGGCGCTACGTCAGGACCCGGACGTAATCCTGGTTGGCGAGATGCGCGATCTTGAGACCATAGAAACGGCAGTTACAGCGGCAGAGACCGGACACCTTGTCATGTCAACCCTGCATACACTTGATGCCGCTGAAACCATTAACCGGATCATCTCCGTCTTCCCGCCATACCATCAGAGGCAGGTGAGGATGCAGCTCTCTTCTGTCATTAAGGGGGTTGTTTCCCAGAGGCTGGTTCCGAAAATAGATGGCAAGGGGCGTGTCCCTGCGGTTGAGGTAATGATTGGTACCGCCAGAATTAGAGAGTGCATTGATGACAAGGAAAAGACAAAGCAGATACCGGACGCAATTACACAAGGTTATACAACCTACGGGATGCAGACGTTTGACCAGTCACTGATGCAGCTTTATACAAACAAGCTCATCAGCTATGAAGAGGCACTGCGGCAGTCGACCAATCCTGACGACTTTGCGCTCAAGATTTCAGGGATTTCATCGACATCAAACAGCTCATGGGATCAGTTTACTGCGACCACAGAAGGTGAGACTGAGGAAGCGCCGTCGGGCGCAAATCCGGACATTGAAAGGTTCTAAGAGCAGCACTGCTTCCGAAATCTATCTGCGGGCAGTCTCGCTGCTGGCCAGGCGTGATCACTCTTCAGACGAACTCGGGCGTAAACTTTCTGCCAAGGGGTATTCTTCAGAAGGTATAGACGAAGCCATCCAAAAGCTTGCACATGAAGGTTATCTTGATGACCGGCGCTTTGCCCAGAGATGGACTGAGTATGCAATCAGGAGCGGCCGGGGCTACGGCATAAGGATTTTGCAGGAGCTTTCACGAAAGGGGATTTCCCGCGAGATCGCTTCGCAGGCCATTGAAAATGCAGCATCCGAGTATCCGGAGTATGACTCCCTAGCAGCCATAGTTTCCAGACGATTTTCCGCATTTGATCCTTCAAGCGCACCCCTGAAAGAGAAACAGAGAGTTTACTCATACCTTCAGCGTCGCGGATTCTCGCTTCATTCGATCACCAGCTATTTTACAAATAAGGACAAGGAGTTTGACAGATGACGGGCAAAGAGCTTAGGGCCAGATTTCTGGGTTATTTCGAGCAGAACGGACATACGGTGGTTGCCAGTTCAGGTCTGGTGCCCCATAACGACCCGACGCTGCTCTTTACCAATGCAGGGATGAACCAGTTCAAGGACTGTTTTCTTGGCATGGAGAAGCGTGATTATGTTCGTGCCGTCAGTTCACAAAAGTGTGTACGTGCCGGGGGAAAGCATAACGATCTGGAGAATGTCGGCAGAACCGCACGTCACCACACCTTTTTCGAGATGCTCGGCAATTTCTCTTTTGGCGACTATTTCAAAAAAGAGGCCATAGCCTTTGCATGGCGCTTTCTTACCGAAGAGCTTAAGTTGGATAAAGAGAGGCTCTACGTAACCGTTTATACCGATGACGACGAGGCAGCGGATATCTGGAATCAGCAGGAGGGGGTTCCGCGCGAGCGGATCTACCGCTTTGGCGAGAAGGATAACTTCTGGTCCATGGGTGATACCGGCCCTTGCGGTCCATGCAGCGAGATATTCTGGGACAACGGCCCCGGAACCGGCTGTGGTGAGGCCGACTGTGCGGTAGGATGCGACTGTGACCGCTACATGGAGATCTGGAATAACGTCTTCATGCAGTTCAACAGGACTGCTGACGGCGTTCTCCATCCGCTGCCAAAGCCTGCTGTTGACACAGGGATGGGCCTGGAGCGGATCTGCACGGTCATGCAGGGGAAAACTACCAACTATGATACCGACCTCCTCCAGGGGATAATTCAGTATGTTGCCAAACTTTCCGGCAAGAAATACGGGGATGATGAAAAAGATGATGTCTCCATGCGGGTAATTGCCGATCACTCCCGCGCGGTAACTTTCCTGATCTGTGATGGCGTATTGCCCTCCAACGAAGGGCGCGGCTATGTGCTGCGGCGTATCATGCGCCGTGCCGCCCGTCATGCCAAGATGCTCGGCTTTGCAGAGCCGATGCTGTTCAGGGCTGTTGATGCGGTCAATTCGATCATGGCCGAGGCATTTCCTGAACTGCTCGAACGTGAAGAGTATGTGAAAAAGGTTATCCTCGCCGAAGAGGAGCGCTTTAATGAGACCCTCGACAGGGGGCTTGCAATTCTTAACGAAGAGATTGCAGCACTAAAAGCAAGCGGTAGCAGGCAGCTTTGCGGGGATGCAGTCTTTCGCCTTTACGATACCTTCGGTTTCCCGGTTGATCTGACTGCGGATATTATGGCCGCAGAAGGGATGACCGTTGATGAGCCCGGTTTCGAGATCTGCATGGAGAAGCAACGTGCCCAGGCGCGTGAGCACTGGAAAGGATCCGGTGAGGCAGGAATCGCGGATATTTACAAGCAGCTTCACAGTGACGGCATACGGAGTGAATTTACCGGGTACAATCATCTTGCCGGCTATTCGGTTGTGCGGACTCTCATCGCCAAAGGGGCGCTGGTTGAGGAGGCGACAGTCGGCGATACGGTTGACCTGATTGCCGATTCGACCCCGTTTTACGGCGCGTCAGGTGGGCAGTCCGGCGATATCGGGACTGTCTCGACCGGAAGTGCCCATCTCAAGGTCATTGACACGCTCAGGCCTTTCACTGACCTTGTCATCCACCGGGCTGTTGTTGAAAACGGCACCATAAAATGCGGAGAAGCCATTGACCTCAAAGTCGATCTGACACAGAGGGGGGCCACAGCAAGAAATCATACGGCAACCCACCTGCTGCAATCGGCCCTTCGCCAGATTCTTGGAGAACATGTAAAGCAGGCGGGTTCACTTGTGGAACCGGAGCGGCTTCGCTTCGACTTTACCCACTTCTCGGCAATGACTACAGAGGAGATCAGGCAGGTTGAGCAGATTGTAAACGGATTTATCATGATGAACAGCGTCGTTGATTCCCGGGAGATGGCAGCGACAGAGGCGATTTCAAGCGGAGCAACAGCACTCTTCGGTGAAAAATATGGCGACAGTGTCAGGGTGGTCAGGGTCGGCGATGTCAGTATGGAGCTTTGCGGCGGCACCCATGTTTCCGCTGCCGGAGATATCGGCTTCTTTAAGCTGGTCAGTGAAGCAGGGATAGCTGCGGGTGTACGGCGTATTGAGGCTGTTACCGGTGCCGGAGCGGTCGGTTTTGTTCAGGACCTGGAAATTGAACAGAGCAAGGTTGCGGCACTTGTCAAAGCAGAAGGTGGCGGTATACTGGACAGGGTTGAGCGGCTGATAGCCCGTCAGAAGGAGCTGCAAAGAGAGGTCGAGACACTTCAGGCACAACTTAATGCCGGAAAATCGGCTGACCTTCTCGCGAATGTGCGGGAAATTGCCGGTATAAAAGCGCTTGCTGCAGAAGTTCTGGTTGATGATGTCAAGAAGCTGCGTGACCTTGCCGACTCTCTCAAAGATCGACTCGGCAGCGGCATTCTTGCTCTAGGCGCGAATATCGGCGGCAAGGCAACCCTGCTGGTTACAGTAAGTAGCGATTTGACCTCCCGCTTCAAGGCGGGTGATCTGATCAGGCAGATGGCGCCTATAGTCGGCGGCAGTGGCGGTGGCAAGCCAGAGATGGCGCAGGCAGGCGGAAGCCAGCCGGAAAAGCTGACAGAGGCCGTAGAGAAGCTCTATTCACTCATCGTCTAAAACATGGAAAAGACCTAAATGCCCGGATTATCCCAAAAAAATGTAGTTGAGCTTCGTCAGGAGATTCAGATGAAAACCATCCTGATCGTTGATGATGAGGCTGTTATCCGTGATCTCTGCTCACGGGCCCTGAAAGGGTATCATGTTGTTCAGGCCGGTAACGGCAAGGATGCACTTGCTCATTTCGAAAAGGGGGGGATTGATGTCGTCCTTACCGATGTCATGATGCCTGGTATGGATGGGATCGAGCTCTTGAAACGGATAAAGGAGAAAGAGCCGACCATCGTGGTCATAGTGATGACCGGGTTTGCTGAAAAGGATGTCATCCTCAACGCCCTCAAGGCCGATGCCGACGACTTTATTGCAAAACCGTTGAATCTGCTTCAGCTTAAAACCGCAGTAGACAAGGCTCTGGTAAAGAAAGCCCTCAAGGAGGAGATCGCTTCTCTCAAATCTCTTGACCGCTTGAAGTCGAATTTTCTTTCCATAATTTCCCATAAGTTCAGGACGCCACTTACCTCGATCTCACTTTTTATGCAGAACCTTACATCCGGGGTGTTCTCTCTGGATGATCCCGATTTCAAGGTTCATGTAAAAATGATTTCAGATGAGTCGTCTTATCTTGAGAGGCTTGTCGGTGACCTGCTCGTTTTCAGCCGAATGATGGATACAGGTGAGGCTCTCAGGCGTGAGCCATACTCTATAACAAGGATTATTCACACCATCCTTGCCGAGTCCCGTGAGATAGCCATTAAGCCGGCAGTAGAGGCTATCCTTGACTTGCCGGAGGTTCCGGCTGTTGAAATAGATCGGGAGAAGATTGCTTTTGCTTTAAAGCAGATTATTGATAACGCCTTTAAATTTTCCGGCGAAGAGGGTGAAGTCACCATTTCTGTCAGATCAGACGCTTCAGGGGTCTTCATAGAGGTAAGGGATACCGGAGCGGGAATCCCCCATGACGAAATTCCGAAGATTTTTGAAAAGTTTTACCAGATAGACCCTCAAAATACCGGGCAGGTACGGGGATTTGGACTTGGCCTCTTCTATGCCAGGGATTTTGTCCGAATGCACGGCGGGAGTATTAATATAGCGAGCACCCCTGGCAGAGGTTCAAGGGTAACAATCTGGCTCCCCCTCAAAGCTGCACAGACAGCTTGATTTTTTTAGCGACAGGTTTATATTTGAAACAACAACGCAAATACTGCAGATTTTGTCTGATCTGAAAAGGAGATGTGAAAATGGCAAGTGAAAAGGTTCTTACCCTGGACGACAATAACTTCGAGGCCGAGGTGATCAACTCATCCCAGCCCGTTCTGGTTGATTTCTGGGCAACATGGTGTGCACCCTGCAAGGCGATTGCTCCAACAATCGACGCCCTTGCGGCAGAGTATGAAGGCAAGGTGAAGGTTGGCAAAGTCAATGTTGATGACAGCCAGTCAACCCCGGCAAAATATGGAGTTCGCGGGATTCCTACCATCATTCTCTTCAAGGACGGAAAGGTAGTTGATCAGGTTGTCGGTGCTGTGCCAAAAAGCCAACTTGAGGCGCTGATCAAGAAAGCAGTCTAGCAAGTGGTTTGATAATAAAAAAAGGGGGCACCATTTTGGCAGCCCCCTTTTTTTGTCAGCAGTGAAGCAGTTCAACCCTTAAGGATAAACTCTCGCCCCGCTTTCATCACCTCTTCAAGTCTCCCTGCAGACGAAGCCTCGCCATAAAGCCTTACCACAGGCTCTGTTCCGGATTTACGGAAGAGCATCCAGCTGCCGTCAGTGAGAACAAGCTTGGTTCCATCAATACGGATGACATTTTCAACTGTGCTTCCGGCGATTTCCGTTGGCAGATTAGCAACCCTTGACGGGAAGGCTGCTTCGATTTCAGCGGAAAGGGCTATGTTCTCCCGTTTTGTAATATAGCGGCCGACCCTTGCGTAGAGATCCTCCAGAAGTTGACCGACTGACTTGCCTTCACGGGCAACCATCTCTGCAACAAGGAAGCAGGCGAGAATGCCGTCTTTCTCAGGGACATGCCCTTTAATGGATAGTCCGGCGCTTTCTTCGCCACCGATGATGATTTTGTCCTGGCTGATCAGCTCACCGATATATTTGAAGCCGACCGGTGTCTCGAACAGTTCTACCCCGTGATGTTTGGCAACCGCATCGACAAGGTGCGAGGTGGCGACGCTGCGGGCAACGCCGCCACTCATCTTTCTTACCCGGATCAGATAATCAAGCAGCAGTGCAATAATGTAGTTCGGCTCAATGTAAGTGCCATCGCCATCGACGATGCCAAAGCGGTCGGCATCACCGTCAGTCGCTATGCCGAGCTTGATTGACGGATCACTCTTGATCAGGGAGATAAAATCAGGAATATACTTTTCAGCTGGCTCCGGTGGGTATCCGCCGAAAAATGGATCCCGATGTTGATTGATGAGGCGCACGTCAATGCCTCTTGAGATCAGCGGCGTGTCAAGATAACCGCGGGCAGCACCGTAAAGCGGGTTGACAGCTATGGCGCCGATTTTCTTGATAACGTCAAAGTCTATCTTTTTTTCCAGATCGGCAAGATAGACATCTTTGGGATCGATCATTTCGAGCAGCCCTTTTTGTGCTGCCTGCTCCAGTGTCAGCTCGCGGTAGCAGATCTCTCCCATCATCTCATTGGCGCGGTTCTCAATATCTTTGGTCGTCTCCGGCAGGGCCGGTCCGCCCCAGGAGGGGGAGAACTTTATGCCGTTATACTCGGGTGGATTATGGCTGGCAGTAAAGTTGATGCCGCCGGAAGCCTTGCGTCTGAGGATCTCGAAAGCAATAACCGGAGTTGGTGTATCGCGGTTGCAGAGGTAGCATTTAAGCCCGGCAGCGGAAAGGACCCTGGCAGACTCTCTGGCAAAGGCATCACCCATGAAGCGGGGATCATAGCCGATTACTACCCCCCCTTTCTCGCCTGCGGCAATGAGATGGTCGGCAATGGCCTGGGTCACGACCTTTACGTTGTCAAAAATAAAGTCTTCACAAAGGATCCCTCGCCAGCCTGACGTTCCGAAAGTGATGCGTGCCATAAAACCTCCATATTAATATTGTGAACCTTTACACATTACCAAAAAACAGTAGAGATGCAAGAGCGCAAAGGTGGTGACACCATTGTGCGCTCCACTTCTGATTGTTTTTAGGCGTCTCTATGATATAGTCTACGGAACCTGGAGGGGCGAAAATGAACAGATTACTTGCATCGGCCATACTAATGTCAATAGTTCTTGCCGCGTCAACTACTGCGTCAGCAGAGGTTCTGAAAGGGAGAGTCAAGGCAATCGATTCCGGGGCAAAGCTCTTTTCCCTCATGACCGTCAGGGATAAGGTGATACTGGTTTCGTGGGACAA
>JACABD010000010.1:0-7376 GCA_013377075.1 Geobacteraceae bacterium | reverse complement strand
CCGATCGTAATCTATGGCGCATCTGACAAGGAGGCTGCCTCTGCCGCAAAAACTCTTAAAGAGCTTGGTTTCAGGCGTGTTACCATCTACTCCGGTGGTGCGTCAGCCTGGAGCGGCAGTGCAGAAGCTCTGGAGAAAGGGGCAGCTAAGGACGAGATTCCCGCTTCTTCCAAGTCACATGATGGCAGGCTTACGGGTAGAGATTTCGAAATGGCTCTGGTGTCACCGGTCATGGTTGAAATCATAGACCTGCGCAGTGAGGCTGAGCAGAAGAGCAGCGGTTTCCCAAAATCGAAAAAAATATCTCTACAGAGTCTTGCCAAAAGGTATGGTGAACTTGATCGCGACAAGATTCAGGTACTGTTCGCCGCTGATTCCATGAGGGCAGAGATGGGCTACGACTTCCTCAGATCAAAAGGTTATCGGGTAAATTATCTAAGTGGCAGTGTAGAGTTTGAAAAAGATGGCAAATATAAATTGACCGATGAATAGGAGTCAGTCGGACTTCTAGCAAAGCAGCACTTTTTGCCTACTATCACCGTTGCAGTAGGCAAAGGTGATGACTGTATGTCTTTCCGGCCACCCAGCCTGTCTGTAATCCCGCGCAAAAACTGCGGTAAAGGCTCTGAAACGGCTTTTGGCAGGGAGGGAGAGTCTTTCTGCTATTTCAGGATAACCGGGCTGCCTTGAACTGTCGCACTCTTTTTCGTCTGCCGCCGCTAAAAAATGGGGCAGAGCCTTTCCCGGATGTCCATTCATGCAGTAGTCAAAGCGCAGTGCATCCCTCGCTTCCTCTCTCAGACCTGGCAGCACTTTTTCAATCCGCTTCAGTAAAGACTCGAAGAGATTCGGCAGATTATTGGCGCTGCTTTTTTCAAACTGCTGCGAGGTTAAAAGCGGTGCTAAAGAGTTATGTCTGCTGATCATCTCAAGTACGGTTTTAAAGCGGCCACTGTTATAAATATCCTCAACAGCCTCGGATGTGGATTCGATACGGCAGATCTCCTCGAAAGTGAGCCATCGGTTCTTCAGTATCCGGTAGGGTGGATATGGAGAGAAACTATAGCCGTTATCCCGGGCACTTTTTCTGATGGCCGTTCCTTTTAGCATTTTCAGTGGCTCAATCTGGATGTGATCCGGCATTAAGGCAAGCACCTTTTCAAGCGAGCGTCCAAACCCCTGCAAATCCTCGCCCGGAAGCCCGGCAACGAGGTCGAGATGGACTGTTACAGAGGTCTCTTCTTTCAGGCTGCGGACGTTGGCAAAAACCTTTTCAAGGTCCGATCTCCTCTCGACATCGGAGAGGGTTTCACTATCTGTTGACTGCACACCGATCTCGAATCTGAAGGTATCGGGCGGAACTGAACTGAGTAGTACGATATTCTCATCGGTGAGAAGATCGGCTGCGATTTCGAAGTGAAAGCGGCTTTTATTGTTGTGTGCAAGGATGAAACCCCAGATTTCATCTGCCCTTGCAGCATCGAAATTGAAGGTGCGATCTACAAACTTGATCGTATCAACCCCTTGATTCATGAGAATAGAGAGGTCGCTTTTAATCCGCGGCATTGAAAAGGAGCGAACCCCCTTTTCCGTGGAAGAGAGGCAGAATGAGCATGAAAACGGACAGCCCCTCGAACTCTCGAAATAGACAAGTGGCTTGGAAATATCTGCCAGCCCGGCAGCAAAGGGGGAGGGGATGCTATCAAGCGCCGTAGCCTCCGGGGTTACGGGTGACGAGAGAATTTCGTCACCGCTTCTGAAGGTGATGGCGCCGATCTCAAGGAGCCGCTCATCGGGGATCGCCTCTCCCAGAGACGATGTCAAAAGCAGCATCAGCTGCCTGAAAGAGGCCTCTCCCTCACCACGGACAATCAGGTCAATCTGCGGATTTTCAAGCATTAACTCATGGCAGAAGAAAGAGACTTCCGGCCCGCCAAGAATGATGTAGGTCTCGGGTCTGAGAAGCTTCAGTTCCGCAGCCAGTCTGAGGGTCTGGTCAATGTTCCAGATATAGCAGGAGAAGGCAACAACATCGGCGTTTTCGCCAGCGATTGCCACCAGCAGCTTTTCAGGCCGCTCGTTGACGGTATGCTCGCGGATTACTGTCTTAAGGCCGCTAATATCGGCGCAGGAAGCCGCCAGGCAAGGCAGTGCCAGGGATGAATGGATGTAGCGGGAATGAAGTGTTGTCAGTAGGAGTTTCATGTATTTACATTTCCCCGATTTCGAATCTCAGTTCCTGCTCCCTGTGAAGTGCCGCATAACGGCCTTTTAGGGCAAGTAGCTCGTTGTGGCTCCCCTTTTCGATGATCGTACCATCTTCAAGATAGATGATGGTGTCGCAGTCTCGAAGGGCCGAGAGCCGGTGTGAGATTATGATGACTGTTCTGTCGCCGTAGTAGCCCCGAAGGCTGGAGAGTATCTCCTCTTCAGTTGTGGCGTCAACCGACGAGAGCGGATCGTCCAGAATCAGTATTGACGGCTCTTTTATGAGCGCTCTTGCTATGGCTGCCCGCTGTTTCTGGCCGCCTGAGAGGGTTATGCCGCGCTCGCCGACCATGCTGTCATAACCGTCGGGAAATCTCTCCACATCCTTGTCCAGAGAAGCGCTTCGGGAAACCCTCCGAACAGCGTCAATGTCAGGACCTATCAGGCCGAAGGCAATATTTTCGGCGATGCTCCGCGAAAAGAGGAAACTCTCCTGGGGCACATACCCTGTCGCATCCCGTAGCATCTGCAGGGAGAGGCGGTTGATATCGTTTCCGTCGATAAATATGGAACCATCAGCTGCCGGATAGAGCCTTGACACGAGCTTTACCAACGTCGATTTGCCGGCGCCTATGGAGCCGACAATGCCAAGGCGCGATCCGGCCGGGATTGAAAGAGAGATGTTTTTCAATATCTGCCTTGAGCCGAACGAAAAACAGAGATTCTTAAGTACAATATCTCCTTTGATTGCGTCCGGCTTCAGCGGGTTTTGCGGCTCCATCACCTGTGACTCGGCCTGGAGAATTTCATTGAGCCTGGACATGGAAGCTGCGCCCCGTTGCACCAGATTCAGTATCCACCCCATGATTATGGTCGGCCAGATGAGCATGGTCAGATAGCCGCTGAAGGCGACAAAATCACCAAGGGTGATGACGCCGCTAACCACCTTCCCTCCGCCGACAAGCAGGACGATAAGCGTGCCGAGAGCGCCGGTCGCTGCCATCACAGGGATCATCAGTCCGCGCATTCTGGCGATCCGCATGTTGCTCTCCATGTAGCGGTCACTGACTTCGGCAAATCTCAGCACAGAGTGCTCTTCCCGGCAGTATGCCTTGATGACAGCAGCAGCAGAAATATTCTCCTCAACCGTACTTGTCAGGGCGGCAAGCTCTTCCTGGGCTCTTTTCGAGCGTCTGAACATGGCAGCGCTGATACGTTTCACGATCAGTATCATGGCTGGGAACGGGAGGGTGGCGAAGAGGGTGAGGAGCGGGTTGATCTTCACCATCAGGATCAGAGAGGCAGTGTAGATAATAGCGGTGTTTATCAGGTTCAGCACCCCGAAGCCGAGGAGCATCCGCACATTGGTCAGGTCGTTGGAAAATCTCGAGATAAGGTCGCCGGTCCGCTCTTTGTTGAAATAGGTGAGATCAAGCTGGAGCAGCTTTGCATAAAGCTCTTCGCGTATCTTGAATTCGATTCTGCGGGCATTGTGGAGGAGGGTCGTGCGGGAGAAGATGCGGATAATGCCATGAAGAAGCGCCACTACAATAATTGTCATGCCGTACCAGGCTGGAGAGTGGGACAGCGCCAAAGGGTGCTGGATGCTCTCGATGGCAAGCTTCAATAGCCACGGAATCAGCAGGGCGCAGCCGCTTGTTATCGCCAGAAGGAGCCCGCCAAGCAGGTAGCTGCTCAGGGATTCGCGGATATATCTGAATAAGGGTTTGAGCTGTTCGATCTGATTCTCCAAAAAATGCAGCCGCTTAATTGCAGAATTCAGAAGAGCGATTAAGTTTAGTACGTAAATGCTGCCTGAATTTATTCTCTTGCTCTACAGGAAAAGTATTTGCCGTCAGGTTTATTCTGCTCGTTTATTCTAACTACTGCCTTCTGAAATAAAAGGCATTCTGCAAGATTCCGGCTTTTTTGTCAAAGTTCTCAACAAAACACCTCAGCACGATTAGTTGTCAGTCCAGATATCTTCAGGTATCATCCATCCCCATGAACGAAAAACGTTACAACCCCTTTTCCGAAGAGCTGAAAAGGCAGTTCGGCTGCCGCGTCCACCGGATCTCCATTGATGGGGGCTTTACCTGCCCTAATCGCGACGGCAGTGTGGGGACGGCGGGGTGCATCTTCTGTAGCGACCGAGGGTCCGGTTCCTTCGGCATTGCCCGGGGGATGAGCATTGCCGGCCAGCTTGAGCATGGCAAAGAGGTGATGACCCGCAAGTACAAGTCGAAGAAATTTATCGCCTATTTCCAGCCATATTCGAATACATACGCACCGGTGGAGCGTCTTAGGGAGCTATACGACGAGGCGCTGTCAGTGCCTGAAGTTGTTGGCCTGATCGTCGGTACCCGCCCCGACTGCCTCCCGCCAGAGACCCTTGATCTGCTTAAAGAATATGATAAAAAGACCTACTTTTGGCTTGAGCTTGGCCTGCAGTCACCCCATGACAGAACCCTTGAGCGGATCGGCAGAGGCCATGATTTCGGTGCCTTCAGAGCGGCCGTAGAGAGTGTCAAGTCCCGTGGTATAAGGCTCTGTGTTCATGTCATCCTTGGTCTGCCGGGGGAGAGTCGTGAGGAGATGCTGCAGACGCCGGCAATACTCAACGATCTTGGCGTTGACGGGGTAAAGATTCACCTTTTGCACGTAAACCGGGATACCCGGCTCGCCGGACTCTACGAAAAAGGAGAAATATGTCTGCCGGAAAAAGCTGAGTATGTCGAACTGGTCTGTGATTTTCTCGAACGCTTGAAGCCGGAGATATTTATCCAGCGGCTTACCGGTGATGGTGGTAAAGACCTGATTGCGCCGCGCTGGTCAGCAGCCAAGTTCGAGGTGCTTAACACCATAGACGATGAGCTGGAGCGGCGTGGGTCAAGGCAGGGAAGTCTACTGCAAAGATAATTTAAGCTTTCGCGTCTAATTGTTGTGCCATTTATGAAAAAAAATCCAGCCGCCCCTTGATTTTTGGGTTGAGGCTGTTTATATTGATTAGCAGTTAGCACTCAGTTGTCTTGAGTGCTAATTTTGTCTTGCTAACTTATTTATTTCACACAAAGAAAGGAGAAGGAAAAGCATGAATCTCAGACCATTGCAGGATCGTATCATCGTAAAGAGGCTCGAAGAAGAGACAATGACAGCTGGCGGAATTTTCATCCCTGAAACTGCCAAAGAGAAGCCGCAACGCGGCAAGGTAGTCGCTGCCGGTAAAGGCAAGAAGACCGAAGAAGGCAAAGTGCTCCCCCTTGATGTCAAGGTTGGCGATGTTGTCCTTTTCGGCAAATATGCCGGTACTGAAGTGAAGGTTGATGGAGACGAGTATCTGATGATGCGCGAAGACGACATCCTGGCAGTTGTAGAATAGGAAACGAGCCTTTTCTGCGCTAGCCTTGCCGGTTTTGGCCACGTCTTTGTGCGGCGTAGCGCTGCTACGCCTCCGCAGCCTGGCTCAACCGACAAAGCCATCATCGAAAAAATCTCGTTTTAGATAAATTCGTTTATAAAAACAATAATCATGGAGGAATAGAAAAAATGGGAGCAAAGCTTATAAAATTTGATCAGGAAGGGCGTAACGCCATCCTCAAAGGTGTTAACACCCTTGCAGACGCAGTTAAGGTAACACTCGGACCGAAGGGCCGTAACGTCATTATCGACAAATCCTTCGGCTCACCGCTTATCACAAAAGACGGCGTAACCGTTGCCAAAGAGATCGAGCTTGACGACAAGTTCGAAAACATGGGCGCACAGCTGGTCAAGGAAGTTGCTTCCAAGACTTCTGACGTTGCCGGTGACGGAACAACAACTGCGACAGTTCTTGCTCAGGCAATCTACCGTCAGGGTTCCAAGCTGGTTGCAGCAGGTCACAACCCGATGGAAATCAAGCGCGGCATCGACAAGGCTGTCGAGACCCTCGTAGCTGAGCTCAAAGCAATCTCCAAGCCGATCAAGGATCACAAGGAAATTGCCCAGGTTGGAACCATCTCTGCCAACAACGATAAGACTATCGGTGACATCATTGCCGAGGCAATGGAGAAGGTCGGCAAGGAAGGGGTTATCACTGTTGAAGAGGCAAAAGCCATGGAGACAACTCTCGACACAGTCGAGGGGATGCAGTTCGACCGCGGTTACCTCTCTCCTTACTTCGTCACCGATCCTGAGCGCATGGAGTGTTCCCTTGAGAACGCTAACATCCTCATTCACGACAAGAAGATCTCCAACATGAAAGATCTCCTTCCGGTGCTTGAGCAGACTGCAAAATCAGGTCGCCCGCTACTCATCATTGCTGAAGACATCGAAGGCGAGGCTTTGGCAACTCTTGTTGTCAACAAGCTCCGCGGTGTGCTCAACATCTGCGCTGTAAAAGCTCCTGGCTTCGGCGATCGCCGCAAGGCAATGCTCGAAGACATCGCTGTTCTTACCGGCGGAACCGTAATCTCTGAAGAGACCGGCTTCAAACTTGAGAACACAACTTTCGACATGCTCGGCCAGGCAAAACGCATCACCGTAGACAAGGACAACACCACAATCATCGACGGCTCCGGCAAAGAGGCTGATATCTCCGGTCGCATCAAGATGATCCGTGCCCAGGTTGAAGAGACCTCCAGCGATTACGATCGCGAGAAGCTCCAGGAGCGTCTTGCAAAGCTTGCTGGCGGCGTTGCCGTTATCAAGGTTGGCGCAGCTACCGAAACCGAGATGAAAGAGAAGAAAGCACGCGTTGAAGATGCACTCCACGCAACCCGCGCAGCTGTTGACGAAGGTGTTGTTCCTGGAGGCGGCGTAGCATACATCCGCGCTCTCAAATGCCTTGCAAACCTGAAACTCTCTGCCGAGCAGCAGTTCGGTGTAAACGTTATCAAGGCTGCCCTCGAAGCACCGATCCGTCAGATTGCCGACAATGCCGGCATCGACGCATCCATCGTTGTTGACAAGGTAAAGCGCGGTAAAGATGCTTACGGTTACAACGCTGCTGACGATACCTATGTTGATATGATTGATGCAGGCATCATCGACCCGACTAAAGTAAGCCGTTGCGCTCTGCAGAACGCAGCTTCCGTTGCCGGTCTCATGCTGACCACAGAAGCACTCATTGCCGAGAAGCCAAAGGATGATGGCGGCGGTATGGGCGGTGGAATGCCTGGTGGCATGGGCGG
>JACABD010000001.1:156310-165356 GCA_013377075.1 Geobacteraceae bacterium | reverse complement strand
AAACGTGGTGACATCGGCCAGAACAGACCCGATTTGTGCATATGCGCCAGTAACACCACCAGTAACGGTTGCCCGCATGACGTTATACCCGCTCTCGTTCAGCACATTCGACCAGACGAAATTGGCATTTGCAACGACAGGTTGCGTGATAACCGGTGCTGCCGGAGCAATCTGGTTAATGGTGAGATTCAGCACTTTGCTGGTGGATGTCAAAGTAGAGTCCTGAACCGTTACGGTAACAGCGAAGGTGGCTGAAGTTGCCGTAGTCGGTACAACGTATGTCGGCGTTCCGCTGATTACCCCTGCCGAACTCATCATGAGATTAGCCGGTAATCCGGTTGCCCCCCAGCTATAGGGGCCTGTGCCGCCAGTAACAGCAAGCGTCTGGTTATACGAAGCATTGACGGTACCGTTCAGAAGTGAAGCCGTGGTGATAAAAATCGGACTGACTATGTTCGATGCAGTTCCACCGGCAGCATTGAAGGCGATAACGCGATATGAATACGAATTGCCACCGACACGCGTCGCATCGCTAAAGGTGGTTGCGTTAGCAAGAGCTGAACCGATTTGTACGAAGCCGGCTCCATTTGTATTCCGCTCAACACGGAATCCGATCTCGTTTTTCGGATTGCCCATGGTAGCAGGATTACTGGTCGGGGTATTGTCAACCCAGGTAAGATTGACCGTTCCGGCCACATCAGCAAAACTCAGGACGAATGGATCCGGGACAACACTCGTATCGGTAATGATCTGCGCCCGCATGAAGTCGTTCTCTTCATGCCCGAGAATGTGGCAGTGCCAGACATATTCGTGATCGAAGTCTGTCATGACGTTGGCCTGTACTGTCGGGTTTCCATCCGGAAGGATGTTCATGAAGACCGGACCAAGGCCGATGGGTGTTCCGGCTGCATCAACCGTGCTGACGGCGCCTTCAGGGAAGGACGGATCAAGCAGACGACGGCTCTTGGGTAGACCAAAAGGAAGTTTTGGCAGTGTTGGTCTGAAGGCTACGACAACGTCTTCAAGTGGTTTCATCCGGACAGTCTCTTTCCAACCAAGTTCGTTTGCGTCTGGCGGACGAATGGCGCCGTCCCAGCCGACCCGGTTGATCAACTGTACATCGTAGAGGTGGAAGTGTACCGGATGGGTGTCAACACCGTTATGGGTGATTTTCCAGAGGATTGGCGTGCCATCATCATTCATGATCTCTGTCGGCGGATCAATGTAGCCATAAGGAATTGTTGTCTGTATACGATTGTTGGTCATCGGCAGCTCGACACCGAGGGTTGCATTCATACGCCCAAACGGATCCCACAGTTCCTGAATGGCTTTGGAGAGGAAGTTGTAAGTAGCCGGTGGATTGAGACTCCCTACCGGAGTAAAGGTCAGGGACGTATCAAAGATGGTGCTGTACATATCCGGTGACGACGTACCATAGACAGCATTATACGCCGATTCCGGGACTATCGGTTTGGGCTGGGTTGCTGCAAATGCTGCATTGATGGCGCTAGTCAGAGTGTTCATAGCTGCCGGGATTGGAACATTATTGGCATCCAGGTAGTGTATAGCGGCACCGTTTGCAGCTGAACCAACCCGGAACTGCATGATTGTACGGGTGTTCGGCCCAAAACCGGGCAGGGTTGTCGGTGCACCGCCATTGGCGGTCTGATCCATGCCGTTGCTGAAATAGTCGTAGCGGGCATCAAAGGCCGGCATAGGCGCCGGGGCATCGTTATAGAGGATGATGGTCTTATTGGCAAAGTTGCTAAAGTCGATCAGGACATCGGCTCGTTCGGCTGGAGCCAACAGCAGTGATTTTTGAAGAATGTCCAGAACCACGATATTCCTGCGGTTGTAATCGTAGTTCACCGGCTGGTTGGGGATCACGACCGGAGAAGGAAGTAATCCGCCTTCGGTACCGATCTGGATGATGCTCGGACCGATGAACTGGGGATCTGGTGCGCCGCCGTCACGACCGTCGGTAGGCCAGGTCGCTGGTGTGCACCCCTTCGGGGAATAGGTTGCCGTACAGCTGCACATAAGCGGTACAGTTGGTGTAGCCGGGACGCTGAGAGCAGTACATTTCGGCCACTTGGCCGCCGGCAGCATGGAAACCTCGGTACTGCCGCTCAGCGGTGAGGAGAATGCGTCCGGACTGGTCGGATCGGAAACATACAGCTGCAGGTTGAAAGCACGATCGTTCGCTGCATTCAGTATCCTGAAACGATAGGTCTTGGGCTCGACTGTCAGGTATGGGTAAGCTGCACCATTGACGACCGGGGTATCCTGAAAACTCTCAGGAGTCAGGGAGAGGTTGCTCGCACCGGTCGAAGGCAGGTTGACATAGTCTGGGCCTATGGTAACCGGTGGCCAGAACCAGGGGCCGTAATCCCAACGGCCGTAAGGGTTGGCGCCTGAAAGATCAGCCGGGTTCTGGTTCGGTTCATAGACATGGGACATCCAGAGGTCACCGTAGGTTCCCCAGCGTGAATCGGTCCATTTAGCATCCTGGACAGCAACGTCTTTCGGTACAAAGGTCTTGTCCTGAATGACCAGCGGGATACCATAAGTATATGGCATGCCACCCTGATCAGGCAAAACACCGGCGGCAATCATATCATCTTCCGCCTTATCAACTAACAGGTAACCGGCTGCTTCACCGGCATAGACATTCAGACGGGTCAGTCCGAAGGCGTGATCGTGGTAGAACATCAGACGAGCGCTCTGCTGGTTGGAGTAGTAATAGGTCCCTGCACCCGCGCCCGGATCGGGCATATCAGGTACGTTTTGCTGGCTGACCCCTTTGGGATAGCTGTTGTTTGCCGGATTGCTGTCCCCTACCGGGGTAAACCATTGATGCGGAGTACCGTCGCTGATCCATGGGGTGACACCGCCGTGCAGGTGCAACTCGGCACGGTTCTGACGGTATTTTTCCGTGTTGCCGCTCAAGGTTACTTTGCCGCTTTTGTCAACAGCATAGGCTTTCGGGCCAAGACCGGCGCCCATGGCAGTCTCATCAACAGGCAGAAAGAGGTCGCCGGTACCGGGACTGGCACCAAGGTTGTTAACAAACTTGATACGGACCGGCGCACCGTTACCGGCAGTATTGGCCGCTTTCGTCGGGTCATAGGACCTGGCGAGGATCAACGGTCCAAGATAATAGGGACGGGTGCCGCCGTTAAGATCGCGATAACCGCGCAATTTCGTACCAAGGGCGGCGGGAGTTGCCGGGTTTAATGGGCCAGGCAGATCGCGGTGCAGTTGCTGGTTATAATCGGTAAGTTCGATTTCATAGTAGTCTGCAGGGTCTCCGGGAACAGGATTGGTCCCTTTGACAGCAATCGGGATATAATTTCCCATGGTGTTAGCGCCCGTTACGCCAAGACCGGGTAGACTATCGATGAACTTACGCAACGGTGTACCTGAGTCGCTTGAAGTACCTGCTGGTAAGCCTGTTGCCGGGTCTATGTAAGACCACACTCCTGACGGGCTGTTGGCATAATAGGTGCCAAACTGGCCATACGGTGCCGGCAGGTTCACTGGCGGGGCCTTTGTCCCTGGTCCGGCATGGGCCATGGTGAAACTCATGGCAAGTGCTGCGAGAGACGTTTGCCAAAACAGATTTCTACGTTTCATAATTTCCTCCTTGTAGAGATTCTACTCATTTACTGTTGCCGTTAGACTTCTGATGAAACTTCTTGATCGGTTCTTCCAATGAGGCGCCCGGCACCGTCCCTTGTTTCATCCTCAACAGGGGACAGCATCTGTGCAGCTCACTGTTTGCCAGTTCAGGGCTGTCAACTCTCCTTTCTCGCTATATGTTTACTGCGCGGTTGTCGGCTTAGTCGGTTCAGCTGGTCGCTGTTCCAGAATCAGTTGTCTTCTGGCCTCTGCCGCAGCATTCCTGTCTGCCGTTGGCGGACGCCCTTGCCGGTGTATGGTCGGCACGCTAACCGGGGGAGCTGCCTGTTTCGCAGCATCGGCAGCCGGCGCTGTCTTCTCTTTCTGTGCGGTATTATCTTTCTGAGCCGTCGTATCTGGAGTACTCTCCGCTACCGGGGTTTGATCCGCATTTTGTGGTTGCACTGCTACTGCCGGCAAGATTAAAGGTTTGGCATTACCTTGACACTCAACCTCGTAATGATCCGGGTATTCGACAAGCTGGCAGATGTCAGCATTGACGGTACAGGGAAGCAACAGCAGCACTATCAGGGCGATTTTTTTCATGGCATTCCCTTTTTGATGTCAAGCAGTTCTACCTCAAAGGCCAGCGTGGCGCCAGGCAGGATGAACTCACCGGCTCCGGTTTCACCATAGGCAAGCGTTGCCGGGCAGACCAGTCTGGCCTTGCCGCCTGTTTTCATTTTCTGCAAGCCTTCAGACCAGCATTTGATAACTCCATCCATACGAAGGTCGGTCGCTTTGCCACGCTTGTAAGAACTGTCGAACTCTTTGCCGTCCGGCAGTGTGCCGCGATAATTAACAACTACCGTATCTTTTGCACCGGGGGGGGGGCCGCTACCCTCTCTCAGAGACAAATAGACCAAGCCTGAAGCGGTTTGAATGGCCCCTTTTTCTGCGGCAGCCTTTTCAAGAAAGTCCTTGTTAACCCCGGCCAGTTTTGCCCCGGCTAATTTGCGGCGCTCCTTGGCCAATTCCTGGACTTTATCACTGTAAGCAGTGAGCTCCACTTCCGGGGTTTTGCCAGATGTCGCATCAGCCAGACCCTCTTTGACAGTTTCCAGCTCTACAGGAGTAAGATTAAATACCGACAGTTGACGGCCTACGACCAGACCGACGGCATACAGCGTTTTCTGCTCGTCGCTTCTGGCTGCAGCATCTGCAGCAAACGATTGGGTGGCACTGAGTATTATCAGTAGTAAAATGACAAGTTTTTGCATATCCGTCTTTAGCTCCTCGTTAAGTTATTTCTATATCACTGCCGGGTCCTGCCCATATCCATAACCTGTTGATTAATGGATCACCCAGTCACTCTTGTTTATGAGCGCAGGTTTTGCACCTTTGTCGAGTTGAACCATGTAGCACCCTTTAGAGGCATAACGTTGACCTGGACCGAAACTTAACCGCGTATAAAGTGGTAATTCCTGATCCCTCATCATACCTATTACATCGAACAGATTGTCCCGGTAATAATTCCCCCGAAGGTCCATAAGTCCTTGGGTAAGCATCTGAGTTGCAATATATGATTTCTTGGAGATGACTTCTGTCGCAGCCGAGCTATTTGCTTTTTTCATGAACGGTTCTATGAACCGTTTAAAGCTTTCTTCGCGCTGCGGCAGCCGGTAGGGATAGGTCATGAAGGTGAAATCACGCTCCTGTTCAGGAATTGACCAGATTTTATCCCCAAGGTAGCTGGCTGAAACAATAGTTATCGCCGGGCGCTCACTGCTGGTGACCAGCGATTCCAGCACGGCTAAAGACTCTGCTCCATCCCATACAAGGATGGCGGCCGGTAGATTCGCGTACAGGAGCTTTTGCAGCTGCTCCTTGGAAAGGACTTCCTTCTCTCCCAGAGTAACGGTTACTGGCGCAGCAAATCCCAGATCACGCCAGGTTTCCTGGAAACCGGTCGATAGCGCCTGCCCTTGGCGCGAGTTGCGGACGATCTGGAGCACGTTTCTGCCTTGCAGAGCGGCTATCTTTTCATTAAGGAAGCGAGCGGCTGCTTCACCCTCCTGATAGATCCCTTTTGAATGGTAGAGAGTGTACCAGTCGGTCGTGGAGATCACCGGATAATCGGTCTGAGGAAAAAGGCAGGGTAAATGATTCGCCTCACTGAAATCGTGGATCGGTTTCCAGTCGCTGTTGGAAATCCCTCCCAGCAGGGCAAATACAGGCTCCTGGCGATAATACTCTTCCAACTGACTGCGCCATGTCTCCGGAGGACCTTTCAACATCCAGCGTGACAAGGTCAGTTTCTTGTACATCAACTCACCGGACGTGACCATTGTAGCCGCCATTCGTGCGCTTCGTTTCTCTTTTTTGAACAGATTGATCATGCTGTTCTTATGACGTACGTACTCTTCCAGAGGGGCAAGCATTGCCTCAGCCTGCGCAGAGGGTACGTCGTCGGTAATGACCGTGGCAAATTTTATTTCTGTTTCGGTGACTCCGGGAGCGGGTTGATCCGACAGAGTTTTCAAGTAGGCAATCAGCAGCGCCATTTCTTTGTCGTCAAGATAATAGCGCGGCATGACCGGATTCATAACCTGGCCTGAAGGAGTAATTCCTTCTCGTAGGGCGGTAGCAAGAGAGGCATCGGTGTAAGTGGGTCTTTGTAAAATCGCCGGGTAAAATTTCTGATCAACTTTAACCTGCTTGTATTGAACCTTATAAGGCTGGAAAAGAGTCCTGCCATTGGTGGGAGGTGTAACAACCCCCCCCTCGATGGAACCAAGGCCGCTCCGCAGATGGCAACTGACACAGCTGAAAGAGGTACCCGGTACGTCAACATCACCTCTGATAACAGCCTGCATCGGTTCACCGGACGGCAGGACTCCATCACGATAGATGCGCTCTCCCTGCAGGAATGCTTCTGAAGGGGAAAGATCGATTGCATGGACATCTTCAATAACAGTTGCTGAAAGGGCAAAGAGCGAGCAGCACAAGATCACGCCGGGCAGCAATCGCTTCAGTGACTGAACGATACAGTTATTAGTACGGTTACTCATATACCGCCCACCTTTTTATACTCGTTCAGAAATTCTGAGGAACTGGTCAGTCCGAAGATACGCACCCATTTCCCGTCCTGAGGGTTGCGGATCAGGGTCAGCGGATAATGGGACATCTTGTTGGGAATATAGGCGTTGAAGGCCCGCATGACTTTGTCGATATTCTCGCGGCTGCCGGTCAGGAAGTCCCAGCCCGCTTTGGCACGGTAGCGTTGCAGATACTCTTTCATGACCTTGGGAGTGTCATTCTCCGGGTCTATGGATATGGAGATCAGTTGTACGTTACTGCTTTTGGGGCCAAGCTTTTGCTGCAGGTTGACAAATCCGGCCGAAAGAACCGGACAGATGGTGGTGCAGGTACCGTAGATGAAATCAACGACGACCGGCTTGTCGGATGTAATCAAGCTCCGGAGTTTTACCCGGGCACCGTTCTGGTTGACCAGGGTAACATCGGGCATGGTGTAGTTTTCGATGGTACGTTTATATTTCAGCTCTTCGGCCCGAGAAGGGCTACTGACCAATACCACAGAGGCAAAGAGAAACAGAAATATGGATGTTAATCGGGCGGTGTTCATGAATTTTCCTCCGGGGGTTATATACCGTCCAATGAAAACAAGTAGCCAAAACAAGTAGCTGGTTGTGGCTATAAAGGAATAGCAACTTTCAATGGTATAAGTTTGCATAAATTATGCCGATTACGAAACAGCGTAACATGGCTGAATTATGTATATAATTATAGTTCGACTGGGCGGTGCTGTCTATAAAACAGCCTAATCTATTGACAGGCGTAAAATAATTTGACAATTGATCGAAGCGCTTCAAGTGCGGCGACGAACTTATTTTGCAGATGTAATGGCACGTTTGCCCGCTGCAGTCGCAAGGATCAGCGGACAGCGACACTCAGAACCTGACAAAACGTCGCCACCACGGCCTGTTCACAACCGGGGTTTCTTCTTCACCATAGCCTTAACCATAGCCATAGCTTTCAGATTAGCCCGATTTATCGTTTAAGAAGATACCAGTAAAGGAGCGTCGACATTGACAAGTATCCCACGAAGCCTGTTGGCAACATTGACCGGTATTCGGCCGGCCTCGTATGGTTCTCGACAGTCCTTTTGCAGGGTTTTTCCGCAGCAACTGTAAAACGAAAGCCGAGGACAATAAAGATAGTCGATATCATCCATATTGACGTAAACATTTTGCACCAGCCGAAAATAGACCCTCCATGACAATAACGTTGCTTAAGCATTACATATAATCCGGTTTTTGCAAATTATAGTTTATTAAATATTGTTTTTAAGCGGAGACATCCCGTTACGCAGAAGATCGGCAAGATGCCGGGAGTGATGAGCATCACTACCGAAATGGGTATAAAGTCCAGCCTGAAGAAATGAATTTGCCTGAGCCCTGACCCGGTCGCCATAGAGTCCGGCAAAGCTGCCAATGTCACCTTGGAATTGACATCCGATTGACTGTAAATAGGAAAGTAGAGAGGGTTCTTTTGTTTGAGAATGCCGAGCGGTGAACGGTGAAAGTAAACGGACCATCAGCCCTTTTCTATCGTCACACTCTTCAGGCAAGGAGAGCAGGCGGCAGCGCTCCGGGTGAGCGATGAGAGGGGTAAGCCCACTGCTTTTCATCCGGAAAAAGGTGTCCTGAACAAGCTTGATGTCGGCATTATTTTGAATTTCGACAAGTAACAGGTGTGATTCATCCAGCAGAAGAGGATCTTTGAGAAAATCCGGCAGGTATTCATCCAGATAGTATTCAGCCCCGGCAACGAGTTGCAGCGGGATTGACTCTTGGACAATGGCATTCTGCAGCTCTGCCGTCAGGATTCTGATTTCAGCAGATGTAGAGTCATACACTCCTTTAATTAAATGTGGAGTACAACAGACCGTGGTGAAACCAGCGGCGACCAGAACCCGCGCCATCTCAAGCGACTCTTCCATGGTAGCAGCACCGTCATCGATACCAGGGAGCAGATGGCAGTGGGAGTCAAAGGTTAACGTTGCAACATCCTTTTGAACCATGGCACCTTCTCTTTCACCTCTTCCGTCTGGTAGTTGCCGTAACCGTAATCGCCGTAGTAAGCGTAAGAGGCATTTACAGCCTTTCGATCGCTGAGAATCAGCCCGCCAATTTGTAGTAAGAAGCTCCCTTGCCCGTGCTGCTACTTTGACCGGAACCGTCCTGGCGCCATGATCATCAGCAGCAAATCAGCGGACAGATAAACTCAGACCTTGAAAAAACGCCGCCACCACGGTCTGTTCACAACCGGGGCTTCTTCCTCACCATAACCATAACCATAACCATAACCATAACCATAACCATAACCATAACCATAACCATAA
>JACABD010000001.1:60823-156210 GCA_013377075.1 Geobacteraceae bacterium | reverse complement strand
ACCATAACCATAACCATAACCATAACCATAACCATAACCATAACCATAACCATAACCGTAGCTTTCAGATTTGCCCGATTTATCGTTTATGACGATACCAGCAATAGGAGCATCGACATTAACAAGGATCTCACGCAGCCTGGTGGCAACTTTGACCGGTATCCGGCCGGCCTCGAGCAGAACGACCAGCGCATCGCAACAGGGGACGAGAATAGGGGTGTCACTGACTGCCAGCACCGGTGGTGCATCGAGGACAATGTAGTCGTAGCTGTCACGCAGCGCGGATATAAGGTTAGCCATCTCTTCCGAGCCGAGGAGCTCGGCAGGGTTGGGGGGGGTAGTGCCGGCATTGATGAAGTCAAGGGAGTGCATGCCAGTCTGGTGGAGGGCATCAGCCAGCTGGCAGTCGCCGGCAAGCAGTTCGGTGAGGCCGGGAGTTTTGTCAAAACCGAAGATCTCGTGCAGAGTTGGCCGGCGGAGGTCGCAGCCGATAAGGAGAACCCGGGCGCCGGTCTGGGAAAGAATTTCAGCCAGGTTAGCCGAAACGGTCGTTTTGCCTTCTCCAGGAAAAGCGCTGGTCACCATGATGACTTTGTGCTGTTTGCGAACTGTGGCGTAGTGCAGGCCAGTTCGCAGAGAGCGAAAGGCTTCGGCTGCAGCTGATTTCGGCTTCTGGTAGCTGATGAGGTTGGCATCGGAACGCTTCCCCGTCTCAACTTCGGTTTGGATATAGGGGATTACTCCGAGCAGCGGCCAGCCGAGGATCGCCTTGGCCTCGTCGCCGTCCTTGATGGTGTCATCCATGTAGTCGTGGAAGAACGCCAGACCAACCCCGAGCATCAGGCTGACAAGCAGACCGAGGAGGGCATTCTTTTGTTTCTTGGGTTTGACCGGACTGTCCGGGGTGATAGCAGGATCGACAATTTTGATGTTGCTGATGGTGGAGGCCTGGGCGATGCGGGCCTCTTCGTGCTTCTGCAGCAGAAAAGTGTAGATGTCGGCGTTGACTTTGGCGACCCGGAGGAAGCGGGCAAGTTCCCGTTCGGCGGTCGGCAGTTTTTTCAGCTTCGCTTCATAGTCTTCAAGCCGCTTGGCAATGTCCCCTTCCCGCTTGGTCAGGTTGCTCTTGGATGTTTCGTAGGTGGCGCGGATCTTCCGCTGCATTTCGTCGATTTGATTCTGGAGGGCCTTTACCTGGGGATGCTCTTTGGTCGAATCAGAGAGGAGCGCCTGCTTTTGCAGCTCCAGTTCCGCCAGGCGGGTCGACAGAGCTATCACCAGCGGCTCATCACCCATGACTGACGGGGAGTAGGGCGTCCCCTTGCGGGCAGAATCCTTGAGTGAACCCAGGGCGAATTCGATCTGTTTTTTCTGCAAGCTGACAGCGGCCCGCTCCTTCTCGGTTTCGGAAAACTTCTTGATCAGCTCTTCGGTCTCGGTATCGAGCTTGACCACACCGGTTGACGATTTGTACCCCTGGAGGTCGATCTCGGACTTATCCAGATCCTGGCGAATCCCTTTGAGTTGCTCCTCCACAAAGGTAACCGTCCGGCTGGCCTCTTCGGTCTTGAAGGCAATGGTCTGATCCAGGTAGGACTGAACCATGTTATTGACCACATCCCGGGCCCGGCCCGGGTTGGTGCTGGTGTAGGTGATCTTGACAATGTTGGTTTTCTTGCCGACTTCGCTGACCTTGATGGCGCTGCGGATTCCTTCTACCGTGCTGTTGAAGTTGAGCAGTTCAATCTGACAACTGTCTCCCGGCTTGCCGCGCAGTTCGCTGGCCAGGAGGGTAACCTTCGGGGTCTTGAGGAGCTGCCCGGTCGCCCCTTTGCCGATGATCTCGCCGCCATCCATCTTCAGATTATAGGTTGTCGGTCCGGTTAGCTCCAGAGTGTACTTGGGGCTCTTTTCCTTTGAACTGAATTCAAGGAGGGAGCAGGTGGTCTGATTCTCCGTGGCATCGACCTTCCAGTCGAGATGGAGCCTTTTAACCACCTCTTCGGCAATAGTGCGTGACTTGATGATCTCGATCTCAGCATCCACCGGACTGCTGCTGGACAGGAGCGCCAGTTCGCCGAGGACACCGTTCTTCGCTTTATCATCCCTGATGTTGAGGGTGGCGGTTGCTTCATAGACCGGCTTCATGGTGAAGGTGTAAAGGAGCACCCCGACAAACAGAACAGCAAAGGCAACGACAAAGGTCCGACGGCGGCGGAAGATGACCTTGATATAGTCGGAGAGATGCACTTCCTGGAGCGGATTAGGCTGAAACGGGGGTGGCTGTATGGTCGGGGTCATATGGAATCCAGTTTTGAGTGTTGAATTATAAGTGCTGTGTTATGGTTATCTGTTCCAGGAAAACAGCCGAAAACCAGGGTACGTATCTGTTGCTGGCGCGTTGACAGCTTCATTGATTAAGATACTTTATCGTCACGAACGGCTGCAGTATAGCGCTGACGGCCTGCAACGAGGGCAGTATCTCGGCAATGGCATCATTCCAGCCGCCGAATGAGTTCTTCGGCACATAGACGATATCCCCGTCCTGCAGCTGCAGCGGCACAGCTTCGCCGCGGAGTATTTTTTCGTAATCAACAACGAGCAGTTCCCCCCTGGTAGGAGAGATGGAACGGATGATCCGGAGATGGTTCATGTCAAATCCGGCATCCCTGAAGTCAGCAGCGGCGATCACCTGGGCAAGATTGAGCCCCGTGTTAGGCACCGGCACCGGCCCCGACTTCTTGACTGCACCGAAAACAAAGACCTGCTGGGTGCGGTTATCAGGGATATAGATGGTGTCCCCCCCCTGCAGCCAGATGTTCTGGCGTGCATCGCCACTAAGGAGCAGGTCGGCAAGATCGATCCGCATGATCCTCCCCCCCCTGCTGATCCTTGCGCCGCGCAGGTTCGCGGTCGCATCAAAACCGCTACCGAGTGAAAGTCCCTGCACCAGGGTCAGGGGACGGTCGAGATAATAGGTCCCGGAGCTTCTGAACTGGCCGAGCAGGTACAACGGCTGGCTGTGATACTCAGCTACCTCAACAAGAACCCATGGTTCCTTGAAATATTTCTGCAGCCCTTCCTGGAGCCGCTCCCGTGCCTGAGTGATGGTCAGCCCGGCGACCTTGACTGCGCCGAGAAAGGGGAGATGGATAGCGCCGTTGCCGTCCACCCGGCTGCCGTTGACCTTGCTGCTGGCGGTTGTGGAAAGTGCGTTAAATTCGGGTTTGCCGGCCACGGAAACCTGGACCACGTCGCCGATGCCGATGACATAATCAAGGGAGGGTGGTGCTTCCGGTTTTTCCTGAGCAAGGACGACACTCTCCCGCTCGGTCACGGCGGAACTGTTCGAACTGATGACGCCTGAGCCGACCTCTTTGATGGTGCCGTGGGGGAGATCGTTGAATTTTGCGCAGCCGGCAACAGCCAGGGAAAGAATCCCGGCCAGGAGAAAAGCGCTGCTGTTATGAATAATACGGGTCATGCGGTCACCTGTAAATTAATGAGTTTTTCGGGTCGTCCTAATTACCATTATCCAACGGCTTAGTCAACGTAAATAACTGAAATCGTACGCAAAGTTAAATATAATTAGATGATCGTACTTAGGGAGAAGCAACATCGGGTGCCATTTTTCAGTGGGGGGACACTCTTAGAGCTCCCTTCGATTTAAAGGCTGTCAACTTTTGCTCAATTTAAAAATTTTAGTATTGTTATTGAACACTGATCGGATTCAAGACATCATATAGAAATATAATTAGCACATTGTACTGGTAAAGTAAAAAATCTGTACTGTCAGCCCATACACCTCACCTACGTTATTTAACGGACTAATTACCTCATGGTTGTAATTATCTCTAGATAAGTTAATTGACATTCACATCACTTCGAAAGTATAACCCAATTGTACGCTGACCATGACAAAACATCAGAAGAAAACTTCTGGGGCATACGGATTACATACTGATTAATCTGTCCATACTGAAAAGTTACTGTCCATAGGAAGGGTGTGTTGCTTATGCAACCCACCCTTTCTTAAATCGCCACTATGAAAGAATGGCTCCCTTTGACACAACCGGACAAAGGATATACACTCGAATCATACAAAGCAGGGACGATCGGGAGGACATCATCCGCAATTCAACCGCATTCTTCGCCTTCACAACAACGAGTATTGTTATCCTGCTGCTTCTGGCAGTTCATGCTTTATCCGGGCAGCGTTCGTTCGCCACAGCTGATAGAGCACTTGCCGGCAGACTCAAGCTAACCGACCTCTGCCTCTTTACCGAAGCGCGCTATACCCGCCATCCTGCCATGGCTGACAATCACGCCGCGTTTCAGGAACATCCTGCAGCATTTGACCATTTTCCTTCAGGATCGATTCTCATGCCGCCAAAAATGAGCGGGAGCAGCAGATGAGCCATTTCATAAACCGGCAGCGGAACGTCCTCGATTTTGCCATTTCATCGCTCCTGAGAAGACGGCTGAAAAACATCTCCCTGCTCCTGCTGTACACCTTGATCGTCGCCCTGGTCGCGTCGCTGATCTTTTTTGTCCAGTCGCTGAAGCGGGAAGCAGCCCTGCTGCTCAAGGATGCACCGGACATTGTCGTCCAGCAGCTGATGGCCGGCAGACATGACCTCATCAAGACCAGCAACATGGAACGCATTGCCGCCATACGGGGGGTTACGGAGGTAGCACCGCGACAATGGGGGTACTACTTTGACCCAGTTTTCGGGGCGAATTATACCGTCATGGTCGATACTGCTCTTGGCTACGACTCGGGGAATGCGATCATCGGTCAGGGGGTAGCCAGAAATCAGCGGATTGCAGCAGGGGACATATTTACCCTGCGCAACGCGCAGAACACCCCGCTCCTTCTGAATGTCAAAGAGGTTCTCCCCTATGAATCGGAGCTGCTCGCCTCGGACATGATCCTGATGGCGCCCCGTGATTTTACCCTACTGTTCGGCTTTCCTGAAGATGCGGCGACTGATCTTGCCGTAACCGTTGCCAACCCTCGTGAAACCATCACTATAGCCGGCAAGATCGCCGAGATGATTCCGAATAGCCGACCGATCCTGAAAAGCGAAATACTCAGGACCTATGATTCCATCTTCGACTGGCGCGGCGGGCTTATGGTAACAATCCTGCTTATCTCAATCCTCTCCTTTGTCATCTTCGCCTGGGACAAGGCGGCCGGACTTTCAGCCGAAGAAAAACGTGAGACCGGCATCCTCAAATCGATCGGTTGGGAAACGTCTGACATTCTGCTCCTGAAATTTTGGGAGGGATCCGCTGTCTCCCTGTCGGCATTCCTCCTCGGGGTCGCGGCTGCCTACATCCATGTCTTTTTCTTCTCGGCACCGCTGTTTGCACCGGTGCTGAAAGGGTGGAGCGTTCTCTACCCGGCCTTTAGGCTCAAGCCGCATATCGACCTGTATCAGCTCTCCACCCTCTTCTTCCTGACGGTCATGCCGTATACTGCCGCGACCATCCTACCCTCCTGGCTTACTGCCACAACTGACGCAGACAGCGCCATGAGGTCATAGCATGATAGAGATGCTTGAGGTCAGCAAATCCTTCAACACGGGCAAACCGAATGAATTCCTGGCTCTTGACAAGGTAAACCTGGTCATACGAAGGGGAGAATTGACGATTCTGAAAGGGCCGAGCGGTTCGGGCAAGACCACCCTGCTGTCACTGGTCGGCTGCATGAACAGGCCCAGTTCCGGACGGATAAAGCTTCACGGTGTCCGGACATCTTTCATGGCCCAGGGTTCTGAGGCGGAATCCCTCGACATTTCCAGCCTGCCGGAACGATTCCTCACCGAGATCCGTCGGCGGAACTTCGGCTTTATCTTTCAGCAGTTCAACCTGGTCCGCGGTATCAGCGTTATTGAGAACATCACCCTCCCCGCCTTTCCGACCGGAGAAAACTACGCTGACTTCAGAAGAAGGGCGGCCGGATTGCTGGAGCAGTTCGGCATCTCCCGTCATGCGGATTCGAAGGTCGAATGGCTCTCCGGCGGTGAAATGCAGCGGGTGGCCATTGCCAGGGCGCTCATAAACGATCCGGAGCTGATAATCGCCGATGAACCGACCGCGCACCTTGACAGCCGCCTCTCCAGAGAGTTCATGGACCTGGTTGCCGGGTTCCGGAAGGAGGGGCGCACCGTGGTTATTGCCAGTCATGACCCGATCGTCTTCACTGACCCGCTGGCAGACCGGGTGATAGAGATGCGAGACGGCCAGATTGTCGATCAGGGACAGCCATGATCCAGCATCCTGCGGTCATGTCGCTCCTGTTGTCGTCGTTCATGATCACCGCAATGAGCCTGTATGCCTCGTATTACGGCTTGAAGATAATTCTCAAATGGGATATGGGGAGCGGCAGCGAGCTGCAGCTGGGATTGGAACGACGAACCTACCTGATCTCAACCATCCTCGGTTATACGCTGTTCTTCCAGATACTCTCGTTCTTCCTGCTCATCTATACAGCCGATTCGATCCATAATCTTTTTACCGGGGCGATGTGCGCTGCCGGCAGCCTCGGAGCGAACGTTTACGGCTACCCCCTGCTGACCCTGAAACTCTCCAACGCTGTCTTCTGCGGCGTCTGGCTGACCTTTAACCATATTGATAATAAAGGCTACGATTATCCGCTCATCAAATGGAAATACCGGCTGCTGCTGCTGCTGGCGGTTCTGTTAACCGCTGAGACAGTGCTGCAGTTCAGCTATTTTGCCAACCTCAAAGCAGACCTGATAACTTCCTGTTGCGGCTCACTCTTCAGCCCCGAAAAACGCGGCATCGCCGGAGAGCTTGCTGGCCTGCCGGCACAAACGGCGATGATCCTCTATGCCGCCTTTTTTGGAGCGTATTTAGTCTGCGGACTGCTGGCAGTGATAAAGGGAAGGGGCTGGTATCTGTTCGCAACCGGAACGGCAGGGCAATTCCTGATATCGATAGCTGCGCTCATCTCATTCATATCACTTTATTTCTACGAACTACCGACCCATCACTGCCCGTTCTGCATTCTGCAAAAAGAGTACGGCTACATCGGTTATCTTCTGTATGGATTGTTGATCGGCGGGGTGATTTCCGGAGTGGCAGCAGGAGCTGCTGAAAAGTTCAAGTCGATTGGTACTCTTGCGGGAATAATACCTCAGTTCCAGCGGCGAGCCGCTGGAACAAGCGTGATCTTAAATTCATTGTTTGCGATGATTGTCCTGATAAGGATTTTCACGACGACTTTCAGGCTTTAACTTTTTCGCCGACCCTTTTATTCAGAGTCTGTCGGCTGATTCCGAGCATATGTGCTGCCATACCCTGGTTCCCGGCAGTGACTTTCATAGCTTCTTCAATCATATACCCTTCCACCTGCTCCAGGGTTGGAAACTTCCCGAAAATCTTGACGAAAGGATTCCCGGGATCAACTACGACACCCTGATCCGAGGGCTCGCCTGATTGCCACTGACCAGGAATATCGATGGTTATATCACCTGTCTGATGCCTGGCAACAGCATCAAATACAATTGCCTCAAGCTCTCTGATATTGCCGGGGAAATCATAGTGACTAAATGCCGTCATCTGCTGCAAAGAAACAGTCGGCTTTGGTTTGGAGAATGTTTTGACAGCACATTCAAGAAAATGCTCGAAAAGAATTGGCAGATCATCGATTCTATCCCGTAAAGGAGGAATATTTACCTGATGTGCTCTAAGCCGGTAATAAAGATCATTTCGAAATTTACCCTGTTTTATCTGTTCGGGCAGGTCCTTGTTGCTGGCAAGCAGGATCCGGGCATCACTCTTTTTTACAATATCCGAACCTACCTGATAGTACTCCTTCTCCTGCATGAGCCGCAGCAGTTTTATCTGTGAAGTTTCGGAAAGGTCACCTATCTCATCCAGAAAAAGTGTGCCGCCGGCAGCCTTTGCAATGAGCCCTTCACGGGCCAGCTCTGCACCGGTGAACGCCCCTTTTTTGTGCCCGAAAAGAGTATCTGAGAACATGTTATCATCAAGACCGGCGACATTGACTGCCACAAACTCACCCCGGCAACCGCTCACATCGTGAATCGCCCTGGCAATCAACTCTTTACCGGTGCCGGTCTCTCCTGAGATCATGATAGGCTGACGAGTCGGTGCAACAACCTCTATATACTGGAGAAGAGCCTTCATCCTCCTGTTCCTGAAAATGATGGCCGAGAAGGCTGACGGATTTTCCAGGCTACCGGAGAGCAGCTGCTGCTTGAGTAATGAAAGTTCGTGCGACATATCACAGAGTTCAAGCGCCTTTTTGACTGTTGCGACAAAACGACTAGACTCGACCGGCTTAACAAGATAATCAAATGCACCGGCCTTCATGCACTCGATTACGTTCGATATCTCATCACTGGCAGTCATGAAGATGACCGGGATGTACGGATACTTCTCGATAATGCGCGGCAGCAGTTCAAGACCTGACAGTTTAGGCATATTCAAATCAAGGACCAGAACAGAGACCGGATTTGACTCCAGAAAAGGGAGTACTGCAAGGGAATCTGAAATGAGCGCCAGATTGGTTATACCATTTCCCTGAAGACACCGTTTTGAGGATTTAAGGGTCAATTCTTCGTCGTCGACAATAACTACCAGCTTTGTATAGGTCACTGCGTATCCTCTCCTGATTGTTTTACAACCGGCAATCTTGCCTCAAAGATCGTACCCGTACCCGGCGCTGAATGAAAAATCAGGCGGCCCGAATGTCCTTTGATAATTGTGTTTGAAATAGACAGACCCAGGCCAGTACCGCCGCTGCCGGTTTTTGTGGAAAAAAACGGTTCCAGAACCCGCTTGGTCAACTCTACAGGGATACCGCCTCCTTCATCAGCTATTGTAATGACAACCTCCGCAGAGGCATCATCAAACCAGGTCAATAGGCTGATGGCTGACGTTTCATCGGGAACAGCCTGACAGGCATTCATGAGCAGGTTAATGACCACCTGACCGATCTGCTGGCTGTTGCCGATTATCTTTGGCAGGTTATCGTCGAGGTGCACGGTAAAATTATTCGTATATTTGCTCACCTGATTCCTGATAATCATCAACGCCGCCTTCACCGCCAGATTAAGGTTCATCTCCTCAAAGTTATCCTCTGAGCCCTGGCGGGCAAAAGTTTTCAGTTCGTTAATTATGCCGTTGATGCGCTGAGTCCCGTCGATAATCCCGGATATCATTTCGGGAAAATGCTGCTCCATTTCATTAAAAGGAAGCCCTCCAATCAAGAACTCACCGTTTTCCTTCTGATACTCGCGCAATACTTTTATAATATCACCACAGGAGCGTTCCATTAACTGGGCATTTGAAAGGATGTAGTTGTTGGGATTATTCACTTCATGGGCCACCCCGGAAACCATTAGCCCTAGAGAGACCATCTTGTTGGTCTGGATAAGTCTTGCCTGGATCTCACGTGCTTCACGCTCCATTCTTAGCCGCTTGGTAATGTCCCGCATAATAACCAGGAATTGTGGCATACCGGCAACCAGCAGGCGGCTGACCGAAATCTCAAGGCGCAAGACATGTCCGTCTTTCCGGTGACAGGTGACTTCATGGATCAACGGGATCGAGACCTCTTTCGCATCAGCAAGAACCCCAAGGTTTGCGGCGTCAAGTGATGAATCGCAGAAAAGCACGGCTGCTTTTTTACCGCTGATCTCTTCAGGAAAGTAACCGAAAATCCTCTCGGCGGCAGGGTTGAATGATATGATTACCCCCTGCATATCGATTGTGACAATCGCATCCACCACTTGAGATTTTACTGCTTCATTGCGCACAGTTGCGTCAACGAGGTCTCGATAAAGCGGCCTGAACACCAACCACCAGAGGACCGGAGCGACAAAAAGCGTAGTCAGTACAGGATCATAGTATTTATGGGGGAAGTGCAGAAGAAATGGAAAGAATGCCGGAGTAGTCCAGGTTTCCAGGGCATCAAGAGTAAAGACTGTTACCAGGACAAGCAGGTAGATTGTAACCGGATTTGCAGCCCAGCCGTACCCAGATCTTAATAAGATCGGGGCACGGCTGGTATCTGCGTTTTCGATGGGGAGCAATGGCATTTTATGAGTGTCTACTTTTTAACAACCTCAAGCAGTTCGACCTCAAAGGCAAGAGTTGCTCCGGGAAGAATCATTTCACCTGCGCCAGTATCGCCATAGGCAAGGGAAGCAGGACAGACAAGCTTGGCCTTTCCGCCGGGTTTCATCTTCTGCACACCCTCTGTCCAGCATTTGATTACGCCGTCAAGCTTGAAATCAATCGGTTTGTTGCGCTTATACGAACTGTCAAACTCCCTGCCGTCAGGGAGCGTACCTTTGTAGTGAACCTTTACTGTATCGGTTGCCGTAGGGCTATCACCGACCCCATCCTTAAGCGACAGATAGACAAGACCTGAATCGGTTTTCACAGCGCCTTTCTCTTTTGCTGACATATCAATGAACTCTTTACCGGCAGCAGCCTGCTTATCACCCTGCGCCTTTCTGCGGGCCTTGGCAAATTCCTGGACCTTGTTGTTGAATTCAGCAATTTCAACAGCCGGTTTCGCAGCAGTGACACCATCAGTCATCCCCTGCTTTACACGCTCAAACTCATCTGCCGAAAGACTGAATACGCTTAGCTGTTTTGCCACAATAAGACCGATTGTATACAAAGTTTTCTCATCGTCTGTCTTTGGAGCATCAAGCGCAAATGCTGCTGATGAACCCATGATTAATGCAATTGCGGATAATGTTGCCAGTCTCTTCAGTTGAATCATTATTACTCTCCTTGAATTTATTGAGCCGCCTTGAGCGCCTGATTAATATCTCCAATTATATCATCAATATCCTCAAGTCCAACCGACAGCCTGATAAAATCCGGTGAAACACCGGCAGAGATCTGCTCTGCCTCGCTAAGCTGCTGGTGGGTTGTCGATGCGGGATGAATGACAAGGGACTTGGCATCACCAATATTTGCAAGGTGCGAAAGGAGCTTGACCGAATCGATGAATTTCTTGCCGGCCGCTACCCCACCCTTGATGCCGAAACCGATAATCGCCCCTTCACCTTTTGGCAGGTACTTTTTTGCACGCTCATGGTCAGGATGCCCCGTAAGTCCAGGGTAGTTAACCCAGCTAACCAGAGGCGAATCCTGCAGCCACTGGGCAACCTTTCGGGCATTTTCCACATGGCGAGGCATACGCAGATGGAGGGTCTCGATCCCCTGAATGATCTGGAAGGCGTTGAACGGCGAGATGCAGGCTCCGATATCGCGCAGCAGCGAAATTCTCATTCTGATGATGTAGGAGAGATTGCCGAGAGCCTCAAAGTAATTGAGCCCGTGGTAGGATGGATCCGGCTCGGACAGTTCAGGAAATTTGCCGTTGTTCCAGGGGAAGCTGCCTCCGGAGACCACGGCGCCGCCGATGCTGGTTCCGTGACCACTCATGAATTTTGTCAGGGAGTAAACGACAATGTCTGCCCCATGTTCAAGTGGTTTGAAGAGGTACGGAGTGGTGACGGTATTGTCAACTATAAGGGGAATTCCGGCAGCATGGGCGATGTCGGCTATGGCGTGGAAATCATCCACATTGTTCTTCGGATTACCGACCGATTCGGTGTAGACAAGACGGGTATTTTCATCAATGGCAGCGCGAACGTTCTCGGCATTTGATGAGTCAACAAACCTCACCTCGATCCCCATACGTGGCAGTGTGTAGTGGAAAAGGTTGTAGGTTCCGCCGTAGAGCGATGTTGTCGAGACAATATTCTGCCCTGCCTTGGCAATGTTGAGTACGGCAAAGGTGATAGCAGCCTGCCCGGAAGCTACGGCAAGGGCGGCAATGCCGCCATCAAGCTCGGTAATCCGCTTCTCCAGTACATCGGTTGTCGGATTCATAAGCCGTGTGTAGATGTTGCCGGGCTCCTTCAAGGCAAAGAGATTTGCCGCATGCTCCGAACTTTTGAAGACGTAAGATGATGTCTGGTAGATCGGGACTGCTCTTGAAAGTGTCTGTGAATCCGCTACCTGTCCGGCGTGAAGCGCGAGTGTGTCAAACTTAAGTTTTGTATCTGTCATGATTTTTGTGTCCTTTCAGTCTTGAATTTTGAAAACCCTAGCAAATTGATGTCAATGTTTCAACAGCTATTGTTGACTAAATCGGTTGTATAAAATGGAAAGCTCTTTCAGCCTTGAATGATCAGCTTCGTCCCCGTACCCAGGCAGAAGCCTCCACCCCCAGTTATTATCCGCAACGCCAGGGATATTCATCCTTCCCGATGCCGGAAGTTTCAGTATATCCTGCATTGGAATTATTGCAAATCTTGCCACAGATGCAATAGCCGCACGAACAAGGCTATCAACGACACCCTCTTCAGCAGAGTTCAGGTATTCACAAATATGCTGGCGCTGCCCGTTATCAAGGGAGTCGAACCACCCTTTTGTAGTGTCATTGTCATGTGTACCGGTGTAAACGATCGAATTATAGCTATGATTATGGGGGAGATAGGCATTGTCCGCGCCGCTGTCAAAGGCAAACTGGAGGATCCTCATCCCTGGAAAGCCGCATCTGTCGCGCAACTGCTCAACTTCAGGGGTTATGACCCCGAGGTCTTCGGCTATCAACGGCAGCTCACCCATTGCCCCCTTTAGCGCTTCAAATAGTTCATAACCAGGCCCCTTGACCCAACTACCGTTAATTGCAGTCTTCTCCCTGGCCGGAATCTCCCAGTGGGACTCAAAGCCTCGGAAATGGTCGATTCTGAGGATATCGTAAATGGCAAAATCGTTCTTGAGCCGCGCAATCCACCAGCCATAGCCGTCAGCTGCCAGCACGTCCCACCTGTAGAGCGGATTGCCCCACCTCTGACCGGTCCTGCTGAAGTAGTCCGGCGGAACACCGGCAACATTGATTGGAATGCCGTTATCATCAAGATTAAAGATATGCTGATTACACCAGACATCAGCAGAATCATGGGCAACAAAGATCGGCGCATCACCGATTAGGAGGATACCACGCCCGTTGGCATAGCTCTTCACCCGCTGCCACTGCCTTGAGAACTGCCACTGCATATACTTCTGAAATCCTATTTCGGAACCGAGTAGCGCCGAGAAACATCCGCACTCTGCCAAATCGCGCTTGCGGAGTTTTTCCGGCCACTTGTTCCAGGGTTTGCCATCAAAATGAGCTTTAAGCGCCCCGAAAAGTGCGTAGTCATGCAGCCAGAAAGTAGAGTCGCAAAACCTCCAGAAGTCATGGAGACGCTCATTCTCGGGCAAAGAGAAAAACCTCTCGGCAGCTTTTCGCAGCAGCGGAAGTTTGACTTTCTCAACCGCAGTGAAGTCGATCCGCTCGGAACTTGCAAAAGCAGGCAGCTCCAAAGGGTCAAGATCACCTTCATCTGCAAGAATGTCCAGATCGATCAGAAGAGGATTACCGGCAAAGGCCGAAAAAGCCGAGTATGGGGAGTTGCCGCACCCTGGGGGAGCCAGCGGAAGAACCTGCCAGAGGGTCTGACCGGCAGCCGCAAGAAAATCGGCAAACAAGAGGGCTTCAGCGCCAAGAGTGCCGATTCCACGGTTCCCCGGTAGAGATGTAGGATGAAGAAGTATACCGCTTCTGCGCTCATTGGACATTGAATTACTCCTGACAAATTAATAACACCAAAGCCTACTACATCTTACCGGTTTTTTAAAGGGTTACTACTGAATTGCTTCAGGACCAGGGCACCATCACTTCATGAAGAATCTGCTCATATTTCCCTTTACCCACCGCTAGATAAGTTGCGCTTACACTACTCCGAAACTAACAAGCTGCAAACCACATGCAATAAAGTTGCAAAGTTTACATATTAACCATTAATAGATAATTTTGTTTGCCATCAGAGCATCTTCTCATTATAATCCTTGCAATTAATCAATGAAACTAACCATCAGCAACACTGCGACTTCCAGACTTAAGTGCTTTAAAGACCGACTCCGAATCAAGGTCATCTTCATTGTCTGCCATCAGGCTCATGCGTACGTGCCATTGTTGCCTATATCCTTGCCACTATTAGATATCTCTTAATTGTAATCAAAGTAGATTCTATCTTACGTATAAAGGATTTCAGGGTCGAAGAGACCTCCGTGTTTATGGTGTTGTCACACACCACTTCAGAATGGAAAAAGCTGTAAAATTTACAACCGTCATTTATCAAAGGAGAAAAAACATGATGAAAGCAACATTACAGAGAACCATTTTCGCTCTTACCTGCCTACTGTTACTGTCGACGCCTCTTTTGGCAGCAGAGGAAGGATTTCCCCTTCGCAAAAAGTATCCAAGCCTGCAGTTCATCAGCACCAATGATCTGAAAAGTCAGTATGACAAGGCGGCAATTATCGATGTCCGCTCAAAGATAGAATATGACGTAATCCATATAAACAAGGCAGCCCACCTCCCCATGGCGGTGAAGACATTTACCACCGACCTGGAGAAAGCAAGGCAAAAATCGGCCCCATCACCGCTGGTTTTCTACTGCAACGGTCATACCTGCGAAAAAAGCTATGAAGCCGCTGAATTAGCAACTAAATCAGGTTTTAAAGGTGTCACCGTTTATGATGCCGGAATATTTGACTGGGCAAAAGCCAATCCGGACAAAACCACACTCCTCGGTAAAACCCCTGCCGATAAAGAAAAACTTATCCCTAAAAGCACATTTGCCAAAAAGTTAATTGGCTATGATGATTTCAAGAGTAAAGCCGCAAAACCAAACGCCGTAGTAGTTGACATCCGTGAACCTATCCAACGCGACGTCATACCGCAAATCCAGGGACTGCGAAACATCCCTTCCGATCGGATGGTCGATCTCATCAATAAGGGCGAATTCAAAAACAAGCAGCTTCTTATTCTCGACGCGGTCGGTAAACAGGTTGAGTGGCTTCAGTACTACCTCGAAGCAAAAGGTTACAGTAATTATCTGTTCCTTGAGAAGGGTGTACTCAGCGCCAAGTAACAGACAGGCTTTGCCTGTGGAACGTTCAATCATACATGGTGATGTGGCCGGAAACTGACAGGTTTTCGGCCCTCCTCCATAACGGCTGCTTCATGGACCGTCAAATGTGGGGCAGCAGAAAATCATATAACCAATAAGGCCACCAGATGAAGAAAAACAGCTCACTTGCAACCCGGTTCATATCCATTCTCATTCTATTGCTTGTCGTGGGCCAGAGCATCGGTACGTTTCTCTACATAAAATCCTCCAGTGCGGACCTCCTTAACTCCTTGCACAAAAGAATGCAACGAAACGTCCGTCAAGCCGCCGGAATAAGCGCTGAGCCGATTTTGAACTTCAATTTCGACCTCCTTGGATCCTACATTGAAGAGTCCCTCAAGGATGAAGATATCGAGTCCATGAGGTTTATCGGGACTAATGGAGAGGTTCTCAAGGAAAAGGAAATTAAACGGAGCGCGAAGAAGAAGTTTATAGCCAAAGAACAGATTTCTCTCAATAACACTCCCGTAGGGTCAGTGGAAATTATTTATACGACCAGAACCATGGATGAGATAAATACGAAGAATCTACTGATGATCCCACTCTTTCAGGCCTGCATGCTCGTAGCTGTCACGCTTGCCATAATTTCTCTTTTCAATATCTATATAAAGAAGCCGGTAAATATAGGTCTGGAATTTGCCAAATCAGTGGCAGAAGGGAATCTTGCAGAGACCCTTGACGTTCTATCCAAAGACGAAATTGGCGAGCTCTGCTCTTCACTCAACAAAATGGTTGAAAGCCTGCGGCTAATGGTGAACAGGGTAAACAGTTCGGCGAGTGACCTTGCTCTGGTCTCCGGCAATATTTTTACCGCAGCAAAAACTGTCATGGAAACGACCAGCAGTCAGGCCGCCGGTATCGGCATGACCTCACAGGGTGTACTGTCAATCAACAAAACAGCAGCTGATGTCTCCAGAGGTGTTGACACTCTTTCAATATCTGCAGATGAAACATCTTCATCAATTCTCGAGATGGCATCCAGCGTCGAGGAAGTGGCGCTCTCAATGGATAACCTGCTTGGTGTTGTGGAGGAGGTCAGTTCTTCCATTACCGAGATTGCAGCAGCAGTCAAGCAGATCAGTCAGGGCACAACCGCCCTGATGGAGGCGTCCAACTCAGCAGCATCTTCCGTGTATGAGCTTAATGCATCGATAAAAGAAGTCGAAATAAATTCCCGCGAGGCTGCAGCAATTTCCGGCAGTGTGCTGCAGGATGCTGAATTCGGCATGGACTCCGTCGCAAATGCGATCACCGGCATGGAAGAAATCCGCCGGTCTTCGCAAATCACTGCAGAGGTCATTACAACTCTTTCCAGCAAGGCCGAGGATATTGGCGCAATTCTAAGGGTAATAAATGAGGTCAACGAACAGACAAACCTCTTGGCATTGAATGCAGCCATTATCGCGGCGCAGGCCGGTGATCACGGCAAGGGATTTGCCGTGGTGGCCGGTGAAATCAAGGATCTTGCGGAGAGGACCAAAAGCTCTACCCGAGAAATTGCGGGGCTCATTGATGGCGTTCAGATAGAGACCAAACGTGCAGTCAATGCAATTGCTGAGGCAGAAAATAATATTGAAGAAGGGGCCCTGCTTTCACAAAAATCCGGAGAGGCTCTCCAGAAAATTGTCAGCGGCGTTAAGAAATCTACCGATCAAATAAACGCCATTGCCCGTTCGGCAGCAGAGCAGACAACAGGGAGCGGCTTGATTAATAGCTCGGTTGAAAAGGTTTCCAAGATGGTGCAGCAGATCGGCACTGCAACCAAAGAGCAGGCAAAAGTCAGCGAGGTCATCATGTCTTCAGTGGGAAAAATGCGCTCACTTGCGGCACAGGTAAGGGCATCAACCCAGGAGCAGGCAAAAACCAGCAATTCGATTGCACGGTCTACAGAACAGATCACCGGAATGATCGGCCAAATCAAGTCGGCATCTGATCTGCAGACTGCCTCGACTGCCGACATCACCAGCGCTGTCACCGGCATAGAACATTCCAATGACAAAAACCTTGAAGCGGCCTCTCTTCTTGACACTGCCGTTGCCAGCCTATCCCTACAGACAGCCGTTCTACAGAAAGAGATGGGGATGTTCAATCTGACTGCTGCACAGGCTGATTCGGACCAAGAAGTATAACCATCCAGAGACTCACACAGTGGCAAGGTAAAGTCGATTAGGGCTACTAATCAAGTTAATCAATACAGGATAAAAAGCATGGCACCACAGAAAACCGGTGCATCCAACAAGATTAAGTGAACTGGCGGCGATTGCCTCTGTCGCCATGCGAAATAGCGTTAACAATGCAGGTGCCGCAAAACAGCGATTTTAAGCCTATCCGCTACTCATCAATGAATAGTGCCGCCTTATCAATGAGATACGCGCACTACAGGCCGATTCTAAGAACATAATGCATAAACTATGAACAAATTGAGCCAGACAGATTATACCCCTTATAACACTGGCTCTTCCTGACATTTGTTTTCCACCGGGCAGATATTCTTAAACAATATTTAAGTTGGCACAGTAAGTGGATACATTTAATTAGCACTCTTAGTTGACATATTAATAACAAAGGAGGGGATTTAGATTTAAAGGTGTGACACAGGTTGCATTATCATAATTTGACGTACAGTAGAAAATGATCGGCCAAAGATGGAAAATCAAGCTCACTAAACCTCAAAGGAGTACTCAATGAAAAAAGCCATTATTTTTACAGTTCTCGCCCTAGTCTCTGCTTTTTCTTCTGCAAACGCCTTCCAGAACATCACCCCGTCCGTTGCCTACTCAATGATGGCGTCCGGTCAAGCTATCATGCTTGATGTCCGGACTCCTGAAGAATGGGCATGGGTCGGTCACCCTGGCGCTAACAAGCTCGGTGCAGGGTCGGAAATCGCAGCAAAGGTATTCAACATCGCTTTTGAAATTGAAAAGCCGGGCAAGGGTTACGAGCTTATACCAAACAATCTGTTCATGGTCGATGTTGCAAAGTTGAATCTTGCAAGCAATCAGGCAATCATGACCCTGTGCCGCTCCGGTAGCCGCAGTGTGAAAGCAGCCCAGGCACTCGAAGCTGACGGCTACACCAATGTCTACAATGTTGTGGGTGGATTCGAAGGCGGGACAGATTCCAAAGGCTATCGCACCGTAGCGTCTGGCTGGAAAAATCTCGGATTCCCTTACACATTCGGCTTTACTGGCAACATCGACGAGAGCGTTCCGGGGAACTAATCCAGCCCTTACGTCAACAAAAAGAGCCTGCTGACCATTTGGACAGCAGGCTCTTTTATTATTCAGAGAACATAAACAACAGATACAACTACTTACCTGACTGAACCAGTCGGATGCTAACATAAATAGACCTTCTGCTTAAATCCGCCAAAACCTCCCCATCGATAACATCCAGTCATGTCCGGCTTTCTAAGTATGACTGAGCGCCTGATTTTGAAGGTAGGCAAAGTTGATAAATATTGCCGACAGTATTGACTTTTAGTAAGCTGTCAACTTCTTTTTGGTGACATTCATCAATTTGACTATTCCACATCCCTGCAAAACAGGATCGACTGGCATAAAAATATGACTGAAAGGATTTTTTTGAAACTAACCGACTGGCTCACCATTATCCTAATGCTGCTTCTGCTGCCACCACAACTGCATGCAGATGGAAACTTCACCGCATACCGCGAATTCAATCAGCTGAACACCCATATCCGAGACAACAATATTAGTCGGAATGCGGCTCTGGGAGAGATGCGGCGGCTTTTGCCGCTTGTAAAGAATTACTATTTTTCAAACGGCGGGGGCCAGTTAAGCCGGTCTGAATGGCGTTTCCCAATCGAAGGATACACGCTGCAAGCAACCGGCAACCGGGGGCGCGACTATGTTGCTTCCGGATACGACTTCTTCAGCGGGAACCGCCATGGCGGGCACCCATCATTCGACCTTTTCATCCGCGACAAAAACCGTGACGACTTGGACGACCGCACAGGCAAACCTGTGCATGTGCTTTCCATGAGCGGCGGCATTGTTGTATCTGTAGCAAATGAATGGGAAGCGGAGAGTAAACTGCGTGGCGGCAAATACGTCTGGGTCTACGATCCAACAAATGAACTGCTGCTCTACTACGCTCACAATCGGGATATTCTTGTCACGATCGGTGACATCATAAAACCAGGAGACCGTATCGCCACTGTCGGCAGAACGGGGCTCAATGCCCGGAAGAAGCGATCACCAACACACTTGCACCTGACATGCCTGAAGCTTGACAACGGCTATCCGAAGCCGGAAAATATCTTTCAGGATCTGAAAAGGATCGGTAAATAGAGGAGAAGCATGGTCAAGACAGCACTTTTTGAAACACTTATCGAAAGCTGCACAGATAACGGTGATGGCACCAAGACCTTCAGCCTTGAGGGGAAGAGTTATATCATCAGCGATGTGCTCGAAATATCCAAGATCGCCCAGCAGCACGACTACATCATCATCTACTGACCTGAAATCTACTCCCGCAGGAAATGACAGCTGTAGCCGCGAGGGTTTTTGACAAGGTAATCCTGATGATACTCTTCTGCCGAGTAGAACTCTTTTGCCGCTACAATTTCGGTGGCAACCGGGCGTTGCCACTTACCTGACCCGTCAACAGCTCTTTTTACCCGCTCTGCCATCTCCTTCTGCCGCGAGTCGCCATAGAAGATGGCTGAACGGTACTGCACACCGAAATCCCCCCCCTGACGATTGACGCTGGTCGGATCGTGCATCCGGAAAAACCATTTTTCCAGCAGCTCTTCATAGCTGATCTTTCCCGGATCAAAAATCACCTCGACGGCCTCTGCATGCCCGTTGCCATCCATGTGAAGGTCATCGTAGCGCGGATTTTTGAGATCGCCTCCCGTGTAGCCAACCTTTGTCGAAATCACGCCCGGAACCTTTCGCAAAATATCCTGCATCCCCCAGAAACAGCCGCCGGCAAGGAGCGCCCTTTCTTCCTGCGGAGCTTCGCTTTTTATGCCGTCACCAGACATGGCTACGCCGACAATTACCGGCACTATCACGGATTGCACTCTTCACCTCCGCCAAACAAGCATTTTACAAATATATCCCATTTTACCCTTTGAGCCATTTTATAACAATACCTGATAGATACGGATCTTCCGCAAGTGCCAAATATTCTCCCTCGCCTTCAAGGGCGATGAAATAAAAAACATCAAGCGGAAGATTGGTGCTAATCAGATGACAATAAATATTTGCAATTCACTTTGTTTGACGTCGATTCCCGGCCATTCATTCAACAGTTAACCGCCATAACTGTGCAAACCGGATTACGCCAAGATAGCAGAAGATTGTTGCAGCAAAACCGCCAACAGACAGCCAGATCGCCCTGGGCATGAAAGGGTCTTTATTTGTCACAACAATACTCCTTGGTGTAAATGTCGCCCTTAGACACTAACAACACCTCGAAACATTATGTTTTCAGGTGTATCAACAACTTTAAAACGACAATAATCTTTGATGTAATGAAAGGAATTCCGTCAGGGAGAAACTTTGAGGTGGGACAAATTGGTGAGAATAACCTCTGGCTGAAAACCATTGGCGTAGGGGTGAAAATGCTCCTTTACGGAATGATTCAAGCGCAAGCCGCAAAACAGTGATGGCGCAGTAGCAAGCGGACAACAGCCATGGCAGTCGCAGCAGTCGTCAGCATTACCTCAACAGTGATCCGGCTGGGCATCTCCTGCGCGTGCGCCAGAATCGGCCAGATGACAGGCGCACCAACTCTGCGTTGCATCGGGTTTAAATTCATTGGCGAAGCTGTTAAGCGGAGTCAACAGCGCTGTGGCAAGGAGGAGTAAAACTGTCAGATAGTTTCGAAGTTTCATGAGGTTAGCCATTTCAACTTCAGTACAGGCTCATTGCAACAGCTCAGAGTATCCACTGGACCTGAGCTTCTGTCTTTCAGCCTGGCAGGCATAACCTCTATAGTCACCTGTGAACAATAAACTGCCATCGATATAAGGGCAGAATCAAAACCCTCTACGGAGAATTTTCCTCCGCAGCTGGAGCTGGCTGTTCTTCGGAGTCAGCTGTTTCTTCAAGCTGTTTTTCCCGCTTGCGCTGCGCTTTTTCTTCAGTCTTCTTCTTTTTTTCAAGCTCTTTCTGTCGTTTCTGGAATGAATAATTCGGTTTAGCCATGCGGATAGGGCTCCTCTAAAATATTGCAGATCTTAAGTAAAAAAGCCCCGGGGAATACCGGGGCTTTTTTGCTCCTACTAATGGACATTACCTAGATTCTGGAGACGTTCGCAGCCTGCAGGCCTTTAGGACCATTTGTTACATCAAAACTAACCCTATCGCCTTCAGCAAGGGACTTGAATCCGTCACCAGTGATTGCTGAAAAATGGCAGAATACGTCGTCGCCATTTTCCTGCTCAAGAAAACCAAACCCTTTGCTGTCATTAAACCATTTAACTGTTCCTTCTACCATGTGTGTACATCTCCTGAAACTTCCTGTTAATTTAGCCCGGACAAAAACCGGTTTAATAATCAATAGCAGCTATTTCTTCTCAGGTATACATATTTGCTTAAATAATTGAAATATAATCTAACAAACCCTTAACCATTAACCCTTCAGCCTGACTTTATCAATCCAGAGTCCTGCGATACCGCTTTACACCTACAACTACAGCCAATAAGGCAAAGAGAGCAATCGGCCAGATCTGTCCCGAGATCTCTGCAAAACCGTTCCCTTTCAGAAGTACTCCACGCACAATCCTTAAGAAATGGGTCAGGGGAAGAAGTTCGCCGATCATCTGAGCCCAGCCGGGCATGCCACGAAACGGGAACATAAAGCCTGAGAGGAGCATCGAGGGGAGGAAGAAGAAGAAAGTCATCTGCACAGCCTGGAGCTGGTTTCGCGCCAGGGTCGAAAAGGTTATCCCGACAGCCAGGTTGGCTATGATGAAGAGCATTGCTACCGCCAGAAGCAGGGTCAGGCTTCCGACCATCGGCACATTGAAGATGACTCTGGCCGCCAGGAGAATCAGCCCTACCTGAGCATAGCCGACAAGAATATAGGGGATGATCTTGCCGAGCAGCACTTCAAGCGGTTTCGTCGGCATGGAGAGAAGGTTCTCCATGGTCCCCCGCTCCCGCTCCCGGGTGATGGCAAGGGCTGTGATCATCGCCATAGTCATGGTGAGCACCACCCCCATGAGCCCCGGCACAATGTTGTACTGGGTAACCCCTTCCGGGTTGTATTTAGGATGAACCCGCAGTTCAAGGGGATCTGCACCGGACTGAAGAAAGGCAAGCCCACCCTTGAGGTCGTTATCCAGGGCAGAACGGGCAATTATTTTCAGTGCCGCGATGGCGTTGCCGGTTGCTGCCGGATCGGTGGCATCGGCCTCCAGAAGAAGTGTCGGTTTCTCACCGCGCAGAAGCTCCCTTGAAAAACCTGCCGGGATGGTCACCAGAAACTGCACCTCACCGGTTGCAAGGAGCCTTTCGCCTTCGGCCTCGTTTGCCACCTCCCTGATAAAATCGAAGTAGCCGCTTGCCTTCATGGAGCCAAGCACGCTTCTTGCCTGGGGGCCATGATCGGCAACATGAACTGCTGTTGCCAGATGCTTCGGATCGGAGTTTATGGCAAAGCCGAAAAGGATCAGCTGAATGAGTGGGATACCGATCATCATGCCAAAGGTGAGCCGGTCACGGCGCATCTGGATGAACTCCTTGACAACAATTGCCCAGAGGCGCGGCAAAGAAAATGTATGGGAATGATTCATTTTATTCCTTTGAAACAAACCATGAAACACAGAGACACTGAGACACCGAGCAAACCTTCATTTACATGAAATCAAAGCACTTATCAGATTTCTCTATGACTCTTTGTTTAATCGACGATTAGTGGTAACTGTCCTCCACCCCGTCCATAAGCCGGACAAACACCTCTTCAAGGGTTGAATCACCGGCGACCTCAGCTGGCGTGCCATGCACAAGGAGGTTGCCGTAGGCGATGTAGGCAAGGGAGTCGCAGCGGATCGCCTCATCCATGTAGTGGGTGGAGACAAGGACTGTCAACCCCCCATCAGCAAGGGTTCGGATCGTATCCCAGAACTGACGCCGCGCCTTTGGATCAACTCCGGCGGTCGGCTCGTCGAGAAGGAGCAGCCTAGGTTTGTGGATCATGCAAGCAGCAAGGGCAAGTCTCTGTTTCCAGCCACCGGATAGCTCACCAGCAAGCTGATTTCTGCGATTTGCCAGACCAAGCCACTCCAGAGCCGCTTCTACTGAGGCCCTGCGACCGGGCAGAGAGAACATCCGGGCAACAAAATCAAGATTTTCGGCAATGGTCAGATCCTCGTAAAAACTGAATCTCTGGGTCATGTAGCCCGACTCAAGGCGGATCTTTTCGCTCTCCCGGATGACATTGTAGCCAAGACAGCTGCCGCTGCCACCGTCGGGATGAAGCAGACCGCAGAGCATCCTGATAAAGGTTGTCTTACCGCTGCCGTTGGGGCCGAGAAAGCCGCATATCTCACCCCTCCTCATGCGCAGATCCATGCCGTTCACCACAGTCTTGCCGTCGAAAATCTTGGTCATACCATGGACATCAATAGTGAATTCGGGTTCCATGTTCAGCTGCCGAGACGAATATCGACGGGCTGTCCGGGGTGGAGATTGACAGCTTTTTCCGGAGAGAAGGTAACCTCGATGAGATAGACCAGTCTGGCGCGATTCTCCCGGCTATAGATCACCGGCGGCGTATATTCCGGTCTAGGGGAGATGAAACTGACTTTTGCGCTGATTACCTCCCTAAAGCCGTCAACCGTTACCTGCACCGGACTGCCAACCTTGACAGAAGCCAGCCTCCCCTCAGACAGATAAAAGCGCCCCTTTACCCCGCCCGGCGGCAGTAGTGAGACAACCGGCCTACCGGCAGGAACCCACTCACCACTCCGGTAAAGGGTGTCAAAAACAAGGGCGTTTTCAGGCGCCTTGCGGCTTTTCTGGCCAAGTTCCCACTCAGCTCGGGCAAGGGCCGCCTCAAGCGCCTTGACATTGGCCCTTGCTGCCGACTGCTGATCTGCCCGCGCCCCAAGGGCGGCAGTCTTCAGCTCTGCATCCAGGCTCTCTTTCAGCTGTAGCTGCTGATCCCGCTCCGAGAGCCTCCGGTCAAGACTCTGGGCAGAGACAGCCCCTGTGGCAAATAGTTTCTGCTGCCGTGTCAGCTCATTCTCCGCAAGGGAAAGAGCAGACTTTGTCTGCTCCAGCCTGGCCCTAAGTGCGGCAACTTCCGTCGGGCGCAGCCCCTTTTCAGAGTCCAATAGCGCCGCCCTTGCCTGGGCAACCCTCCTGGCAGCCTCGTCTAGCAAATCCCGCTCTGCCACGCTCTCCAGCGCAAAGAGCGGTGACCCCTTTTGCACCTGCTCCCCCTTTGCTACGCTCAAGGCAACCACCCCGGCACTCGGCGCAGCAACATAGACGAACTCCCCTTCGATGTAGCCGTGCAGAGTCTCGGGTGCCGGTGCGCTGCAGGCTGACAGACCCAAAATGAGATTGAGGAGAATGAAGAATCTTCTGGGGCGGGATGAAGCTGTCAATTGCGCCTCCGCTGATGACTGTGAGCGATTTTTCTCTTTCATTGAAATTGTAGCAGGGAGTTAAGAATATGTCATGCTTCAGACTGTATTACCAGTTGACTGCACAGTTTTTTGATGTAATGTTTTTTGGAATATTATGCTAATCATCTTTATTAATGATCACACTTGTGGTCTCCACATTAATCCATAAAGGAGAATTTATGAAAAAGTATGTCTGCACCATCTGTGGCTACGTTCACGAGGGAGATGCCCCACCGGCCGAGTGTCCCCAATGCAAGGCTCCGTCGGGTAAGTTTATTCTGAAAGACGAAAGCGTTCTTGGTTGGGCCGATGAGCATAAAATCGGTGTAGCCCAGGGGGTTGATCCGGAAATTATCGAAGGTCTCAGGATGAATTTCACCGGTGAATGCACCGAAGTCGGCATGTACCTGGCCATGAGCCGTCAGGCAGATCGGGAGGGGTATCCTGAAATTGCCGAGGCATACAAGCGGATCGCCTTTGAAGAGGCTGAGCATGCCGCCAAATTTGCAGAGCTACTGGGAGAAGTTTTGAAAGCTGACACTAAAACAAACCTTGAGATGCGTGTAGCAGCTGAGAACGGTGCCTGTCAGGGGAAAAAGGATCTGGCGACCAAAGCCAAGCAGCTCAACTATGATGCCATCCATGATACTGTTCACGAAATGTGCAAGGATGAAGCCCGCCACGGGCAGGCATTTGCCGGGCTGTTAAAGCGCTATTTCTGATTTATAAGGGTCAAGGGCAGGCCGGTACTAATGTCACCGGCCTGTCTCTATGCTCATTCACAAGAAGATGTCATGCTTCCAGCCCCATAAGATTTTTACAGTAAATGCCGACCATGACGCCTAAAAAAACCAGTCCTTTTTTCTATACTCTTCAACCATTTCGGCCAGACTCAGCGCCTTACAAATATCTCCCTTGCCATGGCTGAATCAATGGCAAACTCCGAGAAACCGACTCTGAAAATGTATGAGGGGAAAGAGTGCAGTAAAATGATGCGATTACCGGGGAGCACTCCCATTGCCATCAGCTTCTGCATTTTCTTGCCGTCGTCGGTCTGGATGTAGGCAATCTCCCCCTCCTCCCGCGATTTGAGCTCGGTCAGAGGGACAACACCGAGATCGCCGCTGCTGCGGGCCTCATGACAACAGTCACCGGGCGGAATCCTTTTTCCGTGGGGGCAGGTGGTCGGATGATTGAGCATGGTACAGACCTTTGCATCAACCCCTTCATTCAAGAGGTGCTCGAACTGGCAGGCCTTTATCTCGGCACTATCGCCACGGATATTGAGGACATCCATCATCAGCCGCTCGGCAAGGCGATGGCGGCGAATGGTCATCTCACCCTCACGTCTTCCTTCAGGGCGGAAGTTAAGCCGTTCCCCCTTGATCTCGACCAGTGCATTTGATACCAGCTCCTTCAAGGCCGGATCGTCACCACTGATTCCGATAGAGACCATATCGGCATAACCACGGCCATCCTCTTCAATCGCGATCCACATGGACTCCAGAATCTCTTCAGCATGATCTGTCAGTTTCATTTATCAGCTCCTTTATCGAGCAGTTTTTTTATTTTTCTTACAAGCGCCGGTTCAAGCGGATTTTTGTAATTGCAGCGCGGACAGTGAATAGAATGGCACCCGCCTGGGCAGCCACCGCACCCCTTTTTACCATCGGACTCTTCAAACTCATGGCTGCAGAAGCCGCAGATCATGCCAGAAGTCCGGTAACAAGCAGAGCCTTGTTGAGCAGGTAGCCGCTGCCAAAAGCAAGCAGGGTGACAAAAAGCCCTATGGCTCCGGCAACCCTCCACCCCCGCTCCTTCTTCATAATCAGGAACTGGGCAACACAGGGGATGAAAAGCGTCAGGGTGACGGCAGCAACCGTTAGCTGCCGTGCGTCCATGAGCCCCTTTGTCTGCAGCTCATAAAGCCCGGCAGCACCGTAATCGCGGCGAAAAAAGCCGAAGATGAATGCCACGGCACTCTCCCGTGGCAGCCCGATTGAAGCCATGACAGGTGTCATTGCATTGACCAGTTTTTCGAAAAAGCCGGTGATCTTCCCGAGCCAGAGCATTACCGAGGCGATAACAAAGAGGGGCAGAATTTCAAGGAAGTACCACTGCATCCGGGTGTAAGTCTTTGTGACAACATTGCCGAACTGGGGGAGTCGCATGGGTGGCAGCTCCATGTAGAACATCGGCGCCTCTCCGGGGAGTATCTTTGCGGCAAGCAGGCCGACAACAAAAAAGAGCAGAAGAAGACAACCACTCCAGACCAGAAGTGCACCCGGATATTTTGAAAGCAGTGACATGATAACCCCGAGCTGTGCAGAGCAGGGGATTGTCAGGGAAAGCAGAATGGTGGCAATAATCCTCTCCCGGGTTGTCTCCAGAGTTCTGGTTACCATGGTCGCCATGGTATCGCAGCCAAAGCCGAGCACCATGGGGATTACGGCTCTGCCTGTCAGGCCGAAATATTTGAATACCCGGTCAACAAGGAGCGCAAGTCGCGGAAAGTAGCCGGTATCTTCGAGAAAGGAGAAGAAGATGAAAAAAGTTGCCACAATCGGCAGGATTATCCCCACTGCATAGCGGATGCCCAGGGTGATGATGCCGTACTCGCCCACAAACAGCTCCTGAATTATCTCCCACGGAATCAGGTTCTTTACCGTTCCCGAGATCCATGGATTGAACAGTTCGACAAAGAATTTTTTCTCAATGAAATCGACAACTGTCCCGGCGCCGAACACGCCGACAAACTGGTAAAGCCCGAAATAGAGGACAATCAAAAGGAGTGGCACTCCGGTTAACGGCCGAACAGATAGATTTGAAAAGCGCTCGGCAAGGGTCACGACCCTTTTTTCCGGCGCATGGAAAACACCGTTGATTATGCCGCGAACGATCTCTTTGCGCTCAAGGGAAAGATCGAGATGAAATGATTCACGCCTGTCAAAAGCTATTGCCCTGACTTTTTCAGCAAGTGGAGCATAGGCGTCACCCTCCTTGTGGCGGACTATGGATGTAATCTCGTCATCCTGTTGCATAAGGAGCAGCGCCAGAGCCCGGCGGGAGAGAATATAGTCCCCCTGCATGAGCCCGCAAACCTCGGTTATGTCATGTTCCAGCAGGCGGCTGTAAAGAAAGCGGTGCTGATCAGTCTCCCGCACATAGCCATTAATGCATTTGCGGATCTCGTCAAGACCACGCTTTCGCCCCGTTGCTGCTCCGATCACAGGTATGCCGAGCTTTTCCTGAAGCAGTTTCAGATCGATAGTGAGCCCCATCCGCTCAGCCTCATCCATGATATTGACCACCAGAATCACCGGTAGATCGGCCTCGATAAGCTGGATCGTCATGGCGAGCATCCGCTCAAGATTGCGGGCATCAAGCACATGGATAACAACATCGGGCGACTCATGGAGGAGAATCTCCCGTGCGACCCTCTCCTCCTCGGTAATCGTATGAATCGAATACATCCCCGGAGTATCGATAACCTCCCAGGGGCTGCCTTCAATGGTCGAGCTACCCCGTGAAACCTCGACGGAAGTCCCCGGATAGTTGGAGACCGTCACATAGGCACCGGTCAGGGCGTTAAAAAGAACACTCTTGCCGACATTGGGGTTTCCGACAAGGGCAACCTTACGCACCCTCTCTGCTGCCTGCTCTGTCATTGACTGCTCCGGACTGCTCATAAAAGGGTGATCTCCTGGCTAAACAAACTGCTATTGATAATCATTTTCATTCTCCACTCAAAAAAAATCAGCTGCACTTCACGCAATAACCGTAAAGCTCAAGTTTGTGATTCTTGATAGTAAAGCCATGCTGGGCAGCAACTTCACTCTGCAACTTCTCGATTGTCTCGTTCTCGAACTCCACTATTGCTCCGCAACGGGTACAGACAAGATGGTCATGGTGCTCACCGGCATGCATATGTTCATAACGGGTCTGGCCGTCGCCAAACTGGATTTCTCTGGCGATGCCGGACTCGGCAAACAGCTTCAAAGTCCGGTAGACCGTGGCAAAACCTATATTGGGATTGTCTGTTTTCAGCTTGAGATAAAGCTCTTCGGTAGTTAGGTGCTGGTGACAGGAGAGGAAAGAGTCGAGAATAATATCCCGCTGTTTCGTTGATTTAAGCCCCTTTGCAGATGCGAAATCCTGAAATGCCTGTTTTTTGGATATAATCACGGCGCGCCTTTTTGAAAATGATTATCAATATACGAATTACGCCGGATAATGTCAATACGAAAAACAGCAGCTGTAATCAGACCAGCTTCAGCCGGTAGCCGACCCCCGGTTCGGTAACGATATATTTTGGCCTTGACGGGTCGCTCTCTATCTTGCGGCGCAGGTTGCTGATATTGACCCGTAAAACATGGGGCTGCTCAAGATAGGCCAGCCCCCAGACCTGCTTCAGTATCTGGCTGTGGGTGAGAACCTTGCCGGCGTGGGAGACAAAATAACGCAGGATGTCGTATTCCGTCGGTGTCAGCTGAACTTCAGCCCCAGCAACCGTCACCCTGCGAAGGTTCAGGTCAATCTCCAGAGCGCCGCTGGAAAATACCGGTTCACCAACCTCCTGGATGGAGCGTCGCAGAGCTGCCCTGATCCTTGCCAGAAGTTCACCGGTTCCGAACGGTTTGCTGAGATAGTCGTCTGCCCCGGCATCAAGGGCAGCAACCTTGTCGTCCTCCCGGTCCCGCACTGACAGGATGATCACAGGGACTTGTGACCACTCGCGAATCCGTTTTAGCACCTCTATGCCGTCGAGATCAGGAAGGCCAAGATCGAGCAGAATCACATCGGGCCTGAAAGCTGCTGCCGCTGCCAGAGCGGCGTGACCGGTTTCAGCTTCGTGAAGGAAGAACTCTTCGGCGTTGAGGATGGTATGGAGAAAACGCCTGATGGCACTCTCGTCATCAACAATCAGGATTCTTGGCAGGTTGGCAGGTTCGCGATCAGCTGTCATTGTTGCTCCATTTCCTTAAGCGGCAGTTCAATACAAACCCTAAAGCCGCCAGTTACAAGATTTTCCGCCGAAACAGTCCCGCCGTGGGCCTCAACAAGCCCCTTGCAGATGGAGAGTCCAAGCCCCGTGCCGCCTGCCCCTTCAGGTATGGGGACACGGTAGAACTTGTCAAAAATATGCTGGAGATCTTTTCCCGGCAGACCGCCCCCCTGATCGGAAACCGCCAGGTAGAGCCAGTTTTTATCGGCATTGGCGGATATTTCGACCCTGCTTTTGAGCGGAGCATATTTGCGGGCATTATCGAGGAGGTTTACCAGCACCTGGGTCATCAGCACCATATCCATCATAACAAGCGGCAGGTTATCGGCAAGCTTCACATCAATCCTCAGATTGCCAAGCCTCTGTTCAACCGCTCCTATGGCGCAGCCAACAAGATCCTGAACATCGCACGGCTCAAGCCTGAGGCGTACGGCCCCTGCCTCGATGCGTGTCATGTCGAGGAGGTTGCCGACAAAGCGGTTGAGCCGCTCTGCCTCGCTGCAGGCAGTATCAAGCAGCTCCAGCCGCGCCCTGTCGCTCAGGTGACCGCCATCCTCTTTAAGACTTGTCAGCACTCCGGTAACCGTTGCCAGCGGAGTGCGCAGATCATGGGATACGGAGTTGAGAAGAGCCCTCTCCAGCTTTTCCCGCGCATGAACGACCTGTGCGGCTTCAGCCTGCTGCGCCAGTTCAAGGCGTACCAACGCCATTTTCAGTTGGATGGCAAATCCTTCGACGATCCTGTTCAGGCGCTTCTCGGCAATTGCTCCCCTTTCGCAAGTAAAGAGAATGAGAATGGCGATGCACTCTCCCATAACCACAAAAGGGAGCGTCATTGCCGAAGAGTCGGAATAGCTGCCGCTGCCGTGCCCTGCCTTGCGCAGACTCTTGAAAGACCACTTTGCAAGTTCAATGTCAGCGGCGGTTATCTCCAGCTCACCGTTTTTCTCGACTACCTGCAAAGCCCCGTCAATCGGGATCATAAGGGCAGCTTCAACCTGGAAGCATTCGGCAGCATTGTGGACAATGGCGCTGTACACAGCGCTGCTGTCAGGTGCAGAGGCAATATCCCTGCTGAGCCGGTAGAGAGCCGCTGTCTCGGCCTCCCGTTCAGCCAGCTCTTCGGTGCGCTGGCGAAACCTTGAGACAAGGGTGCTGATGACCAGACCGACGCCGAAAAGGGCAAAAAAGGTGATCAGATACTCTTTATCTTGAACAGTGAAAGAAAACCGGGGTGGCACAAAGAAGAAGTCAAAGGCGAGAACTCCGAGTGCGGCAGTGACAATGGCAGGTCGCAGACCCAGGCGCAACGCGGCAAGAACAACAGCCAACAGATAAAGCATCACCATGTTCGGGGGTGAAAGGTGCAGCCTGACTATCTCGCCGACAGCGGTGGCGCCCATGACAAGCAGCAGACAGGCAAAGTATTTTATTGCTGACTTCATGGCAGTTTCCACTCCGGAAGTTATGAAACTTTTACAAAGAGTGAGAACTATATCAGACTTATGTTTGCGGGACAAACATCTGCCGATAGGATTCTACTGTCACGACTCTCCATGTTCCACTGTTACGAACAAAGAGAGCCAGATAACCTGACTTATGCTCAGGAGGAGCAACCCGCGTAATCCCCTCTCCAGAATCGATAATCTCTTCATATTCAAACGTCTCACCCTGATACAGGCCGGTTTCCAGATCATAGAGATAGGCTCTCATGGCTACTCACCTCTCGAAAGTTTATATTCTTACCCTGATCGGCATGATTACGGTTGTCAGGCCGTCCCACTGCAGGCGGCGCTGGATGGCAAAGGCGGTCTCGTTATGGAGAAAACGGTGATAAAACTTTTCCAGCCGGAAGGTCAGCTGGCCGGTAAACACCGTTGAGCGTGGATACTCCTCTGCGATTTCCTTGCAAACATCGACAATGCTTTCGACTACGTCTGTCGCCAGCTCCATGCGGCAATCAGCAGCAAAACCGAGCTTGCGAGCCAGTGCGACATATTTCTCAAGGCCGGATTTGATGGATGCCTCCAGCGCATCTATCTCCTCAGCCCCCTTGAATGTACCGGAATCGATCACTGCCACCGAGACGAAGACGATGTTTTTGTAGGTTTTGGGGAAGGTGGTAAGGATAGAGAAAAGAGTGTGAACACCGAACCCGCTATAGCCTGAAACCAGCTGAATGGCAGTTGGCGCGTTGTGATCGACAGCCGGCGGTTCGCCGTGGTCTTGAATCGGCACGTCAAGAAGGCTGTTGTCCAGTTCGGCGAACCCCTCTCGAACCCTTGTGTAGTGTCCCTTTATCAGGTAGCAGAGGCCGATGACCACCGATGTGATCAGCAGGGTCAGCCAGCCACCTTCCATGAATTTTTCAACGGTTGTGATAATCAAAATGGTAACACAAAGGATCAGACCGACGAGATGAACCATGAGATGCCGCATCCAGAGCGGATCTTCACCCCTTCTGTTGACAAAGAATTTCGACATGCCAAGCTGGGACAGGGAAAATGTAACGAAAACATTTATCGAATACATGACGACCAGAGCTGAGACAGAGCCATGGGTATAGATCAAAAGGGCAATGGCAGCGGCTCCCATGAGTACAATGCCGTTGCGCATGGTCAGGCGGACTGAAAGGGAGGCAAAACGGTGCGGCAGCCAGGAGTCCACCGCCATGTTTGCCATGACTCTTGGACCATCTACAAAGCCGGTCTGGGCGGCAACCAACAGCAAGGCGCCTTCAGAGAAGATGGTCACAAATGCGATCCAGCTCCCCATGGGCCAGCTGGCGAAAAGGCCATCGGCCAGAACTGCATTAAGGGTCTTACCCTCCACCGGCTTGACCCCGACCAGTGAATAGCAGAGGAAGAGGATGCCGGCGGTAAAGGCAAGTGAAGTGGCCATATAGACCATGGTACGTTTGCCGGTCTTGACCCTTGGCTCGCGCATGATCTGCAGACCGTTGGAAACTGCTTCGATACCGGTATAAGTACCGCCGCCAAGGGAGTAGGCCCGCACAAAAAGGAGCAGGATACCGAAGATGCCGATAGTGGAAAGGTCATGACTGAAGCCGGTCTGAACATCACACAACAATGGACCGCATTTGTCGGTATGGGTAAAAACCCCGTATACAAGCATCAGCAGATGGGTGACCACGAAGACGATGAAGATCGGTGCCATAACCGTGATCGACTCCTTGACTCCGCGAATATTGAGGATAATCAAAAGGAGTGCAAGAAAACAGGCGACCGGAACCTTGTACTGATGAAATCCCTGGGGAAGATAGCTGAATACCGCATCAACGCAGGCGGCAATGGATACGGTAATAGTCAGAATATAATCGACCAGAAGGGCGCTGCCGGAGACAACCCCGGCCTTCTCCCCGAGCATATGGGTGGCAACAATGTAGCCACCGCCGCCATGGGGAAAATGCTCGATGATTCGCGAATAGGCATAGGAGATAATGAAGACAGTGAGGGCGGTGGCAAGGCCGAGGAACACCGCCAGATAGGTGTGCTCCCCAAGGGCACGAAATGCTTCCTCAGGACCGTATGCCGAAGATGAAAGGCCATCGGCACCTAGTCCGATCCAGGCCAGGATCGGGATCAGCGATATTTTATGGAACAGCTGCGGATCCCTTAAATGCTTGGGCGCACCGATTATAGCACCACTGATCCGCTTGAAAAATGATGGTTTTTGCTCTGAATTTTCCATATCCCGACCCCTTGCATCAATTAGCTTCAGGGTAACGATAGAATGTTTCAGATAAAAACGGTGTCAAGATATGGGGCGATCATATCAAGAAACCATCAAGATTCACGATTATGAAGAAACGGTCAGGGCTTCACCCCGACAAGCAGACCGGCTCCATTGGGAAGATTCAGCTCGACTATCCTGATGTCGCAGAGACCGGCAGAGGTCATCATCGCCCCAAGCTCACCCTTTGAATATGAGCGGCCATGGGGGGTTCCCACCAGCATATTCAGCGAGAAAAGCGCCGGGAAAAGTGGCGAATCCTTTTCATCATTGAGGAGAAAATCCTGCACCAGCAGGAGGCCACCCGGTTCAAGGGCGTCCACAGCCTTGCACAGGAGGGTCAGACAATCATCTTTATCTTCGCTGTGGAGGATATGGGAGATCCAGACGGCATCAAAGCCGCGCGGTAGATCATCATGGTCAAAATTACCGCCGGCAAAGTTTATCCTTTCCGAGAGACCGAAACGGTTAACAACACCTTCGGCAAAAGAGCGGGAGGTTGGCAGATCGAAAATAGTTGCCGACAGCTCAGGGTTCTGCAAACAGAAATGAACCGCATAGGTGCCGGGTCCACCGCCAAGATCAAGCAGTCTGCGCCGCCCCGTCAAATCCACCTTTGCAGCCACAAGGGGTGCAAGCTGGCTCGCCAGGTTGAACATCCCCATGAGGAAACTTTCCCTCGTCTCCTCGTCATTGGCATGGGACGAGCTCACACCCACGGGCCCGCCGCTCCTGACGGCGTCCGGCAGCTTTGCCCAGCTCGGCATGAGGTGATGATGGTGCATGATGATATGCCCCATATAGCCGGGGGCCGAGCGGACAAGATGGTTTCGGGAAAAGGTGGTCAGATCATAGAGTTCGCCCGACTTTGTAACAAGTCCGAGAGCGGCAAGGGCGTCAAGCAGCAGACCGGTAGCCCGTGCATCCGTATCACACAAGCCAGCAACAGCGGCTGCATCAAGAGATTTCTCTTCAAGCTGTGAAAAAACGTTCAGCTTGACCCCGGTATGCAGGGCACAGACACCCCAGTACGACCCGGCAAACTGCATCAGTTCAGGTAGTGTCCAGTTCATGGCATTCCTCCACTTTAGATGTTTATTGATAATAACAGGAGGGGCACAGTGAGGCAACCGATGTGATGGATGTCTACTCGCCTGTCAGGATAGGAACGCTGAAGAATACTTTAATTGCAGAACGAGGCGGGAGCACAGGAATTATGGAGCTAGGGCACCATCACCAATCAGCTCAGCCCAGATCCTCGCTGTCATCCGCGCATCGTCCAGGGCACGGTGCCTCTGCATTGATGTGGGGATCTCTCCGAAAAGATGGCGATAGACAGTGTCGAGCTTGTGATTATGTAGCTCTGGCAGTACCTTTCTGGCAAGACGGACTGTGCAGTGCCAGGAGTTTTGCAGTTCGAAGCCGATGAGGGACAGCTCGTGCCTGACAAAGGATGAGTCGAACGGAGCATTATGGGCTACCAGTTCAGCATCGCCGATGAAATGCCGCAGTTCCTGCCAGACTGTTTCCGGCTCCGGCTTGCCAAGGAGCATCTCTTCTGATATGCCATGAACCCGGAAGGCATGGTAGCTGATGGCTGCGCCACTGTTGATGAGTGATGAAAATTCTTCAGAGATAACACCGTTTTCAACAGCAACAGCGCCAATTTCGATGACTCTTCCACCACGCTGGACACCGAAGCCGCTGGTTTCGGTGTCTATTACGATATGACGCATGACTCTTTTTTTGCCACTTCTGCTTCGGAGAGACGGTGATAGCGCGGCTGCAACTCTAGTGGTGAGGTTGTATTGCCTGAGGTAAAGGCAGTATAAGCAAGCGGGATTCCTGCGGAGGCTTTCGGAATATTAAGGTCATCAGCTGTAAAGTATGCGAGAGTGCCGAGCTTTTCGATAATCATCTCGCGATAACGGAGAGCACCGTCGCCGATAAAGAGCATCGGCTCCTTGAGCTCATCGAGGAGCTTTTCAGGAGCAATGGCGCTCTCAGGGCGGAGTAGTTGCATGCCGGACTTAAGATCATAGATGGCAGCGTAAACCTCACCCTTTCTGGCATCAAACATTGCGCAGACAGGAAGATCGCTCCCTTTGGCATTCATGGCAAGAAGTTCCAGGGATGAAAGTGCGATGACCGGCCTGCCCGTAGCAAGTGCAAGCCCCTTGACAAATGCTATGCCGACCCGCACCCCGGTAAATGCTCCGGGGCCGACTGTTACCGCAAAAGCATCTATGGACCTGACATTTGTGCCAGCCGTTTGCAAAAGCGTCTCAACATACATGGGAATCTTTGCCGAAGCTGCTTTGCCGATTTCATCAAAGTGGGCGGCAAGCAGTGTTGTCCCTTGCGAAAGAGCAATACTGAAGACGTTTGTGGATGTATCGATGGTGAGGATCTTCACTTGATGGCTAACCCTGTTTGAAGACGTATCTGATTATGTCGTTATAAAAGGCAACCACCATGAGCCCTACCAGAAGAACCAGGCCGATCTGCTGGGCATACTCACGAATCCGGATGCTTATCGGCCTTCTGAAGAGAAGTTCGAAGAAGTAGAATACCAGGTGGCCACCATCAAGGATCGGAACGGGGAGCAGATTTAATACGCCAAGATTTACGGAGACAAGGGCCAGGAAGAGGAAGAAGTTGGCTCCACCCTGCTTGGCCGCCTGATTGGCCATATCAGCGATCATCAAGGGGCCGCCGATGCTCTTCACAGAGACGCTCCCCTGAAACATCTTTACCATCGAAACAAAGGTAAGATTGACGAACTTCCATGTTTTCTGGGTACCGACTGTGATGGCCTGCACCGGAGAGAGGCTGATATCCTTGATGGCGTACGCAGGTGAAATGCCGAGAATCGGCTGGGAAACAGGTTCGCCGAAAATGGTATATGTCGTACCAGCTTCGGGGGTGATCTTGAACTGCATCTGCGTCCCGGAGCGATCTATATCAAGGGTTACATCCCCCTTGGTGGAAGCCATTAAAGGCGCAATCTCATCCCACTCGACAATCTTCTTGCCGTTGATCGATTTTATCAGGTCATTTTTCTGCAACCCCGCACGGGCCGCAGGTTTGTTTTCGACAACTTTCCCCAGCGTTGGTGTCATTATCGGGAAGGCACTCATGAGAAGACTGACCAGGATCAGCCAGGCAAATGCCAGGTTAAAAAACGGCCCGGCAAATATAATCGCCATCTTTTGCAATGGAGTTTTATGGAAAAATGAGCGTGCCTTATCTTCAGCACTCATCTCCTGCACTTCGGCAACTGCCGTCTCCCCTTCAGGCTGGCGGTCACTGCCACCTTCAATAATTCCGGTCTCACCGAACATCTTTACATAGCCGCCCAAGGGGAAGGCAGAAATCATATATTCGGTTTCACCGATCTGTTTTCCATAGATCTTGGTGCCGAAACCGAGTGAGAACTTTTCGACCTTTACCCCCATCAATTTGGCAACAAGAAAATGTCCAAGCTCATGCACAAAGATCAGGATGCCAAGGACGAGAATAAAGTGAACTGCTATCATAAAAAAACTGATTATTTGCATTAGTTGCTACCACCCATTTTTGAACATAGTTCCGCAGAGTATCTCCGTCCCCATAAATCAGCCTGCAGCACGTCGGCTATGGAGCCGAGTCTGACCGGCTGATGTGCGTCCATTGTTTTTTCAATTAACAGCGGAATATCTGTGAAGCTGATCCGCCCTTCAAGAAACATTTCTACAGCAACTTCATTTGCAGCATTCATTACCGCAGGCATGCTTTCTCCGTCTGTCAAGGCACGGTAGGCAAGCTTTAGCGCCGGGAACCTCAGCAGATCAGGCCTGAAGAAGGTAAGCCCGGAGAGCTCGGTCAGATCAAGAGCTTTTACACCAGTGGCAATCCTTGCCGGATAGGAGAGCGCATAGGCGATCGGAGCCTTCATATCCGGTGTGCCGAGCTGTGCTATGACGCAGCCATCGAGATACTCTACCATTGAATGGATTATGCTCTGGGGGTGAATGTTCACTTCGATCTTTTCGGGAGAGGTGTCAAAAAGCCACCTGGCCTCAATCACCTCAAGCCCTTTGTTCATCATGGTTGCCGAGTCGATTGTGATCTTTTTCCCCATGCTCCAGTTGGGATGATTCAGAGCATCCTGCACCGTGACTTTTTTCAAGGTCTCAAGAGAAGTGTTTAAAAAAGGCCCCCCTGAGGCAGTTAGGATAATCTTCCTGATATCGCTATTCCTGTGCCCCTCCAGGGACTGAAAGATTGCACTGTGCTCACTGTCAACAGGATAGAGTTTAACACCATGCTTTTTGACCAGATCCATGAAGATATGACCTGCTGTGACAAGGGTCTCCTTATTTGCAAGGGCGATATCCTTGCCTGCCATTATTGCAGAGGCTGTCGGAACCAGTCCGGCAGCTCCGACAATGGCTGCAACCACCATATCAACAGCTGAGGCTGTAGCTGCGGCAACAAGTCCTTCAAGACCGAACATGATCTCTGGTCTGCCTTTAGCCGGGAGCATTTGCGAGAGTTTTTTTGCGGAAGCTTCATCAAGAACAACAGCGAGAGACGGAGAGAATTTACTTATCTGCGTTACAAAAAGATCGAGATTAGTTCCTGCAGTGAGGGCTTCGATGCGGAATCTGTCGGGATGGGCTGCGACTATATCAAGAGTGCTTCTGCCGATTGAGCCTGTGGAGCCGAGGACTGTAAGGGATTTCATCATAGGCTGTTCAACCTGAGAAGCTTCCGGCGACATAAATGGCATAGTAGTAAGTAACCGGAGCGGCAAAGATGATGCTGTCAAGGCGATCCATAACACCACCATGACCGGGAAAGATGGTTCCTGAATCCTTGACCTCACAGCTCCTTTTTATCATTGATTCGAACAGATCTCCGATCTGAGAAATGGTACCGATGAGAAGCGGTGCAATAATTGCGTCAACAAGAGTAAGTTCCTCAAAAAAGAGAAACCTGGCTATCATTGTCCCGAGAAGGCTGCCGGCGAGTCCCCCAAGGGAGCCTTCGACACTTTTGTTGGGACTTACAGCCGGATACAGCTTTCTTTTACCGAAGCGACAGCCGACAAAGTAAGCAGCGCTGTCACCACTCATAACTATGAACATGATGAGAAGTATCCATTTGAAACCGAGCGGATGATTTCTGAGCAATACAAGGTATCCAAGCAGATAGGGTATGTATATAACACCGAAAAAAAGGAGTGCTGCTTCGCTGGCAGCCTTTTTTATATCATTTAGGGTAAAGAGCAGGTAAACCGATATCAGTAGAAACAGCGCTGCTATGACCAGGGTGGTAGAGGCTGCGGAACGGGTAAAAAACAGAAATGGGAGTGATGAACCGGCAAGGGGGATAAATATGCCTGCGACTCGCCTCTCAGGCAGAGTCATGCGGCAGTACTCCATGAGGCCGATAAAGCTGGCAAGTGCTATAAAAGCGGTAAAAAAGAGGTAGCTCCCCTTTATAATAATAAGTAAAAGAAGTGGTAGGGCAACCCCTGCTGTTATCAGTCGCTGTTTGATAACTGTCCTCGCTTAATTGTCTGTGGCTGACCTTAGCTGGTCGCTGGTCAGACCGAATCTTCGCTCGCGCTGCCGGTAGTTTGCAAGCGCCTTGTAGAGTTCGTCCCTGTTAAAATCGGGCCACTTGACATCTGTAAAATATAGCTCCGTGTATGCAAGCTGCCAGAGGAGAAAATTGCTAATTCTCATCTCGCCGCTAGTCCTTACAAGAAGATCAGGATCAGGAAGACTTGTCGTGTAAAGGCGTGAGGAAAAGAGCTCTTCGGTAATATCGTCCGGCGAGAGCAGGCCGTTCCTAACCTCTTCAGCAATAAACTTAGTGGCCTGAAGCAGCTCCTGGCGCGAACCATAGGAGAGTGCCAAAGTCAGGGTCATGCCGCTATTGCCAGCTGTTACCCGCATGGCATCATCAAGCCCTGCAGCCACATCTTCAGGAAGGTCATTGCGATTACCGATAACATTAAAGCGGATGTTGTTAGCCATCATCCGCGGAACTTCCATCTTTATGTATTTTTTTAAGAGAGACATCAAAGAGCGGACTTCAGTCTTTGGTCTCGACCAGTTCTCGGAAGAAAAAGCGAAGAGAGTCAAATAACCGATACCTATCCGGGAACACTCTTCAACAATCAAGCGGACTGTCTGCACACCCTTGCGATGCCCCATGATACGGGGAAGCATCCGGGCCTTGGCCCATCTGCCGTTACCATCCATGATAATTGCCAGATGCCGGGGCAGATTTTCTTTCAAAGTCGCTTCAAAAGCCATTAAACAGGCTCCAGTAAAGTTCGTAGAAATAAAAAACCCCCGCAATAACGGGGGAGTTGTATTTAATCACACCGGCATTGCGGAGGCAAGGAAAAAGCCTAAACTTCCATAACCTCTTTCTCTTTATGGGCGAGGACTTCGTCTACCTTAGCGACATGTTTGTCGGTCAGATCCTGAACCTCTTTTTCGGCACGTTTCAGTTCATCCTCGGTGATCTTCTTGTCTTTTTCCAGCTTTTTCAGCTTCTCAATGGCATCACGGCGGATATTGCGCAGTGCAATCCTGTCATCCTCAGCCTTGCGCTTCAGGTCCTTGACAATATCTTTTCGCCTTTCTTCAGTAAGTGAAGGGAGGATAAGTCTGATGATTCTGCCATCATTAGAAGGGGTAAGGCCGATATTTGAATTAAGGATAGCTTTTTCGATAGGAGCTATCATCTTCGGCTCCCACGGAGAAAGGGTAATAGTTCTGGCTTCCGGGACAGAGAGGGTAGCAACGGAGCTCAGCGGAGAAGGGGTGCCGTAGAAATCGACCCTTATGTCATCGAGCAGCGATGTCGTGGCGCGACCGGTGCGGATCTTAGAATACTCACGGCGAAGCGCATCAATAGTCTTCACCATATGATCAGACATGTCCTGAATAATATCTTTTGTCATCACTTCTCCCCCCTTACAGTCGTTCCTATCTCTTCACCCATTACCACCCTTTTTACATTGCCGCTGACACCCATGTCAAAAACAATTATCGGTAGATTGTTATCCATGCAGAGCGATGTTGCAGTTGCATCCATCACAGCAAGACCCTTTTTAAGCACGTCAATATAGCTGAGGGTTGTATACCTGACAGCATCTGGATCCTTCTTGGGGTCGGCCGAATATACACCATCTACCTTCGTCCCTTTGAGAATCACCTCTGCATTTATCTCCATTGCCCTGAGACTTGCCGCAGTATCTGTGGTGAAGTACGGATTGCCTGTGCCGGCACCAAAGATGACAACACGCCCCTTTTCAAGATGACGCACAGCCTTGCGACGGATATACGGCTCGGCAACCTCCTGCATGGCGATTGCGGACTGCACGCGGGTGTCGACACCTATCTGCTCAAGTGCATCCTGCATTGCCAGGGCATTGATCATTGTGGCAAGCATCCCCATGTAATCGGCACTGGCCCTGTCCATTCCTTTTGAAGAGGCAGCAAGACCGCGGAAAATGTTGCCGCCACCAATGACAAGAGCCAGTTCAACGCCACTGGCAACTACATCCTTTATCTCAAGAGCGATAGAGGTAATAATCTGAGGATCAATACCGTAACCCTGCGTACCGCCTAAAACTTCTCCTGAAAGTTTAAGAAGGATTCTTTTGTACTTCAACTGCGCCATACTTCCTCCTAAATAGGACAAAAAAGAGGCCGACTATGTCGGCCTCCTGTTTCTGTTAATTACCTGCTGCTGCGGCAACTTCTGCTGCAAAGTCTGACTCTTTCTTTTCGAGCCCTTCGCCAAGAACGAATCTGGCAAAGCGGTTGACCGTGACATCTGCCCCGGCAGCTTTGAGGATCTGCTGGATCGTTTTGTCCGGATCTTTGACAAAGTGTTGTTCGAGAAGACAGATCTCACCGTAGAATTTGTTGACCTGCCCTTCGATAATCTTTTCAACTATGTTTTCAGGCTTGCCGCTCTGTCTTGCCTTGTCGCGATAGATGTCCTTTTCACGCTCAAGGATTTCAGGATCAACCTCTTCACGACGCACACAGATAGGGGCTGCTGCAGCTGCATGCATTGCAATATCCTTGATAAGCGGAGCAAGGTCGCCACTGCCGGCAAGATCAACAAGAACGCCTATTTTACCACCTGCATGGATATATGCACCAGTCAGTCCGTCGGTAGCAAAGCGTGCAAAGCGACGGATCTGAAGGTTCTCGCCAATAACGGAAATAGCCTCATTCAGAGCGGTCTGAACATTCTTGCCTGGCTCTTTAACATAATCCTGTGCAAAAAGAGCATCAATGTCTGCCGGGTTTGCAACAAGAACCTGATTGGCAATGTCAGCAACAAAAGCCTGGAATTTGTCTGTTTTTGCTACAAAGTCAGTTTCGCTGTTTACCTCTACAAGGGCGCCTGTCTTTCCGTCAGCAGAGATTGCCACGGCGACAATACCTTCTGTAGCGGCTCTGCCAGCCTTCTTGGCTGCTGCGGCAAGACCTTTCTTACGAAGAAAATCGACCGCATTATCCATATCTCCACCGGTCTCTTCGAGTGCTTTTTTGCAATCAAGCATCCCGGCTCCGGTACTTTTACGAAGTTCATTTACTTGTGCTGCGGTTATAGCCACCTTGTCCTCCAGACTCACTGCGTCATGAACGCATGCAAAGATTTATTTTATTCGGCTGATACGCCTGCTACCGCTTCGTCTTCACTCCCTTCAACAGCATCACCTTCATTGAAGTTCTGGAGTTTAAGATCCCTTGAATCGCGACCTTCTATGATTGCATCTGCAATCTTACCGGTAAGAAGCCTGATTGCACGGATGGCATCATCGTTTCCGGGGATAACATAATCAATCTGGTCAGGATCACAGTTTGTATCTACAATTGCTACAACCGGAATGCCGAGTTTTTTTGCTTCACCGACAGCAATCTCTTCGTTTTGAGGATCGACTACAAAGAGAACGCCAGGGAGTTTCCCCATCCCCTTGATTCCGCCAAGAACCTTCTCAAGCTTTTCACGCTCCTTGTCAAACTGGAGACGCTCTTTCTTTTTATATGCTTCAATAGTTCCGTCAGCAAACATGGTGTCAAACTTTTTGAGGCGCTCTATACTCTGCTTGACCGTGGTAAAGTTGGTCAGCATTCCACCAAGCCAGCGCTGATTCACATAAAACATCCCGCAGCGACTTGCCTCTTCGGCAACTGCATCCTGTCCCTGCTTCTTTGTACCGACAAAGAGGAAGGTCTCCCCTGCTGCAGCCGCATCAACAACGAAGCTGTAGGCATTTTTGAAAAGACGAACGGTTTTCTGAAGGTCAATGATGTAGATACCGTTTCTTGCGCCGAATATGTACGGCTTCATCTTGGGGTTCCAGCGTTTTGTCTGGTGACCGAAGTGAACACCGGCCTCCAGAAGTTCTTTCATCGTAATACTTGACATTTTTTGATCCTCTCTTTTGGTTTTTTCCTCCGCCTGCCCAAAAAACCGGAATCCATTTAATGGACACCTCCGGAATCGACAGCAGACGTGCGAAATTGATGTAGCGGATTTATATATCACGTACAGAATTTACTGGCAAGCGAAAATGAAAGAGCCGGTTTACATCGAGCCAACCTTGATGTATTATCCCCGACATGCTCTACACCCTCTATCGCTATATCACCAAAGAAGTGCTCTCTTCCTTCATCATGGGACTGCTGATATTTACAGGAGTTCTACTGATCGGCAGGATACTCAAGCTTGCCGATATGGTTGTCAGCAAGGGTGTGCCGATCACAGATATCCTGCTGATGGTCGCATATCTTTTACCTAATTTTGCTATCATAACCATCCCGATGTCCCTCTTGCTAGCAGTGCTTATTGCATTCAGCAGACTCTCGGGAGATAGTGAGATAATCGCTATAAAGGCTAGTGGAATAAGCCTTTATAGACTTTTACCACCAATTCTTTTAATTTCTCTTACAGCCTATCTCCTCACCGCAATAACCGCGGTCTATGCACTTCCTATCGGTAATTCAGCGTTCAAGAATCTCGTTTCTAGATCAATATACGGAAGACTCAACCTGAACCTGAAGGAACAGGTATTTAACACAAGCATCCCGGGCATTCTAATATACGTAAATAGAAACGACACCAAAAGCGATACTCTCCGCGACATCCTTATTCAGGATGAACGCAACCCGAAAGATATTTCCACAATATTCGCAGAATCAGGCTTGCTTGACTCAGACGAATCAAGCAAGAAGATTCACCTTCACCTGGCCAATGGCAGCATCCACCAGTCGCGCCTCAAAGGTGTCTATCGCCAGCTTGACTTTAAGGAATATGATCTCGAAATAGACCTCTCTAAAGCCTCGCCAGTGCTCGAAAAAAACGAGCTCGACATGACACTTTCTGAAATCAACAATAATCTTAAAACCGGTGGTTTTCCAAAAAAACTGATGGTCGACATGGGCCTTGAGGTTCATCGGCGTTTTGCCCTACCGTTTGCATGCTTCATATTCGCAATTGTCGCAGTCCCGCTTGGCGTCCAGAATCGCAGATCAGGAAAGGCAGCGGGCTTTTCCTCCAGCATAGCAGTGATTCTTCTCTTTTATATTTTCCAGTCACTTGGCAAAACGCTCGGAGAGAAAGAGCTTCTTGCCCCTTTTTTAGCTATCTGGCTCCCGAACATTATCTTTCTTGCGGCTGGCATCTACCTATTTGTCAAGGCTGCCAGAGAGGAGCGATTAGCACTTTTTGATCTTATCACAAAAGCAGCATCCAAGCTTATGTCCAGGAAAAAGTTATTATGAAGATACTTAGCCGTTACCTTATAAAAACATATCTAGCCATAACTTCGACCTGCCTTGCAGCCTTCGTATCCATTTATCTTGTTATAGATTTTCTTGAACGCTACGCCAAGTTCAGCCGGGCCGGAGCCGCCAACTCAGACATTTTTCTTTATTTTATCTGCAAAACCCCGGAGATACTCTTTCAGACCACACCCATGGCCGTTCTGATGGGGACAATACTCACTATCGGCACCCTTTCGAAAAACAGCGAAATAACTGCAATGCGTAGCAGCGGTGCAAGCCTGCTACAAATTGGAAAACCCCTGTTAGCTATTGCAACAACTATCAGTCTGTCTCTGCTCTTCATGCAGGAGTTTATTACACCCTTAGCTAATGAAAAGATGAACTATCTGGAAGAAGTGGTTATTAAGAAGAATGGAAAGGCTGCATTCTTCCGCAGGAATAACATCTGGCACAAAAATGACAATCTCATACTTCAGGCCAAGCTCTTTAACCCTGACACATCTACCCTGAGCGGTATAACAATATGGGAAACAGACAAGGGGACAAAACCTCTCGCCAGAACCGATGCAACCAGCGCAACACCTGCCCAGGGAGGGTGGCAACTGCATGAAGTCACAAAAAGAGCATTCACAGCATCAGGAGTTGTGCAGAGCAATGTACAGGAATATATGTTTGTCAAAATTGACCTTGGAACAGCAGACCTGAAAGATGCGGCTCAAGCAGTTGACGACATGGGATTTACTGCACTGTATCGCTACGTTGCAAACCTTAGAGACAATGGGTTTGACACAACTCCGTACATAACCCTGCTTCATTCCAAGATTTCACTCCCCTTTGCTGCTGTTGTAATGGCATTTATGGGAATCCCTTTTTCCTTACGCGATGGACGCTCGGCCGGGATGGGCGCAGGCATAGTGTTCAGTATCATGATCGGCTTTTCATACTTCATCATAAACTCGCTCCTGATCTCCCTTGGACAGGCAGGTGCCATATATCCGCTAATTGCAGCCTGGACCGCAAATATAATATTTGCAGCAGCAGGACTATGGTTTACACTAACAGTTGATGGATGAATATCACCACCCCTGGGTTCCGGAGCAGTCAACATGCGCTATATAGCAATACTGCTGGCCATTTTTGCATTCTACGCTTCACCACTGCTTGCTGGAGAAGAAAATAGTTCCGCACCGGCTATTCTCAGCATAATACCTGGACAGGCACCTCCAGGGACGACAGTTGTGGTATCTGGAACTGGGTTCAACGCAGACTCCTCACTTTATCTTGGCATTGAAGATATCCCTTTCAAACCTCTCTCCGCCCGTCAAATAAGCTTTGAAGTGCCGCAGCTTTCGACTGGAAACTACGCCCTCTATATCCGCCAGAAAAGCGGTGCACCCAGTAAAGCCTACTCCTTTGCGATAACCTCGGTAAAGCCTGCGATAACAGCCATACATCCCGACAGCATATCGATATGCTCTTCAGGCTATGAACGTCAGATCTCTGTAAAGGGGAAGAACTTTCTGGAAGGGGCACGGCTACTTTTTGATGGTGCCATGATCAAGGGAAACAGAACGTCATCAGAAGAGATCATTTTTTCGGTGCCGGCTGTACCAGGAGGGCTTCACCAGGTGCAGGTCAACAATCCAGAAGACACCGTATCCCCTGCAATTGCCCTCATCATCTCAAGTCGCCCCGAAGTTCGCAGCGTCAGCCAGGGTGACGATTATGTTAATTATTATGAGCTTAATGTTGAAGGACTCAACTTTCAGCACGGTTCGACACTTATTGTTGACGGCAGGAAAGTCCATAGCGGGCAACCAATACCTGGTGAGCGGGACAGGCTTGTTTTTACGAGCTGCAACAGATTGATCTACCAGCGCTACCCATACGATAATTCGATGAAAAGTTTCCAGATGGTTATAGTAAACCCAAGTGGAGAGGAGAGCGCGCCATTTACGGTCAGTGCTCCATGAGCCTCTTGACTGCATTGAGGTTATCTTTTGCCTCGCGGTAATCGGGCTTATGCCTTATTGCCTCCTCAAAAGCTCTTATTGCCTCAGGATAGCTTCCCGTGGCCGCATAGGCAAGGCCCAGATTAAAGTGGGCGGCTGAAGTTGTCGGCACAAGTTCTATGCCCTTCTTAAACAGTATAACAGCTTCTGCGTACCGCTTCTGCTTCAGATAAACCACCCCAAGATTATTTGCCGCAATATGATCATAAGAAGAAAGCCTTAACGCCTCAAGGTACTCTTTTTCTGCCTCTGGCCACATCTTAGCGCGCTGATACGCGTGCCCCAAAGCCCCGTGCGTCCTCCCCTTTCCGGGACTTTTACTGACGGCGTCCTCCCATATTGAAATTTCACTTTGCCATGCTATATTCCTGTAAAAGCTCATAATGCTAAGAATTATAGCCATTACAACTATGACAATGGAAAATGTTCTATAGCTTCGACCGCCCTCACCCTCCTTCGAAAGCAGCAATACAAGCATTGCTGAAACGGTAATTACAAGTCCTATCGACGGGATGTACAGCCTCTGTTCGAACATCAGGTCACGGATAGGCACAATACCGGACTCAAGTGATATGGTGACAAAAAACCAGAGGATTCCAAAACCTGACAGTAAAAGAAGTTTAGCCTGAATGATCTCTGTTTTTCTCCCCCTGACAATGAAAAAAATGGCCGTCATCAATAAAGCAACCAGAACGAGAAATGACGATAAAACTTCAGGATTAAAAAAAGAGCTTTTGATGGCCATATCATGATCGAGATTTTGGCCGACAGGTAGGATAAAAAGCTGCAGATATTTAATGACCACAGGGAACTGCGACAAAAGATAATCAAGCCTTGCAGGGGCCCCTTTTTCAGCGGTCATTGCCAGAAATGCCGTTGAAATATCGGACTGAAATAACAGTGCGGGGTTTGAAAACAGTACCAGTGTCAATGGTGCAAGAATATACAAAAAACACTGCATACGCTGCAAGATACTCCCCCGTAAAAATGACACTTCACACAGGAGTATGGCAAGCGGCAGCGTGACCGCACTCTCTTTTGAAAAAACAGCGGCACCTGCCGAGAGTATGGATAATAGCAGCATCAAGGCAGAAACTGTAAACCTGGATGAAAGCCTTGACGAAAGGTAGAAGAGCACCGTTAGCAGGTAAAAAAAAGCGGCAAGCAGTGTCACACGCTGGGCAAGATAGGTCACAGCACCTGTCTGCAGCGGATGGACGACAAAAAGTAGCGCCGATGCCGTTGCAACATATCTGCCCATTTTTCCAATGTCAATGGAGGCAAAAAAAGACGGACGAAATAGAATAATTACCAGAATGTAGACCAGTGCTGCGTTTGAAAGGTGGATACCAAGGTTTAAGAGATGATAGCCAGGGAGATGCAACCCGTGAAGGCGGTAATTTATGGCAAATGACAGCTCACCAAGCACTCTTGGCTTGATTGAAAACACAAAGGTTTTAATCTGCGGATTTACAAGAATTGATGTTACATCATCAAGAACAAAGGGAACAAGAAGTGTATTTGCATAGCTAAGTAGACCTAAAACTAGAACAAGAACAAGGGGCCAAAAATGTCTATATGATACAGTCACTCACTTAAGACCCTTGGAATTGAATAGATCCGAATACTTCATGTCAGTGCCGAGTATATGATTTTGCAGCCAATCCCTGAGAAGACTCAAAGGCATTATGGAGAGAATCAGCGCCCCCCTGTCGATTCTGGCTTTAAGGTCAGCCACCTCGGCAGCGAATTCAAGGTGCTCACGCTTGTGAGCCTCATAACCAGGGTAAGCAAATGAGCTCATATACTTCTCTTCAGTAGTAAAGTGATATGAAACATACTCAAGCATTTCAAAGATTATCTCAGCCTGAACTTCGCGGCCCCTGTTTGCAAGCATGGCATCATGAAGCTTATTGATCATCCCTATAAGTTTCTTGTGCTGATCATCTATCTCCTTAACCTTCACACTGAAACTGTCAGACCATTCAATATAAGGCATAATCTAGCCTCCATCTAACTGATTTCATAATTAAACTTATTACCATTTTGGCCCAGTGAGGGCAAGTCAATACTACCTTCACCGGGCCAAACCTAATTAAATCAATAGCGATAGTGCTCTGCCTTGTAAGGACCATCCACGGAAACACCGATGTAGTCGGCCTGCTCCTTGGTAAGTGCAGACAACTGGGCATTTAGCTTCTTCAGTTGCAGTCTGGCGACTTTTTCATCCAGATGTTTCGGCAGCACGTAAACGCCGACCGGGTATGCACCAGGATTGCAAAAAATCTCGATCTGGGCGATTGTCTGGTTGGCAAATGACGATGACATTACATAACTTGGATGACCGGTGCCACAGCCGAGGTTTACAAGACGCCCCTTGGCGAGGAGGATGATTCGCTTCCCATCAGGGAATATTATATGATCTACCTGGGGCTTGATCTCTTCCCACAGGTACTTTTCAAGGGCGGCAACTTCGATTTCATTGTCAAAGTGACCGATATTGCAGACAATGGCCTGATCCTTCATTTTTGCCATATGGTCATGGGTAATGACATGATAGTTGCCGGTGCAGGTAACAAAGATATCAGCCTTGTCAGCAGCATACTCCATTGTCACAACACGGTACCCTTCCATGGCAGCCTGAAGCGCGCAGATCGGATCAACCTCAGTTACCCACACCTGGGCTGAAAGCGCCCGCATTGCCTGGGCAGAACCCTTGCCGACATCACCATAACCGCAGATAAGAGCAACTTTACCAGCAATCATGACGTCAGTAGCACGTTTGATGCCGTCAACCAGAGACTCGCGGCAGCCATAGAGATTGTCAAACTTGGACTTTGTCACAGAGTCATTGACATTGATTGCCGGAAAGCGGAGTTCTCCCCTATCGTGCATCTGGTAAAGCCTGTGTACACCGGTTGTGGTTTCCTCGGTGACACCCTTGATATGAGCAATGCGCGTTGAATACCAGACAGGATCAACAGCAAGCTTTGCATTGATGGCAGCAAAAAGAATCGTCTCTTCTTCTGATCCTGGATTACTGAGCACAGACTTATCTTTCTCTGCTTTCGTCCCAAGATGAAGTAGCAGAGTAGCATCGCCGCCATCGTCAAGAATCATGTTAGAGAAGGCACCATCCAGCCATTCGAATATCCTGTGAGTGTAATCCCAATACTCCTCAAGAGTCTCCCCCTTGACGGCAAAGACAGGCACCCCTGATGCGGCAATGGCAGCAGCAGCATGATCCTGGGTTGAAAAGATATTGCATGAGGCCCATCGTACTTCTGCCCCAAGTGCGGTCAGTGTCTCGATCAGCACCGCTGTCTGAATGGTCATGTGAAGGGAGCCGGTAATACGCGCGCCTTTCAGAGGCTGTCTTGCGGCAAACTCCTCACGTATAGCCATCAGTCCGGGCATCTCAGTCTCAGCGATCCTGATCTCTTTGCGCCCCCAATCGGCGAGTTTAAGGTCTGCAATAATATAATCCTGTGACATTTCGTAAATCTCCTTTTTGTTGTTATTTTGCCCTTATTATAAGAACAGATTCCTGACCAGCCGATCCAACCAACCGATCGAAAATTAACTTCGAAAAACCTGCATTGATAAGCCATCCTTCAAGCTCATTCTCTTCAAAACCGAGCCACTGGTCAGCAAGCTGATCCCTGGCCGCCTCGCGCTCATGGCGGGCAAGGTCGGCAATGAGAAGGAGTCCGCAGCCCTTAAGCACCCGCCTGATCTCTGTCATAACGGAAAACGGATCAGCAGCATGATGCAGCACCATGTTGGCAACAACGCAATCAACCGAGCTGTCAGGCAGCGGCAGATGGTTCATCTCGCCAAGGCGTAGTTCAATATTATCCACGCCCTGCGCAGCGACTTTTCGCTTAGCCTCATCAAGCATTGCCGGAGAGTGATCGACACCGACGATCTTCCCGGCGACATATGCTAGTTTTAGTAGCAATTCACCTGTACCTGCGCCAATTTCTAGGATGTTTGCGCCTGAGGGAACTGCCTCCAGAAGGCGATTCTGATAATGCGGCAGCGGTAACAGTCTCCGTGATAGTTCATCCCACTGCATGGCATGTAGGTCAAAGAACTCCTGACTCTTTCTGCGCCTTGCCTCAAGGGCCTTCGCAACAGCAGCCAAATCGGACGATCTCTCTGGCAACAACTCTAACTGCGGCTCTATCACTTCACGGAGAGATGAGAAAAAAGGGTTGTTGTCGCAAACTCGATAGTAACTCCAAGTCCCTTGTCGTTTGACAATGAGCAAACCAGCTTCATTAAGTGCTTTCAGATGATGTGATATTCGAGACTGTCCAGTACCAATTATTTCAGTTAGTTCCTGAACAGTGAACTCCCCACGCAAGAGGATTGTCACCAACCTAAGTCGGCATGGATCTGAGAGAGCCTTGAATATTTCTATCATCGTATACATCACCAATCACAATTACATTAGATCAACTTTTATTGATATATCATCTGTCAAATGTTTTAGCAATATAATCTTGAGAATACATCTATTTCTAGAGTTTAGACGCGGTTAATAACTCGGAAATATAACAAAAAAAAGCACTCTGTCAAAATGACAGAGTGCTTCAAGATTCATGTATCTGTTTATAGTCTAGTCGGCTTTTGCCTCACAAACAGTCGGCTCTTCAATAGTTGTCTGAACAGTCTCAACATCTTCTTCTGTAACAGGTGCTTCAGCAGCAACTACTGAAGCAGGCTTTACAGCGGGCTTAATCTTTGCCGTGGCAACTGTTTTCTTGACCTTCGGTGTGAACTCTTCTTCAACCAACTCAATCATCGAAAGCTGAGCATTGTCACCAGGCCTAAGACCGAGCTTGACAATACGTGTGTAACCGCCAGGACGATCTGTATAACGTGGAGCAATTGTCGTAAAGAGCTTGGTAACAACACTCTTTTCACGAATATAGGAAGCAGCAAGCCTCATCGAATGGAGGTCACCACGCTTACCGAGCGTAATCATCTTATCAGCAATGGAACGTAGTTCCTTAGCCTTTGCATCGGTTGTGGTAATTCTTTCGTGATTCAAAAAAGAGGTTACCATATTGCGAAACATCGCTATTCTGTGGCTAGTTGTTCTGCCGAGTCTTCTTCCAGACTTGTTATGACGCATTGTTACGTTCCTCTGTTCCTTTTATACTTTTGAGACTAATCCTCTTCCTTCTTATCACCACGCAGACGGGTCATAAGTTGAGGATCAGGGAAGTTATCGAGCTTCATTCCGAGTGTAAGGCCCATTTCGCCAAGGATATCCTTAATTTCATTCAAAGATTTTCTGCCAAAATTCTGAGTCTTAAGCATTTCAGATTCGCTTCTGGAAACCAGTTCACCAATAAGTTTAATACCGGCATTTTTCAAACAGTTTGCTGATCGAACAGATAGTTCAAGTTCGTCAACAGTTCTGTAAAGATTTTCATTTACTTTTTCTGACTCTTCCTCGGCTTCGGTTTCTGCAACAGACTCAGTAACTTCATCAAAATTGATAAAAATAGAGAGCTGCTCTTTGAGGATTTTTGCAGAGTAGGCAAGGGCATCATCAGGCTTAACACTGCCATCAGTCCATATTTCCAGTGTCAGTTTGTCATAATCTGTAATCTGTCCAACACGGGCGTAGGTTACAGTAAAATTAACTTTTTGAATCGGAGAAAATATTGCGTCAATTGGAATAGTTCCAACCGGAGCCTTCTCATCACGATTTCGGTCTGCTGGCACATATCCTCTGCCAACCTTTACAGACATCTCTATTTCTAGATTTGCATCTTTTGAACATGTAGCAATGTGGTGATCCGGATTAAGTATTTCTACATTGGCATCTGCGAGAATAGATCCAGCTGTAACAACACCTTCTCCTTTATGCATTATACGAACTATTCTTGATTCATTGCCATGAACCTTTAGTTTGACACCTTTAAGATTCAGAATTATATCAGTTACATCTTCAGTTACACCTGGAACTGCGGAGAATTCGTGAAGAATTCCCTTTATTTTTACAGATGTTATTGCTGCGCCCTGAAGGGATGAGAGAAGTACCCTGCGAAGTGAATTCCCCAGGGTTGTTCCAAAACCACGCTCAAAAGGTTCAGCATAGAATTTACCATAGTATTTTGTAAGCGACTCTGTTTCAAACTGCAATTTCTTGGGTTTGATAAGATCGCGCCAGTTTTTGTACATTTAATCCTCCCCGCAAGGTGGTCATTTAAGACTATTTGGAGTAGAGTTCTACAACAAGCTGCTCCTGAATAGGCAGAGTAATATCCTCACGTATCGGAAGAGCTTTCACAACTCCTTTGAATGCATCCTTAGTCAACTCAAGCCACTGAGGAAGACCTCTACGGACAACAGCTTCGAGAGACTCAGTTACACAAGCAACCCCTCTGCTCTTCTCACGCAGTTCGATAACATCTCCAACCTTACACTGGATAGAAGGTATATTCACCTTTTTACCATTGAGAGTGAAGTGACAATGTCGAATGAGTATCCTTGCCTCGGTTCTTGAAGAAGCAAAACCAAGCCTGTATACTACATTGTCAAGTCTTCTTTCGAGTAGCGAAAGCAGATTCTCGCCCGTTACACCACGCATACGGTCAGCTTCGTGGAAATAACCACGGAACTGCTTCTCAAGAATACCATATATACGACGAACCTTTTGTTTTTCACGCAGCTGAGTACCATAGTCACTAACTTTAGTTCTCAGTTGACCATGCTGTCCCGGCGGGTAATTCCTACGTTTAATTGCGCATTTATCTGTATAACATCTCTCACCTTTAAGGTAGAGCTCAACATTTTGCCTTCTGCACAAACGACATGACGGACCTGTATATCTAGCCAATTACAGCCTCCTTGATATTATTTTATCAGTTTATACTCTTCGCCTTTTAGGAGGGCGGCATCCATTATGAGGAATCGGGGTTATGTCCCGAATGAAAGTAACATTCAGCCCAACGGACTGTAGCGCTCTGAGAGCCGATTCTCTGCCGGAGCCTGGCCCCTTGACAAAGACTTCAAGTGCCCTCATGCCGTTTTCCTGAGCACGCTTAGCACAATCTTCAGCTGCCATCTGAGCTGCGAAAGGGGTGCTCTTACGTGACCCTTTAAACCCTTTAGCACCAGCACTTGACCAAGCTACAACATTACCGACAGGATCGGTAATTGTAATTATGGTATTGTTAAAGGTTGCCTGAATATGGGCAACTCCATTAGGGATATTCTTTTTTTCCTTCTTTTTCCTGACTACTTTTTTTGCAGGGCTGGCCATCTTTCCTCCGGATATAAAAGACTATTTCTTCTTACCTGCCACTGTTCTGGCAGGACCTTTTCTCGTACGCGAATTGGTCTTGGTTCTTTGCCCACGCACGGGGAGACCCTTACGGTGACGAAGACCACGATAACAGCCAAGATCCATTAGTCGCTTAATATCCATTGATATTTCACGACGAAGATCGCCTTCTACCTTGCAAGTCTTGTCTATAAGGTCACGAATCCTTGCAATCTCTGGCTCAGAGAGTTTCTCTGTTCTTGTATTGAAATCGACAGATGCCTCAGTAAGAATCCTTTGAGCAGTAGATCTACCGATACCGTATATATAGGTAAGTGCAATCTCGATATGTTTATTTCTTGGTATGTCAACACCGGATATTCGTGCCAATTTTCACCCCTCCTGAGATTTTCTAATCAACCTTGTCGTTGGGAATGCTTAGGTATTTCGCAAATAACCCTCACAATACCCTTACGTTTAACTATCTTACACTTGTCACATATTTTTTTTACAGAAGCTCTAACTTTCATCTTGTAATACCTTCCTTTAATCTATTCAGATCAATGTCAATATTTCCGGGCCGTTTTCAGTTATGGCAACAGTGTGTTCAAAATGTGCAGAAAGGCCACCATCAACAGTTACAGCTGTCCAACCATCAGCCAGAACCTTAACTTCATATGATTTTTCATTAACCATCGGTTCTAAAGCTAAAACCATACCTTGCTTTAGCTTCGGCCCTTTATTTGCGTCGCCGTAATTCGGAATCTGAGGCTGTTCGTGAAGGTTTCTGCCAATACCATGACCGACAAAGTCCCTGACAACCGAATACCCATTTGATTCTACAAAAAACTGAACAGAATTTGATATATCCGACAACCTGTTACCATTAATAGCTTTATCAATTGCTATATACAGAGAACGCTCAGTTACTTTAATCAGATTTGAGGCTGTAGCAGATATGGAACCAACTGGAACCGTTACTGCTGCATCGCCAAAAAAACCATCATAATAAGCACCAAAATCAAGACTTATAATATCACCATCTTTCAACGGGGTAGAATTAGGTATCCCATGTACAACCTGCTCATTCAATGAGCAACAGAGCGAACATGGAAAACCACTATACCCTCTAAAAGCCGGTTTTGCTTTACGTTTTGCAACTTCACGTTCAGCTATTGCATTCAATTCTAATGTTGTTACGCCAGGTTCAACAGCCTCAACAACCAGTGCAAGAACTTCAGCAACAATAGAACATGGAGCCCTCATACGCGCAATCTCTTTGAGAGACTTTAGTACAATCAAGGCTGATCAGCCTTCTAGCAAACTAACAAGGGCACCGTTTATTTCCTGGATTGATCCAAGCCCATCAACAGGCCGCAAGAAACCAAGGGACGAATAGTAAGCAATTAAAGGTGCCGTCTGAGATTCATAGGTTAATAGACGAGCCCTCATTGTATCTTCTCTATCATCATCACGCTGGCAAAGTTCACCCGAACAGAGTGTACATACACCTGGCACTGAAGGGGGATCAAAAACAATATGATAACCACGACCACAACTCTTACACGTTAGACGACCGATAACCCTCTTTATAAGCTCATCGTAATCGACAGTGATAGAAATAACATGATCAATTGACTTGCCACTATCATCAAGCATCGTAGAAAGGGCATCTGCCTGCGCAACTGTCCTTGGGAAGCCATCAAGAATGAATCCGTTAACAGAATCAGACATTTTCAAACGATCACTGATTATACTGATTACAATATCATCAGGAACAAGAGCTCCATCATCCATAAACTTCTTGGCTCTAATCCCAGAAGAAGTCCTATCTTTGACAGCAGCCCTCAGAATATCGCCTGTAGAAATCTGTGGAATCCCGAAGCGATCAATCAAAAGCTTCGCCTGCGTACCTTTACCGGCACCAGGCGGACCAAGGAGTATTATATTGAGACCCATCAGAGACTAGCTCCTGCCCTTGATCTTCACACCCTTCATAAAACCCTCATAACTTCGAGTAATAAGGTGTGACTCAATCTGGGCGACCGTATCCATACCCACGCCAATAGCAATGAGAAGAGCAGTCCCACCGAAATAAAACGGAAGATTGAACTTCCCTACCAGTATAGAGGGGAGCACACATACGATTGATATATAGATTGCTCCGGCAAATGTCAGCTTGGTAAGAACAGTATCCAAATAATCAGATGTTTCCTTACCTGGACGAACTCCAGGGATGTACCCACCATGCTTTTTGATATTCTCTGCTACGTCTACAGGATTAAATGTGACAGCCGTATAGAAGTAACAAAAGAATATGATAAATGCAACAAAAATAATATCATATACCCAATTACCAGGCATCAGGTACTTTGCAGCCCCCTGTATCCACGGGACATCAACGAAGTTTGCCACAGTGGCTGGAAACATTATTATCGATGATGCAAAGATCGGTGGAATTACACCGGCCATATTAACCTTAAGGGGAAGATGAGACGATTGTGCTGCAAGTGTTTGAAGGCCTACAACCCTTTTTGCATAATGAATCGGAATTCTTCGTTGGCCACGCTCGACAAATACGATAGCAGCAATTACTGCAAACATTACAACCATAACAAAGACCAATACAAACAGTGAAAGTTGGCCTGTTTTAATAAGTTTAAATGAGTTACCGATTGCAGCGGGTATCCGAGCAACAATTCCAGCAAATATTATCAATGAAATACCGTTGCCAATCCCTCTTTCAGACATTTGCTCACCAAGCCACATAATGAAAGCTGTACCTGCAGTAAGCGTTATTACTGTCATAATCCTGAAAGACCACCCAGGTGATGGAACAACAAGCTCTCCGGCTGGCCCTCTCATTGCCTCAAGACCAATACTGATGCCCATAGCCTGAACAACACTAAGCACCACAGTACCATAGCGAGTATACTGAACTATCTTCTTTCTACCCGCATCGCCCTCTTTTGATAGTTTCTCTATTGAAGGGACAACAACCGTAAGCAGTTGGAAAATAATAGATGATGAGATATACGGCATAATACCAAGTGCAAAAACCGTCAATTTTTCAAGTGCCCCACCTGAAAACATGTCAAACATGCCCAGAAGAGTACCTTGTGCCTGCTTGAAAAAATGAGAAAGAGCAACGCCATCAATGCCAGGGGTAGGTATATGACAACCTATCCTGTAGACAAGAAGCATGCTCAGGGAGAAGAGTACTCTTTTTTTAAGTTCAGGTATTTTGAAGATATTCTGGAGGGCTTCAAACAAAATCAGATCTCCTCTACAGAGCCACCTGCGGCAATGATAAGCTCCTTGGCAGCAGCGCTGAACTTGTGAGCTTTGACAGTCAGTGATTTGGTTATTTGCCCTTTTGCGAGAACTTTGATTCCATCACGCAGATTGCTAGCCAAACCGTGGGCAATAATGACAGAAGGATCAACAACTGTGCCATTGTCAAAGATGTCCAACTGGGAGATATTAATTACAACGTACTCTTTTCTTGATAGTGGCTCAAAACCACGCTTTGGAAGACGTCGTTGCATAGGCATCTGACCACCTTCAAAACCTGGCTTAATGCTTCCGCCGGACCTGGCTTTCTGGCCTTTATGGCCCTTGGTAGCAGTTTTACCGTGACCAGAACCTGGTCCACGTCCGATTCTTTTTCTATCTCGAGTAGCCCCTGCAGCTGGCTTTATAGTGTTGAGTTGCATATCATTCTCCGGTTGTTTATTCAGAAACCTTCACCATATGGGCTACTTTCTTGATCATCCCCTGGATCTCAGGTGTATTGTCACGGATTACGGATTTATTAAGCTTTTTAAGTCCAAGACCCTGAAGAATCTGACGATGCTTCAATGGTTTTCCAATACCACTTTTTATAAGTGTTACAGTAAGCTGAGCCATCTAAAACTCCTATACTTGATTAATCGACCAAACCTCTTCTGGCAATGATCTCTTCTGGGCTTCTAAGTTGTTTGAGTCCGTCAAAAGCAGCCTTTACAACGTTGTGTGGATTATTAGACCCAAGACACTTTGCAAGAATATTCTGAATACCTGCTGACTCAAACACTGCACGGGCAGCACCACCAGCGATAACTCCTGTACCAGCAGAAGCCGGCATCATCAGAACCCTACCAGCACCGAAGTGCCCCTTAACATCATAAGGTATGGTTTGACCGTCAACGATCGGAACACGAATGATGTTCTTTTTCGCCTGCTCAACGCCTTTTCTTATGGCTTCAGGAACTTCATTGGCTTTGCCAAGACCGTAGCCGACAACACCGTTGCCATCACCGACAACAACAAGCGCTGAAAAGCTGAAACGCCTTCCGCCCTTTACAACTTTTGCGACTCTGTTGATATGAACAACACGGTCAACAAGATTGAGTTCATTTGAATTTAGCTTCAACAAGGAAAACCTCCTGATACTTTTAGAAAGACAGTCCATTCTCGCGAGCTGCATCAGCAAGCGCTTTTATCCTACCGTGGTACAGAAAACCATTTCTGTCAAAAACAACAGAAATAATGTTTTTATCGATTGCTTTTTTTGCAATCGCAGCACCAACTTTTTTTGCAGCTTCAACATTTCCGGAATAATCAAGATCCGACTTTATGTCTGGAGAAATTGTAGAAGCAGCTACGAGAGTTACACCCGTTGTATCATCTATAATCTGAGCATGAATATGCTTTGAACTCTTAAATACATTCAACCTTGGACGTTCAGTAGTACCCTTAACTTTCTTGCGTACACGAAACTGACGCTTAAGGCGGGCATCGTTTTTTGATGTTTTATTACTCACCGCTGTTCTCCTTGACTACGACTATTTTTTACCTGTTTTACCGGCTTTACGCAGAATTGTTTCATCTGCATACTTAACACCTTTGCCTTTATACGGCTCAGGTGAGCGGAACTCTCTGATTTTTGCAGCTGTCTGACCAACAAGCTCCTTATCAATTCCCTTAACAAGAAGCTTTGTCATTTTATCAACTTCAACTGAAATACCTTTAGGGAGTTCAAAGTTGATGGGATGAGAATAGCCAAGGCTAAGATTAAGAACATTTTCCTTCACTTCAGCTCTGTATCCGACGCCATTTATTTCAAGGGCTCGTTCAAAACCTTTAGTAACACCGATTACCATATTGCTTATAAGTGTTCTTGAAAGGCCATGTGCAGCACGAGCATTAATGGATTCATTTACCCTGGTTACAGTCAGGAACTTGTCTCCAAGGTCAAGTGCAATTGTATCAAGCATTGATCTTGAGAGAGTACCCTTAGGGCCGGTTACTGTAACGTTCAAATTGTCAATTGATACTTTTACGCCGGCTGGTATTTCAATCGGCTGTTTTCCTATTCTGGACATCCTTTTCTCCTTGCAGCATATTACCAGACGGTACAGATAAGCTCGCCACCAACGCCTGTCTCTCTTGCAACCTTGTCAGTCAGAAGACCTTTAGATGTGGAGAGAATAGCAATTCCGAGTCCCTGCTTGACAGAAGGGATTTTGTCACTTTTCACATATCTTCTGCCACCAGGCTTACTAACACGCTTGATCTCGGAAATAACAGAATCAGTTTCGTTAATATATTTAAGGTAGATGCGAAGTACGCCCTGTTTCTGGTCGGAAATCAGCTTGTAGTTCTTTATAAAACCTTCATTTTTCAGTACGTTAACAATACTAACTTTCATATTTGACGATGGTATGTCAACTTTCTGAAGTTTTGCCATTGCACCGTTTCTTATCCGGGTAAGCAGATCTGCTATGGGATCGGTCATACTCATGTGTTAATACTCCTTGAACCTTAATCTATTTTACCAGCTGGACTTGATCACACCTGGAAGTTGACCGTGTGAAGCAAGTTTACGCAGGCAGATTCGGCACATGTCGAATTTACGGTAATACGCACGCGATCTACCGCAAATAGGGCATCGGTTGTACTCGCGAACCTTAAACTTACTGCCGCGTTGAGCCTTTATAATCATTGATGTCTTAGCCACAAAAACCCTCCAAAAGCCTTTAATTCCTAAATGGCATTCCCATGTACTTCAGCAACGCGCGACTCTCTTCATCGCTCTTTGCAGTGGTTACAATTGTTATATTCAAACCTTTTATTTTATCGATTTTATCATAGTTAATCTCAGGGAATATAAGTTGTTCCTTTATGCCGAGAGAATAATTACCCTTACCATCGAAGGCTTTAGGCGAAACACCCTTGAAGTCCCTGATGCGTGGGATCGAAATATTCAAGAGTCTGTCTAGAAACTCATACATTTTATCCTTGCGGAGAGTAACCATTGTACCAATCGGCATTCCCTGACGAAGCTTGAATGTTGCGATTGATTTCTTGGCCTTTGTAATAACGGCTTTTTGACCGGCTATCAGGCCAATTTCTTCAGCTGCAGCGTCAAGAATTTTTACATTCTGTATTGCTTCACCCAGTCCCATGTTAAGAACTACTTTCTCAACCTTTGGAACCTCCATTACACTTTTGTAATTGAAGTCCTTCATCATCTTTGGGACTATCTCATTTATATAAATGTCCTTAAGCCTGGCCATCAACTTCCTCCCGATTATTTATCGAACGACTCGCCGCATTTCTTACAGACACGAGCTTTTTTGCCGTCCTGAAGAAGCGAGGATTTAGCCTTGACAGGCTTTTTACATTTTTCACAATAAAGCATAATATTTGATATCTGAATGAGAGCCTCTTTTTCAACAAGGCTCCCTGGTTGATTATTACGCGCTCTTGTGTGCCTCTTAACAACATTAAGGCCTTCAACAAGTGCACCGTTTTTTCTAGTGTCGACCTTCAGAATCTTTCCGGTCTTGTTTTTATCCTTGCCGGTAATTACAGCGACAGTATCTCCGGTTTTTACATGAAACTTGATCGTTTGCATAATGATTCCTTGGAATATTAAAGTACTTCAGGAGCCAAAGAGATAATCTTCATGAATTTCTTTGCTCGGAGTTCGCGTGCTACAGGCCCAAATATCCTTGTACCCACTGGTTCATGCTGATTATTGATTACAACAGCAGAGTTTCCATCAAAGCGGATGTATGAACCATCTGCGCGACCGATCTCTTTTGCAGTTCTGACGATAACAGCCTTTACAACATCACCCTTCTTAACTTTAGAGTTAGGAAGCGCTTCTTTAACAGAAGCAACAATAATATCACCAATGCTTGCATATTTACGCTTTGAACCGCCGAGCACTTTTATGCAGAAAAGTCTTTTAGCACCTGAGTTATCTGCTACATCTAGCAGGGTTTGCATTTGAATCATCTTAAAACTCCTACCTGATTTACTGGACTTATATTATCTGACTTACTTTCCAGCATTTATCCTTGCTAAGAGGACGAGATGCTGTAATCTGCACACGATCACCGGTCTTGCAGGCATTCTGTTCATCATGTGCCTTGTACTTAGCAGAACGCTTTATGTATTTATTATAGACAGGGTGCTTGGTGATGCGGTCGACCTTAACAACGACAGTTTTATCCATCTTGTCGCTGACAACAACACCAATCTGTACTTTTCTATGACCACGTTCGCGCATCTTAACCCCTCTAACCCTGTTTCTCTGTAATAATTGTTTTGACTGTTGCAATCTGCCTGCGAATAGAATTGATTTTTGAGCTATTCTCAAGCCGACCTGTATGAAGCTGAAATCTGACGTTAAAAAGTTCTTGCTCAAGTTCTGTATTTTTCAGCATCAACTCTTCAGCAGTTATGGTACGAAGTTCACTAGCCTTCATTGGTTTCTGTCCTCATCACAAATTTTGTTCCGATCGGGAGCTTATGAGCTGCGAGTCTAAATGCTTCTCTTGCAATCTCTTCAGTTACACCTTCCATCTCGTAGAGGATACGGCCCGGCTTTACAACACAAACCCACGAATCCGGAGATCCTTTACCTTTACCCATCCTGGTTTCAGCAGGTTTGGAGGTCAACGGCTTATCAGGAAAAACCCTGATCCATATTTTACCGCCCCTCTTGATATACCTTGTCATGGCAATACGGGCAGCTTCTATTTGACGTGCTTCCAACCAACAGCACTCTGTTGCCTGAAGTCCAAACTGACCAAAAGAGAGGTTTACACCACGCTCAGGAGATCCAGACATACGACCTTTCATCTGCTTTCTATATTTAACTCTTTTAGGCATCAACATATATAAAAACTCCTGATTCTATTGCCCTGGGAGGACTTCACCTTTGAAAATAAGAACTTTTATGCCAATTATACCGTAGGTTGTTTTCGCTTCAGCAAAACCGTAATCTATGTCAGCTCTTAGTGTATGAAGAGGAACTCTTCCCTCACGATACCATTCTGTTCTGGACATCTCAGCTCCACCAAGACGACCCGAACATGTAATTCTGATACCTTTTGCACCGAACTTCAATGCTGAAGTTACACTTTTCTTCATTGCCCTTCTAAATGCAATTCTTCTCTCAAGTTGCAAAGCTACGCTTTCTGCAACAAGTTGTGCATCAAGTTCGGGTTTTCTGACTTCCTGAATATTCAGAAAGACCTCTTTATCAGTAAGCTTCGCAAGATCCTTTTTAAGAGTCTCTACCTCAGACCCTTTTTTGCCTATAATTAGGCCTGGTCTTGCAGTATAGATATTTATCTTAGCCTTGTTGGCAGCGCGTTCGATCTCGATTTTTGAAACACCCGAGTGATAGAGACGCTTTTTGAGGAATTCACGTAGCTTAAGGTCTTCATGCAGAAGTTTGGAATATCCAGACTTAGCGTACCACTTAGAATCCCAAGTTTTGATTACTCCGAGCCTGAAACTGATCGGATTTACTTTCTGACCCAAACTGCACCTCCAGCTACTTGTTTAATAGTTATCTTTTATCTGCAACTACAACGGTTATATGACTTGTAGGTTTTCTTATCTTACTTGCCCTACCCTGTGCTCTAGGGAGAAAGCGTTTCAGAACAGTACCACCGTCAACAAAAATTGTTTTAACAAAAAGACGATCAACATCTGACAGCCCTTTTTGCTCTGCATTAGCTACAGCAGACTTAAGAAGAGTCGCTACAATCCTTGCTGACGGACGAGGCGAGAAGTTAAGAATGTTTAGTGCGTTTTGGATATTAAGTCCACGCACCATATCTACTATTAGACGGGTCTTGCGCGGAGAAAGGCGCACTGACCGCAAACTTGCTTGAGCTTCCATTTATCTGCTCCTTTTTTCTTACTTCTTCTTGAGCTTACTCTTCTTGTCAGCAGCATGACCATGAAAAGTTCTGGTCGGGGAAAATTCTCCCAACTTATGACCTACCATGTTCTCAGTAACAAAAACAGGTATAAACTTCTTGCCATTATGGACTGCAAAGGAGAGACCAATAAAATCAGGCGTTATTGTTGATCTGCGCGACCAAGTCTTTATCAGACCCTTTGACGATGCAGACTGCTCCGAAACCTTTTTGGAAAGATGGCCATCAACAAAAGGACCTTTTTTAACTGATCTTGCCATTAAATAAACCTCTTAATTTGTTATTTTGTACGCGGCTTTACGATAAAGCGTGTAGAAATCTTGTTTTTTCTGGTTTTGTAACCCTTGGTAGGAATACCCCAAGGAGTAACCGGATGACGACCACCGGAAGTTCTACCCTCACCACCACCATGTGGGTGGTCAACAGGGTTCATAGCAACGCCCCTTACCTTAGGTCTTCTGCCGAGCCATCTAGATCTGCCCGCTTTACCGATGGAAACCTTCTCATGATCGAGGTTACCCACCTGTCCGATTGTAGCCAGGCAGTCCTGAAGAATCATGCGGACCTCACCGGAAGGCAACTTCACCTGGACATACTTGCCGTCTTTTGCCATGAGCTGGGCGAAAGTTCCAGCACTACGTACAAGCTGAGCACCTTTGCCGATCTTCATCTCGACATTATGAATAATTGTACCAAGAGGGATAAGCTTAAGGGGAAGAGTATTACCTGCCTTAATATCTGCAGCTGCCCCTGACATTATTGTCTGTCCGACGGCAAGATCGTTAGGTGCAAGTATATATCTCTTTTCCCCATCAACATAATTAATCAGAGCGATTCTTGCAGAACGGTACGGATCGTACTCTATGGTAGCAACTTTACCGGGGATATCAATCTTATCCCGACGGAAATCGATGATACGATACTTCTGCTTATGACCGCCACCAATATGACGTGAAGTTATTCTTCCGAAGTTGTTGCGACCGCCGGTTTTTTTAAGCGAGACAACCAAAGATCTTTCAGGAGTTGATCTGGTTATTTCATCAAAAGTTGAACAGGTCTGGTGCCTTCTACCTGCAGAAGTTGGTTTATATGTCTTTATTGCCATGACTGATTACTCCGGAAAGTTGTTTACAGTTCAAAGAAGTCGAGATTGCTACCGACATTCAGGGAGATATACGCTTTCTTCCAATTAGAGCGCTTACCGATATTCCTGCCTGTTCTCTTGACCTTGCCTGCCATGTTTATAGTTCTAACCGCTTTGACATCAACCTTGAATAGCTTTTCTGCAGCCTGTTTGATCTGAATTTTGTTAGCGTCGCCGCTTACAACAACGGCAACTACATTATTCGTATCTTTCGCAAGCGTGGTCTTCTCTGTAATAAGAGGCTTTTTGATTACGTCGTAGATATTCATACAGTAAGCGCTCCTTCAACTTTCTTTACAGCAGCCTGTGAAATCATGACATTTTGATACTTCATCATGTCAAAGATATTGAGGGAGTCAGCATAAAGAACTTTAACATTCTTTATATTTCGTGCTGATAGGACAAGGTTTTTGTTGTCCGAATCAATGACGAGAAGAGTCTTTGTGAGTTCGAATCTGTCAAGAACAGAAACAAATGACTTTGTTGAAACAGACTCAAGATCAAAGTTATTGACAACGGTCAGCTTGTTACCTTTGTAAAAAAGGGATAGCACTGACTTGATTGCAGCTTTCCTGGCCTTCTTGTTCATGGAAAGGTTATAGATTTTAGGCTGTGGTCCAAATGCCACACCACCACCAGGGTAATGAGGTGCCCTTATACAACCTTGACGGGCGCCACCGGTTCCTTTTTGTTTGAACGGTTTTCTGCCACCACCGGAAACCTCTGATCTGGTTTTCACCTTAACAGTGCCTGCTCTTCTGTTAGCAAGTTGAATTTTTACAGCTTCGTGAATAAGATATTCGCGAACTTCTGTATTAAATACCTCGTCGGAGAGGTCCATTTCATCAACTTTTGCTTTTTCAAGATTAAATACGTCGATTGTTGCCATCATCTTCTCCAATAAGGGAGTATCTATCCGTTGACCTTAACGCTGTCCTTAAGGACAACAATACCATTTCTTGCTCCTGGGATTGCACCCTTAATCAGAACAAGATTTTCAGCAGCATCAACTCTGACAACTGTCAGCTTCTGTACTGTTACGGTTTCGTTTCCAAGTTGTCCAGGCATCTTCTTGTTTTTAAAAACTCTTGAAGGGGTAGCAGAACAACCGATCGAACCTGGCGCTCTATGAAAGTTAGAACCATGGCTTGCGCGTCCACCTTTGAAACCCCAACGCTTGATTACACCCTGAAAGCCTTTACCGATACTTACACCGGTAACATCGATAATATCACCGGGAGAGAATATCTCTGCCGATATTACATCGCCGACTGAGTAGGTATCACATTCCTGAAGTCTGAACTCTTTGAGATGGCGGAAAACACCCTTTCCGGCAGCTTTAGAGTGACCGATTTCAGGTCTGGTGGACCTGGCAGTATCCTGTTGGCCGTAGCCTAGTTGCAGTGCAGAATACCCGTCCTTCTCAGTACACTTTTTCTGAAGAACAACACAAGGACCAGCTTGAACTACGGTTACCGGTATACGGACACCGTCATCAGAAAAGATCTGAGTCATTCCTATTTTTTTTCCAATTATTCCCTTCTTCATGGCCAGTAAATCCTATCGTAGTTAGTCTGTCTGTTAGAGCTTGATTTCAACATCAACACCGGCGGAGAGATCGAGCTTCATAAGAGAGTCTACAGTTTGTTGAGTCGGATCAAGAATATCAATCAGTCTCTTATGAGTACGAATCTCGAACTGTTCGCGGGACTTCTTGTCAACGTGAGGTCCACGGAGTACACAGTATTTATTGATGACAGTCGGAAGAGGTACTGGACCAGCAATTCTAGCGCCAGTTCTCTTTGCAGTGTCAACTATCTCGGTAACAGACTGATCAAGAAGCCTGTGATCATAGGCCTTCAGACGTATTCTTATCTTCTGTGCTTGCATAGACTTCCTCTTATCTAAATCGTTTATTCAATAATAGCGCTAACAACACCAGCGCCTACTGTTCTTCCACCTTCGCGGATTGCGAAACGAAGCCCTTCGTCCATGGCGATCGGAGTGATCAGGTTAATGGTCATGGCCACGTTATCGCCAGGCATTACCATTTCTATCCCTTCAGGAAGTTCTGCTACACCGGTAACGTCTGTTGTTCTAAAGTAGAACTGTGGGCGGTATCCGTTGAAGAATGGTGTATGACGTCCACCCTCTTCTTTTGTAAGAATGTAGGCTTCTGCTTTAAACTTCATGTGTGGCTTGATGCTGCCCGGCTTTGCAAGTACCTGTCCACGCTCAACGTCTTCACGCTTTACACCACGAAGAAGTGCGCCGATGTTGTCCCCTGCGCGCCCTTCGTCAAGAAGTTTACGGAACATCTCTACACCAGTTACGGTGGTTTTTGCTGTTGCCTTGAGGCCTACTACTTCGATCTCTTCGCCTACTTTTACGATGCCTCTCTCTACACGGCCTGTGGCTACTGTTCCACGACCGGAGATGGAGAATACGTCTTCAACAGGCATGAGGAACGGTTTGTCTATGGCGCGCTCTGGCTGCGGAATGTAGCTGTCTACTGCCTCCATGAGCCTGCCGATGGAGTCTTCGCCAAGTTCACCCTGCTCACCGTTAAGGGCCATGAGTGCGGAACCTTTGATGATTGGGATATCGTCACCAGGGAAGTCGTAGCTGGAGAGGAGTTCACGAATTTCGAGCTCAACCAGCTCAAGAAGTTCTTCATCGTCTACCATGTCGGCTTTGTTAAGGAATACTACGATATAAGGTACACCTACCTGACGGGCAAGAAGGATGTGCTCACGTGTCTGCGGCATTGGGCCGTCAGCTGCGGAAACAACAAGAATTGCGCCGTCCATCTGGGCTGCACCAGTAATCATGTTCTTTACGTAGTCAGCGTGACCTGGGCAGTCAACGTGTGCATAGTGACGCTTGTCGGTTTCGTACTCGACGTGAGCTGTTGCGATGGTAATACCACGCTCACGCTCTTCCGGTGCGTTGTCGATCTGGTCGAATGCCTTGTACTCTGCCTGACCTTTGCCTGCGAGTACTTTTGTTATGGCCGCTGTCAGGGTGGTTTTACCATGGTCAACGTGACCAATTGTCCCAATGTTACAATGCGGTTTATTTCTTTCAAATTTTGCCTTTGCCATGATCTTATTCCTCCTGACGAAGTATTAATTAACCTTTTACTTTAGCAATTATCTCTTCTGAAACTGATTTAGGTACCTGCTCATAATGATCGAATGTCATGGAGTATGTCGCACGACCTTGTGTAGCAGATCTAACATCAGTAGCATAACCGAACATCTGGGCAAGTGGAACCATTGCAGAGACTACCTGTGCTCCTGAACGCCCCTCCATGCCCATAATTCTGCCACGGCGTGAATTCAAGTCACCAATTACATCGCCCATGTATTCTTCAGGGACAACTACTTCTACAGACATAATCGGTTCGAGCAGTACTGGACCTGCTTTATGACAGCCCTCTTTGAAACCCATTGAGCCAGCTATCTTAAATGCCATTTCAGATGAGTCAACTTCGTGGTAAGAACCATCTATCAAAGTCACCTTGAAATCGACTACCGGGAAACCAGCCATTACACCGGTATCCATTGCCTCTTGAATACCTTTGTCAACTGCAGGTATATATTCGCGGGGAACAACACCGCCTTTGATTGCATCAACAAACTCATAACCCTTACCAGGTTCCTGCGGCTCAACCTCAAGCCAAACGTGACCATACTGGCCGCGACCGCCGGACTGACGTACAAACTTGCCCTCGACCTTAACCTTCTTGGTAATTGTTTCACGGTATGCAACCTGAGGCTTACCAACATTTGCCTCAACTTTGAATTCTCGCATGAGACGATCAACAATGATCTCAAGGTGAAGCTCACCCATTCCTGATATAATTGTCTGACCAGTCTCCTCGTCAGTTCTAACCCTGAAAGACGGGTCTTCACTGGCAAGTTTTGAAAGGCTTATACCAAGTTTTTCCTGATCAGCTTTAGTTTTAGGTTCAATTGCTATGGAGATAACAGGTTCTGGGAACTCTATGGACTCAAGAATTACTGAATTATCATCAAGACAAAGAGTATCACCGGTAGTTGTATACTTAAGACCAACAGCAGCAGCTATATCCCCGGCATAAACCTCTTTAATCTCTTCACGCTTATTTGCGTGCATTTTCAATATACGACCGATGCGCTCTTTCTTATCCTTTGTCGAATTGTAGACATAGGAACCAGCATTCAGTACACCGGAATAGACCCGGAAAAAACAGAGTTGGCCAACAAACGGATCAGTCATGATTTTAAATGCAAGAGCTGAAAAAGGTTCTGCATCAGAAGCTTTACGCTCGACTTCTTGACCCTTGCTATCTAAACCCTTAATAGCAGGCACATCAAGCGGTGAAGGGAGGTAATCAATTACAGCATCAAGGAGATTCTGAACACCCTTGTTTTTAAAAGCAGAACCACAAATTACAGGACAAATTTTGATATCGATAGTTGCATTGCGAATTGCAGCGCGAATTTCGTCGTTACTCAGGGCTTCGCCGCTAAGGTATTTCTCCATGAGCACATCGTCATGACTAGAAATCTCTTCTATCATCTTCTCACGATACTCGATAGCTTCATCAAGACGCTCTGGAGCAATATCAAAAACGTCGTATTTTGCGCCCATAGCTTCGTCAAGCCAAATAATTTCTTTCATCTCAACAAGGTCAATTACACCCTTATAATTCTCTTCCGAACCAACAGGAAGCTGAATAGGCACGGGGTTTGCTTTGAGCCTGTCACGAATCATACCGACGCCGCGAAAGAAATCTGCTCCAACACGGTCCATTTTATTTATGAAAGCAATCCTGGGTACACAGTACTTGTCAGCCTGACGCCAAACGGTCTCTGATTGCGGCTCTACGCCACCGACAGAACAGAATACAGCGACAGCACCATCAAGTACACGAAGTGAACGTTCAACTTCAATAGTAAAGTCGACGTGACCCGGTGTGTCTATAATATTAATACGGTTTTCATTCCAGGTACAAGTTGTTGCAGCTGAAGTGATTGTGATACCACGCTCCTGCTCCTGCTCCATCCAGTCCATCGTTGCGGTTCCATCATGAACCTCTCCGATCTTATGAGATACACCTGTATAGAAAAGAATTCTCTCTGTAGTAGTTGTCTTACCGGCGTCGATATGAGCCATGATGCCGATATTTCTAGTTTTTGCCAACGAAAACTGACGTGCCACAATTTACTCCCTAAAATTCACGCTTTACTAGTACTACCAGCGATAATGAGCAAAAGCTCTGTTTGCCTCTGCCATTTTGTGAACATCTTCACGTTTTTTGACAGCAGCACCACGATTATTGTAAGCATCAGAAATTTCACCTGCAAGCTTATCCATCATGGTCTTTTCTGAACGAGCAACGGCATACTTAATAAGCCATCTCATTGCTAGCGATATGCGACGCTCCGTTCTAACCTCAATAGGCACCTGATAGGTTGAACCACCAACCCGACGCGACTTCACTTCCAACATCGGCTTGATATTATCAAGAGCTTTTTTGAGCAGCTTTACAGGCTCGTCATTAAGACGACCGGACGCCAGGTCGAGGGCATCATACAGAGCACGCTCTGCAGTACTCTTTTTCCCATCAAGCATCAGTATATTTACAAGCTTGGCAACTGTACGGTCACCAAATTTTGGATCAGGAAGAATCACACGCTTTGCAACTTCTCTTCTTCTAGGCATACTCTAAACCCTCTCAGTTTGCAGATTACTTGGGACGTTTTGCGCCGTACTTAGAACGACTCTGGAGACGACCTTTTACACCAACAGAGTCAAGAGTCCCTCGAACAATGTGGTAACGAACACCCGGAAGGTCTTTAACCCTGCCGCCACGAATCAGAACAACTGAATGCTCCTGAAGATTGTGGCCAACACCGGGAATGTATGATGTAACTTCAATCCCGTTTGTGAGACGAACCCGTGCAACTTTTCTAAGCGCAGAGTTTGGCTTCTTAGGAGTTGTAGTATAAACCCTGGTACAAACGCCTCTTTTTTGCGGACAACATTTGAGAGCAGGCGCAGTTGACTTGTCTCTCTTACTTTCTCTACCCTGGCGTATAAGCTGATTAATTGTTGGCATTAACTGACTCTCCTGCTGAATGTTCATACCCCGCAATTACGTGCGAAGCGACGAACATAACAACTATTATATTACCTGTCAAGATATTTTTTCACAATGATGGCCGGGTGAATTACCCGATCGGTACAGACTCTTCAGGTGGTGCAAGTTCGAGCCTTGCAGGCTCGTCAGCAATAACCCTCAGAGAGCGATAACGCGATATCCCAGTTCCAGCAGGGATCAGCCGTCCCATTATGACGTTCTCTTTCAAACCGCGAAGACTGTCGACTTTACCCTCAATTGCGGCCTGTGTCAACACCTTTGTTGTCTCTTGGAAAGAAGCGGCTGAAATAAATGATTCCGTCGACAGGGATGCCTTGGTTATGCCTAGAAGCAACGGCTCTGCAATTGCAGGTTTACCACCCTTTTCGAATACTTTCTCGTTTTCATCCTCGAAAATATATCTTTCGACCTGATCATCTATAAGAAGATTGGTGTCACCAACCTCCTTAATCTTTACACGACGTAGCATCTGACGAACAATAGTCTCTATATGCTTGTCATTGATCTTTACGCCCTGGAGGCGGTAAACTTCCTGTACCTCGTCAACAAGGTACTTGGCAAGCGCTTTTTGCCCAAGAACACGAAGAATATCGTGCGGATTGGACGAACCGTCCATAAGAGCTTCACCGGCGCTGACATGATCTCCGTCATGTACACTGATATGCTTGCCCTTGGGGATCAGATACTCTTTTTCTTCTCCTACATCAGGCTTTACGACCACCTTTCTCTTACCTTTTGCATCCTTTCCGAATGACACTACACCGTCAATTTCAGAAATAACCGCAAAATCCTTCGGTTTTCTTGCTTCGAAGAGTTCTGCAACCCTTGGGAGACCACCGGTAATATCCTTTGTTTTGGTAGTTTCACGAGTCATTTTGGCAATAATATCACCGGCATTGAGTACGGCATCATCTACAACAGAGATTATAGCTCCGACCGGGAGGAAATATCTGCCGATAGTGCCACCGCCATCTGTTGAGGCGTCCTTGATTGCAATTCTTGGGCGCTTGTCCGGATCCTTGGACTCAATAATTACTTTTCTAGATAGACCGGTTACTTCGTCAAGCTGCTCTTCCATGGTAACGGACTCGATAATATCACCGAACTTTACCTTACCAGAAACCTCGGTAAGTATAGGCATTGAGAACGGGTCCCATTCAGCAAGAGCCTCTCCAGCCTTAACAACAGCGCCTGGAGCAGCTTTAATCTTGGCACCATAAAGAACGGAGTATCTCTCCCTCTCACGACCTGTTTCATCTGCAATTGCTATTTCACCATTACGATTCATGACAACATGGTGACCATCGGCATTAACAACACTGTTGATGTTGATATATTTTACAGTACCATCATTTCTTGATTCGAGCGAAGTCTGCTCAGCACGCCTTGATGCGGTACCACCGATATGGAAGGTACGCATAGTAAGCTGTGTTCCAGGCTCACCGATCGACTGGGCCGCGATTACACCAACGGCCTCACCCATATTTACAAGGTGTCCACGTGCCAGATCCCGACCGTAGCACATCGCACAGATACCCCTTCTGCTCTCGCAGGTAAGAACAGAGCGTATTTTCACCTTCTCTAGGCCGGCCTCTTCAATCCTTGTTACAAAAGTTTCATCAATATCGGTATTAGCTGGTACAAGTACATCACCTGTTACCGGGTCAAGAATATCGTCTAGTGTTACACGACCAAGAATACGGTCACCTATATGCTCGATTATCTCTCCACCCTCTGTAAGGGCGGCAACCACAAGGCCGTCCATCGTACCGCAGTCTGTCTCGGTGATGATTGCATCCTGAGCAACGTCAACAAGCCTTCTTGTGAGGTATCCGGAGTTTGCTGTCTTAAGAGCAGTATCGGCAAGACCTTTCCGCGCTCCGTGTGTGGAGATGAAGTACTGAAGAACAGTCAAACCTTCACGGAAGTTTGCAGTAATAGGAGTCTCGATGATTTCGCCTGAAGGCTTGGCCATAAGGCCCCGCATACCGGCAAGCTGGCGTATCTGCTGAGCAGAACCCCGTGCGCCGGAATCGGCCATCATATGTATCGCGTTGAAAGAGTTGGCAGTATGAATCTGACCGTCATCGGTAATTCCGGACTCACGAGAGAGGTTGAGAAGCATCTCTGTGGCGATGTCCTCAGTTGACTTTGCCCAGATGTCAATTACCTTGTTATAGCGCTCACCATCGGTAATCAGACCTTCTGTATACTGGTTTTGAATCTCTTTCACCTCGTCATTACCGCGCTCAATGATTGCAGACTTTCCTTCAGGAATAACCATATCATTAATGCATATGGAGATACCGGCAAGGGTGGAGTAGCGGAAACCGATCTCCTTAAGTCTGTCTGCAAGGATTACAGTCTCCTTGTTCCCTGCAAGACGGTAACAAGTATCAACAAGGTTGGAGAGCTCCTTCTTTGACATAACCTTATTAATGGCACTGAAAGGAACCTGCGGAGGGAGAATCTCCCTAAGGATAACACGTCCGACAGTTGTTGTTATTCTCTGTGGTTTTTCATCACTGTCACTGAAGTTCTTCATCCTGACTTCTATTGGAGCCTGAAGATCGACTTCACGAGCGTCAAAAGCAATCCTGACCTCCTCCGGAGAAGAGAAAATATGACCGGACCCCTTGACTTTTCTCCACCTGATATGCCCGGATTCCGGATCAATGGCAGGCTGCCTTGTTTTCGGATCCATAATCGGTTCAAATTCACGATCCCTTGTCATATGGTACGTACCGAGAACCATATCCTGTGAAGGGACGATAATAGGCTTGCCATGGGCAGGCGAAAGAATGTTGTTTGTGGACATCATCAGTACACGTGCCTCTACCTGGCTCTCGACTGAGAGGGGTAGATGGACTGCCATCTGGTCACCGTCAAAGTCAGCGTTGAACGCGGTACAGACAAGAGGATGAAGCTGAATAGCCTTTCCTTCTATAAGAACCGGCTCGAACGCCTGAATACCGAGGCGGTGAAGTGTCGGTGCACGGTTTAGAAGAACGGGGTGCTCTTTAATAACCTCTTCAAGAACATCCCAAACTTCTGGACGCTCTTTTTCGACCATCTTTTTAGCACTTTTTATAGTAGTTACATAGCCGCGTTCTTCGAGCTTGTTGTAGATGAATGGCTTAAAGAGCTCAAGTGCCATTTTCTTTGGCAGTCCGCACTGGTGGAGTCTGAGTTCCGGGCCAACTACAATAACGGAACGACCGGAGTAGTCAACACGCTTTCCGAGAAGGTTCTGACGGAAACGGCCTGACTTTCCTTTAAGCATATCAGAAAGTGATTTGAGTGGACGCTTGTTAGGACCGGCAATTGCACGGCCACGACGGCCGTTGTCAAAGAGTGCATCAACCGCCTCCTGAAGCATACGTTTCTCGTTCCGGATGATAACTTCAGGTGCCTGTAGCTCCATAAGACGCTTCAACCTGTTGTTGCGGTTGATTACACGGCGGTAAAGGTCGTTCAAATCGGAAGTTGCAAAGCGGCCACCGTCAAGAGGAACGAGTGGGCGAAGTTCAGGTGGAAGCACGGGGATACACTCAAGGATCATCCATTCTGGCTTGTTTCCAGATGCCTTAAATGCCTCAACGACTTTAAGTCTCTTGGCAGTCTTCTTTTTCTTTGCCTCGCTGGTTGCCTCAACCATCTCAACCCTAAGTGTCTCGGCAAGTGAGTCAAGATCAAGAGCTTTAAGGCACTCGCGGATCGCAGCAGCACCCATGCCGGCTTCAAATCCGCCGGGGTACTCTTCCTGAGCTTTCTGATACTGATCTTCCGTAAGAGCCTCGGAAAGTTCAAAGCTGGTATTTTTTGGATCAGTGACTGCGTAAGCCTCAAAATAAAGGACTTTCTCAAGATCCTTGAGAGTCATGTCAAGCAGGTTACCGATTCTGGAAGGAAGTGATTTCAAAAACCATATATGTGCAACCGGGGTTGCTAGATCTATATGCCCTAGACGCTCACGTCTTACCTTTGAAGGAATAACTTCAACTCCACACTTTTCGCAGACGATACCGCGATGTTTCATCCGCTTGTATTTACCGCAGTTGCATTCGTAATCTTTTGTTGGGCCAAATATCTTGGCGCAGAAAAGTCCGTCACGCTCCGGCTTGAAAGTACGGTAATTAATCGTCTCAGGCTTCTTTACCTCACCGAAAGAACGCTCCCGGATCTTTTCCGGTGAGGAAATGGAAATCCTGATTGATGAGAAATGAAGCGGATCCTTAGGTTTTTCGTAAAAATTAAATATGTCTTCCAATGCTATATCCTCCCTGTTTTTAGGAGTAACTGAAATTATTTTTAAAGCTGTTAAAAGCTTATCTTGTTTAAAAACTACTCTTCGTCATTCTCAAGAAGTTCTACATCCAGACAAAGCGACTGAAGTTCTTTTATGAGTACGTTAAAAGACTCTGGGAGACCCGGCTCAAGTGTGTGCTTCCCTTTGACAATAGCCTCGTACATACGTGTTCTTCCGGCTACGTCATCGGACTTGACGGTCAAAAACTCCTGAAGTGCATAGGCTGCGCCATATGCCTCCATTGCCCAGACCTCCATCTCTCCCAGCCTCTGACCACCGAACTGGGCTTTTCCACCCAATGGCTGCTGTGTAACAAGACTGTAAGGACCTATTGAGCGGGCATGAATCTTGTCATCGACCAAATGGTGTAGTTTGAGAACGTACATAACACCGACAGTGACCTTATGCCTGAACTGATCACCGGTCTTGCCGTCAAAGAGCGATACCTGCGCTGATTCATCAAAACCTGCATGCCTGAGCATCTTGTGAATCTGCTCTTCCGAAGCTCCCTCGAAAACAGGAGAGGCAAGCGGAACACCACGTTGTAGACGCTTTGCTGTCAGCCTGAGTTCATCCTCTTCCATACCATCGATGAACTTGCTCATATCCTGGTCATCGTAAACATCTTTCAGATATTTACGAAGAGCCGGTTCTGATGAAGCCTTTTGAAGCAGCTCTTCTATTTTCCAGCCGATCCCTTTTGCAGCCCACCCGAGATGAGTCTCCAGAATCTGACCGACGTTCATACGTGAAGGAACACCGAGCGGATTAAGAACGATCTCAACGGGACGTCCATCCTCCATGTACGGCATATCCTCTTCAGGGAGTATTCGTGAAACTACACCCTTGTTACCATGACGACCGGCCATCTTGTCACCGACCTGAAGCTTCCGCTTGATGGCGATGTAAACCTTTACCATCTTGATGACGCCTGGAGGAAGATCATCTCCACGCTTGAGTTTCTGTACCTTGTCGTCAAAGACATACTTGATAAGGTCAATCTTCTGATGAAGCTTGCCCAGAATTTCTGCGACTCGCTCCTCAATACTCTCGTCACCTTCAACGGAGATCTGATCCCATCTATCAACAGGGATCATTGAAAGGGCCTCTTCCGTAATCGGCTTGCCCTTTGGAATAATGACCTTGGCATCCTTCCCTTCAACCTTGACTGCGGAGATTTTTCCGGAAAGAAGTCTGCGAAGGTTGTCAGTGGCCGATGTGCGGATAATACGAATCTCGTCCTGTTCGTCCTTACGGAGCTTTTCTTCTTCTGCTTTCTCGATAGCCTCTGTACGACTATCTTTGTCAGCCCCTTTGCGGGAGAATATTTTTGCTCCTATTACAGTCCCTTCGACACCCGGCGGGACGCGCTGGGAAGTATCACGAACATCTCCTGCCTTTTCACCGAAAATGGCGCGAAGAAGTTTTTCTTCAGGAGAAAGCTGTGTCTCACCTTTCGGAGTTATTTTACCAACAAGGATATCGCCAGGTTTTACCTCGGCACCGATCCTGATGATACCGGACTCATCGAGATCCTTCAGAGTCTCTTCACCAAGATTCGGGATATCAGAGGTAATCTCTTCCTTGCCGAGCTTGGTATCCCTTGCAACACACTCAAACTCTTCAATATGTATAGAAGTATAACGGTCATCTTTTACAAGGCGCTCCGAGATAAGAATCGAGTCCTCGAAGTTGCAACCGCCCCATGGCATGAAAGCAACTACAACGTTTTGACCGAGTGCAAGCTCACCCATGTCAGTTGACGGGCCGTCAGCAATTACGTCACTGCGCTTAACCTTGTCACCGGTCTTTACAACTGGACGCTGATTCATACAGGTATTCTGATTGGACCGGGCGAACTTGATCAGGTTGTAAATATCAACACCGGTGCCGCTCTCGTCGTATTCATTATCGTCAATCTTGACAACAATTCGCGACGCATCAACAGACTCAACAACACCGTCATGCCTTGCAACCACTGAAACGCCGGAATCTCGGGCAACAACCCTCTCCATTCCTGTACCTATCAAAGGAGAGTCAGCTTTAAGAAGCGGAACTGCCTGACGCTGCATGTTCGAACCCATTAGAGCACGGTTGGCGTCGTCATTTTCAAGGAAAGGGATGAGAGATGCAGCAACAGAAACAAGCTGCATTGGAGCAACTTCCATCAGTTCGATTTCGGCACGCTCGACAAGCACGTATTCACCGGATTTTCTGGCAGATACGTAGTCATTTATAAGACAGTCATCCTTGTCCATATCGGCATTTGCCTGGGCAATTGCAAGTCCCTCTTCCTCAAGGGCAGAGAAGAACTTGACTTCGCTTGTGACCTTACCCTCTTTAACAAGCCTGTATGGAGTCTCAACAAAACCGTGCTCATTAATACGGGCATACGTAGAAAGTGATGCGATAAGACCGATGTTCGGCCCCTCAGGTGTTTCAATAGGGCATACACGGCCATAATGTGTCGGATGGACGTCACGAACTTCGAATCCGGCACGCTCTCTTGTCAGACCACCAGGTCCAAGAGCCGAAAGACGACGTTTGTGGGTAACCTCTGAAAGCGGGTTTGTCTGATCCATGAACTGCGATAGCTGAGAAGATCCGAAGAACTCTTTGACAACTGCAGATACCGGTTTGGAGTTTATAAGATCGTGAGGCATCAGGTTTTCAACTTCCTGAAGACTCATTCTCTCCTTGATCGCTCTCTCCATTCTTACAAGACCGATTCTGTACTGGTTCTCAAGAAGCTCACCTACGGCCCTCACACGACGATTGCCAAGATGATCGATATCATCAATGTTGCCTTTGCCGTTTTTAAGGTCGATAAGGTAGCGAACTACTTCGAGGATGTCATCTTTTGTCAGTATCTGGCAGTCAAGCGGAGTTGCAAGACCGAGTTTATAATTCAGCTTGAGTCGTCCTACAGTAGACAGATCGTATCTTTCCGGATTAAAGAAAAGGTTACCGAACATGGCAACAGCACTCTTGATGGTAGGTGGATCACCGGGACGAAGACGTCTGTAAATCTCGATAAGAGCATCTTCAGTGGAGTTCATCTTGTCAGCAAGAAGCGTCTCCCTGAAGGATGCGGTGGAGTAGAGGTTATCGATATAAAGCAGTTTGAGTGAGTTAATCCCCCTGACCTTTACATCAATGAGTTTTGAGGAGGTGACCTCTTCGTTGCACTCGATAATTACTTCACCGGTAGCAGGATCGACTACATCATGGCATGAGAACTTGCCGACAATCTCTTCTTCTGTTACAGGGATGAACTTGATGTCATTTTCCTGCATTTTGCGAATCGCAGCCTTTGTAAACTTGCGGTTTGCCTTTACAATGACCTCGCCTGTAGCAGGATTGTATATATCTGCGGTGCTCTTCTGGTTTGCCAGAAGCTCAGGATCGGCAACCTTTGAGATGAGTTCGCCTTCAATGACAATCTCTTCACTTTTGTAGTAGTAGTTAAGAAGCTCCTCAAGGGAGTAGCCAAGTGCTTTAAGAAGTACGGTAGCAGGCATCTTGCGGCGCCTGTCGATACGTACAAAAAGTATATCTTTATGATCAAACTCGAAATCAAGCCATGAACCGCGATACGGTATTACTCTGGCTGAATAGAGGACTTTTCCACTTGAATGGGTCTTGCCTTTGTCATGGTCGTAGAAAACACCCGGAGAGCGGTGAAGCTGGCTGACAATAACGCGCTCCGTACCATTTATGATAAATGTACCGTTCTCGGTCATAAGCGGGATTTCGCCGAAATAGACTTCCTGCTCCTTGATATCTTTGATGGAGCGGAGATCAGTCTCCTTGTTAACATCCCAGACGACCAGACGGACCTTAACCTTCATTGGCGCAGCGTATGTCATCCCTCTCTGGTGACACTCCTCAACATCATACTTGGGGATACCAAGTGAGTAGGATACGTACTCAAGAGAAGAGACTTCACTGAAATCCTTAATAGGGAATACACTGCGGAATACAGACTCAAGACCTATGTTCTTTCTTGTTTCAGCAGGGAGGTCGAGTTGTAGAAATCTTTTGTAGGAGTTTTTCTGAATGTCGATCAGGTTGGGTATATCGATGATCTTCTTGATTTTAGCAAAGTTCTTACGGAGTAGTGGGTTGTTAGCTATTGAATAAGCCATTAATTATTATCTCCTTCGTGCAAGACCGATTAAGAGCTTTGCTCCCGGTCTTACTACCTGAATTTATGTTTTTTCAAGTAGTTGGCGTCCCGAAGCACTAGCCCGCCAACAAAATAGAACAGCCAAGGCCGCATTAGCGACCTTGGCTTGCAAAATAAATCTAAGCCTAAACTACTTTACTTCTACTTCTGCGCCAGCTTCTGCAAGCTGTTTCATTGCGTCATCTGCTTCCTGCTTGGATACGCCGGACTTAACAGGTTGTGGTGCGCCGTCAACAAGGTCTTTTGCCTCTTTGAGGCCAAGGCTGGTGAGTGCACGAACAACTTTAATCACGTTGATTTTGTTTGCGCCAGCAGCTTTAAGAATAACGTCGAACTCTGTCTTCTCTTCAGCAGCTTCAGCAGCGGCAGCAGGAGCTGCAGATGCAACTGCAACAGGTGCAGCAGCAGATACACCGAATTTCTCTTCAAGCTCTTTTACCATTTCTGCGAGTTCAAGAACTGTCATGTTTTCGATAAACTTGATTACTTCTTCTTTAGTTACGGCCATTTGAATCCTCCATATATTTTTTATAGTTTAGTTAGCCTGTTTCTGTTGTCTGATCGCATCAAGAGCCCTGACAAAACTGCCAGGAACTGCGGCAAGAACGCCAACAAAGTTTGTTGCAGGTGCGTTCATCGAACCAAGCATCTTGGCAATGAGCACTTCACGACTTGGAAGCTCTGAAAGAGCCTGCACATCTGCGGCAGTAATTGTCTTGCCGGAGAGTACACCACCCTTGAGCTTGAAAGCAGCCGTCTGATCCTTGGCATACTTTGCAAGCACTTTTGCTGCAGCGACCGGGTCTGAATAGGTCATTGCAACTGCTGTAGGCCCCTTGAAATAAGGGATTAGTACAGCTGCGTCAGTGTCAGCACAAGCTAGTTCAAGAAGCGTGTTCTTGACTACTCTGTACTCGACTTCAGCATTGCGGAGTTCATTTCTGAGCGTCGTAGCCTTACCAACGGTCATTCCGCGGAAATCGGCAAGAAAAACTGCTTTTGCTTTCGTCAGCTTTTCATGCATTTCCGAAACTACCTGCTGCTTGTTCTGTTTATTCAAGCGCCATCCTCCTTTCTTTTGGTATAAGGGCAGAGCCCCGCCAAAGTCGGAGTTGGAGGATTATCATCCTTCAACAACATCAGTCTCGGCAGGCGAATTTTAAACCGCAAAAGCGGCACCTGCTGTCTTTGACTTTGGACTTAATTTAACTGCTAGATTTTTGCGGTTACATCAGCAATATCAAGTTTCACACCAGGTCCCATTGTTGATGAAATGGTGATCTTCTTGATATAGGTACCTTTTGCAGCAGACGGCTTGGCCTTTACAAGAGCATCGATAAGCGCAAGAAGGTTTTCCTTGAGGGTATCAGCAGCAAAAGAAGCCTTGCCAACCGGAGCATGAACAATACCGGCTTTCTCGACGCGGAACTCTACCTTACCTGACTTGGACTCTTTTACAGCACGAGCCAGATCAAATGTTACGGTTCCGACTTTCGGGTTTGGCATAAGTCCGCGGGGTCCGAGGAGCTTACCGATCTTGCCGACAACGCCCATCATGTCAGGAGTTGCAATAGCAGTATCGAAATCAAACCAACCAGCCTGGATTTTAGCGACTAGGTCTTCAGAACCGACAAAATCGGCACCGGCATCCAAGGCCTCTTTCTCCTTCTCCCCTTTTGCAAAGACAAGGACGCGAACATCTTTACCCAAACCGTTAGGAAGAACAACGGCACCACGAACCATCTGGTCGGCATGACGCGGATCAACTCCTAGTCTTACGGCAACATCGACGGTTTCATCAAACTTTGCATAGGCTGCGGACTTTACAAGATCAACCCCGTCATTTACAGAGTAGCTCTTGTCGCGGTCTACTTTCGCAGCTGCTTCATTCATTTTTTTAGCAATCTTGGACATTGTCTACAGACCTCTCTAGTAATTCCTAAACGATATCAACGCCCATACTGCGGGCCGTGCCTTCTACTGTTCGCATGGCAGCCTCAATACTTGCTGCATTAAGGTCAGGCATCTTCTTCTGTGCAATCTCACGAACCTGATCTTTCGTCATTTTGCCGACTTTGGTCTTGTTAGGGACAGCTGATCCGCTCGCAATACCGATTGCCTTTTTTATGAGAACAGGAACAGGTGGTGTCTTTGTGATAAAAGTAAATGACCTGTCAGCATATACAGTAATTACTACGGGCGTTATAGTACCGACATCATCAGACTGGGTTTTTGCATTAAAAGCTTTGCAAAATTCCATGATGTTAACGCCGTGCTGACCGAGAGCCGGACCGATTGGAGGTGACGGATTCGCTTTTCCGGCAGGGACCTGAAGCTTGATATAACCTGTTATTTTCTTAGCCATCTGCTACTCCTTTGACTTGTTGATGACAATAGTCATCGGTGTTCCATTTATTCAAACTGCATATTACCTAACAGTTATTATTGTTTCTCAACCTGCATGAACTCGAGCTCAACAGGTGTTGCCCTACCAAAAATACTCACCATTACGCGGAGTTTTGCCTTGTCAGGCTTAACATCCTCTACAACCCCGGCAAAGTTCAGGAACGGCCCGTCAACAACCCTGACAGTCTCACCGACTTCAAACTTAATCTTCGGACGGGGTTTTTCAGCCCCTTCCTCAACGCGCTTTGTAATTTTGGCAATCTCTTCATCAGTAATCGGAACAGGCGTATTTCCGCCAACAAAACCTGTTACCTTTGCAGTCTCTTTAACGACATGCCAGGTTTCGTCATTTAGCTCCATATTAACCAGAATGTAACCGGGGAAGAACTTTCTGGTTGTTGTCTTCCTCTCACCCTTTTTAAGCTCCATTACGGTTTCTGAAGGTATCAGGATTTCACCGAAAAGCTCTTCGAGTTCCAGATTCTTAATCCTCTCCTGAAGGGAGAGTTTAACCTTGTTCTCAAAACTTGAATATGTATGTACGCCATACCACTTTAATGCCATTAGCTATATCCCCTATCCCAGGATGAAACGGAGAAGCCTTGCAAGCACAAGATCACAGGCTCCGAGGTAAAAAGATATAAGGACAACAATAAAGACAACAACCCAGGTTGTGCCGACAGTTTCCTTGCGGGTTGGCCAGGTAACTTTTTCAAGTTCCAGCTTCACATCATCAAAAAATTCTCTAGTTTTGGCTATCACGTTTCACACCTCTCGAACAGGCAGTTAATTGGCAGGCCAGGAGGGATTCGAACCCACAACACCCGGTTTTGGAGACCGGTGCTCTAGCCGTTAGAGCTACTGGCCTGCAAACTGAAAAATTGCCTACTTGGTCTCTTTATGCGGAGTGTGAACCCTGCAGAAGCGACAGTACTTTTTAAACTCAAGCTTCTGTGGTGTGGTTTTCTTGTTCTTGGTTGTCGTATAGTTTCTCTGCTTGCACTCACTGCATGCAAGGGTAATGATGTCTCTCATTATTTAGTCCTTTTATTGCTTATCTGAGAAAAAATAGTGCTCGTTTATTCGATAATGGCGCTGACAACACCAGCACCTACTGTTCTTCCGCCTTCACGGATTGCGAAACGAAGACCTTCGTCCATGGCGATCGGAGTGATCAGGTTAATGGTCATGGCCACGTTATCGCCAGGCATTACCATTTCTATCCCTTCAGGAAGTTCTGCTACACCGGTAACGTCTGTTGTTCTAAAGTAGAACTGTGGGCGGTATCCGTTGAAGAATGGTGTATGACGTCCACCCTCTTCTTTTGTAAGAATGTAGGCTTCTGCTTTAAACTTCATGTGTGGCTTGATGCTGCCCGGCTTTGCAAGTACCTGTCCACGCTCAACGTCTTCACGCTTTACACCACGAAGAAGTGCGCCGATGTTGTCCCCTGCGCGCCCTTCGTCAAGAAGTTTACGGAACATCTCTACACCAGTTACGGTGGTTTTTGCTGTTGCCTTGAGGCCTACTACTTCGATCTCTTCGCCTACTTTTACGATGCCTCTCTCTACACGGCCTGTGGCTACTGTTCCACGACCGGAGATGGAGAATACGTCTTCAACAGGCATGAGGAACGGTTTGTCTATGGCGCGCTCTGGCTGCGGAATGTAGCTGTCTACTGCCTCCATGAGCCTGCCGATGGAGTCTTCGCCAAGTTCACCCTGCTCACCGTTAAGGGCCATGAGTGCGGAACCTTTGATGATTGGGATATCGTCACCAGGGAAGTCGTAGCTGGAGAGGAGTTCACGAATTTCGAGCTCAACCAGCTCAAGAAGTTCTTCATCGTCTACCATGTCGGCTTTGTTAAGGAATACTACGATATAAGGTACACCTACCTGACGGGCAAGAAGGATGTGCTCACGTGTCTGCGGCATTGGGCCGTCAGCTGCGGAAACAACAAGAATTGCGCCGTCCATCTGGGCTGCACCAGTAATCATGTTCTTTACGTAGTCAGCGTGACCTGGGCAGTCAACGTGTGCATAGTGACGCTTGTCGGTTTCGTACTCGACGTGAGCTGTTGCGATGGTAATACCACGCTCACGCTCTTCCGGTGCGTTGTCGATCTGGTCGAATGCCTTGTACTCTGCCTGACCTTTGCCTGCGAGTACTTTTGTTATGGCCGCTGTCAGGGTGGTTTTACCATGGTCAACGTGACCAATTGTCCCAATGTTACAATGCGGTTTATTTCTTTCAAATTTTGCCTTTGCCATGATCTTATTCCTCCGTTTTGCTATGACAGACTAGGTGTAAGTTTAGAATGGAGCCCACAACCGGACTCGAACCGGTGACCTCTTCCTTACCAAGGAAGTGCTCTACCTCCTGAGCTATGTGGGCTAACAAAAAAAATTGGAGCGGGAAACGAGACTCGAACTCGCGACCCTCAGCTTGGAAGGCTGACGCTCTAGCCAACTGAGCTATTCCCGCCAAAATGATTTGCTACATGCCTTTGTGAAGTGCATTATTTCTGGGCTGCCAGTACGTCCGACTTTCGTCTCCTGGCCCGCCTCTCGAAATAACCGCTTCGATATGTGTTGTATGGTGGAGGGAGGAGGATTCGAACCTCCGAAGTCGCTGACGACAGATTTACAGTCTGTTCCCTTTGGCCGCTCGGGAATCCCTCCATGGGACAAGCCAAAAAATACCTCTGACCGATTTCTACAGATATCCTCCGCAATCCGGTCTGCTGCATTTTTCATTTAATAAGTGGAGCTGGTGATGGGACTCGAACCCGCAACCTGCTGATTACAAGTCAGCTGCTCTGCCAATTGAGCTACACCAGCGCGAAAAGACTTTATACAACAATAAAAAATGTTTCGTCAAGTTTTTATTTTATAGCCTTTTTGTTTTTTCTGTACGAGAGGCCTGTTTTCGCTGAAAAGATCTTTTGCAACATGAAGCCTTGCGGCGATTTTAAGCGCCTCCATCACATCTTTACGTGATTCGGGTAGATGGGCCAAAAGCAGCGATTTTTGCAGCCGCTTCTCCTTCGCCCCCCTGGGGACATAAACCGTATCTCCGGTAAACGGATCGATTCCTGTGTAGTAGATGCATGTCGAAAGCGTGCCGGGAGTCGGTGTAAAATCCTGTACCTGCTCGACCCTGAGGCCAAGCTCTTTCAGCTTCAGCGCCAGATCCACCATATCGCCGAGGGTGCAACCTGGGTGGCCCGAAATAAGATAGGGAACAATAGCCTGGCGCTTGCCGACACTTCTGCTTTTATTCCTGAACATCTCAAGAAATTCAGCAAACATTTTTTCACCCGGCTTGTGCATCACCTTTGTGACGCTCTCACAGAGATGCTCGGGCGCAACCTTGAGCAGCCCGCCGACATGGTTTGCTGTCAATTCGTCAAAATAGTCTGGCTGCTTGAGGAGAAGGTCAAAACGGATGCCCGAAGAGACAGTTGTATGCCGGACTCCGGCCAGCTTTCTCCCTTTTTGCAGAAGCGCTGCCCCCTCTTTGTCGGCAAGATAAAGATTACGACATATGGCCGGATAAAGGCAGCTGTCACGCCTGCATGAATGGCCGCTGTCAGGGGCTTTGCAGCGCATACCATACATATTTGCGGTCGGACCGCCTATGTCGCTGATGCTCCCCTTGCACCACTTCTGCGACGCGGTGTTCGCTATTTCCTTAAGAACTGAAGCCTCGGAACGGGACTGAATAAATTTCCCCTGATGGTGAGTGATGGCGCAAAAGGCACAACCGCCGCTGCACCCGCGATGACTTGTGATGGAGCTTTTTATCTGCTCCCACGCTGTAATCGGCTCTTTATATGAGGGGTGAGGAAGTTTGGTAAAAGGGAGGGCGTAGACCTGATCCAATTCTCTTGTTGTCAGCGGCATTGATGGCGGGTTACAGAGCAGAAACCGGTCTGCATGGGGCTGCACAAGAGGCTTGGCAGAAAAAGGGTTCTGCTGACCCGACAACAGCCTGAATGCCTCCGAATATTTCACCCTGTCTGACGAAACATCTTCAAAAGATGGGAGCAGCACGACTGTGGAAACAGGCGGAGTCTCTTTCACAGAGATTGCCGTGCCACGCACATCACAAATCCCTGCAACCTTCTCACCCTTTTTCAGACGAGTGGCAATTTCAAGAAGCGGACTCTCCCCCATGCCGTAGACAAGCAGATCAGCCTTGCTGTCAAAGAGGATGGAACGGCGCACCTTGTCCTCCCAGTAGTCGTACTGGGCAAAGCGGCGCAAGGACGCCTCTATGCCGCCGATAACCACCGGCACATCCTTGTAGGCAGCCCGGCAGGATGATGTATAGACGATTGTTGCCCGGTTGGGGCGGGCGCCATGGAGATTCCCCGGGGTATAGGCATCATCACGGCGAATTTTACCAGCCGGGGTATAATGGGCAACCATTGAATCCATGGCCCCGGCTGTGACGGCAAAAAAGAGTTTCGGGCGGCCAAGAGCCCTGAAGGCCTCGACATTTTTCCAGTCGGGCTGGGCAATAATTCCGACCCTGAAGCCGTGATGCTCAAGCCAGCGAGCGAGGAGTGGCACACCAAAAGATGGATGATCGATATAGGCATCGCCTGTAACAAAGACGACATCAATCGCGCTCCAGCCACGGCTTTGCGCCTCCTGCATATTTATGGGAAGATGGCTCACGATAGCTGTTTCAAAAATTCTTGCTCAGGCCAAGATGAAGGGCGACATCGGGTGCAGTGCCGACCGAGATATCCTCGGTGACGCCGATGTCAAGGGTGTAGTCCCCCGGGAACTTCAGGGCTCCACCAAAAACAAGCATGAAGGCAGGCTTTGAAACCTCGGCAAGGGAGCTGTCCTTGTAGAGACGTGAGTTGGCGTTCAGCTGAACCTTGAAAGAGATCCAGGGTGTCACCCCCCAACCGAGGCCGACTGTACCGAATGCAGCAAGGGGCTCCTGTTGATCCCTGAGCACATCCCCCTTGGCAGAGTAGAGTCCGCCGACAGAGCCGAAAAGACCGAGGGTTCCGTACTCAGTGAAATGATTCGATGCCCCGTTCAGAGAGATCGTTCCGCCAGCAGCGCCGCTGCCGCGCAGATAGTTGCTGTCGCCGCTGGGGAGTTTGACGGTTGTTCTCAGGGATATTGAGTCGTGAAGTGCAGCGGTCTTCTCCTCATAAAGCCTGAGTCCACCGTTCAGAACGACATCGCCGACACCTGAGCCCGAAGAGTTCATCACGAGTTTCTGAACGCCGTTTTTTGTGTAGCTGTAACTGATCCGGTTCTTGGGAGCGGTGTTGCGGCCCCCCTGGGGCATGCCAAAGGTGTCGTGCCAGCCGATGATGAAGCTGTCGAAAAAACCTCCATCCTGGGTTATCCATGGGAGCTCCGCACCTATTTCAACAGCATCGGTAAGTCCGTAACGAAGATGAAGGGTTGTCCTGGTTGATTCGCCGTCCAGTATAAGGCTTTCGCCTGTTGATGAAGATTTTGCATAGTTATTGGCCAGGTCGAAAGTAAGGGCCGTCGACAGCTTACCCTTGGGGGTAACTAGGGATGAGGAGTCGGCCGGGAGAGGATGGATCATTACCAGCGGGCTCTGGTTCACAGTCCGAAAAGGGGTTATTTCCATATCGCTGGCAAATACAAAGGCCGGCATAAGCAGTTGACAGAGCAGAGCAAATGGTAAGATTCTCAATTTCACCTCCAAAACTACCCCCTGTCCCTGACAAGGACACTGACAGCAAGGAGCATCATAAAACCGGCCAGAACGGCAATCTTCCCGCCAAGAGGGACACCGGCAGAAGTTGCTGCAAGGTTCCATCCCTGAACAAGTGCACCGGCCAGAAACATTCCAGCCACAACCAGGGTCGCGTCAGTATCACCCTCTCCGGATTTGACAAGCTGCCTGAACGGACAGCCGCCGATAAGCACGGAGAGCCAGCCGACAAGCATCATGCCGAGGAATCCCCAGAGATATTCCTGATGGGAGCCTGGCTGTCCGGCAAAGCCGGGGTTGAAGCGGCCTGACGCGATATTTACGACAAAGGCGCTGACAATGAACGCACCGCCACCCCAGAGAAGCGGAGCCCTGCGCCCCATGAGGAGAACATCCCTGACAGCGCCGGTTATGCAGAAGCGGCTTGCCTGGGCTACGGCACCAAGAACCAGTCCGGCAGCCAGCGAGACAAACAGCGGCGCGTGCTGGGCGCTGCTCCCCTTGTCCGAGGCAATGACAAAAACCGGTGGGATGAAGATAAAAATGAGCAGCATCGAAAAAAGCAGCGGCGAGAGGAGACCGCTCCCTTTTGGTGCGGCAGCAGGCGATAGTCGACCCAGCTCAACTCCATGGGCAAGCCCTTTGAGACCGCACCAAACGCCGAATACGAGTCCGGCAACACCACAAAGCGCGGTCAGATCTCCTGCGGTGAAGCGGAGAAAAAGCTTTATGGGGCAGCCGATAAAAACAGCACAGCCGACAATAAGAAAGAAGCCCGATGCAAAGCGCAGAAGCGGCGCACTGCCGCCACGGGAGCGGAACTCCCGGCGTGAAAGCGCCAGGGCAAAAGCGCCGAGGACAAAGCCGACCAACTCCGGCCTGAGATACTGAAGGCGGGAGTTATTATGAAGACCGAGGGCTCCGGCACTGTTCTCGATGAAGCATGATACACATATGCCCGAATTTTCAGGATTTCCCCAGACGGAGAGCATGACCCCGAAAAATCCGAGCAGAAGACCGCTGACTATGATTGTTATGGTGTGCCGGTCAAAACGCATCTATTCGCACCCTCCGGCAAGACGGCTTTTCAGGTAGTTCAGGTTGGCCAGATTCTCTTTCAGAACGGCATTGACGGGAGAATTGCGATAGGCGGAGACTGCACCGGGAAGAGTGCTATCTACAAGCCTTGTGATAAGGTCGCGCCTCGAAACGCTACTTCGCTTGTCAATATAATCCCCGTTGAGCTTGACCCCTTGAACAAGGCTGGCTGCGGCTTTGTCAGGTACGCCGAGCCGGTCGAAGATTTCCCCCTTGAGGATGAAACCATGGGCTTCTCCGGGATAGCGGACATTGATCTCTTCGAGCTTGAGCAGCGCCTCCTGCATCTGGCCTGCCTGCATCGAAGCGGCGACAGGCGAATAGAGCTTGTCAAGCAGCGCCTGACGGGCCTGTGCAGCAAGCTCACGCTCCATGTTTCTCGTCTCGATTTTTGTGGTTCTTTCAGGAATTGTGCGTGACAGAAGGAGCGACAGGCCAACAATGGTCAATAGGAGAAAGACGATAATCAGCCTGTCGAAACGGTCAAACTTCATAATGTCAGAACTTTTGGTACGGAGGCATATTGACACGCTTGGCCATCTCGCGAACCGGATCGTAATCCTTGTCTACAAGAGCTTCGTAGCCGTCGATCCAGGCAGCCTTCATCACCTTCACCTTTTCGCCGTCAACATCGGCAGTATCGGTCGGTTTCAGCTCCAGAAGTGCTTTTCTGACCTTTTCCACAAGGGCCGGATCGGCATTGGCAGCGGCGCCAAAGGTGCAGTAAGGGATAAGCGGAGTCTGGGCAAGGATGGTGAAATCGTCAGCCGTGATCTTCCCCTCTTTGGTCATGACCTCAAGATCCATGAGGGTTGCCGCAGAGACATCGTACTCGCCAAACATGACGCCGTAGATCAGCTTTTCATGCTTGAATGAACCGGACGGAATCGTGTATGAGGCAAAATCTTTTTCCGGGTCGATTCCGGAGCGGAGCATCAGGTCGTATTCAGCCAGATACCCGGTAGGAGCAAGCATTGGTCCGAAGGCAAACTTTTTACCTTTGATCTGCTCAAGTTTTTCGATGCCGCTCCCTTTTCTGGCAATGATCGCCCCGCCGGAGCGGGAGCCGAAGTTGCCACGCTTTTCCGAGGCGACAAGGGTCAGGTTTTTGCGTTCCTTGAGGACGATGTAGATCAGCGAATTGGTATGGGTGAAGGCAAACTCCCCCTGATTGAAACGCTTTTCAAAATCGTGGGTATCAACCGGCACCATGACAAACTCGACGCCGACCTTGTCGGAAAGATAACGGGTAAGGGGCACGAATCGATGTTTTGTCTCCTGCTCATTGTTGCAGTTCATGTAGCCAATTTTCACAACCTTGCGGCTCTGATCCTTGCATGAAGAGAGGATGAAAAAGGAGAACGCTATTAACAATAACGGGAGAATTCGTCTGCTTGAGAGGGTCATTTATCACTCGCTGATCGTGGTATTCACAACAGATATTTAACTTCAAAAACATAGCATAAGCTGAATAATTAAAACAACGGAATTCCTTTACAAAGAGGAAAAGCGGAAATTTCTGCTTTCTAAAATCCGGCTTGCGGTCTATTATTTTCAGGATTGTCACGTCATCCTCCAGTCACTATGGCAGTTGGTGGCTGTCGTAGTGAGTGCTTCGGCTCTATTTCGTCGTAGATCTTGGTGAAATGGAGCGTAAAGCAGATCTTTGTCTGAGCCCGCAAGGGCGAGTTGATCTGCTGTAGCGCAATGAACCTAGAGTTACAGAAATCGAGCCGTCACACGAACGAAGGCAACCACCAACTGCCGTATTCATGGCACAACGGCACAAAAATCAGGAGATCCAATGAACAGCGTAATCAATCAGTTTAACACCCGGGCAAAAACATACTCTGCATCGGCAAACTGGATCGGCGACAAGGCTCTCATCCAGGCACATATAGACGCAGCCTCGATAAAACCTTTTGGCTCGCTCCTTGAGATCTGCTGCGGCACCGGCATGGTCGGACGCAACCTGAAAGCTGCCGGATGGAACGTCTGCGGAGTCGATCTGACCAAAGGGATGGCAGAAGAAGCGAACCAGCATTTCCCCTGTATCTGCACCCCGGCAGAGAACATACCATACCTCGACAACACCTTCGATGTGGTCCTTCTCAGGCAAGCATATTTCCTTCTTGATGACGGCCAGAAGGTACTTGCCGAAGCCGCCCGTGTCCTGAAAGAGGATGGCATATTCATCCTCAGCCAGACAGTACCATTTTCCGATGAGGACTCACCCTGGCTTGAAAAGATTCACCGTTTCAAGCAGGCACAGATGCGTGAATTCTTTACTGAAAAGAGCCTCAAAAACGAACTGGAGAAGAGCTTCTTCAAAGTTGCAAACAGCGCCAGCCTCGCTGTCAGGGAGAACATCACCCGCTGGATGGCCTCTGCACCTGAGCTGACAGCAGAAAAGCAGGCCGAGGTCTGCCGGATGGTAGCTGAAGCTCCTGAGCCGTACAGAAGCATCCATAAAGTGGCGGTTGAAAATGGCGAAGTAATGGAAGACTGGAACTGGGTACTCTTTACCGCTGAGAAAGCAGCCTAGATGAATCCTTCAGCCAACCGTGAAGAGACCATAAGAAGAGTCGCGGCACTCCCCCTCCCCCATGAGGCCGTGGCCTCGCTACCGACAAGATTTGCCCTCATCGTGCCGCCATCGGTTTTTGTCGTTCCCCGTGGCTGGGAGTGGGTGCATACAGCCCCCTTTGAAGGGCCGTCAATTCTGGCTTCGCTGGTTAAGGGCCTTGGTTACCCCTTCACCCTGCTCGACCAGCGCAGCGACTTCGAACCAGAGTGCATCACCGGCCTCACTTCCGGGTATGACATCATCGGCATCAGTGTCTGGGGGGACAGTTTCAATTATGTCCGCAGCATCATCGAACTTATCCGGGAAGAGAACCCCTATTGCCAAATAGTTCTCGGCGGCCCGCTGGCCACCGCTGTGCCGGAACTTATGCTTGAGTCCACCGATGCTGATTTTGTCATTGCCGGAGAAGGTGAACTGACCCTGACAGAGCTGCTTGATGCCCTCACCAGAAACCAGTTTGCCCTGCCCATAGCCGATATAAACGGCCTCATCTGGCGTGACCGGACTGGTAGAATCCGCACCAACAGCCCGAGGGAGCAGATCAGCAATCTCGATATCATCCCCTTTCAGGATCTCTCAGCCTGGGAACGCTTCAAGGATGGCCGGATTCCTGAAATCTACCTCTCCTACTCCCGGGGCTGCCCCTGCAACTGCACCTTCTGCTACCGCGCCTTCCCGAAGCTGAGCACAAAGTCAGTAGCCCGGGTAAAGCGGGAGATCGACTACTACAGCACCACAGGCTTCAAAATGGCCTGGTGGAACGACCTCACCTTTGTCACCGACCGTGGCTATGTTCAGGCGCTGATGAACAGCGCATTTGAGAATCACCAGTTCCGCTGGACAGCCTTTAGCCGCGTCACCGGGCTCGATGAAGAGACCCTGCAACTCATGAAGGAAAAGGGGCTGGACATAGTTCTCTACGGCATGGAATCGGTCTCAAAGGCAGTGCTTGACGGCTATCGCAAGGGGATCACCACAAGCGCCATGATTGAAACCATCGAACTGCACCGCAAAGTCGGCGTCAAGATCGGCGGTCTCTTCATCATCGGCGCGCCCAACGACAGCGTGGCGAGTATGAAGGAGCTGATGGAGTTCTGCGGCGAATTCAAGGAGGTCACCAGGGTAAAATACCTCTCCGCCCTCCCCGGCACCGACTTCTACCGGGAGTGCCTGGCAAGCGGGCTGATCAAGGACGAAATAAAACACTTAGAATGGCTCTCAGAGGAGCAGTCCATCGAAGAGGACATCGAACAGCCCGGCTTTGTCATATTCACAAAACATCTGACAAAAGAGGAACTCCGCAAAATCTATCAGGATATTAACTACCGGATTGAGGTAAGACCCTACGACTACTCAAACGAAGAAAACATCTATCTGCATGAGGCGGAGAAGTTTGTTTCCAGAAAAACGTAACTCATTAAATGAACCGTGCATAAATGACAACACCCCCTTTCCCAGAACTCAAATACACGCAGATTCCGGGAAAGGGGATGCACGGTGAATATTAGTTTACCCCCTGATGGCATTCGGAACATTTTTGCGGCCCTTTATTCATCTCCGCATGGCACCCTCTGCAAACCTTGTGTGCCCACTTCTGGTCAAGTCCGGCAATTTTGCCAGGCCCATGCTCGTGGCACTTGATACAATCTTTCAGCATCTCCTGATGCTTTTTGTGGGGGAAATTTATATTCCCCTTTGATGCCGGCAGCTCAAAATTATCAGCAGCGAATGCATTAATTGTGATAAATGTGCAAAAAAGAAATGCGGAAACTGTTTTCATGTCAGCGGTCATTTTTTTGAGTGTCATAATATCCTGCCCCGTAAAATTGATCCTGCCCCTCTGCAGCGTTAATACCTGAAAAATCGGGATGCATCGGCAAAGGCAATGTTGTCCCGGTTTACGGCCTGATCATTATGATTGCCAGCCGACTGTAGAGCATTTGCAATTGATGCACTGTTGCGCCCCTTCACCAGTGTGTCAGGATTGCCGATGGCAGCTATTGAAACCGGGCTGCTGACTCCGTGGAGGCGAACCGGGATGGGGCTGCCGCCCATTGACACGCCGTTTCCCCACTGTCTTGAGCCGGTATCTCCCCATGCCACCACAGTTCCGTCCTTCATCAGGGCAAAGGTGTGGTTAACCTTGGCGGTAATATCGATTATGCCGCTCAGGCCGCTTACCTGCACAGGGGTAAGACTCATCAGCGAAGAGCTGTCCCCACCGAGCTGGCTGGCGTGATTACTCCCCCAGGCCCAGGCAGTGCCGTCATTCTGCAGCGCCACCGTATGCTGATTGCCCGCGGCTATAGCGACCACACTACCAAGTCCGGCTACTTTTACCGGGATGTTGTAGTTCTCGCAGGTTCCGTTCCCCAGTTGGCCATTGCCGTTGAATCCCCAGGACCAGACGGTGCCGTCTTTTTTCAATGCCGCCGTGTGGAATGCACCGGCTGTTATGGCAATAACCCCGTCAAGATGGGCTGTCTGTACCGGTTGATCAGCAGTGCCGCCGCTATCCAGACCGAGTTGGCCGGAGAAGTTGCTCCCCCATGACCAGACAGTGCCATCTTTTTTCAGGGCAACTACATGGTTGCGTCCGGAGGCTATGGCAATGACATCGCGCAGCCCGTCCACCTGGACAGGTTGGGGGCTGCCTATCTTGCTCCCCATTCTGTTGCCGATACCGAGCTGGCCGGCTTCGTTTCCGCCCCAGGTCCAGACAGTACCGTCCCGGAGCAGGGCAACCGAGTGTGTCGCTCCGGCAGCAACTGCCATGACTTTTCTGAGATCTGGCACCATAACCGGTTCGTGAATATCGCTGTCTGTTTTGCCGATGCCAAGCTGGCCATGGTTGTTGCTACCAATGCACCATACCGTGCCGTCAGGATTGAGTAGAACGATATGGGCGCCGACCGAGGCATACCATGGGGTTAATGCGTGGGATGTAACTGACATGGTGAGGATAACCACCAGCAGAAACATTAGTGAGGTTAGTAAGCGGGCTGTTTTGAAAAGCGGTTTTCCCCTCTGTTTGATCTCCATTTTTGCTCTCCTTTCGTGATACTGATAATTGTCAAGATGAAGCTTTGATGACAGTTCAGATGATAGTTCGGCGGCCCGGCTGTCTGCTTGAGACCCTTGGGCTTTCCGCCCCATTCTCGCGAATGGTTTAGTATTATCGTTTATCACTAGAGGACAATCTCTGCTGCGCGACTTGCTATAAAAGTTACTGCTGCCTCTGCCTGATTATTGTTGTCACCACCCCCTCTGGCAGATTTTCCCAACAAAAAAGCCGGGTTGCCGATCAATGTTTTGATTCGGCAACCCGGCTGTCTACTGGAGACCCTTGGGCTTTCCGCCCCATTCTCGCGAATGGTTTAGTATTATCGTCTTTAATAGTAATGCTGTTTGTTTAGCTTGCTGGAAAATGTTATAGCTGCTTTAACTTCACTAAAACTGCTGACAATTTCAAGATGTTACAACACCAGCAAAATATAGAACTATGTTTCAATGGACACAATATATCATCCAGGAAAAAAGTGTCAAGTTTTTATCATCAAATTTTAATTCGATTTAAGCACTGACGTAATATACTGACCAATATCTCCTCCATTTTATGCCTCAAATCCCCCTGACATCCCCCCACAAAAAAACATCAAAAACTGCGTGTTTTTTTAAAACATTAATATAAATAATTTAAACGCCATAAGCTCAAAAACAGCCTCAACCTGTCCACCCACTTTTTAAGCGGCTTCACAGGTTTTTGTTAAAAATAATAATTAGCACCATGCAATGTTTTTTAATAGATTCTGCCAATCTGTGGGTAATCTGTGGGTAAACGTCTGTTAGGATGCTTGCGATTATGACAGGACTGACAACAGCAAACAGCTTCATCATCCGGCTAAAGATGAGTGGTAAAAGAAAAGTCAAAAACCTGGAACGCAGAAAAGGCGGAAAAAACGGATAACTGCGGATCAGAATCAAAGGCATTTTTCGAGGATGGGAAAGCTGATAAATACGCTGTCAAAAGCCGTAATAGTAACAAGTGCCAATTAAAAAGACTTGACTTCAAACCAAAGTTTGGTAAGGATCAGCTTTGCAATTACAGCAACTTACCTGACAAGAAAAGACACCTAATGAACAGCCATAAAACAGACTTTGACCAGAATCAACTGACTGGCATGCTTGGCGTCCCCCTCTACAGCTCCGACCACCACATGCCCGCGTACCACGAAGGGACCATCGGCAAATGGCGCCTGACAAAAACCGGCTTCTGCCTGGATCGCGGCTATTGCAGCGGCCTCTGGGGGGTGCAGGGGATGCCGGTGCTGATGCGCGACTGCGGCAGCAATGGAGCAGAGTGGGAGACCTGGATGTCCCTTTCACCCCATGAGATCGAGAGCCAGGAGCTGGGGTGCCGTTATGCATCCGGGCATACGGTGGTCATGGGGCTCGGCATGGGGTGGGTGGCAATCAACATGGCCCTCAATCCAAAGGTGACCATGGTGACCATCATCGAGCGGGACCCGGAGGTGATCGAACTGTTCGGGCTCTCCGGGGCGCGGGGCGGCCTGCCTGAAGATATCAACAACAAGATCAGGATAATCCGTGCCGATGCCCTTGAATGGCAGCCGGATCTGCCGGTGAATTTCCTCTACGCCGACATCTGGCGCTGCCTGGAGGAGCCCCAGACCCTTGACGAGGTGCGTTGCATGCAGGCCAATGTGCAGGCAGACCAGATCTACTACTGGGGGCAGGAGCTGACCATTCATGCCACGGCTGTGGAAACGGACTATTCAAGCCTTGCATGGGACATTGCCGTACATCAGGCCGTAAACGAGAACATCGCCCTGCCGCTGCTGATGCCGGAAGAGTTCGATTACCCGCAGATGATAGCCATGGTTGCGCGCCTGCGGCGAGAGCGTTTCCCGGAAAAGTATTCTGATATTTAAAACAGTCAAACAGCAACATAAGCACAAAAACAACCAAGGAGGAAGCTATGTGGAATCTGACCGTCAAGAACAGTTAC
>JACABD010000001.1:53405-60723 GCA_013377075.1 Geobacteraceae bacterium | reverse complement strand
AGCGGAAACGGGTCGTTCAGTCAAATCGTCCTTCCGTCTTTCATACTCCCTAAAAGTTAGTTTGTGATTGAACACCAATGACTGAACACATGGTAACGACAATGCCTCTGGCAACGAAACCCTTTTCTGAATCCGGGGTGGACACCATCGGCCTTCGCCCAATTAATGACGGGGATCTGGAATTCCTCTTCAGACTCTATGCCTGCACCCGGACCGAAGAGAAGGCGCTGGTCAACTGGCCCGACGAGCAGTGGGAGCAGTTTCTGCGGATGCAGTTCAACTTCCAGCACAGGCAGTACATGAGCGGGTATCACAGTCCCAGCTTCGACATCATTATGGAGGCCAATGTTCCGGTCGGCAGGCTCTATATTGACCGAAAGGCCGATGACTACCGGCTGATCGACATTGCCCTGCTCCCCGATTTCCGGCGCCGGGGAATTGCCGGTGCGCTCCTGAAAGCCCTGCTGATGGAGGCAGACAGTGTCAGCATACCAGTGAGTCTCCATGTGGAGAAGAACAATCCGGTGCTCGATTACTACCAGCGGCTCGGTTTCCGGATCAGCGAAAACAAGGAAGTATATTACTTCATGGTGCGGCCGCCAACTACAGGCAAGGATGCAGCCTGACACCGATCAACTTTATAGGAGAGGATAAAAGCATGGCAGGTTTCACAAAATCAGATTTCGAACCCCACATCATGACGACATTTCAAGTGGCAGCAGCAGGTATGGAGCCGGTAGCAATAGAGCTGGCCGAAGTTACGGATAAGAGTTCCACCTCGCTCAGCACCTTTTCGCTCCTCTTCAGGGGGTGCGAAGGCCGGGTATTCAGGCAGGATACACACCTTGTATCTCACCCTGTCATGGGGGAGATGGAGCTGTTTATCGGGCCTGTCCATACCGGCAGGATTGATGCTGTCTATTACCAGGCGGTCTTCAGTTCGCCACGGGGGGTGTAATCATCGCGATTGGCAGTGAAAAAGCAGTTGACCGCTGGTGAAGCAAAATTGATTTTCCAACAAAAAGGAGGGAAACAATGAGTGATCAATTTGTAGGTGAAATACGGATGTTCGGGGGGAATTTCGCCCCCATGGACTGGGCTTTTTGCGATGGCAGCACCTTGCAGATAAGTCAGTATGATGTCCTGTATGCAGCAATCGGCACAACCTACGGCGGAAACGGGACAAGTAACTTCAATCTGCCGGATTTGAGGGGGCGCGTCCCGGTGCACATGGGGACTGGGACCGGGCTGACACCAAGAACCATCGGCAACTCATTCGGCACGGAGAACGAAACCCTGCAGGTTGCCCATATTCCGGCCCACAGCCACGCAATCAACGCTGGCGGCCCAGGCACAGCCGCAGCACCCGGTGGGAACTACCCCGGTGACAGCAGCGGTTTCAATCTCTATTCGACAGCTGCTCCGGACAGTCTCATGAATCAGGCATCGGTGGGATCTTCACCACCTACTCCGGCCCAGCCCCACTCCAATCTGATGCCGGCCCAGTGCATATATTTCATCATTGCCACGAACGGCTATTTCCCACAGAGATCCTAGGGACAAAAAGGAGAACTTTATGGCAGAACCATTTATCGGTGAAATCAGGCTGTTCAGCTTCAACTTTGCCCCCCAGTATTGGTCAACCTGTGACGGGCAGACCTTATCGATCAATCAGAACAATGCTCTCTTCTCTCTGATCGGCACTACCTACGGCGGCAACGGCACCACCAACTTCATGCTGCCTGACTTCCGCGGGCGGACGCTGCTCCATGCCAACGCTACCTACCTTGAAGGGAAACCGGGCGGAGCCGAGTCCGTTGCCCTGTCAGCGACGTCCCAACTGCCGGCCCATACCCATGCACTGATGGCCAACTCCCTTGCCGGTGGCACCAACGTGCCCCAGGGTGATGTTCTGGCAGCTGTGGCCGATGCCGGTAAAACCACCTATGCACCTGCAAAGGCGGCACCGGCAGCAACCATGGCAGCCGGGGCACTCTCGCCAGCAGGGGGCTCTGCCGGACACAACAACATGCAGCCATCATTGACCATCAATTTCTGCATCGCCCTGACCGGCCTCTGGCCCTCAAGATCTTGATCACAAGGAGAAAGTGACATGGCTGATCCATTTATCGGAGAAATACGGGCTTTTGCCTTCAATTATGCACCATACGGCTGGTCAACCTGCGACGGCCAGATTTTGAATGTCGTACAGAACCAGGCACTCTTTTCCCTTTTGAGCAACAAATTTGGCGGCAACGGCCAAACCACCTTCGGCCTGCCGAACCTGTCCGGGCGGGCTCCCATGGATGTAGGTGCCGGGCCGGGGCTAACCCCGCGAAACTGGGCAGACACTGTCGGTGCGGCATCAGTCTCCCTGGCCGGGAGCAACTTTCCGCCCCATAGTCATGGGTTGAATGCAGTGTCAACTGCCAATGCCGGGCTGGCAACGGTGGCGAACAGCTATTTTTCCAAGGGGAATGCAATCGTCAGCTCAAGACCGAAGGCTATAGCCAGCTACGGCACAGCGTTAGCTTCTCCTGTACAGTTGGCTGCCGATGCCGTGCAACAGGCGGGGACAGCCACCGGGCAGATTCCCCATGACAACATGCAGCCTTTTTTACCGGTGTTGCTCTGTATTGCGGTTATGGGCATCTACCCCACGAGGGGTTAACCCCGATTCCAGATCAAAGCCCCATCGTCGTTGGCTCGTCTTTGATTTGAAATCGGTAAAACAACGCTTGATGATCTATGCCGGGGGCTACGGCTCCCGGCATGCCGAACCGGAACATGAAAACATCGTTCAACATATGTGGAATACCGGAAACAACCATACTCTGACTCTGATTACTCACGGTTACTGCCGTTAAACATACACATTCAATACGCTGCACCCTTGTCTGGAGGCGCTCTATGTTAACATCCCTTTCATTTTGCAAGTATCCCCGTCTGTTCGTATCGTGCGTGACTTTACTGTTGGCTTTGATGGCCTCCTCTGCCCTGGGCGCAATCGAGAATTACAACGTCAAGCCTGTTGGACCATTGAGCAGCAGGGCTGACGGGGGCGGAGCGGGCCCTAATCCGGGCACCTATGGTTCCTTTGACTACACATACCGCAATGGAGCAAGGGCGGCTGTTAGCGACATCTTCTGGTACGCAGACAGCGGAGCCGGTCTAGCCTCCGATTACGATTTTATCGGCACCGGTCGCGAACTGGACATCACCAAAAACGGTGGAGGCACCTTTTCCTTCAAGGGGCTGACCCTGTGCGGTTACACCAACAAGAACGGTGGTGGTTCCAATACTACCCAGGCGGCTATAGTCTATTTCCAGGGATATAATGGGGCGAGCAAGAATTACGACAGCGGTGCAGTCAACATTCCGGAGTGTGGCTGGGGAACGACCCCCTGGACAACCTATGCCCCTGGCACCGTTTGGAGCAACATCACCGAACTGCGGATCGTCTCGACGACTGATGTCACGTTCGATCCGATGTGGGATAACTTCGAGTATTTTCTCCTCCCTGCGCCGGCCGTTACCTCAATCTCTCCGACCAGCGGGTCAACGGTCGGAAGCACCAGTGTTACCATTAGCGGAACCGGTTTTGTGAATGGCGCAACTGTGACCATCGGCGGAACAGCAGCGACCGGCGTTACCTGGAACAGCGCGACATCCATCACCGCAACCATCCCGTCAGGGACCGCCGGAGCGAAGGATGTGGTAGTTACAAACCCGGACACCCAGACCGGGACGCTGGCTGGCGGTTATACCTATACAACCAACTCCGCACCCACCGACATTGCCCTGTCTGCCAGCGCGATCAACGAGAACGTGGTCGCCAACTCCACCGTCGGCACCCTGAGCACCACCGACCCGGATGTCGGCAACACCTTCACCTACACCCTTGTGACCGGAACCGGGGCTGCAGACAACGCCTCCTTCAACATCAGCGGCAGCAGCCTGCGGATCACCAACAGCCCGGAATTTGAGACCAAGAACAGCTACTCGGTGCGGATTCGCAGCACCGATCAGGGAAGTCTCTGGGTCGAAAAGGCCTTCACCATCACCGTCAACGATCTGAACGAAGCACCAACCGACATCGCTCTATCGGCCAGCTCGATCAACGAGAACGTGGTTGCCAACTCCACCGTCGGCATCCTGAGCAGCACCGACTCCGATGCAGGTAACACCTTCACCTATACCCTTGTTGCAGGTTTAGGCAGTGCAGATAATGCCTCCTTCAACATCAGCGGCAGCAGCCTGCGGATCACTAGCAGTCCCAACTACGAGGTGAAAAACAGCTATTCCGTCCGTATCCGCAGCACCGATCAGGGGGGGCTATACTTTGAGAAAGCCTTCACCATCACCATCAACGATCTGAACGAAGCACCAACCAACATCGCCTTATCTGCCAGCTCGATCAACGAAAACGTGGCTGCCAACTCCACCGTCGGCACCCTGAGCAGCACCGACCCCGATGTTGGCAACTCCTTCACCTATACCCTTGTTGCAGGTCCCGGCAGCACAGATAACGCCTCCTTCAACATCAGCGGCAGCAGCCTGCGGATCAACAGCAGTCCCAACTACGAGGTGAAAAACAGCTACTCCGTGCTGATTCGCTCCACCGATCAGGGGGGGCTATACTTTGAGAAAACCTTTACCATAACCATAAATGACGTAAACGAAGCACCGACCTTCGTCGGCGTCACAACTACTTTGACAGTCAACCAGGACTCAAGCAACAATGACATCAGGAGCCTGCTCCATGTCAGCGACCCAGACGCCAGCCAGACCGAGACCTGGACCCAGAGCGTTGCCCCGAACCACGGCACCCTCATCTTCACCGGTGCCACTGCCAGTACCGGTTCCGGCAGCACAGATCTCATCACCTCCGGCACCATCACCTACACACCGACCGCAGGCTACAGCGGCCCTGACAGCTTCACCGTGCAGGTGAGCGACGGTACGTTAACCGCAACCCGGACAATTACGGTAACGGTTATGGCAACCCCTGTTGCTACCGCTGCCAGCGCCATAACCTTCACCGGCTTCACTGCCAACTGGAACGCAGTAAGCGTCGCAACAAACTACTACCTGGATGTGGCCACTGACAGCGGCTTCACAGGTTTTGTCGGTATTTATAACAATCTGGATGTCGGCAATGTCACCACCCAGGCCATTGCCGGGCTTACATCCGGCACACCATACTTCTACCGGGTAAGGGGCTATAGCAACGGCGTCACCAGCGCCAGTTCAAACACCATTGCTCTGGCCACTGTCACAACCCGTACTGTTACCAGCGCCAGTGACAGCGGCGCAGGGACGCTGCGCCAGACCATTCTCGCCTCAAATCCGGGCGACGCCATCATATTTGACAACAGCCTGAACGGCCAGACCATCACCATTGCCTCGCCGCTGGCTATCAGCAACAATCTCAGCATCACCGGCCCTGGCGCGGCCAATCTCACCATCAGTGGTGGCGGAACTTCGCAGCTCTTCCAGGTGACCGGCACAACAAGTTTCACCCTGAAGAACCTGACTCTGGCCAATGGTGCTGCAATAGTAGGTGGTGCCATTCTTGACGATCCGGCAGGGACAACCACAACAACAATTTCCGGCTGCATCTTCACTGGCAACAGTGCACCGACTGGCGGCAATGGCGGCGCAATATATACCAACGGCACCATGACAATCAGTGACAGCACCTTCAGTGGCAACAGCACTGCAGCCATTTCTGGATATGGTGGTGCGATATTTGCCAACAACGGCACACTTCTGATCAGCACCAGTACATTCAGCAACAACAGTGCCGCTGCCGGGGGCGCCATTGCCAACAGCAGCGCAGCCATGACCCTGACCAATGTCACCATGACCGGCAATAGCTCATCTACCTACGGCGGAGGTATCTTCGCAGCCGGGGGGGCAATCAATATCCTCAACGCCACCATCTCCGGCAACAGCGTCACAAACCCTGCCGGACAGGGTGGTGGTATCGCAGTTTCAGGCAGCGCAGTAAACATGAAGAACAGCATCGTTTCTGACAACATCGCAGCCGGAGGGGGACCGGACATCTTCGGTGCGTTCACTTCCCTGGGATACAATCTCGTCAGGGATGCAAGCGGTGCCACCTACACCGCCACCACCGGCGACCTCACCGGTTCCGATCCGAAACTTGGCGCCCTTGCCAACAATGGCGGCTTGACCAAAACCATGGCGCTCCTCTTCGGCTCTGCGGCCATTGATGCCGGAACCTGCACCGGCGCACCAGCTGCCGACCAGCGCGGCATGTCCCGTGGCAGCGCCTGTGATATGGGCGCCTACGAACGGGGCGTACCATCAGCCCTCACTGCAAGCGGCGGTACACCGCAGGGAGCAACAGTCGGCACCATATTCTCAACTCCCCTTGCGGCAACATTGACCGACTCCCTCGGCGGGCCTTTGGACGGCGTCAGTGTAGTTTTTGCCGGAACAGGGAGCGGCGCAGACATCTCTTCGGGAAGCAGCGTTAGTACCAGCCTGACAGGTATCGCCAACTTCACCCCGACTGCCAACAACAGTGCCGGAGCATATACGGCAACAGCCACAGTCGGCGCACTTGTTGCCAATTTCAGCCTGACCAATAATCCCGGCCCGGCAACACACTTCACAGTCACTGCTCCGGCAACAACAGCTGCTGGCGCTGCTTTCAGTCTCACCGTCACTGCCCGCGATACGTACAACAACATCGCCAGCGGCTATACAGGCACCATCCATTTCACCAAGACTGATGCCAGCGTCAGTTCTCTGCTGCCTGCTGACTACACCTTCCTTGCAGGTGACAATGGCGTACATACCTTCACCAGCAGCGCAACCCTGATAACAGCGGCAGGCCAGACGATCACTGCAACCGACACTGTCACCTCAAGCATCACGGGGGGTGCCAGCGTAACCGTCAATCCGGCTGCGGCAACCCATTTCACTGTCACAGCTCCGGCAACAACTACTGCTGGCAGCGCCTTCAGCATGACCGTCACGGCCCGCGATGCCTACAACAACATCGCCAGCGGTTATACAGGCACCGTCCATTTCACCAAGACAGATGCCGGAGCAGGTTCTCTGCTACCTGCTGACTACAGTTTCATTGCCGGTGACAATGGCGCACATCCCTTTACCAACGGTGCAACCCTGATAACCGCGGCAGGCCAGACGGTCACTGCAACGGACACTGTCAGCTCAGGCATCACGGGGGGTGCCAGCGTAATCGTCAATTCGGCTGCGGCAACACACTTCACTGTCACAGCTCCGGCAACAACTACTGCTGGCAGCGCCTTCAGCATGACCG
>JACABD010000001.1:43605-53305 GCA_013377075.1 Geobacteraceae bacterium | reverse complement strand
TTGCCGGTGACAATGGCGCACATCCCTTTACCAACGGTGCAACCCTGATAACCGCCGCAGGCCAGACGATCACTGCAACGGACACTGTCACACCAGGAATCACGGGTGGTGCCAGCATAACCGTCAATCCGGCAGTGGCAACACACTTTACAGTCACATCTCCGGCGACAATAACGGCTGGCGCTGCCTTCAGCATCACGGTCACGGCCCGCGATACGTACAACAACATCGCCAGCGGCTATACGGGTATTGTCCATTTCACCACAACAGATGCCAGCGTCAGTTCTCTGCTTCCAGCTAACTACACCTTCCTTGCCGGTGACAATGGCGCACATACCTTTACAAACGGCGCAACCCTGATAACCGCCGCAGGCCAGACGGTCACTGCAACCGACACTGTCAGCTCAGGAATCACGGGGGGTGCCAGCGTAACCGTTAATCCGGCAGCTGCAAACCATTTCACATTGACTGCTCCGGCAGCGACAACTGTTGGTGCTGCATTCAGCATCACGGTCACTGCCCGCGACGCCTTCAACAACATTGCCAGCGGCTATACGGGCACGGTTCATTTCACCAAAACAGATTCCGGCTCAGGTTCTCTGCTTCCAGCCAACTACACCTTTATTGCCGGTGATAATGGCGTACATACCTTCACTAACGGCGTGACTCTGGTAACCTCGTCAAGTCAGACGATCACTGCAACCGACACTATCACCTCAAGCATCACGGGAGGTGCCAGCGTAACAGTGGCATCAGCCCCGATCATCGCCAAGTTATTCGGCGCAGCCAGCATACCGCTGAACGGCACGACATCACTCACTTTCAACATCACCAATCCGCCGGCAAACAGTGTGGCACTGAGCGGCATTGCCTTTACCGACAACCTCCCTGCCGGGCTGGTAATCGCCACACCAAGCGGCCTCTCCAACAACTGCGGTGGCACAGCAGCTGCTACTGCCGGATCAGGCAGCGTCGCACTCTCTGCCGGAGCTCTGGCCGTGAGCAGCTCCTGTACGGTATCGGTGAATGTCACCGGTACAACTACCGGGGTAAAGAACAACAGCGTTCAGGTCACCTCGACTGAAGGTGGCACCGGTAACACCTCCAATGCATCCATCACCGTGGTCGGTCCGCCGGTGATCAGCAAGGCGTTCGGCGCAGCCAGCATCCCGCTGAACGGCTCCACGTCCCTCAGTTTTACCATTCAGAATAACAACTCCACAACCACACTGACCGGCATTGGCTTCAGCGACACCCTGCCAGTCGGGCTTGTGGTGGCAACACCAAACGGTCTCAGCGGAACCTGCGGCGGCGGCAGCATTACCGCCATCCAGGCAACAAGCGGCATCAGCCTCTCCAATGCAACCATTGCCCAGAGCAGCTCCTGCACCTTCTCGCTCAATGTAACCAGCATAGCTGCCGGTCAGCAGAACAACACCACCGGTGCTGTCACCTCCACGGAAGGGGCAACCGGCAACACCGCTTCGGCCACCGTCATTGTCGTGGCACCACCGTCAATTGCCAAGGCGTTTGGCGCTGCAACGATTCCGCTGAACAGCACAACTTCACTCACCTTTACCATTACCAATCCGGCAGCCAATACGATTGCCCAGACAGGGGTCGCCTTTAGTGACACTCTCCCTTCCGGACTGGTTGTTGCCACACCAAACGGCCTCAGTAGCAGCTGCGGCGGCACAGCAACAGCGGTTGCAGGATCAGGCAGCATCTCGCTCAGCGGCGGCACCATTGCCGCCAACAGCAGCTGCACGGTTACGGTCAACGTCACCGGCATCGCCACTGGCACCAACAACAATACAAGCGGAAACGTCAGCTCCACCAACGGCGGAACCGGCAATAGAGCATCTGCCAGCATAACCGTGATGGTCGGTGCACCGACAGCAACCGCTGCCAGCGCCATAAACTTTACCGGCTTCACTGCCAACTGGAACGCTGTAACCAGCGCGACAAAATACTACCTGGATGTGGCCACTGACAGCGGCTTCACAGGTTTTGTCACAGGTTACAACAATCTGGATGTGGGTAACGTAACCACCAGGGCAGTCACCGGTCTGACCGTTGGAACCCCCTACTTCTACCGGGTAAGGGCCTATGACAGCGCCGGAACAGGTGCGGACTCCAATCCAATCAGCCTTTTCACCGCTGCACCGCGAACCGTCACCTCCAACGCTGACAGCGGTAGCGGATCGCTGAGGGATGCGATTGCCAATGCCAACCCCGGCGACGTGATCACCTTTGATGCCGGTCTGAGCGGCCAGACCATCAACCTTGCCAGTACCCTTAACATCAACAAGGATCAGACCATCAACGGTCCAGGCGCAGCCAATCTGACCATCAGCGGCGGCGGAACAACCCGGATCTTCCAGGTAAGCGGCACTACCGTCTTTACCCTGCAAAACCTGACTCTGGCAAACGGCGCAGCCACTAGCGGCGGTGCACTCATCGACAATGCCGCTGCAACCACCACCATCTCCGGCTGCCTGTTCAGCAGTAATACAGCCACCAATAGCGGCGGAGCGATCTCAGCCAGCGGAGTCATGACAATCAGCGACACCCTCTTCAGCGGCAACAGCGCAATTACCAAAGGTGGCGCCATCTTCAATAACAACGCCACCCTTTCCCTCACCAACGTCACCCTGAGTGGCAACTCTGCCGCCAATGGCGGCGGTTTCTACAACGCCTTTGGAACTGCAACAATTGTTAACGGCACCATCGCCGCAAACAGTGCGGCTGCGCAGGGTGGTGGTATCGATGTGCTCGCCGGCATAGTCAATCTGAAGAACAGTATCGTTGCCAACAACACAGCTCCCGGCGCAGCCGACATCTTCGGCACCGTCATCTCACAAGACTATAACCTTGTGCGGGATGTTACTGGCGCCATCATCACGGGCACAACCATCCACAACCTCACAGGATCTGATCCGAAGCTGGGCAGCCTTGCCAATAACAGCGGCCCGACCTTCACCATGGCGCTCCTCTTCGGTTCACCTGCCATCGATGCCGGAACCTGCACAGGTGCACCAACAGCCGACCAGCGCGGCATGACCCGTGGCAGTGCCTGTGACATGGGAGCTTACGAGCGTGGCGATGCCACCAGCCTGACCGCTACAGGCGGCACCCCGCAGTCAACCACTATCAGCACCACCTTCTCAGCAGCCCTTGCCGCAAAAGCGACCGATTCACTTGGGGGGCCACTGGACGGCATCAGCGTCGCCTTTGCCGGACCGGCAAGCGGGGCTGGAATCAGCGCTGGAAGCATCGTCAATACCGACTCGACCGGTGTTGCCTCATTTACTCCAACTGCCAACGCCTCTGCCGGGGGGCCATATACGGTTACAGCCACGGCCATCTCTCTTCCTGTGGCAAACTTCAGCCTGACCAACAGCATGGGGGATTCCACCATCAGCGCAGGCGGAGGGACCTCCTTCACCTACAACGGCTTAGGCCAGGGGCCAGCCGGATACACCGTAACCGGTTCGACAGGCACAGTTACCCTGAGCTACTCAGGTACGGGCTCAACCAGCTATGGGCCAAACTCTGCCAAGCCAAGTGCAGCGGGCACCTACGCCCTTACGGCATCTGTTGCGGCAGACAGCAACTATAATGGCGCAACTTCAGCTCCATTTGCCTTTACCATCAACAAGGCTGACACTGTCACCACAGTCATCTGTGCAACCGGGCCATTCAGCTACACCGGCACACCCCAGACGCCGTGCAGTGCCACAGTTACCGGAGCTGGCGGACTTAGCCTCATTCCAACTCCGCTGTATACAAGCAACACCAATACAGGTCCAGCATCGGCAAGCTACAGCTACGCTGCCACCGCCAACTATAATGCCAGCAGTGATACAAAGAGCTTCACCATCGGCAAGGCAACGCTCACTGTCACGGCAGACAACAAGACAAAGCTCCCTGGCACTAACATCCCGGCACTGACGGCCAGTTATAGCGGTTTTGCCAACAACGAGACAGTTGCCAACATCAGCGGCGCACCGTTTCTTGCCACCGCCGCGCTCAAGACCAGCCCTGTCGGCGACTACGACATCACCATTGCCGCAGGAACGCTTGCCTCAAGCAACTACGACTTCACCCTGGTCAAGGGTAAACTGACCATCGCCTACGACACCATACCGCCGTCACTGACTATCTCCACCCTCTCTGACAACGCCACCAGCAGCACCGGCATCATCAATGTCAGCGGCACGGCAACTGCTGCCATCAACGGCCTGAAGAGCGTGACTGTGAACGGCACAGCAGTAACTGTCAGCAGTGCCGGCAGCTTCAGCTATCCTGTTCTGCTGCTGCCGGGCATTAACAGCATCAGCGCGGTTGCAACCGACAATGCCGATCTGACAACCACGGTCACACGGCACATCACCCTTGACGCAACTGCTCCGCTCATCCGTCTCAGCGGAGACATCAGCGACAACAGTGTCACCCACGTTGCAGATCATATCCTCACCGGCAATGTCTTTGCTGCCGGCACAACTGTAACGGTCAGCCTCAATGGCGGGACTGCCACTGCAGCAACAGTCCCTGCCGGCGGTGACACCTTTACCAGCCCGGTTACACTTGCTGCGGGGCTGAACACCATCGAAATCTTTGCCACCGATTCCCATGGCAAAACATCGAGCATCAAGATTAGCGCAACCCTGAACACAGCGCTGTCACTCGACATGACCCAGCCAGCCAATGACCTGAAGATCGGCCATGGCGACATGACCCTCAGCGGCACAGTAAGCGGCACCGGCACACCGCCGTTCACCGTTACAGTCAGAATGGACGGGCAGACCTTCACCCCGACCATTTTAGGTAATGGCACTTTCAACCAGGCGCTGCACTTTGCCTCTGAAAAGACCTACCCGATCACTGTCACAGCCAGTGACACCAGCGGCAACAGCGTTACCGCCATAAGAAATGTCACCTACGCACTGCTCGGTGATCAGAACGGCAACGGCAGCGTAACCATCGAAGATGTCATCAAAGCCTACCGTATCGACAAAGGTCTCGATCCGGCAGCAGGCACAGACATGCTCCGCCTCGACGTGGCACCCCTTGATAAAGACGGCAGACCACAGGGGAACGGCATAATTGATCTCGGGGATGTAATCCTGCTGCTCCGTTATATTGCAGGGGTTATTATCTGGTAGGATTCAGACCAGATCTGAAGCAGCATTAGGCAAAAAAAGAGGGGAGCGGCATAATTAGCCACTCCCCTCTTTTAATTTATCAGTTCAACGATTTACTTCTTCATCCACGATGCCTTGGTTGCTGGCCTGACACCGTCTTCGAGCGTAGCCTGGGTGAGGCTTCCAGCCTCGGCCTGGATACAGATAAAGTAAAGATCCTCATCCCCGGCCTTCCAGGCCCGCTCTCCTTCCGGAGCTACGCGGATAATGCACCCCTCCGAGATGGGGAACTCCTCTCCATCCATGAAGAAGACACCGCTCCCCCGCAGGATAATGTACAGCTCCTCGTTTTTGCGGTGTGTATGGACAAAGGGCATACCCTTCCCTGCGGGGAGACGGTTAAGGGAGACCTCGCAGCCGGTGAGCCCCATCTCCTCGCCGATAAAGTACTTGCCGTGAAAACCCATGAAATCCCGCTTCAGCAGGTCTTCAAAAGGTCCGATCCTCTCGATGCTGTAGTTTTTGTGATGTTCAGCCATTTCTATCCCCCTTTTCCAGGTTAATACAACAGCACAACTATCTGGCAAAAGACTGCCAACTTTCATTGATTCAAATATACTGCCGCACCTGCCTTTGTCAAATTGCCCCCATAAACAGCCTTGTCAGATAAAAAGCTGCCGGACTTGCCTTTGATGGACGCATCTGGTAGAAGTGAATAGTCGTCATTTTCAACAGATGCCGATGGAGATGAACACAGAAGGAACTTAAAACCTATATGGCCAGAACCAATGACGAAACAAGACTTGCCGACCTTGTAGCAACCCCGCGCCCAGCCGGCTCAAGACCCGCATTCACCATGATCCTCCCCACCTCTCCCCAGGTACCGACACCTAACCGGGAGTTTCTCCTCGAAACCCCGACCGAAGGGGTCAGCCACATCGCCACCGTTGCCAAGCTTGCTGGCTGGAGAGTGAAGATACGCGATCTGCGTATGGGTGAGGATTTTGAGGATGCCTGCTGCGATGCGGCTCTGCGCGGCGGCGTGCTTGCCATGCCGACCTTCATCGACTCTTTTCCGGTGAACATGAAGATAGCTGCAAGGGTCAGGGAGCTGAATCCGGACATCATTACCATCATCGGCGGTGCCCTTGTCTCTTCCATTCCCGAGCCACTGATAAAGGCGCTGAAGCCTGACTACACCGTGCTTGGCGAAGGTGAGGCGACCCTTCTGGAGCTGCTTGACCATATCGAAGCAGGAAAAAGTACGGCAGATGCCGTGAATATCGCCGGGCTTGCCCTGTTTGACGGGGAGAAGGTCATTTTCACGCCGAAGCGCCCCCAGCTCATGGATCTTGATGTTCTCCCGATCCCCGACCTCTTCCTCTTCCCCAGCGTGCAGCAGAACCCGGAAATCCCGGAGCTCGGCATCACCACCTCCAGGGGGTGCTATGGCCGCTGCTCCTTCTGTTTCCTCAACATGCATAAGCTCTCCTACAAGAGCCCGGAGCGCTTTGAGCGGGAAGTTGCCGATTTTGTGGCAAAGCACAACATCAAATACTTCTATGTCAATGACCTGACCTTTACCTCAGATCTGAGGCGCACCTACAAAATTTGCGATGTCCTGAAAAAGCACGACATTACCTGGACCTGCTCGACCAGGGTAGAGCGGATTCAACCAGAGCTTCTGGCATACATGCATAAATCGGGCTGCCGCGACATCTGGTACGGTGTTGAGTCGGTGGATCAGAAAGTGCTTGATCTGGCAGACAAGGCGACAAAGGTGGAGGAGATCGAATTTGCCGTTGCCGAGACTGTGAAAGCTGGAATCAAGGTGGCTGCCAACCTGATTGTTGGTCTGCCGGGAGAATCTGAGGAGTCTTTGCGCAAGATGATGGATTTTTGCCGCAAGAGCGAAGTCATCCCCATCTCAATCAAATATCTGACCCCTTTCCCGGGGACGAAGATCTTCGACATGGCCGTTGAGCGTGGCTACATAACCGACCCGCTGACCTACCTCGACACCCTGGCCGAGCGAAAGGTCAACGACCCCAACGATGCCATCATCAACCTGACCGACCTGCCGGACGAAACCCTGCGCAAGGCGTTTGCCGAACTGCTGGAGATCCGGGCAGAGAGGCTGAAAGGTTTTATAATGTAACAACATCTGTTTGCAGTAGATGAACAGTGTCGGAATGAGTGCCTTCGGGCTGTTTCGTCGCACTTCTTAACGAAATGCCGCGTAAACAGCCGATACTGTCTGAAGCCCGCAGGGCTGAGTTTATCGGCTGTAGCGGTATGAGTTTAGAAGTGCAGAAATAGCCCGGCAGCACGAATGCAGACACTGTTCAGCTGCTGCCGCGTAGCGCAAGTATCAAACTACGAAAGGTAAACTATCACCATGGAAAACGCAGAAATACATTTCAAAAATCGCGCAGAAAAGTACAACCACTCATCGAACTGGGTTGAAGATCAGGATCTGATCAGGATGATTTTCGAGCTTTCCGGTGCTGGCAAGGATTCAGAGGTGCTGGACATCGCCACCGGCACCGGCCTTATTGCCAAAGAGTTTTACGGAAAGGTGAAAAAGGTCACCGGTCTGGACATCAGCCCGGATATGGCAAAGCATGCCGAGGGGTGTATGGATGAGATCGTCTTTGCACCGGTAGAAAAGCTCCCCTTTCCGGACAACAGCTTCGACGCCATCGTCTGCCGCCAGGGGCTACAGTTTGCCGAACTCGACAAGGCGATTCCCGAGATCTACCGGGTGATGAAGCCAGGTGGCACGGTGGTTCTCTGCCACCTGACCGCCTATAACGAGACCGACAGGGAGCTCGCTTTTGCCATTCAGAAGCTGCGTAATCCGGCCAGACGCAACTACCTGATGCCGCCAGATATTGCCATAGCCCTTGAGGCGGCGGGTTTCGGGAATGTTGAGGACACTGAGTATCTGAGCGACGAATCAGTCAACAAATGGATCGACAACGGCGCAATCCCGAAGGAGAACATGGATGCAATCCGCGAGCTCTACCGCACCGCCGACGAAGGGTTCAAAGAGATCCATGACATCCGCTTTACCGATGACGACATTATCGATGAAATGCTGCTGGTTATTGCGACGGGGAGGAAGTAGCCGGGGCTATTTCAAGGTTTTTCAGAAGTTTTGTAGCTGCGAAAAACTCGTCAAATCCGTACACATCAAGAATAACCCTGCCGCTTGAGTAGATAGCCACCTCTCCCCAAGCATAGACCCGGTCGGCAGGGTTTCCAGTTTCCCCTTTTTTCGCGTCAAAAGGCGAACCACCTGATCCCACAAGCACCTGCCAGCTTTTCCCACCGGATGAAACCTCTGGCTGCATGAGATTATAGATATGCTCATGGCCGCAAAAATAGGTCGCACGGTAGCGTTCAATCAGCCCCCAGAATGCTTTGCGGTTTTCCGGAAAGAGATCAAGCCCGACAATTTCCGCTTTAGGCGTGAACATGTAGGTGTAGGCCGGTCGGTGACCGAAAACAAAAACCTGCTTCACCCCTCTGGCAGCAGCCGCTTTCAGGTCCCCTTCAAGCCATGCCACCGGCGCACGCCCGTCATTCCCGGCGGCATCGGTGTTTATGACAACAAAGTGCATGCCGCGCAGATCGAATGAAAAGCTGAGCTGCTGCTGATTGCTCTGAATATTGTCTCTCCCACCGATTGGCGGATAGTTCATTTCCGACCAACTCTCAACGCTACTGCCGACTATCTCCTTCCACCTGATCCTGTCGATAATGAGATCACCCATATTCGCCCGCCAGGCATCTTCGTTTGCCGTTGTAGCCAGCTTGAGGGTTTTTCCTGACGCATCCTTGGACCTGACCTGGGTTTCGTGGTTGCCGGGGACCGGGACGACGTAAATCCCCCGTTCAAAGAGATGGGCCACCATCCCCCGCCAGTAGGCGTACTGCCGGTCAAGCACCGTTCTGTCGGCAGTGTAGCCGTTTATCATGTCGCCGTTAAAAAAGAGGAGTTGGGGTTTGTGGGCCTCTATCTCCCGGGTCATTCTTGAGAGAACTTTTGTGTTCTGTAGCCAGATCCGGTCCTGGGCAGTTATCCCCTCGGCAGACGGATCATGACGGGAGTCGCCGAAGGTGGCGAAACGAAGGAGCAGTTTTTCAGGCTCAGCGGGAAACGCGGATGATACCGAAAGTATTATTATGAAAAAAACCAGCAGAAGTCTGATTATCATTCTTTCCTCACTAAAAACTGAACATTGCCTACAGATGAAAACAGACAGCAGCATACCATGAAATCAGCACGATTGCCCCGGTTGAAAATCCCAGCAAGCGATTCACGACCTTACCGGGACGCCCCTTTTTCCCAATAATGAACTCAGCCACGAACCCCAGACCCACCCCGAAAACAAATCCGAAAAGATGGGCGCCGAGATCGGTATTTTCCCCTTCCGTTCCGAGGAGCGCCAGAAGAGCAAGAGCTGCTGCGGCAACAAGTCGCCACCGCCCCCCCAGCCCTTGAGTATGGCGGACAAAATTTATAACAGCCAGGATACCGACTGCGC
>JACABD010000001.1:36591-43505 GCA_013377075.1 Geobacteraceae bacterium | reverse complement strand
CCCAGCCCTTGAGTATGGCGGACAAAATTTATAACAGCCAGGATACCGACTGCGCCGAACACGGCAGTGGAAGAGCCGACAGAAGAGTGGGTCGGCAGTTGCACAAGCGAATTTGCCCAATTACCAAGGGTTCCGGCAAAAAATAGCAGTGTCCATGCCAGACCGGAGCCAAGCTCGCGGCAGAGGAAATATACAAAGAACCCGCCAATGGTCAGGTTGCTCAAGAGATGAACCGAATCGGCATGGAGTGTCAGAGCAGTAATAAGCCGCCACCACTCACCATAGTGAATCAGATGAACTTTTGCGCTGCCGATCTCCATCCAGTCCGGAGCTGGATAGCCGAAAATAGGGATGGTGAGACGGGTTATGTTGTGGAATGTCGCAAGGAGCAGAAGAAGCGAAAGGGTCGAGAGACGGCTCTCCCTGGCAGAGCGGTATGGGGGCGCAATCGGCGGCCAGTTGCGGTTTTCAGCCTCGAAAGCCTGTAGCTCATCCGTCGCCCGTGGAAGCTGATCTGAAGAGACAAGCAGCTGCCACCCCGTTTCATCATGCTCAACGCGACAGACAATGTAGCGTGCATTCAGAACCAGCGCCCATTTGCGAATAATAGCCTCGTCCGTTCGGCCATCAAACCGCCCATCTATCTGAGCCGGAGAAATAAGCTCCCACTGCTGTTCTATGTAGTCCGTCTGTTCATCCATCTGGAGACTATAATCACTTAACGCCGCCATTTCCAGTTAAAGGGTAATTTTCCCCGTGCCACAACTTCTTTTCCTCACCACCCAGCGCCGCACTTCATCCATAAGCAACAATCCAAGGGCAAAGGGCCAGGCAAGGGTAAACTCGTAAAGCGAAAGGTGGGCCGTGCCGAACCAGGACTGCAGCAGCGGCAGCTCAATTATGGCTGTTGCCAGAAGCAGCCCTGCCCCGATTCCGAGCAGAAGCCAGCGGTTTGAAAAGAGCCCCTGCTGGAGGATCGACTGCCTGCCGGTCTTGCTGCTGATGGCATTGGCGGCCTGACAGAGTATGACTGCGGCGAAAAACGCCGATACCGCTTTGAGGTAGAGGGGACTTGTAGCTGACAGAGTCTCCCCCCAATGCCAGCCGCCGCTATGGAGCACCGCAAAATAGGCATAGAAGCCTGCTGCCGACTCAATCAGGCCAAATAGTCCGTAAGCCATGACCATGAGCGTTGCGGTCACCAGATGCTCTGTGCGCTGCCGTGGCGGCAGGGCCATGATATCCCGCTCCGCAGGCTCTGAAGCAAGAGCCACTGCCGGAATCATATCCGTACCGAGATCGATGGAGAGAATCAGCATGATCGTCAACGGCAGCGGAATGCCGAGGATGAGGAACGCCAGAAACGGCATCACCTCGGGCACCGTATGGGTGAGTGTGTAGCGAACCGACTTTTTCAGGTTGTCGAAGATCGTCCGCCCCTCGCGCACCGCCGGGAGGAGCGTGGCAAAGTTATCATCCAGCAGAATCGCATCGGCAGCCTCACGGGCAACATCGGTGCCGGAAAGTCCCATGGCTATGCCTATGTCAGCCTGTTTTAGCGCCGGGGCATCATTGACGCCGTCACCGGTGACGGCTACCACCTCGCCGCGGCGCTGCAGAGCCTTGACAATGCGCAGCTTCTGCTCAGGCGACGTTCTGGCAAAGATCACCTCGGGCTGCTCCAGCTCCCAGTCAAGGTGTGCATCGGCCATGACAAGGAGCTGCTCGCCGTTAATCACCACCGGAGAATCACAGGTAACAATGCCGACCATCTTGCCGATGGCAAGGGCTGTGGTCTGGTAATCACCGGTCACCATGATCACCCTCACCCCTGCTGCCCGCAGGGCGGCAACAGCCTCCGGCACCTCACGGCGGGGTGGATCGAACAGTCCGGCAAGGCCGATGAAGATGTAGCCACCTTCAGGCAGATCCTCTTCCTGCCATTTCTCCCGCTGGGTAACCGGCTGATAGGCAAAGAGGAGCACCCGCTCGCCACGCCGCGCCAGCTCCTCGTATGCAGAGATATAGGCCTGCCTGTCCTCTTCGAGTATGGGCCTTGGCGTTCCGTTAATCAGTATCCGGTTGCAGAGAAGAATCGCCCTGTCCGGAGCCCCTTTCAGACAGGCTACAGACTCGCTCCCAATCCGGTTGACGGTTATCATCAGCCTGCTGGCAGCGGTGAACGGCTCCTCAAAGAGACGTGGTGAATCGGCACGAAGCTTTGCCATATCATGAAATCTGCCGCAGAACGAAAGGAGCGCCGTCTCGGTCGGATCACCCGTAAACGAGCCGTCAGCCTTGATGTGGGCGTTGTTGCAGAGGGTGGCCACCTGAAGAAACTTTTCCAGCTCCTCCTGTTCAAAGGCGGTATCAGCCTCGCTATGGATGCATTCGTTGAGAAAGAGCCGCTGCACTGACATCCGGTTTTCGGTGAGGGTGCCGGTCTTGTCGGTGCAGATGACCGTAGTGCAGCCAAGGGTTTCCACCGACTCCAGATTGCGGATCAGGGCCTTTTTGGCAGCCATCCGCCGGGCAGCGATGGAAAGGCTTAAGGTGACCGTCGCCATGAGCCCTTCCGGCACATTGGCGACGATAATGCCGATGGCAAAGACCAGCTTGCTCCAGACAGGGGTATCGAGCCAGACAAGGCCGAGGAGAAAGACCAGAAGCCCCATGACCACTGCAACAATGGAAATGATCCGGGTGAAACGGATTATCTCGTGTCGGATCGGTATTTCACGGGGGATAACCGTCTGGGTGAGGTCGGCGGTGCGACCGATCTGAGTCTTCATGCCGATGGCAAAAACGATTGCCTTACCGCTTCCGGCCATGACCTGGGTGCCGGAGAAGACCACGTTGCGTGTTTCGAGGAGACGGTGGCTGGTGGACTGGACTGTGCGGAGCTGGGGCTCTGATTCACCGGTCAAAGAGGAATTATCGACTTTCAGGCCGACGACCTCCACCAGACGGGCATCGGCAGGGACCTGATCCCCCTCTTCCAGCACCAGCAGGTCGCCGCGGGCAATATCTGCTGCTGGCAGGTCCAACAGCTCGCCATCGCGGATCACCCTGGCGCGCCTTGGCAAAAGCCCCCTGAAGCTCTCCATGACAGCCTCTGCCTTGTGCATCTGCCAGTAGCTGAAAGCGCCGTTCAGGAGCACCACGGCAACAAGGGCAATGGCGATGGTCAGGCTCCCTTCGCCAGGGAGGAGATACTCGGAGATCAATGACAACCCGGCTCCGCACCAGAGAAGAATGGCAAAAAGATTGGTCAGCTGCCGCAGAAACTTGATCAGCTCAGGCTCTTTTTTGTGGGGGATGAGAACATTGGCACCATCAAGTGCAAGACGCCGTGCAGCCTCATCACCTGTGAGCCCCCTGTCAGCGCTGCTGCGCAGGCGGTGAATAAATTCCGGTAGCGGAACCTGATGCATACCCACTCCCCTCAATCAGCCAGACCCAACACCTCTTTAAGCTCCGTAAACCTCTGCTAGCTCAGAAAAATCCTTAAATCCACTCAAATTTGAACTGTGCTGACGAGAATTTTCAGAATCTTCACTGGACAGTAAACTATATCGCCACAACACTGCATTGCAATATCATGAATAATTTCAATCAACCTTTTATCCGCAGACAAAAAAGAGCCCCACCGGTTTCCCGATGGGGCTCTTTCTTTTTTAGAGAGGGGCTGGATTAACCTTTGCGGACGTTAGCAGCCTGGAGACCTTTCGGTCCGTTCACTACGTCGAAAGTTACTGCCTCACCTTCAGCAAGTGACTTGAAGCCGTCGCTGATGATAGCAGAGAAGTGAACGAATACGTCGTCGCCATTCTCCTGCTCGATGAAACCGAAACCTTTTGCATCGTTAAACCATTTAACCTTACCCTGTGCCATCTCCTGCCTCCTTGTTAGCTCCGGTCATATAGTGCCGGACCGTTATTGTACTGCAGCTGCCGGAGTCTTGAGGCAGGAAATCATTCAGGTCCATCTTTGTGGCCGTGTAACAGATTCCTGAAACTGCAAAAACTTCCGATACCGAACTGCGCACGTTAAATTAGCACTGCGTAATTATACAAGTCAAGCAATATTTCACCGTTCACGCAAAAATAGAACAGCTTTTTCAAAACATGTTCAACCTGCGTATAAAGGCCATCAGAAGACCGTAATGGTGGTGGTCAAAATCAAGCAGAATCCTGAAAAGATGGTGCGTTTCCGGCTCATCAAACTCTTCTGAGAGCGGCCCGCTCCTATGAATATGACTGCCGTTGGTGATGATTTCAGGGAACTCAATCTCAAGTAAAGCGATCTGGGCAGGTGTCGGCTCCCTGTTCATCCTGATCACTAGCCTGCCACCAACAAACCTGTGAGAATGATAGTTGGAGTAAAAATCATCGATAACCGCGATTGCCTCGTCAACGTCTCTGGTTATGGTAAAAATAGAGAAGTCATCGGCAGATATGAACCCCTTGCCGAGGAGCTTGGTCTTGATAAAATCAAGCCACTCCTCCCAGTAACCGGTCTCATCATCCATGAGCAGAAGGGGCTTCGGCGTGGTCTTGCCGGTCTGAATAAGAGTAAAGACCTCCATTGCCTCATCCAAAGTACCGAACCCACCGGGAAAAACCGCAATTGCATCCGCCTCTTTTACAAAAGCGACTTTCCTGTTGAAGAAGTACTTATAGGTAATAAGCCTTGGGGTCTTTGCCATGACTATATTCGGAGACTGCTCGAACGGGAGGTAGATATTTACAGCAAACGAGTTGTCACTCCCTGCCCCTTCATTGCCGGCCTGCATGATGCCAGGGCCGCCACCGGTTATGATCATGTACCCTTTTTCCGCGAGCTTTCGGCTGAATTCCACGCAGGTTTTGTAGCTGAAATCATCGATAGGGGTTCGGGCAGAACCGAATATGGTCACCTTTTTTTTGTGTTTATAGGGTGAAAAAATCTTGGTGGTGTAGCGCATCTCTTTCATGGTGTTGTTAAGCATGCGCAAGTCAGGCAGATAACTGGTCTCCTGACCGGCCTTGAGGGCGGCTATTATCATCTCCCTGACAACTTTGCGATGCTCTACACCACCGACTGTATCGATCAAAGTATCTATCAGAACTTCTGTCTCATTATCATTTTCAACAAAACTGAGGACTTTCGGCATATTAAAGAGGACTCCAGGCAGAATTTGCAAAAGTATAGCATCCGCGGCAGACAGCGGCAATCGCATATAAGCTGTTAAGTACTGCCGAACAATAATTAAATTGACCTTCCCACCCTCTTTTCGTACATTAATCGACAACTTCACTCCGAGAGGACGTTAATTATGGGCAAAACCACTGCTGAAAAGATATTCGCATCCCATCTGGTTGATGAGCCGTTTGCAGGCACCAAGGTTCTGAAGATCGATGTTGTGATGTGCCACGAAATCACCACCCCCATCGCCATTGACGACCTGATGGCCAGGGGCAAGGACAGGGTGTTTGACACCAGCAAGATCAAGGCTGTCATCGACCATGTCACCCCGAGCAAGGACACCAAGACCGCAACCCAGGCAAAGATTTTGCGGGACTGGGCTCACCGCCACGCCATCAAGGATTTTTTTGATATCGGTGCCAACGGCGTCTGCCATGCGATCTTCCCTGAAAAAGGGTTCATCCGCCCCGGCTATACCGTCATCATGGGTGATTCCCACACCTGCACCCACGGCGCTTTTGGCGCATTTGCCGCTGGTGTCGGCACCACCGACCTTGAGGTAGGGATACTCAAAGGGGTCTGTGCTTTCCGCGAACCGAAAACCATCAGAATCAACGTCACCGGCACACTCCCGAAGGGTGTTTACGCCAAGGACGTCATCCTCCATATCATCGGCAAGCTGACAGTAAACGGCGCCACCGACCGCGTCATGGAGTTCCGTGGCAATGCCATCGACGAAATGACCATGGAATCCCGCATGACCCTCTGCAACATGGCGATTGAGGCTGGCGGGACATCGGGTATCTGTATGCCTGACATGACCACTGTCGAATACCTCTGGCAGTTCATCAGCAGCGACTATGCATCGAAAGAGGCTGCCCTTGCAGATTACAAAAAATGGTGTTCAGACGATGATGCTGTTTACGACAGCGTCCTTGATATCGATGTCAACAACCTTGAACCGACCGTCACCTTCGGCTACAAGCCCGACCAGGTAAAGACCGTGAGCGAAATCGCCGGTTCACCGGTAAACCAGATCTACATCGGCTCCTGCACCAACGGCAGGCTCGAAGACCTCCGCATCGCCGCCCAGATCCTCAAAGGGAGAAAGCTGGCACCTGGCGTGCGCGGCATCCTCTCTCCGGCAACCCCGGCAATCTACCAGGCTGCCAACAAAGAAGGACTCATCGACATCTTCATGGAAGCCGGTTTCTGCGTCACCAACCCGACCTGCGGCGCCTGCCTCGGCATGAGCAACGGCGTTCTTGCCGATGGTGAAGTCTGCGCCTCGACAACAAACCGTAACTTCATGGGGAGAATGGGCAAGGGGGGGATGGTACACCTGATGTCACCGGCAACCAGCGCTGCTTCGGCCATTGAAGGGGTTATTGCTGATCCGAGGAAGTATCTGTGAAAATCAGGCTGAAGGTAGAAGGCTAAGGTTAAAGCCTTTTGTTTTTCTTCAGCCTTCAGTCTTCAGCCTATTTACCTATTTACAAGGAGTAAATACATATGAAAACATTCGGCGGCCCGGCTCTGTTCCTTGACCGGAGCGACATTAACACTGACGAAATCATCCCGGCAAAGTACCTTACCGAGATCACCAAGGCTGACCTCAAGCCTTATATTCTTGAAGATCTGAAGCTCCCCGGCTTTGACCCGAAAAGCACAAAGACGACCTCTGCCAAGGTGATCGTCTCCCGCGCCAACTTCGGCTGCGGCTCATC
>JACABD010000001.1:28036-36491 GCA_013377075.1 Geobacteraceae bacterium | reverse complement strand
CGCCAGAAATAGCCTGCACAGCCCGGCTCCTGAATCAGGCGAACAGTTGAACACATATACTCCGAGAAAGAACAGAGGTATCAGATGAGTAAACCAGCCTTTAATTCAATCCTCTCTCTCCTTTTAGCACTCCTCCTGACAACGATTTTCTCGACAAACCTCCATGCCGCAACTGTTACACCGATTTCAGCGGGGACCTATCCTGATGCTGTCGGAGTTAACCCGGTCACCAACAAGATTTACGCCATGAACTACAGCGGTGGCTATGTGACTGTCATTAACGGCGTTGACGGTTCAATTATAAACCCTGCCCTCTTCACCAGCGGCTGGGGGGGGATGAGCGGTTTTCAGCCCGGTAGCGGGCCGTATTACTCACCGTCGGCAATTGCAGTGAACCCGATTACCAACCGGATCTACATTGCCCATTACGGCAGCAATAACGTAACAGTAATTAATGGCGCTACTGACACAGTAATCGGCAGTGGCATTACTGTCGGCACCTCGCCAATGGCTATTGCCGTCAACACCGAAACCAACAAGATCTATGTGGCAAACAATGTCAGCGGCACTGTCAGTGTAATTGACGGCGGACTTGGCTATGTAACAAATACTATCACTGTCGGCAGCAATCCTCGCGGTCTGGCGGTGAACCCGTTCACCAACCTGATCTATGTTGCAAACTGGGGCAGCAATTCTGTTTCTGTCATTGATGGTTCTACCGACACTGTCACAGCCACTGTCACCGGCGTTTTCAGCAATCCGGAGCGGGTAGCAGTCAACCCGGTCACCAACAAGATCTACGTCGGTGTGCGTAGTGCATCAAACATTACCATCATCAATGGCAACGACAACACGATAACAACAACCTCCGGTGCTCCACTTTCGGGTTTCGGCTATGCCGTTGCTGTCGCTGTCAACCCTGTCACCAACATGATATACATTGCCGATGCAGCACCCACCGGCAGGGTTGCCGCCATTAACGGTGCTGACGGCACTCAGCTGGCAACCGCAATAACAGTCAACTCCACCCCGGCGGCCCTGGCAGTAAACCCTGTCACCAACACTCTCTACGTCGGCAATCAGAACAGCCCATATCTCAACTCCATAGACCTTGCGGCCTGGACAAGTACAACATCCACTTCCATAACCGGCAGCAGCTGGTCGGTAGCAGTTAATCCGACAACAAACAGTGTCTACAGCGGCAACTACTCCTACAGCCTGGTAAATGCCTTAAAAGAGGTAACAACCCCGCCGATCCCGCTGACAACCACAATCACACCGTTCCCCGGCGACACAACCGCCAACAGTTCGCCAACCTACGATTTCACCACAACAACCGGCGTCAACTGGCCGGCGATTCGTAATGTCTACTATCAGGTAGACTCAACATCAGGGGTCTGGCAGAAAGCCGGTATCATCGGCACCAACCAGTACCGGATAACACCGACCACCCCGCCTTTGACAACCGGCTCACACACAATCTACGCCTTTGCAACCGACGGTCAGGACAGCACCTCGGTCAACACCGGCAACGGCGCAAGCCCGCTGATCGGGGCCATGGGTGCTTATACATTCACAGTCGGGACTGTATCACCCATAACCGATGGCACTCTCACCGCAACCGGCGGCAACAATCAGGTTACGCTCTCATGGACACCGGCCTCATCCGGAGCAGGAATAGCTTCATACAGACTTGCCTGGGACATAAACGGAGGCTTGTTCATCCCCGACTGCGCAGGCGGCAAGGATATCGGCAATGTCACCAGCTACACCCACGAACCGCTCATCAACGGTCAGACCTACTACTACCGGGTCTGCGCCGTTGATAATGTTCTCAACGTATCGACAGGGGCAACTGCCTTTGCAGCAAGTGCGGCACAGACACTTACGATCACAAAAACCGGCTCGGGCACCGGCACAGTAAAGAGTCAGGTTACCGGGATCGACTGCGGCACTGTTTTATGCAGCGCAAGCATGGACAGGGTCGTCACCCTGACTGCGCAGCCGGATGCCGGGTCATATTTTGCGGGATCGAGTGGAGCTTGTGTCAGTTCTGCACTCAGCTGCACCCTGACCATGGATATGGCGAAAACAGTCACCGCCAACTTCACCACCACTGCACCGACACTGGTTCCAACCTGGAACAAAACTTTTGGCGGCCCAGGGCCGGAGAGCGCAAATGCCATTCGCCAGACAGCCGATGGTGGTTCGATTGTTGCGGGAGCTAAAAACTATGCCGGTTACATCCTCAAACTCTCGCCAACAGGCACGGTTGTCTGGCAGAACAGCTACGCAAACAGCGCCAGTGATGTCATTAACGACATTCAACAGACCGCTGACAACGGCTACATCACTGCCGGACAGAGCAGCAACGATGCCTGGATAATGAAGCTGGGAGCAGACGGCTCGATCATCTGGCAATTTACCTACGGCGGCACAGGTTTTGACAGCGCAAAAAGCATCCAGCAGACCGCTGACGGCGGCTATATCTTCACCGGCACTTTTGATCCGGGCACATATAACTATACGGACATCTGGGTGGTCAAACTGGACAGCAGCGGCAATATTGTCTGGGAGAACAGCTACGGGGGCAGTGGCATTGATGGCGGCACCACAATCCGCCAGACCAGCAACGGTCAGTACATGGTCAGCGGCTATTATGACGAATCGACCTATCTCTACAGACCATTTCTCATGCTTCTCAATTCAGACGGTTCAATCGCCTGGAGTAAATATTTCGGAGTAACGGGGCAGTTTAACAGTGTCGAGCAGACGAGGGATGGCAACTTTATTGCCGCCGGAACAAACGGCATAAATGCCTGGCTTGTACGGTTAAACAGTGATAACAACATTGCCTGGAGCAGAACATTTAACTACCTTGGCGGTTATCAGCCTGCATCAGCCATTGTCGAGGCTCTTGACGGCAGTTTCACCGCAGCTTCAGGCGGCATGTTGCTGAATATTTCGGCAGATGGCACAACGTCCAACTGGCAGAGAGATTTTGCCTTCAAAACATCTGACAAGATCAGTGCCGTTGTCCCGGCTGCTGACGGCGGTTTCCTGGCTGTCGGCACTTCAGGCTTCGACCCGGAGACAGATTTCTGGCTGACAAAGACTGACTCCAGCGGCGCTGTCAACGGCTGGACAAAACCAACATCAGCGCCAGCCCCTGCCGATGGCGGAGCCGTCACATTCATCAATACGACATCAACCATTTCCACGGCCACCACAACAAGCTCTAAAACCCTGAGCAACACCACCCCGCAGAAATATGTAACCCTGAATATTAACAACATCGGCACAGGCAGCGGCCTGGTAACCGCCACAAGCCCCACTGACACCGTAAGGCCAAGTATTGACTGCGGCAGACTCTGCACATCCATCTACCTAAGCGGCACACTTCTCAATCTTAACGCCACGCCGTTCTCCTCCTCAACTTTTGACGGCGCAACAGGGGCAATAGTCAACGGCGTAACAGCCACCAGCGGAACCATGACCATCACCGCCGACACCACACTGACAGCAACATTTACCAACCATGGTGACACCCTGCTTCTGAACGAAACCTTTGATTCGACCATGATGCCGTCCGGATGGAGTGTAGCGACTTCCCAAAGTAGCCCATGGACTCTATTTGGCGGTGCTAGCGTACCGACAACCCTTAACAGCGTCCGTGGCGGCGGCGGACTGATCTCGGCCGGAGCGACCTCAATCACAACCCTGACATCACCAATCATCAACCTTTCCGGTTACACTTCGGCAGAACTTGTTTTCAAAACTGCCGGGGGTGGTGGCACCGCAATGGTTGAAACCAGCCTTGATGGCGGCACAACCTGGGGAACCGCATTCAGCACGACTCTGCCGTTTTTAATCGGTTCAACTACCCAGAAGGTCAGCATAATATCGGGCAGCAGCACGACTCTGATCCGTTTCAACTATAACGGCATGGACTCTGGCAACTGGGAGATTGATGATGTGCAGCTCTACGCATCAACGGCGATCCCTCAAGCCAACATTTTCGTGTCACCAACTTCGCACAACTTTGGCACGATCCCGGTTAATGGCAGTGCATCCTGGCCGATAACCATAACAAACAACGGCACTGCACCTCTCAGTGTCACCGACATAAGCATCACAGGATCCGAAAATTCAATAAACTCCACAGTCGGCCTCAACGCCTGTAACAGCCTGACTCCTGTCATAGCGGCCGGATCAAGCTGCAATCTTACCCTTACCGTCGCCCCCCTGACCCCTGGCTTCAAGGGGGGGACAGTCACAATTACCTCCAATGCCGCGAACATGGCAATTTTGCCGGTGAACTTCTCCGCAAAGACCGACCCGCAAAACATCGCCTATATCTACGACACCGACACCGTCATGCGGGATGAGTTCTCTGCTTTCCTCAGCGGACTTGGGTATACCGTCACCCCGGTTCAACTGCTGGCCGCCGAAACCTACAACTTCGGCATGACCGACCTTATCCTGATCGGCCACGATACCAGTGGAGCTCTCACGTCACCATACAATGGCTCCAACTGGGGGACGGCAACAGCGGTCGGCAATATCAATAGCAGTAACCGGCCGATTCTTGGACTTGGTTTTGGCGGCGCATCACTCTTTAGTAATCTTGGACTGTACATCGATTGGGGACATGGCTGGACAGGAAGTGACCAGAGTATATTTATTGTCAACTCGACAAACCCGATTTTTAACGCGCCGCGGCTGGTAAGCGGCTATCCGGTCTCACTTTACACAGTAGCCCCGGCAGAAATAGGCATCGACATGCCAACAGCTCAGCCAGGGGTCACGCCGCTGGGGATGGAGTCTACCGACCTGACCTATTCCCACTACTCGCTGATTCAGCAAAAGACCGCCAATCAGGTTTACACTCTCTGGGGCTTTGGCGGCTCGCCAGCAACCATGTCCACCGATGGTCAGAATCTTTTCTCCAATATTCTCTTCTCGTTGGCGCCTACGCCGATGCCGCCAGCCCCTTGCACGCCGCCCCCTACCGGTATGGTATCCTGGTGGAAAGGTGAAAACAGTACCAGCGATCAGATCGGCACCAATCCCGCATCATTCAGTACTACTTCGATGTATGTCACCGGCAAGTCCGGACAGGCCTTCAGCTTTGACGGTGTAACAGCACTCCAGTCCGGCACCATCGGCATGCCTGTCGGCAGCAGCGACCGGACAATTTCCCTCTGGGCAAAGATTAATCAGGCAGACACAACCTACTCATTCTTCGCAGGATACGGGACCCCGGGCACCAATGACCAGGCCTATCAACTGGGCGCAATCACCGCAAATAACAATCAGCTCTTCTTCTCCAACTGGGGTGGCCAGATACTCGGCCCGAACCTGCAAACCGGCAGGTGGTACCATGTGGCAGTTACAACCACAGGAGGGTTCACCACTCTTTTCCTTGACGGCGTACCAGTCGGCACCTCCTCGACACTCACAATAAACACACCTGTCTCCACTCAGTTCGTAGCCGGATACCTTGACAGCAGCCGATACCTTAAAGGGGGCCTTGACGAAATCCAGGTCTACAACCGTGCCCTGACAGCTGCTGAAATACAATCAATCTACAACTCCGGCAGCAACGGCGTCTGCCTGTTGACAAAAATAAAAATCTCCCCTGCTTCCTACAACTTCAACACGGTACCGGTCGGCGGCTTTGCAACCTGGCCGGTATCTATCACCAACAACGGATCCACTCCGCTCAACGTTTCATCCATATCCATCGCCGGTTCAGGCTATTCTATGGATCCAAACGCCGGGACTCCACCCTGCGGCACTGCACCAACACTGACTGCAGGGAATTCCTGCCAACTCTCTGTCAAAATAGCCCCGACTGTAACAGGTAATTTTACCGGAACCCTTACCGTGGTTTCCGATGACCCGGTCATGCCTTTTGCTACGGCGACTTTCAGCGCTGTAGCGATTGCACCACCACCATCAAACAGTGTGAGCGGAACAATCGCTTACAGCGGCGGCAAAACCGGGCGGATATACGTCTCACTTCAAGGTATGAACGGCAACAATCTCGGCACCTCCATAGACTTCCCGACGGAGACCACCTACACTATCCGCGGGGTACAACCGGGCAGCAATACGGTCAACGCCTTCATGGACCATCTGAACCTTGGCACCTGGGTGCAGACATCACCCAATGGCAACACACCGGTAAATATCAGTACAGTCAGCGTTACAGGGGCCAACATCACCCTGACAGATCCTTCACCGGTAGCGCCGCCAGCACCGATGAGTGTCAGTGGTTCAGCAGGTGATTCGGCAGTAATTCTTGACTGGGAAAAACCGCGCAACAACAGCATTGAGTCTGCCGACTCTTATGACATCTACTGGGGGACAACGGCGGCACTAAGCAAGCTGAACGCCAGCGGCAGCAGGCTGAACTTCCCGGCAGGGGCAGACTCTCCCGCTGTCATCGATGGGCTGACAAACGGAACCATTCTCTACTTCATCGTCATTCCGAAATCCGGCGGAGTTGAAGGAACAGCCTCTCTCCCATTTGGCCCGCTGACAGTCGGTGCACCGACAGCTGGCCACATTGTCTCCGGAACCGTCAATTACAGCGGCCCAACTGCAACCGGACCGCTCTATGTCGCAATTGTGGATCCTTCAAACAAGGGAGCTGGCAAAATCTTTTTTACAAAGATACTGAACCCGACAGCAACCCAGAACTTTACCGTCAGCGGAGTTGCCGACGGTTCCTACGAAATATTCTCTATTATCGACATGAATAATGACAAGATCTTCGGCAGCGGTGATGTCATGGACAGCCGCTTTTCATCACCAAAGGTTAAGCTCAGCGGTGCAGACGTTACGGGAATCATCATCAACCTGAGCGCTGCCAATGCGGATACCACCATAACCACCATGCATATGAAGCAGGGAATTGCCGCACCGATTGAGTCGTATAATGTTGAGTCTGAAGTTCAGGGGCAGCTGAAGATTCCGGTCAAGGTTACCCTTACAGCTGCTCCGGCCGCCATGGGCCTGTCCATGCCGATTGACATTGCCCTGTCAAAAGAGGGGCGCAAATTCAACTTCTCGCAATTTAGCCCGACAAGACCGGTTGTCGGCGACCAGTTCCAGTTTTCAATAACTTATGATGACACCACGACAGATTCCGCTGTAACGGCCACGGTGACCGGTGTTAACGACTATTTCCCGACAAACCCCATGGTCACCACATCAAATGTTCCGACATTCAGCTGGAGCGCCCCGACCCCTGCGCCATCAGGGTACTACAGCTACAGCGTCTGGGTTAACGGCACTGTCGGCAATTTCTTCTGGGACTCGGCAGACCTGCCCGACAGCACGACTTCAATAGTCTACGGTGCAAACGGCAGCATTGCGCCACAACTTTCAATAGGCACCCAGTACAACTGGCAGGTGGCAGCAAAGGATCAGAACGGCAACAGCGCAGCAGTCGGCAACAGCTTTACCCCAGGAACCCGAGGCACCCCCCTGATCTTCTGGAGCAATCCGGCTGATATCACCTACGGCACGCCGCTATCAGCTCAGCAGTTAAACGCCACCAGCCAGATTGGCGGCACATTTGCCTACACACCAGACTTTGCAACAGTTCCTGCTGCAGGAACAGAAGTGCTGAGCGTTATTTTTACACCGGCTAATATCACCAGTTACTCCACCGCAACAGCCACCGTCACCCTCAATGTGCTAAAGGCTCCACAAGTAATCACCTTCGGTACAGCGCCAACTCTCACCTATGGCGGTGTTACCGCCGATGTTTCCGCTACCGGCGGAGCGTCAGGCACAGCTGTCACCTTCTCTTCCCTGACAACAGGTGTTTGTACCATCTCCGGCTCCACGGTAACTCCGGTATCTGCCGGAACATGCACGATCGCAGCAGATCAAGCTGGCGATTTGAACTATCTCCCGGCAGTTCAGGCAACACAGAGCTTCACAATCGCCCAGGCGGCCCAGACAGCTGCGGTCAGCAACACACCGCAGACCTACACCGGTTCGCCAATGGCAGCAACGGTCACCTGTCTAAGCGGAGGCACTGCAACTAGCATCCTCACCGGCGGAGTTGCAACCCAGACCAATGCCGGCAGCTATACCGTCACTGCCGACTGTCCGGCAAGCACCAACTACACTGCCGTCACAGCATATGCAGCCGGCAATTTTGTTATTAGTCCGGCTACACCGACAGTGTCCATTACCAATTCACCGACCACCTATTCTGGTTTGGCTCAGACAGCTACAGTCGCCTGCCTCGGCGGCGGTGCAGCAACCCTTGCATCGGGTGGAACAGGAACCAACGCCGGTTCCTACCCGGCAACGGTCAACTGCGCCCCATCAGCCAACTATGCAGCGGCATCCGGTATCACTGCCGGAAGCTTCGTCATTAGTCCGGCTACACCGACAGTGTCCATTACCAATTCACCGACCACCTATTCTG
>JACABD010000001.1:0-27936 GCA_013377075.1 Geobacteraceae bacterium | reverse complement strand
ATCGGGTGGAACAGGAACCAACGCCGGTTCCTACCCGGCAACGGTCAACTGCGCCGCTTCCGCCAACTATGCAGCGGCATCCGGTATCACTGCCGGAAGCTTCGTCATTAGTCAGGCCTCCCAGACGGCTACGGTCAGCAACACATCGCAGACCTATACTGGTTCGCCAGTAGCAGCAACGGTCACCTGTCTAGGCGGAGGCACTGCAACTAGCATCCTCACCGGCGGAGTTGCAACCCAGACCAATGCCGGCAGCTATACCGTCACTGCCGACTGTCCGGCAAGCACCAACTACACTGCCGTCACAGCATATGCAGCCGGCAATTTTGTTATTAGTCCGGCTACACCGACAGTGTCCATTACCAATTCACCGACCACCTATTCTGGTTTGGCTCAGACAGCTACAGTCGCCTGCCTCGGCGGCGGTGCAGCAACCCTTGCATCGGGTGGAACAGGAACCAACGCCGGTTCCTACCCGGCAACGGTCAACTGCGCCCCATCAGCCAACTATGGGGCCGCTTCAGGGATCTCTGCCGGCAGCCTGGTCATCAGCCAGGCTGCCCAGACAACTCTTGCAGTCACAGGACTGCCAACAACTGCCATCTACGGCCAGAGCGGCATTGTTGCTTCGACAACAGGTGGTAGCGGCACCGGAGTTCTAAACTATAGCGCCTCAGGCTCAACCGCCTGTACAGTCAACCCGACCAGCGGCGCTGTTACCATCACCAGCGGTACAGGAAGCTGTTCTCTCAGCGCCACCAAGGCAACAGACACGAACTACACTGCTGCGACAAGCACGGCAGTCTCGATCACCATTTCCCAGGCTCCCCAGTCCTTGAGCTTCGGCACTCCGCCAACCCTTGTTTATGGCGGTGCCACAGCTACTGTTTCGGCAAGCTCTTCAGTAGGCCTTGCAGTTTTTTTCTCCTCTCAAACTCCGTCGGTCTGCACAGTGGGCGGTTCGACAGTCACCACACTCAGCGCCGGTATATGTACAATTGCAGCTGACCAGCCAGGCAACGCTAACTACGCTGCGGCTACACAGATAACCCAGAGCATCTCTGTAACAACTGCCGCATTCACCATCACAGCCACAGCAGTTAACACAGGTGGGACGATAACACCGGCAGGCGCTACGTTCCTGAATTACGCCGCGTCACAGAATTATACGATAACTCCTGATCCAGGTTATGTCATAGTTGATGTGAGGGTTGACGGTGTTTCTGTTGGCAGACCCCCCAGCTATCCATTCAGCAGCATTAATGCGGGGCATACGATTAATGTGGTTTTCGGGCCGGATGGGGTAGTTGATCCGACAAATACTACCGGCAGACCAACGATTACAGATGTCGTGCTGCTGTTGAGAGCGGTGTTTGGAAAGTCGCCTCTTACGGCGCAGGAGATAAAGCGGGTTGATGTTGCACCAATCGTAAACGGGGTTCCACAGCCTGACAATACGATTGATGATGGAGACCTGCTTGTTATGCTAAGGCGCGTAGTTGGAATTACTCCGTGGTAGAATTAAATAGTCGCAAGGAGAGTTTTATGATCAAGATCCTGATTTCCCTGTTTTATTTCACAATATGCCTGACTGTTGCTGGATGCGGCGGGGGCGGAGGTAGCGCCTCTTCTGCCACAAAATCAAAGACAACATCAAAGGTTGTATTTGGCAGCACTGTTTCCAATGAGTTGGTCGGTACACTCAGACTTACGATATCAATTCCATACGGAGTTACAATTCCGCTTGCTTCAGGAATCACTTACGCATCTGATGCTGCCTCCATAACTGCACTAAACTCTGTCGTTCAAGTGACAACCAAAACCAGCGTTGATCTGACCAAGCTTTTGGCATCAGTGAACTATACACCGGCAGTACCAAACAAACCCGGATCAATAGAAATCCTTTATGCAAAAGCCGATGGTTTTATCCCTGACATAAATACATTGCTCATTCAATTTGACATTACTACTGGAAGTTTTCCTTCACCGCAGGATTTTGTTATAGCACCTATTTATATAGCCAAAATAATTCCAGATGACCCATCTACACCTCTGATTGATGAATCCGGCGTTACCGCACGGATAGAGATTACCAATATTCAATACACGGTCGAATTAATATGAGCACTTCAACCATGAAAAACATTATCTTCGCACCTTTTTTTGCTTCAGCTCTCCTCCTTGCCCCGCTTCTGGCAAATGCCGGAGAGGTTGAAGACCTTGTAAACGGCATCGCCCTTGTGCAGCAAGGAAAATATGATTCGGGAATAAAAATCCTGCACCGTGCCGTTGAGCTGGATCCGGAAAATGCCGACGCCAATTACTATCTTGGCATGGCCTTAAACCGCACTGCACCTGACAAGACGGCAGAGTCACACCTGAAACGATCCTTGATGGTGAATCCGCTGAATCCGGGGCTTAACTACGAACTTGGTATCCACTACTTCCAAAAGGATGTCAAGGCTGAGGCTGCCGACTATTTCGAGCAGGTGATTGAGCTGGCCCCTGGGAGTGAGATGGCAAGTAAGTCTGCTGAATATCTGCGAAAGATTAACGAGAAGAGCCAGGGGAAAAGATGGGATTTAAGCATCTTTCTTGGCGGTCAGTACGATTCCAACGTCATGCTCAATGGCCGTGGAATGCCGCTCCCCGGCGGCTACTCCGGTAAAAGCGACTGGAGTGCCCTCACAAACCTGAGGGCAAGCTACACTCCTTTGAAGTCAGAACAGACAGAGATCGGTATCGGCTACAGCTTCTACCAGAGCCTGCACAACAAACTCTACAATTTCGATATCACCCAGAACCTGGTCGACCTCTCCGCCACATACGCCATTGACAGCAATACCACGGTCAAAGGGGTCTATTCTTTCGAGTATCTGCTTCTGGGTGGCAACGATTATGATTTTGCTCATTCGCTGGCACCGTCACTTGTCATGAAAAACAGCATGGGAACCACCACATTTGACTACAGATTCAGAAACACCAGTTATCGCAACTCAGAACAGTTCCTGACAAACTCAGACCGCAACGGCTACAACAACCTTGCCGGCATCAGTCATATCCTTCCGATCTCCGACAGCGTTGCCATCTGGGGACTATACAATTTTGACAGTGAGCGGACAAACAGACGTGAATGGGATTATGTCGGTAACCGCTTCCTTGCCGGGCTGCGCGCCCCGCTCCCTTTCACCCTTGTTGCCGACCTTTCGGCAGAGATCTACCTGAAGGACTACAGGGTAAATGACCCGGCCTATGCAGCAACCCGCCACGACAACCAGCAGACTTTTTCAGCTACGGTGACGAAATATTTGTCAGCCAACTACAGCATCTCCTTAAGCGAGGTCTTGAGCAAAAATAAATGCACTATCCCTGAATTCGAGTATGAGCGTTCCATTACGAGTCTGCTATTTAATGCAAAATTCTAGGGAGATAACGCCCCTGTCCCCCTCTTGACTTAAGCGGGGGAACACTCTGAATTAAGGCACAACTTCACTCAGCACGTCCATCCCCTCAAGATATGGGGAGTACGTGAGGAGTTATGACAGCGAGGTACTGACATGACATCAGGAACAAAATTCAAGATAGCCCTAACCCTTTTCCTGACTCTCTTTATGGCCACTTTTGTTCTCGCAGAAGAACAGCAGGTCGGGCGTTTTGTCCAGCTCAAGGGGCAGGCAACGATCCTTCGTGGGCAGAAACAGCTCCAGGCTAAGGTCAAGGCAGGAATCACGGCAAGCGATACCATCACCACCGGTAGCGCCAGCAGGGCAAAGCTGCTCTTCATAGACGACAGCGTTCTGACCCTGTCCGAAAATTCAAAGCTTGTCATCAAGGAGTTCATTCACTCCAAGGACAAACAGGGAAAGTCGGTCTACAATCTGCTCGATGGGAAAATGAGATCAGTTGTCGGCAAGACAAGATTCGAAGTCCACACGCCTACAGCAGTTGCCGCAGCCCGTGGTACGGTCATCTACTTTGATGTCGGCATGGTCAACAATCAGAGCTACTCGAAGATTATCTGCCTCGAAGGGAACGTGCAGATCAGAAACGTCATAAACACAGTCGGCGGCCAGGTGACACTGACACCAGGAACCATGGTCGTAATTAAGGCCAACGAACCACCACCGCCACCTGTGACAGCCCCACCAGCGGAACTTGACAAGGCACGCAAAGCTACACAGGGAAGCACAGGTGGAACTACATCTGAGTCTACATCTACAACCGGAACATCAACAGGTGGAGGTGGTTCACCCCCGACAACTGATCCGGTAATACCTCCTCCACCACCAATAACACCGCCGATTCAACAGCAACCTGTTTTCCAACCGAGAAAAGTAAACATTAATATCGGCATACCGGGACAATGAAAAAGCACCTCCCATTCTACCTGCTCTCCCTGCTCTCGTTGCTGGTTTTCGTACTGCTGCAAATGTACGATCCTGTCTTCATCCGTGATCAGATCGAGAGCAAAACCTTTGACATTCGCTTAAACTTGCGCAACCTGTTTGGCAAGCAGCCATCCACAAGCAATATCGGTATTGTTGTTATCGATGAAAAAAGTATTGCCGAAATAGGCCGCTGGCCCTGGTCGCGCACGGTACAGGCTCAGCTTGTGGATAAAATTGCCTCGGGCAAGCCTAAAGCCATCGGCATCGATATAATGTACTCCGAAACGGAGAGCGCCAAGGCCGATAAAACCTTGGCAAATGCGATAAAAAGAGCCGGAAACGTTGTTCAGGCCACTGCCTTCATAACAGAGACTGACGAAGAGCGAAAAGAGGAGACAACCCCACCTCCGGAGTACCTCTGGGATGCAGCTTTCATGGAGGTAAAATCTGTACCGGGAATTGACTGGAAGAGCTGGGCTGTTAAACCTGTCAGGGTCAACCCTCCTGTCGAACCTGTTGCCAAAGCCGCCACATTAGGTCACGTGGCAAATATGCCTGACATGGACGGCGTGCTTCGCTGGGATATCATGTACGTCAATTTTGGCGATGACTGTTACCCATCCCTGCCACTTCAGGTTGCAAGGGTCGCCAGCAGGATAGCACCGAAAGATATGATCCTTTATGGAGGATCCGGTGTTCAACTCGGCGAGCACTTCATCAAGACCGACATTTCAGGTAGAGTCATTATTAACTACCGGGGAAAAGAGAAAAGTTTCCAACACATATCAGCATCTGACCTGCTTAAAGGGAGAGTTTCGCTGGAACTGCTAAAAGACCGAATCATCCTGGTCGGGACATCGGCACTGGCAACTTTCGACCAGAAAGTGACCCCTTTCTCCGCCAACTTCCCCGGCGTTGAGAAGAATGCCAATGTCGTTCACAACATCCTCAATAACGATTTCATCACCAAAAGCCATGGTGTTGCCGAGCTCGCCGTAATCATTATTACCGCCCTGATACTGATCATTTTTCTGCCGCGACTTAAAGCCATCCCCGGAGTTATTCTCGGTTTCGGACTTATGGTCGCATATTTCTTTTTATCCATCTACCTGATGGTCCTCTATGACATCTGGATCTACTTTGTCACACCGACTGCCAACATGGTTGTAATTGTCACTGTCGGCACCATCACGAAACTCTTTTCTGAAGAAAAACAGTCGAGGCAGATCAGGGCAATGTTTTCAAGCTATGTTACCGAGCGGCTTGTCAACGAAATGATCAAGAACCCTGAGATGGCAAGGCTTGGCGGGGAGAAGCGGGAAATCACCGTCCTCTTCTCTGATGTAAAGGGGTTCACCACCTATTCGGAAAATCATGCTCCTGAAGAGGTTGTCGCCATCCTTAATGAATATCTTGGAGAAATGACCCGTATTATCCTCAAGTGGGAAGGGATTCTTGACAAGTTCATTGGCGATGCCATCGTTGTCTTCTGGGGCGCGCCTCTGAAACAGGAGGATCATGCCGAAAGGGCAGTGAAATGCGCCCTTGAGATGCAGGCGCGGCTTGGCGAGCTGAAAACCGTATGGGAGGCGAGCGGCAGGGAACCTCTTTCCTCCGGTATCGGCATAAACACCGGCGAGGCAATTGTTGGGAATATCGGCGCTGAAGGGCAGAAAATGGACTATACGGTCATCGGCGACCATGTCAACCTCGGTGCCAGGGTAGAGGGGCTGACCCGCCGCTACGACGCCTCCATACTTGCCACGGAATACACAGTTGACCGACTGCGTAGCTCCATTGCACAAGGCACCATTAAGGGGCTTGCAATTAACGGTGTCGAGCGGGTCATTGTTAAAGGGAAAGAAAAACCGGTAGGAATCTTTACCATAACGCCACTTGCCGTTGGTAGCGCGGCTCACTTGACGGAATGCGACCCTGAGAAAGTTGTGCGGCTAACAGAAAAGTAAACCACCGCAGTTTCCGCATCGTACGCTTTTACCTTTGACTCAACCCCACATTCCCATATAATATTACAAGATTTTTTATTTTGGGGAACCACTTGAGACCTCTTATTCTTTTATTTCAAATACTGGCGATCTGCTTACTTTTTGCGCCCTGCACCCATGCTGATACGCCTCAAGAGAGCCGAGCCAATGACTCGATGATAACCATCTGGCCCCTACTGGACTACCGGGTAAACAGTTCGAACAATACTTCTAAACTCTCCATTCTCGGCCCGATCCTCACTTTTGAAAGCAGTGAGGATGATACAATTTCCGCATTCAGGCCGTTTTTCCACACCGAAGCAGATGCCGCAAGGACAAGAAATTCCTCCTACTATCTGTATCCGCTGGCATCGTCGGAGGTTACTCCTGACGTGACCAGAATAGAAATTCTTCAGGTTCTCCAGAAGAACACCTTCCGTAAGGCTGAACCCAAAGAGACGGAAAAGCAGTCGATGCTGTTTCCATTCTATATCAGCGGAGAAACGGAGCAGCAGGGAGCCTACACCTCCATCTTCCCTATATACGGTGATATTTATGGAAGATTCTGGAGAGATGAATACCATTACGTTCTTTTCCCGCTCTACGGACGGACTGTAAATAAAGGAACAACCAATTATCATCTTCTTTGGCCGATATTTTCCCTGACAAGCGGTGAAAATGAGACCGGTTTTGACATTTGGCCCCTGTACGGCCAGTCCTCGAAAGAGGGGGTGTACAACAAAAGATTCGTGCTCTGGCCTTTCTTCACAAAAGAGACACGCTATATTAATGCGAATCAGATTGAAGAGAGGTCAAAACTCTCTCTCCGAAAAAGATCAACGACTGAAACTGGAGCTGACAGCGCAGCACAAAGGCTCGTCATCTTTCCGCTCTACGCCTCATATGATGCCCCTAACGCACAGTCCCGCACCTGGCTCTGGCCTTTTTTCGGGTATTCAAGTGATACTTTGAACGAAGAAGAAGAGCGTGATTACCTCTGGCCATTCTGGTTGACGGTAAGCGGCAAAAAGCGTAATGTTACCAGGTTTTTACCTTTCTACTCTGATGAACAGAAAGAGGATTCCAGCAGAACTTGGTACATGTGGCCGCTCTACAGAAATGATACAATGCAGTCACCCCACTATCGCCAGGAACGGGACAGAATTCTTTTCTTTCTCTTCAACAACAAGGTAGAAAGCTGGGCTCAGGATGGTAAAGAGCGCCATAGAATGTCACTCTGGCCTCTCTTTCTTTACAATAAGGATACCGATGGAGAGCGGACACTGACTTTTCCGGCCCTGCTCGAACCGGTCCTTGACAGGGACGGCATAGAAAAGATCTGGGCGCCTCTCTGGAGAGTATACAGTCAAAGCTGGAACGAACAGGGAGACTCATCCCTCTCAATCCTCTGGAATCTATACTGGCATGAACGTGATGACGACTATCTCGGATGGGAACTGTTCCCGCTCCTCAGATACAGGTCTGACACGCAATTTAATGAAGTGCAGATTCTTAAAGGGCTGGTAAAATATAGACAGAGTTGCAAACTGAGCAGTCTCTCTTTATTCTGGATCCCATTACCATTTGATTGGCAAAGCAGTTCATTACGATGCGAGAGTGAGAATTGAAAAAACTGATCGAATTCATAGAAAACAAAGTATCAGTTTTCTTCTCTACCATCGGAGAGATGATAATTCTGCTTGGCCAGACACTCTATTTTTTCAGGGAAGCGCCACGTAATCTTAACAGTATAGCAACACAGATGATGATTATCGGCTATGAAACACTCCCAGTGGCCTCTGTAATGGCCTTTTTCGTCGGCATGGTACTGGCGCTTCAGACAGGCGTGGAGCTGAACAAATATGGCGGACAGAATATAATCGGTGCAATTGTCGGTCACTCCATGGTGAGGGAACTGGGTCCGGTAATGACTAGCTTTCTGGTGGCAGGACGTGCCGGTTCAGCCATGGCTGCAGAAATCGGTGTAATGAAGGTTTACGAGGAAATTGACGCTTTAAAAACCCTCGATATCCATCCGGTCAGATATCTGGCTATGCCGCGGATGATTGCCTGCCTTATCTGCCTGCCTGCTCTGGTAATTTATGCCGATCTTGTCGGAATTGCAGGCGGCGCGCTTATCAGTAATTTTCATCCACAGATTTTCGTATCATACTGGATTTACTACGACAGCATTCAGGATGCTCTCAAGGTTAAAGAGATAGGTATCGGCCTCATAAAAGCTGTTACTTTCGGTGGTATTATCGCCCTGGTCTGCTGTTATGTCGGGTTTGTCACCAGTGGCGGGCCGAGAGGGATTGCCCGATCTACAACAAGATCGGTTGTCTGGTCCTTCATGATGATATTGGTTGCAGACTACATTTTGACTAGGATTTTGATGTAACAAGAGGAAACAGTTATGGCTCACTCTACAGAACGAAAAGTCGGGATTTTTTTCGTCATATCACTTGTACTGCTTGGCGCTATGCTTGAGGTAGGCGAAAAATGGAATCCTTTCCAGAAAAAGGTCCCTTACGACACCTATCTGTCAACAGTTACCGGACTTAAAGTCGGCGATCCTGTGCGCCTTGCCGGTGTAAATGTCGGCAAGATTAACGCTATCACGGTTCAGGATACGAACGTAAAAATCAATTTTGAAGTCTCACCTGAAACAAAGGTGAAGACCGATACGATCGCAAGTCTGCGCCTCACAAATCTCCTCGGCGGACAGTTCCTTTCACTCTCCTTCGGTTCACCTTCCGCAGCACCACTGCCTGAAGGTGGTACGGTTAAAGGTAAGGATTCGGCGAACATTGATGTGATTGTCGACACTGTCAGTGATGTTGTCAAGGACGCTAAAGTCCTTATCAGTGACCTCAACAAAAACCAGAATCTTGTCATGAAAAAGATTTCCGGCATTCTTGATGACAACAGGGCCAATCTCGCAGATTCTGTTGCTAATTTCAAAAGTATAACCGCCAAGATAGATAGTGGGGATGGCTCTCTTGCCATGCTGCTCAATGACAAAAAGCTCTACGCAACACTTAGTAGTGCCGGTGAGAACATAAACTCCCTTACTGCCAAGATTGACAAAGGAGAAGGGACACTTGGCAAACTGGTTAATGACCCGACGATGTATAATGACCTGAAGGAAGTTATCGTTGAAGTCAAAGGCGGCGCCGCCAACATGAACGCCGGTTTCAAAGAGATAAAAGAGGTTGCAGAGAAGCTTAATAAGGGACAGGGAACGTTAGGCAAACTGATCACCGACGAAGCCGTATATGCCGACATCAAGGAGACTTCAAAGAACCTCAGTGAAATCACCAGAAAGATAAACAGTGGTGAAGGAACTCTCGGCAAGTTGATTAACGAGGATAAGCTCTATCGCGACACAACTGCAACAATGAAGAAGGTAGAAAAGGCAGCTGAGGGGATTGGCGATACCGGTCCTATTTCGGTTCTTGGCAGTATAATAGGAACCATTTTCTAGCAGATTCCTACCATTCTACATAAACAAGGCCTGTCAGATTATGTCTGACAGGCCTTATCTGTTTCAAGTATTTACAAAAACAGCTTAGAGAGCGTTGCGCTCATCAAATCTCTCTTTCATGACATCTAGCCTGTTGAGCGCGTTGATATAAGCTTTCGCAGATGCTTCGATAATATCAGTTGATGAGCCTCTGCCGGTTACGGTCCGATCCCCTTCCGCGACCTTTACAGTTACCTCACCCTGGGCATCTGTGCCGCTGGTTATGGCACCGACATTGTAAGTAAGCAGTTTTGCCTTGCATTTGGTCAGTTTTTTGATCGCCTTCAAGGTGGCGTCAACAGGGCCGTCGCCAAGTTCTGCCGTTCTTGCTGATTTTCCTTCAATCTCCATCTGTACGGTTGCTGTTGCAACAGCAAAAGAGCCACAAGTGACTGTTATATGGTCAAGCTTGAACTTCTCTTCAGCCGGAGCCATCTCTTCGGTCATGATCGCCTCAAGATCCTCGTCAAAAACCTCCTTTTTCAGGTCGGCAAGGGTCTTGAACTTATCGAATGCCTTGTTGAGTCCGGCATCATCAAGTTCGTATCCGAGCTCGTCAAGACGCTTTTTGAAGGCATGACGACCTGAATGTTTGCCAAGGACAAGTGAACTTGTCTTAAGCCCGACTGATTCAGGTGTCATAATCTCGTAGGTCGATTTATCCATCAGCATCCCGTGCTGATGGATACCTGACTCGTGGGCAAAGGCATTGGCTCCGACAATAGCCTTGTTAGGCTGCACCATGATGCCTGTAACTGTCGAGAGAAGACGACTTGATGGGGTGATTTGTTCAGTAACGACATTTGTCCTGTAAGGGAGGATATCGTGTCGTGTGCGCAGAGCCATGACAAACTCCTCAAGGGAACAGTTGCCTGCCCTTTCGCCAATACCGTTGATTGTACATTCAACCTGACCTGCGCCTGCCTGTATGGCTGCTATGGAGTTGGCAACTGAGAGTCCAAGGTCGTTGTGGCAGTGTACTGAGATGACAGCTTTATCGATATTTGCGACATTATCCTTCAGATACTTGATGATATTGAAATATTCGAACGGGATCGTATAGCCGACAGTATCAGGGATATTGACCGTTGTCGCACCGGCGTCGATAACAGCTGCCACAACTTCGGCAAGGAACGGCAGACGGGTACGAACTGCATCTTCACAGGAAAATTCAACATTTGGCGTATAGGAGGCAGCCCGCTTTACCGCATTTACTGCTGCCTCAAGAACCCGTGCAGGCTCCATCTTTAGCTTGTACTTCATATGTATATCGGAGGTGGCGATGAAAGTATGTATACGACCACGCTCCCCGGCGTACTGAAGAGCTTCCCAGGCCCGATCAATATCCTTATCGCTTGAACGGCAGAGACCGGCAATCTCGGCACTCTTGACAGTCTGGGCAATCCGTTTGACAGCTTCAAAATCTCCGTCAGATGCAATCGGAAAACCGGCTTCGATTACGTCGACCTTCAGCTTTTCGAGCTGACGGGCAATACGAAGCTTCTCTTCGATATTCATGCTGTTGCCTGGCGCCTGCTCGCCGTCCCGCAGGGTTGTATCAAATATCTTTACCAATCTCCGCTCGTCTTTCTTAGCCATCTTTCTACCCCCTTTTGATAATTCTGCGCTAAAAATAAAAAAACCCCCACCCCAGATAAGGGGCGAAGGTTTGAGCTCCGCGGTACCACCCTTGTTCATCCTGATGACCATTAGTCAGCAGAATCTTAATTACCCTTTACGCGGGATTTCGTCTTTGGCTACTCTTCGTTCACCAGAGAGGCTCCGAGGCGAGTTCATCTGCTCTTTTACCGGTTTGCACCAACCACCGGCTCTCTTTAAAAAGAGTTTAGACTACTACTCCTCTTCACTGCCTTTACAATTTTTATGATGATAGATAAGTTACCTGAAAAATGTCAAGGTATTTTCTGGACTTACCCTTTATGCTGCGATTCGTAACCTTTATGAAGCGCCTTTTCAAGCCTCCTGCGCCGTGGCCAGGTAAACAAAAATGCAACCGGCCCGGAGAGAAGATAGCAGCAGAAAAGGGAGAAAATCATTATTGCCGGCTCAGCTGCAATTATAATCAGCAAAAGAACGGCAAGAACAAGGAATCCGAACGGCTGCTTCTTGATAAGCTCCGGATCCTTGAAAGAGTAGTACTTGATATTGGAAACCATCAGAAATGCAAGCAGATAGATGAGTACAGGGATTGCCTGCTTTGCATAGGAACTGGGCCAGCCCATATGGTGGAAAAAGAGAATAGTTGCCGAAACCATGCTTGCTGCTGCCGGAATGGGAAGGCCTACGAAGCGCTTGCTCTCGACCGTCTCCACCTGGACATTGAATCTTGCCAGACGAAGGGCGCCGCAGACAACAAAGAGGAATGCGGCCAGCCACCCCACCCGGCCGAAAGGCTTGAGTGCCCAGAAGTACATAATAAGCCCTGGAGCTACACCAAAGGCAACCAGGTCGGCAAGGGAATCGTACTCCACACCGAACTTGCTGGTTGTTCCGGTAGCACGGGCAACTTTGCCGTCCAGTCCGTCAAAGACTGCAGAGATAAGAATACAGATGGCGGCCATCTTGTAATCGCCGTTTATACCTGCAATCATTCCGTAAAAGCCGGCAAACATGCTACCGGTAGTAAACAGATTAGGCAGGATGTAAATCCCTTTCCTCATGCTTTCTGAACGGCTTGGCAGCTCTTCAATCATGGAAGTATCCCCAAAATCGTCTCTCCGGCAACGGTCTTCTGCCCCATCTGCACCTTGACCACACTCTCTTTCGGCATGTAGACGTCGAGCCTTGAACCGAAGCGGATAAGTCCGTACCTCTGGCCCTGAATCATCATCTGACCGACCACCGGATAGCATACGATTCGCCTGGCAATAAGACCTGCGACCTGCACGACAACGATTTTCAGCCCTTTTGCAGTCTCGACGACAAGGCCATTACGCTCATTTTCAAAGGTAGCACGCTCATCGCGGACATCAAGAAACTTGCCGTTTACATAGAAGTTATCAAGAATTTTGCCGCTGATTGGCGCACGGTTGATATGTACGCTGAAAACCGACATGAAGATGCTGATCTTGGTCATCTGTTCACCTAAATGCTCTTCAACAGCATCACCGAGATAGATAACCACCCCGTCAGCAGGTGAGATGACAGCGCCATCCACAGCAGGAACAGTTCTGTGAGGATTGCGGAAAAAGTAGATGGAAAAAGCGGCAAGAAACAAGGCAACAGCTGACAGAATTGTAAGCGTTACAGATTGCAGTTTTTCAGCCAGCAAGTAAAGGAAAAGAGCCCCCCCGGCAAAACCGGCAATAAAGGGGAGCCCTTCCATGGCAACAGGTGTGCTTTGATTTCTCATCAATATCAGTTCTTGCTCTTGTCAACGATCTTCTGTATCCATGGCATCATGCTGCGCAGACGCTCGCCAACCTGCTCGATTGGGTGTGCTGCATTGAGACGACGACGTGCTGTCATTTCTGGATAGTTTGACGCCCCTTCAAGGATGAAGCGCTTGGCGTAGTCGCCATTCTGGATATTATCCAGACACTCTTTCATCGCCTTGCGGCTCTCGTCGTTGATGACCTTCGGCCCGGTTACATACTCCCCATACTCGGCATTGTTGGAGATGGAGTAGTTCATGTTGGCAATGCCACCTTCGTACATCAGGTCAACGATGAGCTTGAGCTCGTGGAGGCACTCGAAGTAGGCCATTTCAGGGGCATAACCTGCATCCACAAGTGTCTCGAAGCCAGCCTTTACCAACTCGACAGCGCCGCCGCAGAGAACTGCCTGCTCGCCGAAGAGATCTGTTTCGGTCTCGTCCTTGAATGTTGTTTCGATGATACCTGTTCTACCACCGCCGATGGCGCTTGCATAGGAGAGTGCCACTTCACGGGCTTTGCCGGAAGCATCCTGAAAAACAGCGATAAGGTCAGGAATCCCGCCGCCTCTGACGAATTCGGAGCGGACAGTATGACCAGGAGCCTTGGGAGCGATCATGACAACATCAAGATCGGCCCGTGGCACAACCTGGTTGTAGTGAATGGCAAAGCCGTGGGCAAAGGCAAGGGTAGCACCTTTTTTCACTTTAGGCTCGATCTCGTCGCGATAGAGGCGTGACTGGAACTCATCCGGTGTGAGGATCATGACCAGATCGGCAGCAGCAACTGCATCGGCAACACTTGCCACCTTGAGGCCGTGGTTCTTGGCTTTAACTGCAGAAGCAGACCCTTCGCGAAGACCTACAGTTACGTCAACACCCGACTCCATCAGGTTACAGGCGTGTGCATGCCCCTGTGAGCCGTAACCGATAACAGCAACCTTCATCCCTTTTATGATCGCAAGATCACAATCCTTGTCGTAATAAACGTTCATCAACATCCTCCATTAGATTTATAGTTCTATTTATGAATCTTTACTCCAGGCTTTCGCCCCTCTGCCAATGGCCACAGCACCTGTCCTGACGAGCTCCTTGAGCCCAAGAGGGCGTAGTAGATCAAGAATGGCATCAATCTTGGTTGGATTGCCAGTGGCTTCTATCGTATAAGACTTCTGGGTAACATCAATAATTTTCGCCCTGAAAATATCAACAATTCTGAGAACCTCAGCGCGGCTTTCATCCTCGGCGGTGACCTTGACAAGCGCCATCTCCCGCTCCACGCCGCTGCCGTCGGTAAAATCGATTACCTTGATAACATCGATCAGCTTGTTAAGCTGCTTCGATATCTGCTCCAGCACCTGCTCATCGCCACTTGTAACAAGAGTGATTCGTGAAATACCCTCATCATTGGTAGGAGCAACGGAAAGTGAGTCAATGTTGAAACCTCTTCCGGAGAAGAGGGCAGCGACTCTGGAGAGTACGCCGAAATCGTTTTCAACAAGGACAGAAAGTGTATGTTTCATATAATAATCTCCTCAAAGCGGGCTTAGGGTTCAAGGTTCAAGGCCAAGGGAAACACCTTGTGCCTTACGCTTTTGCCTAGTGCCTGAAGTTATGCATTCAAAACCATTTCGTTCAGCGATGCGCCGGCTGGCACCATAGGCAGAACTTTCTCCTCACGGGCAACCATGAATTCCATAATGACAGGGCCAGGCGTGGCAAAGGCTTTTTTGATTACATCTTCAACTTCATCGACGTTTGTCGCCCGAAAACCATTGGCGCCATAAGCTTCGGCAAGCTTGTTATAATCTATCGGCAGCTCCATACAGGTTGAGGAATAGCGCTTGTCGAAGAAGAGCTCCTGCCACTGGCGCACCATACCGAGAAAGTTGTTGTTGAGAATGACGATCTTCACCGGAAGACGGTTCTGAACGAGTGTTGCCATCTCCTGGATATTCATCTGAATGCCGCCATCGCCGCAGATTGTAATCACCTGACGTTCGGGGAAAGCAGCCTGAGCCCCCATTGCGGCAGGAAGACCGAAGCCCATTGTGCCGAGACCACCCGATGTAAGAATAGTCCGCGGTGTGGTAAATCCGAAAAACTGTGCCGTCCACATCTGGTGCTGACCGACATCTGTAGAAACAATGGCATCAGCATCAGAAAGCTCGCGCAACTTTTCAATAACATATTGCGGTTTTATTGTTGAACTTGTCTGTTTGTAGGTCAACGGATGTTTTTCCTTCCAACCGCTAATTTCCTCATGCCACGGCTTGATCGCCTCTTTAAGGGCTTCAACAGCTGCACTCTTCTTGTTTGCAACCTTGATCATCCGTTCAAGAACACCTTTGACCATACCGACTATGGGGAGGTCTACGCGAACGTTTTTCTTGATAGAGGTCGGATCGACGTCTATATGGATGATTTTTGCGTGGGGCGCAAAAGTAGCCAGTTTTCCGGTAACACGGTCGTCAAAACGTGCACCGATGGCAACCAGCACGTCTGTGTGAGTCATTGCCATGTTAGCGTAGTATGTGCCGTGCATGCCGAGCATACGCAGTGCGTTCGGGTCTGTCTCAGGAAAGGCGCCAAGACCCATGAGGGTGGTGGTAACAGGAACATTGAGCAGCCTGGCAAGGGTTGTAAGCTCTGCGGAAGCCTCACCGAGTACTACGCCACCGCCGACGTAGAACACCGGCTTCTTTGCCTCAAGAATCATGTCAACAGCACGTTCGATTTGCTTGGGATGACCTTCGAGAGTCGGCTTATAGCTGCGAATCTCAATGCTCTCGGGATAGTGGAATTCGGCCATGGCGATCTGCACATCCTTGGGGATATCGACAAGAACCGGGCCTGGACGGCCGCTACGGGCAATATAGAAAGCCTTTTTCAGGATAAGTGCCAGATCATTGACATCCTTCACAAGAAAGTTGTGCTTGGTGCACTGCCTGGTGATGCCGACAATATCAACCTCCTGAAAGGCATCATTGCCTATCAGATGGGTCGGAACCTGACCGGTGATAATGACCATCGGAGTCGAATCCATGTAGGCAGTAGCAATACCGGTGACAGTATTGGTAGCCCCGGGACCGGAAGTAGCAAGGGCCACCCCTACCCGCCCGGTTGCCCGTGCATAGCCGTCAGCAGCATGCACTCCGGCCTGTTCATGACGCGGCAGTATATGGCGGATGGCTTTGAAACTGTGAAGTTCGTCGTAAATATTAATAACTGTTCCGCCCGGATAGCCAAAAATCAGGTCGACACCCTCTTTTTTCAGACACTCCAGCAGAATTCTTGCACCGTTCATCTTCATATATTTTCCTCCCAAAACAGGCTCTAGGCTCTAGGCTCTAGGCTCTGGGCTTGTAAAACAGGATTTATTCAGTAATTGCACCGGTATGAGCCGACGTTACCACCTTCGCATACCTCGCCAACCAGCCACCCTTGATCTTCGGCTCAGGCTTCTGCCATTTGCTCCAGCGCTCATCAAGAACTGAAGGACTGACAAGAAGCTCCAGCTTTCTGTTCGGAATATCGAGCAGCACCTTATCGCCGTCTTCTACCAAAGCTATGGGACCGCCATCTGCGGCTTCCGGGGAGATATGACCGATGCATGGACCGCGGGTGCCACCTGAAAAGCGACCATCAGTAATCAGGGCAACGGACTCACCCAGCCCCATTCCCATGATTGCGGCTGTCGGAGCAAGCATTTCGCGCATCCCCGGTCCGCCTTTGGGACCTTCATAGCGGATGACAACCATGTCTCCAGGCTTGATCCGCCCTTCCATGATAGCTGCCATGGCAAGCTCTTCCGAGTCAAAGCAGCGGGCAGTCCCCTCAAACTTCATCATCGCAGCGGAAACGCCGGACTGCTTGACTACCGCCCCCTTCGGAGCAAGATTGCCGAAGAGGACAGCGATACCCCCTTCCGCCTTGATCGGATTATCAAGTGGGCGAATTACTGTCTCATCAACATTGGCGATGCTTGCTGCAAGCTGGTGCGTAGTGAGTCCAAATACTGTCTGTGTATCCTTGATTTTGCTACCAAGCTGCTTCAATACACCGGCAACCCCGCCTGCGGCATCGAGGTCTTCCATGAAATGCTCACCAGCCGGATTCATTGAAGCGATCTGCGGTGTATCCTTGGCAAGGATGTCAAAAAGCTCCAGAGGGAGATCTACTCCTGCATCACGGGCTATGGCCAGAAGATGGAGAACCGTATTTGATGAACCGCCAAGGGCAAGATCGACGCGGATTGCATTTTCGAACGCTTCCCGGGTCATGATGCTACGAGGAGTGACATTATTGTTAACCAGGTCGACAATCTTCTCGCCCGAGGCAAAGGCGATTCTGCGCTTCAAGGCTGAAACTGCCAGGGCAGTGCCGCAGCGAGGCAGACTCATCCCCAGGGTTTCGGTGAGGATCGCCATGGTATTTGCAGTGAAAAGCCCCTGACAGGACCCCATGCCCGGACAGGCATTGTCTTCGCAAACCTGAAGTTCCTTGGCGTCAATGACACCGGCCTTGTAGCGGGCCATGGCCTCGAAGGTATCTGAAACAAAAGAGTACTTACGGTCACCTTCACCACGACCGCTCATCATCGGCCCGGCAGTAACAACGATACAGGGGATGTCAAGACGGGCGGCAGCCATGAGCATGCCCGGAGTAATCTTGTCGCAGTTGGTAAGGAGTACAAGTCCGTCAAGGCGGTGCGCCTCGGCAACGGACTCGACCATATCGGCAATCAGCTCACGGGTTGGCAGGGAGTAATGCATCCCCTTGTGCCCCATGGCCATGCCGTCACATACGCCAGGAATGCCAAAAAAGAACGAGTAGCCACCACCGGAATGAACACCTTTTTCGATAAAGCGTTCCAGATCGCGCATCCCCACATGTCCGGGGATAAGGTCGGTAAAGCTTGTGGCAACGCCGATGAAAGGCTTTTCCATGGCGCTCTGCGGAACCCCAGTCCCTTTGAGCAGAGCGCGGTGTGGTGTCCTCTCCAGCCCTTTTTTTATCATGTCACTACGCATGGTAAACTCCGTTACTGCAAACTAAGCTAGACGCAAATTTTAAGTTTTGTGAAACAGTATATCGAAACTACTAAAAAGCAGTGTCTTTCAGATATGTTGCGAAAAAATATGAACGATAAAGATAATACAGTACAGTTCATTCTGTCAACACATTCAGACCTTGCAAGGGGGTATTACTGTGCAGATGAAAAGGGGTTATAACTTGAACAGCCAGAAGAGAGCCATCCCCGCAGCAATGGCGCCGAGAGTACTGCGCCATTTCCAGGCGATGAGGATCGCCACAATAGCAGCAGGTATGCGTGGATTGGAGAACAGTGGGAGGATTGAGCCAGTTGGAGAGAGCACCTCCGGGGCAATGATGGCGCAAAGAACCGCCACCGGCACAAACTGCAAAGCACGGCAGAGCCTTTTTGACGGCGTCCACCTGCCTGAAAGGGCAATGAAGGAGAACCTCGTCAGAAAGGTAAAAAGAGCGGCAACAGTTATTGCAATCCACTCACGGCTCATCGGTCACTCCAGAAGCCGGCAACAATACCGGCGGCAGCGGCAGCAAGGAGCCCCAGCTTCATCGGCAGAAAGGCAAACAGCAGCGCCGCAAGGGCGGCAACCACGGCGCATACCAGCATAGCCCTGTCGGCAATAAGCGGCACGACAATTGCGATAAAGGTCAGGGCCAGGGTAAAATCCAGCCCCCATGAGGGCGGGATCTGGCTGCCAAGAAACACCCCCACAGCCGTACTTGCCTGCCAGCAGCTCCAGAGAGTCAATCCGGCGCCGAGAAAGTACCAGTGCCCAAGAGGTGTCACCCCGCTGACAGCAAATCGCCTGATGGTTACGGCATAGGCTTCATCGGTCAGCAGATAGGAGAGGAGGAATTTCCAGCGTAGGGGCAGCCGTGCAACATAGGGGGCGACGGAAGCACTGTAGAGGGCATGGCGCAGGTTTACAACGAAAACGGTCATGACCATCACCATCAGAGAAGCGGAATCGGCTATGAGGCGGGCAAGGATGAACTGGGCAGATCCGGCAAAAAGGATAAAAGACATGGATTGGGCGGCAAGGGTCGACAGACCGGCACTTACAGCCAGCACACCGTAGATCATGCCGAACGGGGCAACCCCGATGAGGATCGGCGCTTCATCTCGGACGCCGTTGAGAAATTCCTGCAATCTGCCTGTCTCTGAATCCAATGGATACCTTCCTGAATCGGGATTACAAGCAGATTAAAGCTGCTGGAGAGCTACTGAATAATAAGAGCATCGATCTCTACAGCACCGTTTTGAACCGTAAGAGAACCCTGTATGGTAGTAAAACCTATTGCCGGGAACCCATAAAAACCCGGCTCTTTCCCCAGATACAGTCTGACGTATTTTGGTAAATTGAGCACAAGCTCTTCATAAAACGTGTAGACATTTGCGGCCACAATATACTGATCATTGGCAGCGGCATAGGCATCTGCAAGTGTGGTGTAGTTTGGAGATATTGAATGACCGACAATGATCGCCTGATAGTTTGGGGTAAACGTTACCGCTACATCAGTATCTGCCGCAACTGTAAAGCTGCAGCCCCCTGTTCCGCTGCAGGGAGCCCCCCAGCCGATAAAAAGGGATTTCCAGTCGCTGTTGGCAGTCAGGGTGACTGTGCCGCCGGTAAGAGTTGCACTGCACTGCCCCAGAGGGGCAATGCTACAGGAAACATCACCGCTTATATTCCCTGCACCTGCGCCATGGTTGGTTACAGACAGAGTAAAAGCCTCGGCGCGTTGTAGAAACAGCAGGCAGCCAAATAACAGACTGATCGAAACAACTTGAAAATGACGGCTAAACAGAAACCTGTTCAATCGACTCACCCTCTCCTTCTGACAACCTTTAATTTGAATCCCTGGCAACAGGCGCAGAGACCATAAAGGTCGGCAGATAATGTTCTCCCACCGAACCGGCTAAAAGCCGCTATCTGCCATCCCTGGTTTCAGGTTCCGCTTTCTTGTGCTCCTCTTCTTTCTTTCGTGCGTCCTGTTCCTTCTGTTTCTGCTCCTGCTCCTTTTTCTTCAGATCCTGCTCTTTATCCTTTACAGGCTGACCTGTCCCCTGCTGCTCCTTCTGTTTGCGCAGTTGCTCCTGAAGCTTGCGTTTCTGCTCCTGGTCGATACGGATTTTATCCAGTCTTTGCTGTTCCTGCTGCTTGCGCTGCTGTTCAAGAAGCTTGCGTTTCTGCTCCTGGTCAAGACGCTGCTGTTCCAGAAGCTTCTTTTGCTGATCCTGATCAAGGCGTTGTTGATCCTGAAGTTTCCTCTGCTGATCCTGAATCTTTTGCTGCTGCTCCTGCAACTTCCTTTGAGTGTCCTGCTCCCGACGCTGCTGATCCTGAATTTTCTGTTGCTGTTCCTGATCGCGGTGCTTCTGCTCCTGCAACTTCCTTTGGGCTTCCTGCTCCCGTCGCTGCTGTTCCTGAATTTTCTGTTGCTGTTCCTGATCGTGGCGCTGTTGTTCCTGAAGCTTCCTCTGCGCATCCTGCTCCCGGTGCAGCTGATCCTGAAGTTTCTGCTGATCCTGTTCGCGCCTCCTGTCATTAAGCCTTTGCTGATATTCAGGCGGGAGAACCGGTTTCACCGACTGGGGCGGCGGCAGGTTAACCTGGCTTCTCCCCGGCATAAAAGCAGGAATGACCGCGTTTGTAGCCGGTTTCGGCGCATCCACCCTGACTACCGGAGCCTGGGCAGCGGCAAGATGGGCCTGGGCAGAGACGGAATGGCTGAATGCCCTGCCATTGGCAGTGGCGTTTGCAGGGGCAACAATGGTCACATTGGTGATGTTGTTGACAACCGTTGTGTTATTGATGGTGGTATTACCGACATTGTTCATCCTGCGGTCGATGTACATTCCGGTATTGATCACCGGTGGAGCACCGGTAACCACAGCAGGAGAAGTTCCAAGAGGAGCCGGAATGATGATGCCATGACGTGAGCCTGGCGGTGGCGGCACGAAAATACCGGCCGGTCCCTTTGGCGCCACACCTATGGAGACGCCAATTCGTGCTTCAGATATGGTGATACTGATCCCGGGCGGCGGAGGAACGAACTCGACATGAGGTGGCGCCCAGTGGCCATCCACGAAGACAACCATACCGCTGCGGTTTTCATAATAGGGCTGCACCCAGCGATAGCGCGGCCTGGGGGGGTCGACCCAGCGGCCGTACACCCATACCCATTCACCATGCCAGGACCAGTAGCCACCAATCCAGACTGAATCTGGATAAGGCTGGGGAGGGGGTTCCATGACCAGCATCGGCGGCGGAGCCCACCTGACCATGACCGGCTCAGGCTGGCCGATGGCTGGTTCGGCATAGACGCTGACCACAGGCGCCGGGGCTGGCTCGTAGTAAACCTGCTGAACAGGTGGTGGCGGAGGCGGCGGAGCATAGCTCCTTGTCGTCGGCTGCACCACAACGGTACAACCCGTGAAAAGGACAAATAACAGCACAGCAAGCACTCTCATGACCGATCTCCTTCATACCCCTGCAATTTTTCGAGCCGCAATCAACCCAGGCAGACCGATTGTTGTGCAAACAGAACCGACTGTCAAGGCATGATCAGCAAGTAATATTACTGCCCGATTTCAGTTTCAGCATCTTAGCAAAAATCCGCACTTCAAGACCACCCCTTTTGACAGTATCAAGTCTTTAAAGAACATTGCATTTTAGATATGCAGTTTTTTGAATACATGCTATAGATTATTGAACGGAGGAAAACAACAGATGAACGATCTACTGATGCTTGGCGGCGTTATTGCCGTATGGTTCGTGCTGAACAGATATGTCCTGCCGAAGATGGGAATTCAGACCTGAATGTCCGATTCATGCTCCCTCGAGGATCGGGGGAAAGAGAAGAAGGAAGAGAAAAAGTGAGCTGGGTGGTGGAGCGGCAAGTCCAACAGCTTTAACATCTGACCCCCCTCTACTCAATTCTGATTGTATTGAGTAGAGGGGTCACTAATTCCAATAATTTAGGAACACAAAAAACTCTGACTACATACCACCGAAGTCCATGTAATCAAACCATTTTCCCGATTCTGCCTCAGCGAACTACATTTTTTCACGATCCCATGACCAGTAAATCCTCCTTGATTTCATTTTGGAACAACGTGGTTGAGGCTGACCGGCCTTTGGCAGGTCTTGCCGATGATTGGACACTCGCTTCAAGTGAAATGTTTTCAGGCCCTGCTATTAAAAAAAGCCTGTCACTTTGGACACTAAACTACTTTGAGGATCGGCTTCGCGTCGGGCAGCGGATTCCCTTTATTGTCAGTGGGTAGTCGTTGGGTTTGAAATGCTGCAAAGAAGGCCCGGAAGCCATTCTCTACCTCTACGATCAGCGCGCCATCGGTATAGGTCCCGTTGTCCTTCATGTACTCACCGAGATTGCCCTGGTTCATATGGATATCATGAACCCCCTGTCCGGGAGTGCCCGGGGCGAATACGCTGCCGATCGCATAGGCGGTCACAGGCGAAATAGGAGGGTAGGCATCCCGCGTTTCCGTGTAATCTCTGCCTGAAATTTCACATGGCGTAAGGCGCGCTGGATCGACAACGGTAGTCAGCATTTTGGCATACAAATCGTTCAGGTCATTATCGTTACCGGGCGTATCGAATGGGATCGGCGTAAACCGCCTGATATCGACCAATCGTTTATCGCGCCAGTAATCCAATCTCGCGGCGTTAGGGTGTACTCCATCTTTAAGTGCCCGAAGCTGGTCGATTAAGGGATGATTGAAATAGTTATCGAGCAGGAAGCAAATCTCACTTTTGTCCTTAGACAACGTATTAATTGCCACGCGATGATGTGATCCTTCCACATCGATAATAAGATTATAATGCGGGTCGCCTTTGTATCCGCGGTTACTGTAGAACGGTACTCCCAGCAAAAGTTGTCCCTTGATGGTGCAGTAGTTTGGAATAGTCATATTTCCCCCTTAAATGAAAACCTAGTATATGCCGCCAGTCAAAATTTCTTTTCAGTGCCTATGATGCGGAATCCGAGATTGATGGCTGTCGAGTCTGGAGCAAGGTTCCTTCTTTTCGCGACACGCAAAAAAGACAACTCCCAATCGAAACCGCCCCCCCGGAGAGAACGGTTAGTTCCCTCCGGGGGACCTGCAGGATCGTTGACAGGGGATATTGAGTAATAGGTCTCGCTGTAATAATCGTGCATCCATTCCCAGACATTGCCGGTCATGTCATATAACCCGAACTTATTGGGATCGTAAGATCGAACCGGCGACACGAACACGAAGCCGTCATCGTACCGAGCTAGCGTCGGATAGTTCCAAGCTGGGAATCTGGCGGCAAAACGTTCGTCGGCAATATTGCCCCCTTGTTTTCCATTCGGCAAGTCATTGCCCCACGAGTATCTATATAGCCCGCCGAAACTTGCGGCATACTCCCATTGCGCTTCGGTCGGTAAAGAGTATGTTTTGTCTCCGTGTAATGACATCCACTCACAGAAAACGCAGGCATCTAGCCAGCTGACGTGAACCACGGGCTGGCTTTCGTCAAAATTGAAACCGGGCTGGCGCCACGACAATCCGTTTCCTAACGCCCAGTGACCTTTCCCTGTCGGAAGCTCCTCGTACATGCCCAGGCTTTTCCCGATGATCTCGGCCGTGGTGACATATTGGGTAGCTTCTATGAAGGATCTGAATTGCGCCACTGTTATTTCCGTTTCGCCCATCCAGAACCCTTTCGTAAGCCTTACTTGATGAACAGGCGCTTCATTGGCGAACCACTTTGCATCATCGGGGTTTGTGATGCTTTTGTAGAAGTCGCTCCCCATCTCGAATCCTCCCGGAGGAATCCAACACATCGCGATATTTGGCAGTGCATTTCCCGGCATTGTCAGTACCCCCTTTAGTCTGTGCGCAGAACAATATGATCATGATGTTGTTTAAAACCAACTATCCTGGATGTGGCGGCATTAACCGAACTCTTCCGCCTGAGACATTCCGATCACCTGCTCCTTATAATCCTGTTGATGTAGTCGCTCTGTTGGTCGGCGCTGAAGGTTATGAAGGGGGCATTCCATCCGCCTACTCTCACGGAAAGCCAACTGTACTGGTTAAGTTCAGACGGTTGCCTTTTCCCGGCCCGAACCTCGTCGCAAAGTGCTTTTACTTGTTGAATAGTGATGACATCCGCGACCGAAACAGACATCAAGCTTCCACCATTGGAAACGAAAGACCTCAACAGACGCGATATATCCGACTCTGAATGGGTACTGTCCAAGCAAATGTCGGTCATTACTCCGGCTGCGAACCTGCCTAAGTCGAGCTTCTTAATCGACGAAAAAATGTGCCCTATGCCGTTGTTCACGGTTCCTGACACCGGTGAGCAGTTCGGAGCGATGGGCGCGTTCGAATTCCTGCCATCGGCGGATGCCGCAACGCCCCATCCCATTGCCACGTATTGTCCGAAAGTTCCGCTCCCGGTGGTGAAATGGATATCAAAGTTTTCGCCGAACTGTTCTTTCATGGAACAACCTGAATAACCGGCGAGGTTTCTCAGGCTATCGATGCGATCAATATCGTTTTCGTCAGGTTTAGACAGGAAAATCCTTTCGCACAGCAACTTGGTTTTCTGCGCCGCCTTGTAGCACTGGTCCATGAGCCAGCGCATGAGGGCATCAACTTCTTCAATATCGTTGCCGTATTTTGGCGATTTTATGAAATCCGCCTGCATCTTCTCTAAATCAGCCTGAATGGATGCGTCTTTGTCTTTGAATCCCTTTTTCAGCGCGAAGATCACCTGCTCTGGTGAATACTTTTTCTCGTCAAATACGTATTTTTTTATCGACATAAGAGCATTGGCGCAATTGGGCGCCGCCGTCGAGATTATCCCGCCGAGGATGTAATCCGCTCCACCCCACGTCTTGTCGATGCCTTTGACAAGGCAGTCGCCCAGCAATGCCGAGAAGAACGGTGTGGGAGTCACCGAAGCGTCTATGGTGTAGAATTTGAAAATTCCCAAGCCAACCATGTCGGTGAAGAAGCCGATATGGAATTTCAACGCATCGAGAAGTTCGTCGAAATGCTTCATCTCGGAAAACGACTTGGTTCCATAGCTTTTTTTCTGCCCCTTCAGCAGGGACGGATTGTTGCTCAATAATGCACCACCATTCAGGGCGCACTCCATTGCTGTCAGCAGGTTTACCATCCCGAACGTCCAGTCGCTTTTTCCATTGAGAATCGGTTCCCAACAGCCATCGACCACGTAGTCGAGAGCTTCGGCCCTCGGAATCTTGTCCATCTCAAAGGCCTGCACGATGCTCTCATCATTGTAGATAATCGGAAGCCCGGCGTTACCGCGTTTCAGGGTGTCAGCGGCCTTATCCAAAAGTGCTTGGGGAGATCTTGCATGCAGCCTCACAACAACGGTCGGCGTCGGGACCCCGGCGTTTCCTGAGGCTTCAAGAATGAGATATGTGCAGTCGTTGGTGGCATCAAGGCCCTCGCGTGTTTGGCCTCCAAGCACAAGATTCTGGAGGAAATTGTTGGCACTCGCCACTTGGTCAAGAAATACCGGGCTGGTCCCAAGACCTGTACCGAAGTCCAAATGATCTTGTTGTAAGAGAAACTCGGGAGTCATATTGAGCCTGCCTGCCCCCTTGATCAGGAAGCACTCGAGAAGTTCGATGGCCTTGTCTCTTGTTATGAGATTTTCTGCAAGCGACTTTTCATAGTACGGCTGAATGATCTGGTCAAGACGTCCCAGTGATACGAAATCGAGCGTCGAATGCAGCGCAAGGTGAACAAACCAGATGCTCTGTAACGCTTCGTGAAAGGTATCCGCAGCATTCTCTGGGACTTTTTTGCAGATGTCCGCTATCTGGAGGAGCTCTGCTTTCCGCGTCGGGTTCTTTTCGGTAAACACCATTTCATTGGCCAGTGCCGCGAAGTCATGCGCATATTCAATTACTGCCTCGCAACAGATGATCACCGATTCGTAGAACTGCAGTTTTTTCCTCAAACCACCTCCAATCCGGCCCAGCCGGTGATTCAACTCTATTTCCAGAAACGACATGCGCTCCTGGGAATATTCGATTATTCCCTTGAGCCCCTTTTGCAGCACCCGTTGAAAGTCCGGACTGTTGTGCCCGAACATGGACTCCTCGTCTCTGCTAGTGACTGATGCCAGGCGCCGTTCCTCAACCGTCATGTAGCGTGGGAATTCTTTACCAAGCCCGACTGAGCCCAAAGGAACGTTACCGACTATTAGCTCGCCCTCTTCAATCAAGTAGCTTCGTGTCCTGACGGAATTGGTAGTATCTGTCATTGCCTTGAGCATGGCAGCGAACGCAAGCGCCCTACGGATAATCACCGGCTTTTCCGGGTGATCCTTGCCAATCTCTGGAAACATCGACCTGTTAAACCATTCCGCGGACCGATCGCTCAGCGCCCTTACCCTCAAACACTCTAACAGATTGGCGGTTCTTACTGTCGAACAACGGTTTGTAGCATCCATCTGAAATCCCCCCCTCAATGAATTAACGTCACTTGAAATCCTCTGCCCCTGAAATACTGTACTGCTTCATCTAATGTGACATTTGCCGAATGGTTTTCTAATATGAAATCCTTTCCCATCTCACGATAGTAATGCCCGACATTCACATTTGGTGGAAGCAGTTCGATCTTACTGATGTTTGTTTGAGCCATTATATCCGCGGTACGTGCCAAACTTGCCATTCCGTCTGTGTAACCCGGCATGACAGGATACCGCACGCAGACGTTTTCTTTTTGTAGGAGTTGGAGGTTATGCTCTGTGATTGATGGATCGGGCACGTTTGGATGCAGGTTGTGCCCGTAGAGTGGCCTGAGCCCTACCAGCCACAGGTCGACAAAATCGCGTAAATCGGCGACTACCTGCTCGTCCGTCGTCAGCGTAGTTTCGACAGCAGTTTCGACTCCGATGGACTTACACAAGGATAGCAGTGCCTGAACCGCTTTCCACTGCAGAAGTGGCTCACCACCTGAAATGGTCAATGCACCACAATACGCGAGCTGAGGACTTATCAAGTGATAGATATCCTGTATGGATGCCGACCTAGGCACAATCCTGAGAGCCGCACTGGAAGCGCCCTCAATTGACTGGGGGCACTCTGTTACGCATAGTCCACAGCCGGTACACTCAGACCGCCGGATATTGTGTGCGCTCCCCGAAAAGGTATGTGCCCTCCGAGTGCATATCTTTTCGCATCGTCTGCAACTTGAGCACATCGCTTCGGAAAATAGAAGTCCACTACTCTGGCCCCGAGTATGAGGGGAATGACACCACGGGCAACGATAATCGCAACCTTGCATAAACAGAACTACCCTCCGCCCAGGGCCATCCGTATAAGAATCCCACGAGATAGAGTTATAGTTCAGAATATCAGTGTTCCTTATAGGTTTTGTCATGCTTTATCACCATTAAAAGTCACGTTTTAACCGATACAACTCGTAAATCACCTATTAGAGGTTGTCATATATCAGTAGATAAAGGTTTCTATACTATATGTACATACCCCCCCTCACTCCCCAACCACCCTCCTGGTATCCCCGATCACCGCCTTCAGAAGCACAAT